>NZ_JBBLYM010000001.1:0-942500 GCF_037830295.1 Roseobacter sp. HKCC-CH-9351
GATAGACATTCAACCGCCCCGCAAACCCCGCTTGCATATCCGCGATTTCGGCGGGCCAATGGGTGTTGTCTAGGGGCGGGTAGCGGGTCATCGGGATCTCCATCTAAATGACTGAAGTGATTGAAGCCATCGCTATGTAAAGGAAGAGTCGTTAGATTGTGTGACACATTTAACGACAGTTACTAGGTAAGCTTGTCAGCCGCAAAGGCCAGACATTTTTCCACGATGAAAAACCAGTGGATCACCCGCACCCTGCCAAAATTGTCTGACCGCACCCACAATGAGTTTATGATCTCCACCATCCAAAACTTGGCTAACGACACACTCAAAATGAGCCAAACTGCCATCAATACTCGGAGGCCATACCACAACCGATGGCCGAGATTTCACATTCGCAAACTTGTTACGACTAGGTTTCGCAAATTGCCAAGCAATCTCCTCCTGAGACGCCGACAGCACGTTCACAACAAATTCTTTCTGTTCTGCCAGCAAGCTCAGACTTGCCTGCGAATTTCCAATCGAGAATACACAAAGAGGAGGATCCAAGCTTAAGGATGAGAAAGAATTGACCGTTACTCCAGTGGGTGAACCATCGTTGTCCAATAAGGTTACGACGCAAACTCCAGTAACAAACTCACCAAAGGTATTTCTTAGTCGCTTCGAGTGGGAGAGATCAGTATCCAGCATTTCTAGTACCATTAGAGTTGACCTATTCTTGCTTTAAATTAGCGCTTCCAAAAATAAGTAAAAATGATATTTTATGATAAAAAATATCAAAAAGAGAGATGCCAAAAAATGCCAATCCCCAAAATCTCTATAAGAGCATTGAAAGCTTTAATCTCAATTTACGAGGAACAGTCGTTCTCACGAGCCGCGGCTCGCGAGAATGCGACACAATCTGGCATGTCGATGCAGATCAAAACATTAGAAGAGCGTATTGGGGTGAAAGTTTTGGAACGCGCCAGAAACCAACTTAATCTGACCGCAGAGGGTCGAATTTTGTATGATGAAGGACGAAAAATCATAAAATCATTGGTCGAGGCAGAAGAGAAAATTTCAGCACGAGCAGACACGCTTCAGGGCTCTTTAAAAATTGGCATCATCCCAGCGCTCACAAGATCTGTCGTTCAAGCGGCATTAAGTCAGTTTAAAACTATTGCCCCTATGGTGGAGATTTCATTAGTGGAAGAGTATTCAGGCAGCCTGATCAATCGAGTTGTGGCTGGAGAAATTGACTTTGCTATCGTCCCCGCAGGACCAATTGGCCCAGGGCTGGATGCAGAATATATCGCTCAGGACAACGAAATGTTATTGTGCAATTCTAAAATGTTTCCTGAATACTCACACCTTTCAACAGCACCACTTTCGAGCCTGAAGAAAAAAAAGTTGATAGTTCCATCGCATCAAAATGTAAGACGGATCCAAATTGAAAAGCTACTTGATAGCTATCAAATCGAAGTGAGCGACCTGTTAGAAATGGATGGGATGCTCGCCACAATTGAGTTGGTCGCACAGTCTGATTGGGTTGCAATATTACCTTCAGCGATTTGTCATGCAGATTTAGATGGACGAATGCGAAAATCACTCAAAATCACCGAGCCGGCAATTCCGTTAGACTACATCATGGTCAAAAGGAATGATGTAACCTTCACACTACCCGCTCAAAAAATGGCTGAACAAATCAAATATCAAACAAAAAAAATCATTTCCGAATTCCAGGAAAATTCAAAGTTACATTAGAGAAAACTATGTGAACGCTCTCGTTAGATGTACGATGGTTTAATCATGATAAGCAGCGAGGTGACATGATGATAACTTGTGCAGTAGTGGGCTTTGGCTGGTGGGGTCAGCACATCTCGCGGATACTGAAAGATTTAGATGAAATCAAAATCGTATGTGTTGTGGAACCGGACATTCAAAAACGTTCTCATGTAGAAAGCTTAGGCCTCAAATACGAAAATGACTATGCAGATGCTTTATCTAAATATTCTATAGACGCGGTCATATTAACGTCACCAAATGATAAACACGACGAGCAGATTGCACTAGCAGCAAACAAAGGTATCCATGTGTATTGTGAGAAACCACTTTCTCTCACAGCAAATGGTGCACAGTTTAGTATAGCTACGTGTAAACAGAACAACGTTGTTTTAGCCATTGGTCATGAACGGAGGTTCGAGCCAGGCATCCAAATCATTAAGGAAATGATCACGTCTGGCCAGCTCGGCACGCTGATGCATGGCGAATTTGCATTTTCCCACCAAAAACTCGCAAGTCTACCGACGACTAGCTGGCGCACTAAAAAACAGTACGCTCCAGCTGGTGCGATGACGCAAATGGGCATTCACTTGACGGACCTCATGATATGGTTCTTTGGGCCCGTAGAAGCCGTTCACGCTATAACTGCAGACCGCTCTTTAGGTTGGGAAACTGGAGACCTTACGAGCGTTCATTTTCAATTCGAAAGCGGAGCAACAGCAACGCTACAGGCCATTTTGAACACACCGAACTACATACGTACATTCGTCAGCGGTACAGATGCGTGGGTCGAGGTTAAAAACTCGAGCCATCCAGATACACCAGGAGGTATAGTTTCAATACAAAAACTGGACAAGCATGGCACAAAAACCGAAGAAGAATTGCAGTGGTCAGATGCAGTTAAAGCTAACCTACTCGCTTTCTTTCAAGCGATATTAGGCCACGCAGATTACCCGTTCAGCGAATTTGAACTTATGCATAACATCGATGTGCTCGAGGCGATCATAAAATCAAGCGAGACTAAGACTTCTGTCAAGGTGCATGCCACTAAATTAGAATGATCTATTGAAATGAACTTGCCTAAATGTTTAAAAAATTTCCGATTGCCGCATTGAACGGCTCTGGCGCATTAATGTTTGCAACATGCGCAGCATCTCTAATCTTGACGTATGTCGCGTTAGGCGTCGCTCCAGCCATATTAGACATTACCTCTGGTGAAGCACCTTTGTCTTGATCACCGCCAACGTAAAGAACTGGCACAGTTAATCGTGGCAAGTCTTTGAGATAATCAAGCTCTTTGAGAGCATAGCAACAACTCACATATCCTTCTGGATCGTTGGATAGGAGCATTTCTTTGATCTCGGCGACGCGGCTTGGATTTCGCTCTACCCAATCTGAGGTGAACCATGACTTTATTGTACCGTCCACTATGGCTTGAAGGCCACCATCTTGAACTCTAGCAATCCTATCGTCCCACATATTACGGAACACTTCTGGTGAGTCAGCACGTCCATCGGCACACACAATTTTACTGAAGCGCTCCGGGAGCTGAAGACCAAGACCAAGGCCAGTCATGCCTCCCATCGACAAGCCCATGAACACCGCTGACTCAATTTCAAAGTGATCCATCAACTGCAGCACATCAAAACACAAATCGTCAAATGTATAACGGCCAATTGGCGTCGAGCTACCACCATGACCTCTGGTGTCATAACGCAATACGCGAAACTTTGACGACAGCAGCGGGATCTGATCATTCCACATATTCAGGTTTGCACCTAGTGAATTTGAAAGAATTATCCAATCACTGCTTTCTGCGCCATCAATACGGAAATTGATTTTCGACTTAGGCGCCTCAACAAACCCAGTTTCAACAAAATATCTACCCGTCTCCATCATTCTGCAGCCTTACTAGACCCGGCTTCGGCGGTATTCACTAGCGGTTTAACCTGCTCAGCTAGCAATCGCATGGAACGGCGTGATAATTCTAAATCGGCCCAATCCTTCCCTGCGTAGAGCAGTGTGCCAAATCTTCCAACCTGCTCACGAAATTCGAGCAATTCGTCGGCCACTTTGTCTGGCGTGCCCCAAATAACCAGCCTATCAAAAACACTTTGCAAAGTGACTTCATCATCTGGCTGGTCCTTGTACTCTTTAAAAAGGTTAATACGACCGTGCTTCTTAAGTTTAGTGTATAGCTGCTTGTAATAGAAATAATATGGTCCGTTGGGATCCGTTGCGTAGTTGCGAGCGGTGTCCAAATCATCTGCCACAAAAATACTCTTCGCAACGCGCCAGTTTTTCAGATCTGCCACGCGCCCCACACGCTGGCAACCTTCAACGTACTTTGGCCAGTGGCTAGCCACCCATTGCGGCATTAGAAAGTTTGCACTTATGGGATCCCAACCACGTGCAGCTGCTTCGGTCACACCGTTAGAAAATGGTGCAACTGCCGTCACAACGATTGGGGGATGTGGCTTTTGGAGCGGCTTCGGCATAATACCCTGGCCTATCTCTGTCATAGAAGTCCGCTCTGTACTGATATTCCAAAAATCGCCAGTGATATTATATGGTGCCTCGCTTTCCCAAATTTTCAGTACCATATTGATACTTTCTAGGAACATCGCAGGGCGATCTTTGTCCAAGTTACCAAACACTTCAGCATCAGAAGCTAGCCCCCCAGGAGAAATACCGAGATTGAACCTACCATCAAGCATGTGATCTAACATTGCCGCCTGCGCAGCGATAGCGGCAGGATGATTGTTCGGCATGTTGAAAGTGCCCGTTCCCAAGCGAATGTTTTTGGTCGCAGCTGCCAAATAGGCGACGAACGCTGCACAACTGGTAATGTTTTCAGCGGCGTCGGTTACATGCTCTCCAACGTATCCCTCCACGAAACCCAATTCATCAGCAAGTAGAAACGCTTCTCTATCTTCGGCAATTGACTGCCTCCAATCCTTGTCGATTGGGTGAATAGGCATGGTGAAAAAGCCAAGTTCCATCAACACAACTCCATGTCAGTGCAATCTACGTGTCTCGTTTTTATTAAGATAGATCGCTACATACGCCTCGGAAAATTATAATTTCAGAGTATTTTCATCAAAAAAAATGATGCAAGCGCTGGCGTCTAGTCAGAGCATAACCTGCGGGAGCCACGTTGCGAGACCGGGGATAGCAATAACAAGCATAGCAGCAACAAGAATTAGAACAAAATAAGGCGCTGATCCTTTGAAGATAGTCCCCAATGAAACAGTTTTATCTGGCAGAGCACCTTTGACAGTGTAAACGAGAAGCCCGAATGGAGGCGTCAACAAACCAGCTTCAATCACCAAGATGCCAAAGATAGCAAAGGCTATTGGATTGAAACCAAGAGCCATGGCCAGCGGAGCAAAAATCGGGACGGTTAGCAGAATTATGGAAACACTATCTACCAACATCCCAAGAATGATCCAAATAACGGCCATTATCATCAAGATGATCCACGGGTCCGCACCTAAACCTAAAAAGATGGACTGAATAAAGTTAACCGCCCCGCCCATAGCCAAAAGGCGCGAATACATTTGGGCGGTAATAAGCAAAAACATTATCGGTGCTGTGGTGCGACCGGCTTGTAAGATTGCATCCATCAGCTCAGCTTTTCTCATGCCTTTCACCAGCCCGATTACAAGAGCTCCGATAGCTCCAAAACCTGCTGCCTCGGTCGGAGTGAATAACCCAAACCAAAGTCCACCAATGACCAAGCAAATAAGCCCAACAATGCCTAGGCCTCCAATTAGTTCTTGTTTGCGCTCTTCAGAACTTAGGATTACCAAATCTTGATTGGATGAGGGTGCTACATGCGGCCTGAGCTTGGCGGCTGTCACTACATACCCGGAAAACAATAACGCCAAGACAATACCGGGAATTATTCCGGCTATGAATAAAGCACCCACGCTCATTTCAGTTAGAATTGCCCAAACGATCAGCAAGATTGATGGAGGGATCAGCATCCCTAAGCACGCAGAACCGGCAACGGCTCCAACAGAAAAAGTATCTTTATAACCAAGCTTTTTCATTTCAGGGTATGCAATTCGAGAAAATGCTGCAGCAGCAGCTATGGAAACACCTGTAACCGCCGCGAATACGGTGTTGCCGGCTATGGTTGCAATCGCGAGGCGTCCAGGCAAACGCTTCAAACCTCGATCGCATATTCGATACAAATCTCCCGCAGCACCAGATCTTGAAATTATGTCACCCATAAGTACGAATAGCGGGATTACGGCAAAAACGTCTTTACGCACGGCCTCGTATGCCGTGTTACCCATGATAGAAACAGCCGCCTCGAAGCTCCCGATCATTAGCCAAACGCCGAGACCTGAACACAAAGCCAACGCTATTCCGATGTGTACTCCCGTTACGATCAGGGTCACGAGCAGCGCCAGCATCCAAAGAACAATATCTGCACCCATGCCTCTTCAGCCCCTTATTCTTCTAGTGGTGGAAGCGCGCCAGGCGCCTCGGCCTCGTATTCCAATTTGTTTTGCCAATCCAAAACCATCATTGAGAAATATGCCCAAGCCGCGAAGATAGATGTTACTAAGACCACCCCGCGAACCGGCCAAGTAGGCACGCGCAGAGCTCCCTCGCCCTCATATTCGCCAATCCGATACGCATCCCAGAAAGATGGATACGTACTCTGAATAATGCCAATAAACACACTAAAACCAAGTAGGCAGGTAATGGTTCTCAATACTTTTCGCCCCAATGGAGGCAACGCATCTGAGAAAATCGAGGTACGCAACATTGACCCTGAATATATCGCCAACGGGATCTGCAGAAAGGCAATGGAAACGATCGAATTCTGTAAAATCTCCTTAGTCCCAGGCAACGGCTGATTGAAAATAGTTCTACCCATTACGTCGATAAAGATGAGTACAGCCAGGCCAATGACCCATACAGATGAAACTAGGTGGATTGCTTTAGCGACGGAAACCGACTTTAGCATCTTTCCTGCGCACCTCCCCTTGCACATCTCAATACCGATAAGGCTATCTAATTGAGAATTTGGGTCAAGAAATAAATTAGCGAGCGATAAATAATCTCAAAGCTTGACGGACGAGGATTTCTGTATTGAACTAAACTGGTGTTTAGCAATCGATAAATTAAGGCGAGTAAGAAACTCGCCACTCAACCATAGATAACTTCGATGGCAAGCAAATAGGGAGAATGAAATGCATCACAACCGACTATCAATTGCCAGCCTTTTGGCAGCTACAGTGTCAACTATTGCTGCGACCAGTGCAGCTGCTGAAACGTTTACGCTACGCATCGGAGCAGGGCATCCAAATGGCCCTGCCGCTTACGTGGCGGATGTTGCGAATGTGTTCGTACCAGAAGTCGTTAGACGGGTTGCGGAAGAAACTGACCACGAAATCGAGTTCGTGGAAGGTTATGGCGGTGCTATTGCTGGGGTAGCTGAAACGCTAGAAGCCGTTCAGAATGGCATTTTGGACATTGGTGCTTACTGCATTTGCTTCGAACCCGCCAAATTGTTCCTTCATAACTTCCCATACTACGCTCCATTTGGACCTCAAGACTCTGCAGACGAAATGCGTGCAGTACGAGCCGTCTATGATCAAGTGCCTTGGTTGACTGAACAATTTTCATCAGAATATGGCCAAGAGCTTCTAGGGCTCCACGGCTGGGACAACTATCACCTCGGGACTACAGACCCATGGGAGACCGTGGACGATTTGCAAGGAGTGAAAATCGGAGGCGCAGGACCCAACTTGCCTTGGCTTGAATTTGCAGGTGCCATCCCTGTTCAATCGACCTTGCCAGACGGGTACTTGTCGCTACAAACTGGTGTATACAATGGATGGCTGATGTTCCCATCAGCTTATCTTGGCTTCAAATTTCACGAGCCCGCGCCATACTATACATTGATTGGCTTCGGAGCGATGGGCGTAAACGCGCTAACAGTGAACGAGCGGAGCATGGCAAGACTTCCAGAAGAAATACAAGCCATTATTCGTGAAGTAGGCCAGCTGTACGAAACACAAGCCGGTGAAACATTGAACGCACGCCAAGCCTCTGGCATGGCTGGGCTTCGTGAAGCTGGAGCTACAATAACTGAGCTTTCTCAAGAGGCTCGTGCAGGTTGGGCGGCTTCTCTCGCATCTTTCCCATCACAACAGGCGGCAGATGCAGATGGTCGAGGAATGCCTGGCTCAGAGGTTATGGCGGCTTATCTCGAAGCGGTGGCCGCTACCGGTTACGAATGGCCATACGAGTACAGTCTTGACTAAGCTTCACAAAAAGGGGGCGAAAGCCCCCTTTTTTTTGTGACTTGGCGAATTATCCCACCATCGAGATGCATAAATGTTGAACAACCGAATTCCATACACTGCCATTGTTGATCGTCCCAAACTATTGTTACCCAATAAGAAAAAGATGGCTGTTTGGGTGATCCTGAATGTAGAACATTGGTCTATCGACAAACCTATGCCACGAACTGTCCTACCACCACCGATGGGAAAACCGCTCATTCCAGATGTGCCCAACTGGTCTTGGCATGAGTACGGAATGCGGTCGGGCTTCTGGAGACAGTATCAAGCCCTAGTGGAACGCAAAATCCCAACAACTTTAGCAATCAACGGCAATGTATGCGTTTCCTATCCCAGAATTGCTTCTGCGGCTCTTGAAGCAGGTTGGGAATTCATGGGTCATGGATTTTTACAGGGGCCAATGCATAACCTAGCAGACCAAGAAAAAGAAATATGTAAAGCTCTCGACACTATAGAACAATTTTGTGGCAGACGCCCCACGTCATGGGAAAGCCCTGGATTAACTGAAACCACTGAAACTGTTGATCTATTGAGAAAGCACGGAGTGAAATACGTTGCAGACTGGGTTATTGATGACTTGCCAGAAATAATTGACACACCGCATGGGACGATGACCACTATTCCGTACACAGTCGAAACAAACGACATAACGGTATATGCGCTGCAAGCGCATCGCTCACCGGAATTTTTCGACCGAGGGAGAGATCAATTTGATCGACTTTATGCTGAAGCGGAACATAACGCGCGAGTGATGGCAATTTCTATTCATCCATACATTACGGGTGTGCCCCATCGCATCAAGTATCTCGAGGCGTTACTAGATTATATCGGAAGTCATGAAGAGGTTGAATGGATGACCGCCAGCCAAATTGGTGACTGGTACGGGAACGAATTACAAAGGCTTTCGGGAAAATAGTTTAAGCGGTTTGGGCCATTAGTTCTGGCCCAAACCAACATCAATTTTCTGCTGTTGTTTCCGCCAAGGCAGAAAGAATGCGATCCGGTGTCATTGGCATTTGATAGATTGTTACTCCCATATGACGGAGAGCATCGTTCACAGCGTTCATAACGGCAGCTGGTGCACCTCCAGTACCGGCTTCACCAGCTCCTTTAGCACCCAAAACAGAAGATTTTGTGGGTGTTTCTATGTGTGCCACATGAATATCCGGCATCTCCGACGCCATCGGTACAAGGTAGTCTGCCAAGGACGTATTCAAAAGCTGCCCTTCGTCCGAATAAAGACACTCCTCATATAAGGCGCCACCAATTCCTTGAACCACTCCGCCTCTAATTTGCTCGTCAACCAAGAGAGGATTAATCACGCGACCACAATCTTCAACTGCCCAAAAATCTAAAACTTTCACGAAGCCAGTCTCAATATCCACCTCTACATGTGCTGCCATAGCCCCATTAGTAAATACAAATGGGGCATCGGTGACGCGATAATGACGTGTCGCAACTAGCTCTGGCTTTGCTTCATCAGGTAACTCGTTGCCACGATAATAAACAGTCCGGGCCAAATCAGATAAGTTCATCTTCTCAACAAAAGTCTTTGCGTCCACAACCTGTCCATTCTTTATGTCAAGCTCGGACGGTTTGGCTTGCAATATAACAGAAGCGGCATCCAAAATCTGCTCTTTCAGCGCATTTGCAGCTAACAATGCAGCTTCACCACCAATACCAGCGCCGCGAGATGCCCACGTTCCACCGCCGTAGGGTGTAGTCTTTGTATCGCCGGTGGTAACTTTAACCCGAGCTAGATCTACTCCTAACACATCCGCTACAATCTGGGCGAGTATGGCATTAGTTCCTTGGCCTTGCTCGGTGACTGACGATGATATGTGGATACCGCCTCCAGCATCTAGCCTAACGGTCGCCCCGTCTTGGCTGGCAATTGGAGCACCGCCGATCCCATAAAACATTGGGCTTGGGTTCGTAACTTCCACCATGGAAACAAATCCAATACCCCTGAATACTCCATCTTTACGCTGCTCTAATTGGTCAGCGCGCAGGCTGTTATAATCCATCATTTCGATCAGTTTGTTCAGCGCGGCCTGATGCGACAACTCATCTAATTTCATCCCAGATACACTGGTGCGCGGATAGGAGTTGTCAGCCATCAAATTAATGCGGCGCACTTCTACCGGATCCATTTGAATTTGAGCCGCCGCCTCTTCAAGCAGGCAGTCGCAGATAGCCATAGCAATTGGATGCCCCACAGCACGATACTGGCACATCAAATTTTTATTTTGAAAAACTACCTTTGATGTTGCTCGATAGTTCGGGATGACATACGGGGCACCGGTCAGATTCAGTACCTGATTAGCTTCAATCGCAGATGTCCGCGGGTACATCGAATAAGGCCCTATCCCAGTCACGTCGTCAAATTCTAAACCAACAATTTGACCGGAGGCACTAACGGCCATTCGCGCATCAACCACATGATCTCGCGCATGAATGTCAGACATAAAGCTCTCGTAGCGATCTGCGGTGAATTTTATCGGGCGCCCCAAGAGCTTTGCTATTGCGGCAACAGCGACTTCATCGCCATAGGTGTGCACCTTAATCCCGAAAGATCCGCCAACATCCTGTGAGATAACTCGAACGTTCTCTTCCATAAGGCCAAGATGCTTGGCAAAAATAAACTGCATCATATGCGGCGCTTGGCCAGAATACCAAACCGTCAACTGATCATCAGATGGGTCATATTCTGCAATACTCGTTCGAGGTTCTAAAGTAACGCCCGTATGTCGCCCGAACTTGAACTTCTTTTTCACAACAAAATTTTCAGGATTACTGAACGCGTTCGATACATCGCCTACGTCAACTGTGCGTTGCCAAGCGAGATTAGAGTCGTAGCCTTCGTGAATTAGGGGACAACCCTCATCGAGCGCCTTTTCCATATCAACCACTGCTGGCAGCTCATCATATTCTATCTCAACAAGTTCTGCCGCATCTTCTGCCTGCGCTCTTGAGTGAGCAAGGACAACAGCTACTGGCTCTCCTTGCCACTTCACATAGTCAATGGCTACTGGCGCCTGTGGAGGGGACCTCAGACCCGCCAAGTGACTTAGAACTCCGACATATGGCTCGACAACGTTTTCTAAATCTTTGCCGGTAAAAACATTTACTACACCATCTGCATCCATCGCTCTGGATGCATTTATTGAAACAATTTTACCGTGGGCAATTGGCGATCGTATGAAATACGCGTGGAGCATTCTAGGAAGTTGAATATCGTCAACAAACCTTCCGCGTCCGTGCAGTAAACGCTTCGCATCTAAACGTGCTTCAGGCTGACCAATTAATTTAGTCGGTTTATCGAAATCGAACTTAACGCCAGTCATGTTTCAGCACCCACCTGTATTACATCACAAATCGCATCAACGATTGATTGATAACCAGTACATCTGCAGTAATTCCCTGATAAGTGCTCGCGAATTTTTTTGCGATCTGGCTCTCCAATTTTCTCAATATATTCAACGGCGGATGCGAGCATGCCAGGTGTACAGTAGCCGCATTGGAGTGCATTTCGTTTCAAAAAGGCATCTCGCAATGCTGATACCGGTCCACTGTCAGCTAGTCCTTCAATCGTGGTTACCTCGAGATCATCCACTTGGACAGCTAACATCAGGCAGGAACGAACAGTTTGACCATTAACACGCACGGTGCATGCTCCACATACACCATGTTCACAACCTACATGAGTACCAGTCAGCCCCAGATCATTTCTTAAAAAATCTGACAGATTTGTTCGTACGGCAACGTCTCGTTCAATTCGCTCACCATTAACCATCACTTTGATTTTTTTAGTCTGCCCCATTTACATCGCCTCCAAAGCACGGCGCACACACACAGTCGCAAGCCGCCGTTTTGTGTCCTGAGAATTGTGCAAATCAGAATCAAAAATTAAATCAGACAACGCTTCACTAGCGCCGCGAATTTTCCGTTTATCAGTACGAGCGACACCCACTAGGTTCTCTTCAACAGACTTTGCACGCAGCGGGCGATCAGAGACACCAAACAACACAACTTTAGGTGCGTTAAATGCTTCAGATGGGCGACTGTCATCAGAAATGCAAACGCCTGCTATTGCGTAATCTCCATGCCTTCTTGCCAACTCATAAAACCCAGTGCTCAGCGACTTAGAAGAATTTGGTATAAAGACCGACAAAACCAACTCATCGTCTTTCCGGTCAGTAAGATAGAGCCCTTGAAAAAATTCATCAGCCAACACAAATCTGGTGCCTCGTTGGGACGCCAGCTCAACACTGGCCCCTAGAGCCATTAACACCGCAGGCATTTCCGCGGCAGGATCAGCAAGCGCCACACTTCCGCCAATCGTTCCTCGATTTCGTATTGCTGAATGAGCTATATGAGGCAGAACGCTATCAAAAACCTGCGAAAACTCTGACACCAGAGCTGACGCTCCTAACTCGCTGTAGGTAACAGTGGCGCCGATGCGAAGGCCATCATCTACGGCCACAATCTCTTTCAAGTCTTTCAACCCACTCAAATCAATCAGCGTTTTCGGAGCCGCGAGCCTAAAATTCATCATCGGCAACAAACTCTGGCCTCCAGCCAGAAACGCCTTTTCGTCAGCATCTTGCGCAACTATAGCGAGTGCCTCAGATATTTCCGTGGGGCGTTCGTAGGTAAACTCTGACGCTTTCATAGGTCTTCCCTTAAATCAGCATTGCACCACAAATTTGGTTGCACAGCTCGGCGTCTGTCAATAACAATTTATCAAACTATAAACTAATCCATGGCTATCAAGGAAGGGCTTCCGATGGCAATTCGTCCCAAAACCACCATTCAAATGTCGCTCACAGGGTCTGGACAAACTCACGCACGCACGGTCGTTAAAACGAGAGATGTAACCGCTTTAATAGACGAACCAATGATCAGGGGCGGAACAAATCTGGGCCCGAGCCCAACTGAAACCTTCATGGCATCGCTGATCGGTTGCACGAATGTAATTTCCAGCCGCATAGCCCAAAAGATGGGGCTAGTGTGGCAAAACTTAGAGGTAGAACTGTCCGCAGAATTTAACCGCCTCGGCACAATGTTGGAGGAGGAAGTTGAGCACCCTTTTGCCAACATCGTTATGGATATTTCAGTAGAAACAAACGCATCGGAGCAAGAACTCGAAAAATTAAAAAGCGATCTGTCAAAATTTTGTCCAATCGCGAAGGTGATCCGGAACAGTGGCATCACCATCACAGAAAACTGGTCAACTAAATCGATTTAAATCAGAGGTTTACGCTATGGACACCAAACCAACGCCTGGGAACTTTGCTCCCAATCTAGAATTAAAACTTATCGGCGGCGAAACATTTAGCCTTAAAAGCAGCAAGCCACAACTGATTGACATGCTTGTGTTCTACAGGGGCTATCATTGCCCACTTTGCAAGGATTTTCTGCATAAATTAAATGGACTAGCAGGCGCATTTTTAGAATCTGGCGCTAACGTTGTTGCCGTGTCTATGGACACCGAAGAACGTGCCCAAAAATCAAAAGAAGAATGGGGATTAGACAACCTTTCCATTGCTTATGGGCTTTCGGAAGAAGCGGCACGCGCTTGGGGCTTGCACATCACAGAATCTATTAAAGAAGTTGAGCCTCAAACATTTAGCGAACCTGCTTTATTTTGGGTTCTTGCGGACAAGAAAATATATCTAATGGATGTTGCAAGTATGCCGTTTGCTCGCCCCGACCTAGAACTGCTACTTGCTAAGGTTCCGGCTATCACAGCTGGATACCCCGCTAGAGGAACTAAATAACATCATCTTGCGGCGCCACTGCCATGGATGGCGCCGCCCTTATTTGCTAATTTAAATTGTGTTTACGAATGGCCACAAGTTGGTGTGTCCATGCTTGAATACTGTTTTCAATGACAAATGACTTATCAGGGTGCACAGCCATATTGTATATCAAGAGGCGCACACCGTAATAAAAAATTCCTCCATGTATCGTCCAACCAAATTCTATTTCATCATCACTCGGCGGCATTTGGTCTACATGATATTCTGCTAAAATTTCTCGCGTAATTACTTCAATGAGGTTCTGACGAATAAAAAGCAAATATTCACGATTCAGACCAATTCCTTTCAAGCCCGAAAATAAAAAGATGCGCATCCAGTCGTCTCGGAAAATCACATCAGTATATTGGGTGTAAAATAAATTCAGGCGATCTTTAATGGACTTACTCCTGTCTATTAACAAATCATTCCACTCATCACGCCACCTTTGAAGATAAACAGCCTCGTAAACCTCACGGATTAAATCCTCCTTTGACGGAAAATATCGATATAGAAGAGGCTGCGTGACGCCCAAACTACGGGCTAAATCACGGGTCGAACTCTCAAAGCCCTCTTTTGCAAAGAATTGAACAGCTTTTTCGACAAACTGTTCTTTACGTTCATCATATGGCAATCTCTGCCTTACAGGTTTATTTGGCATAATAGTCTCAAATTCAAACTTCAATCCAACCAGAGTTGTCTTTTAAGCGATGCTTGACCTTCACCCGATCTGAGAGTGACTGCTCGATAAAACAACCCTTGGTTGCGGCCTGTATCAATGCAATTTTTTCAGAAACATTAACATCTGTGTCCATCTCGATGTCCAATGTAAACAACTCTGGCATAGAAACATAAGGCTTATTACCTTCTTGCTCAGCACTCCAATGCAATTTGGTGTTCACTTTCAAATCATGTATTTGAACTTCCAACCTGTTCGCAAAAGCTCTCAGTTGTGTCATCAAGCATCCAGTAAGAGCTGCCGTGAATAACGCGAGTGGCGGTGGCGCTGTGCCGTCTCCCCCATGGAAAGGCCCTTCATCAGTCGCCAGCTCAAAATGCTCATTCATCATGGGCCAACTGACAGCGATGTCATTACGCATCTTACCAGTCGCAACTCCAACACCTTCAAAAATCACACTAAATTTTTTTATACTTCCAGCCACAAGCTCAACTCCACATTAACACAATCATAAATTATTCTGCGATTGACCCCCACAAAGTACCAGTCAACCGCGATGCATTTTGCTCGATTGACAAATTTTACAGCTTATTTTTCAATTGATAAATAGTGGAGGATCAAAGGAAGCCATAAATGCCTAAGTTCACACGCGATTACATTTATCAAACCGCTAAGGAGCTCTCCAATTGGGGACGTTGGGGCACTGATGACCAGATTGGCACCCTCAATAACATCTCACCAGAAGATGTTGTTGAAGCTGGCAAGCTCATACGAAAAGGCCGGGTATTTGCTTTAGGCCTGAACCTTAAAGAGCAGATCCAGTCTGGGCTTTTTGGCGGCCGGTGGAACATGATTCATCAGATGCTCGCCACCGGCACTGATGCTGCAATTGGAGCTCAAGACGGCGACGGTAAAGCCTACTTGCGTTATGCTGATGACGCCATCAACTTACCATGCCAAGGATCTACGCAGTGGGACGCCCTCTGCCATATTTTCTTGGACGACAAAATGTACAACGGGTTTCCTGCCACGGACGTGACAGTACAGGGCGCAAAAAAGCTTGGCATAGAGCATGTACGAGACAAGATGGTCGGGCGCGGAGTCTTGCTCGACATAGCGCGTTGGAAAAATCAAGAATTTTTACAAGATGGTTATGCAATCACGCCTGAAGACCTAGACGAGTGCGCCAGTGCACAGGGCGTTAAAATCAAAAAAGGAGACTTTGTAATCGTTAGAACGGGCCAACAAGAGCGCTGTCTGAAAACCGGTGACTGGACAGGATACGCTGGCGGCGATGCTCCTGGCTTAAGCTTTGAAACAGCTCGTTGGATAAAAACAAAGGATATCGCCGCAATATGCGCTGATACTTGGGGTTGTGAAGTCCGACCCAACGAAACAGATGAGGCGAACCAGCCCTGGCATTGGGTGGTTATTCCTGCAATTGGCATCTCAATGGGCGAAATTTTTTACGTGAAAGAATTGGCACAAGACTGCGCCGAAGATGGCGTGTATGAATTCTTTTTCAGCGCACCTCCACTTCATATTCCTGGAGCCGCAGGCTCGCCGATCAACCCTCAGGCTATAAAATGATAACGCTCTGGGGAAGAGGAAGCTCTGCTAATGTTCAGAAAGTTATGTGGGCATTAGCAGAGCTCAACTTACAATTTCGCCACGTTATAGTGGGAGGACCTTACGGAGGCACCACCTCGGAAGAATTTAAATCACTTAACCCAGTTGGCAAAATCCCTGTTTTTCAGGACGATAATATCACTCTCTGGGAGAGCCATGCCATATTGCGATATTTATCTCGCAAACATGGAGGACACCTTTCCATAAAGGAAATTGATCAACCTTTCGTTGATCAATGGCTGGACTTCACAGCAACCTGCTTCTTTCCACCATTTGTCGGCTTGTTCTGGCAATTGGTTCGCACCCGTCCAAGTGACCGCTCGCAAGAGTTAATAGCTCTGCATACAAATAATTTAGGCGCCGCTTTGGACATAATAGACGAACAGCTAAGGAAAAGCAGGTGGTTGGCAACAAATACATTCACGATTGCCGATATTGCAGCCGGCGTAACCATGGAAAGGTGTTTAGAGATCATCGATCTACACCAAAACCGACCGAACCTCACAAAATGGCACGGCAAACTAGCTTCTCGTGAGGCTTACAAAACGGTAGTTGCGACGTCCTACGAAGAGCTACGTGCTAAATAAAAACTATTGACGCTAAAAATCAGCTGTAGCTGTCAAGCGGACAATTTCATCTTCAAAAGGGTGAGAGGCTCCATCCAGGTTTCCTTTTGGATCTTCGCCTTGCACAAAACTTCCCAAACGCTGAGACCGGGCATTTATCATCAACGCAATTGGACGCCTTGCAGCGTCATAGGCCTCAAACGCCTCTTCAATGGTTCGGTTGGCGCGCAGACAACTCGAAAGACAAAGCGCGTCTTCTGCCGCTTTTGTTACACCCATTCCGACGTGCGGACGAATTAATGCGGCAGCATCGCCTAATAAGCAAACATTGCCGCAACAAAAGCGTGGAGAGACATAATCATAAATCGGCGCGAGAAAGGGACTAGCCGCGCATTTGAATGCTTCAGAAAACATCCAAGGCAAGTCCACCTCTGCTGCCATCAATGCGCAATCTACAACTTCACGACGAACCAAAGGCGGCGGTATTGAAATCTCATGGACTTTGCCACTTTCATCCGTCAGTAAATCGACAAGCTCATCGTGGGATGTGGGCTTATACCAAACAATATTATATCTTCTCGATCCTTTATTCGTCTCATTGTGGAACCCTGGTATTGGATATCCAATCACCTGGCCTCTGTTGGGTATAAAAAAGGAAAAATCGTCAAAAAAAGCATCTCGAAGATTGGGCTCGATTAACGTTTCGTCTACAACGGCTCGCCAAACAACATAGCCAGAATAAGCTGGCGCTGGGCGCTCAACAAATTTGGACCTAACCGCTGATCTATAGCCGTCCGCACCAATCAGTGCATCAAACTGTTGAACCGAGCCATCAGACAAATGGACGTTGACTTTGCCTGCTACGTTCTCCCAGTTTAAGACGCTTGTGTCGGTGAAATAGAGCTCACGCGGCAGCCGTGCGTGAAGCAACGAATAGATCATATCCCAACTTGTAACTAGTTGTGGAAACTCGCGCTCTGAGACAATCTTACCAAACTTATCGAAGACCCGACGAGAGCGTACCTCCACGCCTATATCTTGCAATGATACCCCAATAGATCCAAGAGCTTTCAGCAACGGCTCGTGCGTGACAATGCCAGCCCCTCTGCCTGAAAGGGCGCTTCTAACTTTTTCGAAAACGGTAACCCGCCATCCAGCTTCGGCCAAAGCCAGTGCAGCAAACAAACCACCTATAGATCCGCCAGATACAGCAATGTGACCGCGCATTCGACTGAATGTTTCCCAATTATGATAACTATGCTAACTTTATCGCACGATAATTTAGTAACAATGGTATCTCAAGAATGTCTGACAATTTTGACCAAGAAAATAATACTGACGCCAACATTTGGTCCAGCTGGACAGCCGATCTGAAACAGGAACTGGACCGCAACGCGGGTAAAAATGGCCGAGTAGGATCTGAACTCGTCAGTACTACTGATCGAGTTAGAATTTGGTTGATATCGCTCCATCCCGGCCAAAGGTTAGAGTTTCATACCCATGTACTAGACTACTTCTGGACTGCTACGAGCAGCGGCAAAGCTAGATCTCGTTACTCAGACGGTCGCCTGGTTGAAATGGAATACACAGTGGGCCAAACACAACACCATAAATTTAAGTTTGGCGAGTCAATGACACATGATCTCGAAAATATCGGTGAAAACGTTTTAAGCTTCACCACAGTAGAATTTCTTGACAGCCCAAACTCTCCTTTAAGTATATAAATTAAATCTCAAGTAAGATGCTCTAGAAGGTTTGCATAAATGCTATAAAAAATAAATTATAAATATTTCGAATAGAGGCATTTCAAACAATACGTGCCTTAACGCCTGAACATTGTTTTCGAAACTTTCCGCGTATTCTCTGCACGCCCAAGAACCAGTGACCACTCGAATGAATAACGAAGAAAAAAAGACCGGCTGGCTAGAAAACTTTCCAGTTTTACTATTTACGGTAATTATGGGATATTCAGGTTTGACCCTCGCTCTTCAGATAGCAGGCGAGGTCTACTTAAGTAAGATCACACTACTAATTACTACGTGTCTGTTTTTACTTATCCTGCTAATTTATATAATGAAAATTATAGTATGCCGAAATTCGGTAATCCATGAATGGCAGCACCCAATAAAAATTTCTTTTTTTCCAGCTATTTCTATCTCTATCCTCTTACTTTCAATGCTTTTTAAGACATTCTCAATCGAAATCGCGACGATCTTATGGCTAGTGGGCATAGCCGCTCAAACGCTCTTAGCTCTTTCAGTACTGGCAAATTGGATCGGCACTCGTCCTTACGAAACCATACATATTTCTCCTGCTTGGTTTATCCCGACGGTAGGAAACATCATTGCTGCAGTGGGCGGCGTCGATTTGGGATTCATACAAATTTCGTGGATATTTTTTTCAGCAGGAGTGATATTTTGGATATTATTACTAACATTAGTATTTAATCGCTTAATCTTTCATGATCCACTTCCAGAACGGATGGTTCCCACGCTAGCAATTCTAGTCGCCCCCCCTGCCGTCACTTTTCTGGCTTGGATAAAGTTTAATGGTGGAAACGTTGATAGCATGGCGCATGCAATGTATGGAGCTAGCCTTGCGTTCTTGGCGTTAACTCTTACTCAGGCCAGGCTACTTATTCAGCTTGCATTCTCTTTATCTTGGTGGGCCTTGAGCTTTCCCTTTGCGGCGCTTGTTTCGGCAACCATGATCTATGGAACAGCACTGAATAGTCAGCTTCACCTACTACTAGGGAGAGCCGGTATATTTCTTCTTTTCTTGCTCATCGTTGGGCTGTCATTACGTACTGTATTAGCGTTCTTTCGCAAAGAAATTTGTATGCCTGATTGAACGACCCAGCGCCGGTGAAAATATAATAAATGCTAGAGCGCAGGACTAAAATACAGCCATCATCTCATTAACAACTTAGTGAGCCTCCCCCACTGAACCGGTCCACCGCTATGTTTAGGAAACGGAGGACCATGAATGGCAAACAAACGACCAAAGCCCGAAGAGATCGTTACAAAGTTACGTCAAGTTGAAGTGGTGCCCGGGGGCGGAATCGAACCACCGACACGAGGATTTTCAATCCACTGCTCTACCCCTGAGCTACCCGGGCACGGGAGATGGTGGAACACCATCAAGGTGGGGGCGTTCTAGGGCCTTCGTGGGGGGCTGTCCATAGGGTTTGCGCAAAATTATCGCGTTTTTTCTATTGCAGCGGCCCTGCATCATCCTCGCCATCGCCGTTGCGACCAAATGCTTTGGCGCGGGCTGCTTGATCAAGGGCTTCTTCGATATCTTCGGGGTCGTTGGACGGCACGGCATATGATCCGTTCAACCATCGCGCCAGATCCACATCCGCGCAGCGGCGCGAGCAAAAAGGGCGATAGGCCGCGACTGTTTCCTTTTGACAAATCGGGCAACTCATGACGGCCATATCTCGTGCAAAGGCGCGCGGTCGCGCTTGCGCTGCAGTTCAAAATGGCCAAGCGGTGTCCATCCCGCAAGCACCGTGTCGGTCGCGTCAGAGCGCAAGGCACTGCGCAATTTATCCTCGAATAAACGGCGGTCTTTTTTCGGCATTGGGGCCAAATCCATTGTAATCTGCCCCGACAACCCACGCAGACGCAATTGACGCGGCAAATCACGCACCAAAGCCAAATTGGCCTTAAGCCCTGCTGCAAGGGATAAATCCCCGCCAGTGTTCACATCAATCGCCACGAGGGCAGAGGTAGGTTCAAACATGGCCCACGCCCCACCACCCAACTCCACCCGCGGGGAGAGGAGGGCATCAACCGCCTCCTCCACGCCGAGATCGGCGAAGGCGGCAGGGCTTTCCACCACTTCATCAGGCATCGGGCTTGTCCAATCGCGCCACGCCACCTCATGAGATGTGGGGGCTGCAACCAGCAATTCGGGGGTGCCAGTCACATCGGCCACCACGGCCTCGGCCAAGGCGCGCATGGCGCTGACATCCTCAACTATATCTTCATCCGCCGCCTCAGCGCTTGCTGAGCGAATGATCACGCCAAAATCCTCAGGCGCGCCCTCCATCGCCTCATGCGCCAGTTCCAAAAGGTGATCGCGGTCTTCCTCGTCACGGATCGAGCGGGCGATGTTAAATCCTGCCGCCGCGGGCGTGACAATGGCGTAGCGGCTTTTGAACAACAGCCTTGTCGTCACAGGCGCGGCCTTATTGCCTTCGGCATAGCCCATGACCTGAACAATCACGCTTGCCCCTTGCTCAAGGCCTTTGACCCCGCGCAAAAATCCCGATTGCCCATCGGGAAGGGTAACCATAACGCCGCCCTGCCCGCCCATGGCACGGGCCACCTTGGCACGGTAAATCTCGCCGATCTCGGGGCTTGGGTCATTTTCAGGGGGATCAATACGGATATCCTGCAGGCGGCCATCAACGAGCAATGCTGCCGCCTTGCGCCCTGCAACCTCATCCAATGCAATGACGCAGCCCTTCATTCTTGCCTCCAAACGGGATAGCCCAAGGCCGCCAAGGCACTGGCTGTTTCGGCCAAAGGAAGGCCCATAATGGCGGGATAGCTGCCTGAAATCCACGGAATAAACGCACCAGCAGGGCCTTGAATGGCATAACCGCCTGCCTTGCCGCGCCAATCGTCTGTCGCCAGATAAGCCGCGATTTCCGCATCGCTGAGGGATTTCATCTTCACACGGCTTTCAACTGCGCGCTCGATCACGCGCGCGCCTTTACGGGCAGCCAAGGCCGTGATGACGCGATGACGGCGGCCCGACAAAAGGCGCAAAAACGCCTCTGCCTCCACCGCATCCGCAGGCTTGCCCAAGATCCGCCGCCCCATAAAGACGGTCGTATCTGCGCATAGAACGACATCCTCGGGCGCAGATGATACAGCGGCAACCTTTTCGCGCGCGATACGGGTGACATAGGCGCGCGGATGTTCCCCCTTTTGCGGGGCTTCATCAATTTCAGGCGGGGCGATGTCGTCAGGTGAGATCCCCAACACCGCCAGTAACTCCCGCCTGCGCGGGCTTGCTGATCCCAAAATCAGGCGCAAAACAAATCACTTAAAGCGGTAATTGATACGGCCCTTGGTCAGGTCATAGGGGGTCATCTCAACCTGCACCTTGTCGCCTGCCAGAACGCGGATGCGGTTTTTGCGCATCTTGCCTGCCGTATGTGCGATGATCTCATGGCCGTTTTCTAGCTCGACCCTGAATGTCGCATTTGGCAGGAGTTCCTTCACGACACCGGGGAATTCGAGCATCTCTTCCTTGGCCATGGTCTCTCCTTAGCTTTCTCATTGCCCCAAATGGCAGCTTCGCCGCGGTAAATGCGCCCAAAGGAGCGGATTTTCAAGGCAAATCTTTCACCTGCGGCACAAGCGCTGTGCGCGCGGCGCTCTCGGGCCAATCGCGGCGGGTTAAAACCGTGCCGTTTTGGCGCAGATCTCGTAGCCGACCAAGGTCAATATCGGCCATCACCCATCCTGGCTTGTTCATTGCGCCTTCAGCAAACACGCCATTGTCACAAAAGCCCGCTTCAGCCGGGCCGTAGATCGCCGCTGCGCCATGGTTTTCATCCACTGCGGGCGACCATGCCGCCTGTCCGACTGTGGGTGATTGTAAAACTGCGCATTGTCCCTCTAGCGCGCGGGCCATTGCCCCCACCCGAACACGCCAATAACCTGCGCCACTATCCGTGCAGGATGGCACCAGAAGCAAATCAACCCCCGCCTCGACCAAGGCGCGCGCCAAAAGCGGAAACTCCGCATCATAGCAGATCAACACACCCACCCGCAGATCGCCAAGGTCAAAGACCTGCAAAGGCCCGCCCGATTGCACATGCCAAATCTCGCGTTCAAAGCGGGTCATAATCTGCTTGTCTTGATGCCCAATCCGCCCCTGCGCCCCATAAATGCAGGCGCGATTGACGGGCCGCAGCGCATAATCTTGGTCAAAAATCGGCGCAGATGGTGCCAATAGGGCAAGGCCATGCTGCACCGCAAGCCGCGCAAAGAGGGCATCCGCCTCAGGCCAAATATCACTGACGGCGCGCAGGCTGCCTTCAAGATCTGCCGCAACCGATGGCCCTGCAAGATGGGCCAATTCCATCGCGCCATATTCAGGAAAAATCGCAATCTCTGCGCCGCCATCCGCGGCCTCAGCGACCCATGCGGTGATCTTCGCGTCAAAATCAGCGAAACGGGTCAAGGGATCGAGCGGATAGGCAGCGGCGGCACATTTCATAGCTGTTTGATCCAAAATTGCAGGCGCTTTTGGGTTTTTTCGGAATCTCCGATATCGAGCCATGAAAATTCTGCAAAGACGCCATCCAATTTTTGATAGCCCCGCATTTTCCAGAATTCATTAAGCGGGCGATAGTCCTTTGGGGCCATCGGATGAGCCGCAGGGCGCACCACAGCGCAAAAGGCGCTATATGTTTTTCCCTGCGCGCGGGCCTCTGCCTCGCGCGCATCGAAAAACATATGCCCTGCCCCCTGCCCGCGATGGTCTTGCATCAGAACAGACTCTGCGCAGTAGAACACACCTTCGGCGGCGATATCGCAGGCCGCCAAAGCACCAGAGAAATCATCATCATGCTGAAGCAAAGGCATCCCCGTGGCCGCGCCAACCATCTGCGCGCCATCATAGGCGGCAACCACTATTGCCCCGCATTGTGCATAGCGGGCGAGATAACCCGTCTCATAGGCCAAATCCCCCTCATAGAGATAGGGCCAGTCACGAAAGACCGTGATGCGCAGCCGTGCCAGATCGGGAACAATTGCCGAGATCTCAGCCCCGCGATAGATGCGATAGGCAAGGCTCATGCCGAAACCTGAGCGATCCAATCAGCAAGGTTGTAATAGGTCACAACACGGGTGATCTTACCGTCCTCAACGGAAAAGAAACTGCCAGCGGGCAGGACATATGTCTGTCCGCGCGCTTCGGGCAATCCTGCATCCGTGGCCAGATAGGTGCCATTTACGATAAATTCGGCGGCAACGCGATTGCCTGCCTCATTCTGCATCACCACGATATCGGTGAGATGTTCTTTATAGCAGCGGTTCATATGGGCGCAAAATTCGGCAAAGGCCGCTTTGCCCATGCGCACCTGCCCCTCATTGACATGATGCGCCACATCTTCGCTGAGGCAATCAAGCATGGCCTCCAGATCGCCCGCATTAAACGCGGCGTAATACCGATGGATCAGATCCATTAGTCCCCCTCCTGTTCTAGCCCCGCATCTGGGGGGCCAAAACGATCTAGAATGCGTTTTTTGATTTGATCACGGGCTTGGCGATAGGCATCCAATTTCGCCTCGCGCGTTTCGCCCAACCCTGTTGGGTCAATGATGGGCCAATATTCAATATCGAGATGCGCATGACGCGTCAGATCCAGCGCGCGGCGTTGACTGGCGGGCGAAAGCGCCACGATCAGATCGAACCCCGAGAGATCATCCCCCCATTCCGCCATTTCATCGAAAGAGCGCACGCGATGACGTTCAAGGGCGACACCGATCTCAGCGGAAACAGAAACGGCAAAGCCATCTATCTCCAATTCATGATGCACACCCGCAGACTGAACATAGGCGCGGTGGCCGTAATATTTCTTCATCAGCCCTTCCGCCATGGGTGAGCGGGTTGCGTTATGATCGCAACAAAACAGAACCGAAGATGGAAATTCTTTGCCCACCAGATCAAGTCCCGAAATGCAGCACGCAGATCAGGGTAAAGAGGCGGCGCGCGGTATCGGTATCAATCTCGGCTTTGCCTTCAAGCCGTTCTTGCAAAACACGCGCACCCTCATTGTGAATGCCGCGCCGCGCCATATCAATCGCCTCAATTTGGGCTGCAGGAAGCTTTTTCACGGCAGAATAATAGCTCTCACAAATCTGCCAGTAATCTTTGACCACCTGACGGAATGGCGAGAGTGAAAGGTGGAATTCGGCGGCCAGTTCCGTCTCTTGGGTGGCAACAGAAAAAACCAGACGTTTGTCACGAATGGCCAAAGCCAAATGATAGGGCCCATCGGGCGGTGTGCGCCCATCCCGCGCAGGCAAAACAAAACTGTTTTCTTCGAGCAGATCAAAAATCGCTACGCGCCGTTCCTGTTCGATCTCAGGGGTTGGTGCAGGCATATTCGAGGTGTCAATCTGAATATCGGTAATGTGCATTGTCATTCACCATCCCCCTGATTGATCCGCGCAAGCCGCGCCAAAACGGATAGGCCATGCGCCTCAAGGCTTTCTGATTTCGCCAATGTTGCCGCCGCAGGGCCAATGGCCCGCAATGCTGCGGGTGTCATTTGCGCCATGGTGGAGCGTTTCATGAAATCAAGCACCGATAGCCCGCTAGAGAACCGCGCAGAGCGCGCGGTCGGCAGCACATGGTTTGGCCCCCCAATGTAATCGCCAATCGCTTCGGGCGTCCACGCCCCCACGAAAATAGCGCCGGCATGGGTGATCTTATCGGCATAGGTTTCGGCCTCAGCCACGCAAAGCTCGAGATGTTCAGGCGCAATGCGGTTGGAGAGCGCGGCTGCTTCATCCAAATCACGCACAACAATGATAGCGCCAAAATCACGCCAACTGGCCCCTGCGATGGCTCGCCGCTCTAGGGTTTCGAGGCGTTTCTCTACAGCCCCGGCAACAGCGCGGCCAAATTCTGCATGATCGGTGATCAAAATGGATTGCGCGCTTTCGTCATGTTCCGCTTGCGACAGAAGATCCAGTGCGATCCAATCGGGGTCATTGTCACGATCTGCGATCACCAAAATCTCAGACGGGCCTGCGATCATGTCAATGCCGACCTTGCCAAAGACCCGCCGTTTTGCGGCGGCGACATAGGCATTGCCGGGCCCTGTGATCTTATCCACGGGCAGCACGGTTTCAGTGCCATAAGCCAAGGCTGCAATCGCCTGCGCACCACCCATGCGGTAAATGCGATGCACCCCCGCAAGACGCGCCGCCAAGAGAACAAGGGGGTTCACCTTGCCATCGGGCGTGGGCACCACCATCGACAAATGACCAACCCCTGCCACGGCAGCGGGGATGGCATTCATCAAAACGGATGAGGGATAACTGGCCAGCCCGCCTGGCACATAAAGACCCGCGCGTGAGACAGGGCTCCATCGCCACCCAAGTTTGGCACCAAGTACGTCCTGCCACGCAGCATCTTCGGGCAGTTGGCGGGCATGGTAGGCGCGTATGCGCGTGGCGGCCAATTCAAGTGCTGCGCGCTCGGCGGCGGGCACAGTGGCAATGGCCGCATCAATCTCGGCCTCGGAAAAGATCAACTGCTCGGGCGTCAGACGGACACGATCAAATTTCTCGCCAAAGGCAATCAAGGCTGCATCGCCATCACGGCGCACCTGCGCAATGATATCGGCAACCACCGCATCTACATCAGGGCTATCCTCGCGCTTCATCCCGAGAAGTGCTTCAAACGCCGCCTCAAAATCCGCCGTATCCGTGTTCAGAAAAATAGGCATACCCGTCTCCGTCAGAATAGGAGGGGCTTACCTTGTGTTGGCCTCGCGCTCAAGACGCGAAAGCGTCACGGGTGCGAGGGGGTTTTTCCTGAAGGGGCCTGATAGGGCCTGGTCACATCGCGCAGAGCAAGATTGATTGCCTCGACCTCAAGCGCCAAGGCCCCATCGCCTGCAAAGGTCAGGGTGAGGCGCCCCATACCATCTTCGCCCGCCTGCCACTCGACCGAAAGCAATGATAAAACCACATCGCGCGCCTTCGGGCTGATGCCTTGCGCAGCCATGCTCAGCACATCATCCACAATCAGCAAGCTGCGCACCCGCTCAGGTGGGCTGATGCGCGCCCCATTTTCCCAACGAAAGCGATTGAGCAGCAGAACCACCTGACGTTTGGCGCGCGTGTATTTGATATCAGCCACAGTAAGGACGGCATCTTGCGCAAGCGCAGACAGGATTTTCACATCCTCCGCATCTGCGGCGGCAAGCGCCAAAGGCGCTTCGAAACCATCCTCAAATCGGGCGTCAACCATGGTCTGCCACCCGTTCAATATGTGCGCCAAGGCCGCTGAGTTTTTCTTCAACCCGCTCATACCCGCGATCAAGGTGATAGACGCGGTTCACACGGGTTTCCCCTTCGGCTGCAAGCCCCGCGAGGATCAAACTGACCGAGGCGCGCAAATCCGTGGCCATCACAGGCGCGCCGCGCAATTGTACAACGCCGGTCACCTTAGCTGTTCCGCCATGCACATCAATTTTGGCCCCCATGCGGATCAATTCGGGCGCATGCATAAAGCGGTTCTCAAAGATGGTCTCTTCCAATGTGGCAACCCCGTCAGCGGTGCACATCAGCGCCATCATCTGTGCCTGCAAATCAGTTGGGAACCCTGGGAATGGGGCGGTGGTCACATCCACGGCCCGCACGCGGCCCGTTTTGTGGCTGACGCGCAAGCCGCGATCGGTTTTAACAATCTCGACCCCCGCCTCTTCCAACTTATCGGCCAAGGCCGCCACAATAGCACGGCTGCCGCCGATCAATTCTACGCTGCCGCCTGCAATCGCGGGGGCAATCATATAGGTGCCCAGTTCAATACGATCTGCGATGACACGATGCGTTGTCGCATGCAAACGATCCACGCCACGAATAACGATGGTGTCTGTGCCTGCACCTTCGATATCTGCGCCCATGCCTTGCAAACAATGCGCCAGCGCCACGGTATCGGGCTCGCGCGCGGCATTGCGTAGAATGGTGGTGCCTTTAGCCAAAACCGCCGCGCAAAGCGCATTTTCCGTTGCACCCACGGAAACAAAAGGAAAGCTGATCTCAGCCCCTTTGAGGCCATTTTTTGCCGTTGCGTGAACATAGCCTTCGCGCAGATCAATTTTGGCCCCCAAAGCCTCAAGCGCGGTCAAATGCAAATCCACTTTGCGCGCACCAATTGCACAACCGCCCGGAAGCGAGACAACTGCCTCACCAAATCGGCCCACTAAGGGCCCAAGCACGTTGAAAGAAGCGCGCAGCTTGCGCACGATGTCGTAATGCGCAGTCAGATTGGTCACATCGGCAGACGAGATCATCATCGCGCGGCCATCGGCCAAACGGGCCACTTCGCAGCCCAAGCTTTCCAACAAGCTGCCCAGTGTCGCCACATCAGACAGGCGCGGCACATTGGTCAGCGTCAAAGGTTCATCCGATAAGAGGGCCGCACACATCAGCTTTAGGCAGGTGTTCTTCGCGCCCGCGATGGGAACCTCGCCCGAAAGCGGGCCATTTCCTTTAACGATGATACTGTCCACGGGTGCTGCCTCTTTTGCTCTGCTCAGGCCGCGTCAAGATGACGGGCCCGCGCCATTTTCGCCATCTTCCGCATGTCTTTTACGGGCCTGCGCCTTGCGGCGGGCCAAATTGGCCTTAAGCGCTGCTTTCAACCGCTCCGTGCGAATGTCTTGCGCGCTTCTTTGACCAGAATTTGATCTTTTCTGCGGGTTTGATGGTTGCTTCATGCCGCCTCTCATAACGAAGCGGACAATTCGCGTCTAGCGCGATGCAAATCGAAATTGGCAAAAATTGCCCATGTGCATCCGCACCCACCAAAAGGAATTAGGCCTTGGTGCAAATTTTCGTTTGCTTTGGTCTTGCATGGGTCTGCGATTGCGTCTAATCCACGCGCCACACGTGCGCTGCAGTAGCTCAGTGGTAGAGCACTCCCTTGGTAAGGGAGAGGTCGGGAGTTCAATCCTCCCCTGCAGCACCATCAAAATCATATAATCATTAATACAACAAACGCCCAAGTTGATGTGTGTAATCCAATTGGCTCTGAGCTTGCAAAAGTGCACACGTTGTACGCGATTGACAGAATGACCAGATGATCAGGGTGATTCAAAAACTAGTAATTGTTTCATATTATGTATATTTTTTTAAATAGTAATCACTGATAGCAGCAGAGTCGGAAAAGTCGTTCCCGTCATTCGCGTAGGATGTGTAGATTTCTATAGATCTATCAATAAGCGGTAGCCCGCCATTAATAGCCTGCATAAAGGCAGCAAGAGCGGTCATGTCTTTAGCTAACTGCCTTGCGTAAGCTTTAGGGGGATCAAAATCTT
Source organism: Roseobacter sp. HKCC-CH-9351 (assembly GCF_037830295.1). Taxonomy (NCBI): domain Bacteria; kingdom Pseudomonadati; phylum Pseudomonadota; class Alphaproteobacteria; order Rhodobacterales; family Roseobacteraceae; genus Roseobacter; species Roseobacter sp. HKCC-CH-9351. The sequence goes on from NZ_JBBLYM010000001.1 coordinate 28,844, forward strand.
CAGAAACCATCTGCTTGTAAATCCGTTGCAAAATTTGAGAATCCGCCATTCCACCCGCTAATGCTTCTGGCAAAAGCTCGGGATCAATCTGCGCTGATCGCGCCAATGTCAAAACCTCTGCCATCAGGACATAATTCGTTCCAACAATCGCCTGATTTAAAGTTTTAGCAATTTGACCAGCACCCAATGGACCCAATAAAGTTGAGGTCTTTGTTAGAGCATCAAGTATCGGAATTACTCTTTCAAAATCGGCCTGCACACCGCCTAGCATCGCCGTTAAAGTTCCTGTCTCTGCTGGATCAGGACCTCCTGATACGGGCGCGTCAATCCAAGCAACTCCGTGTTCAGCCATTCTACCAGCAATTCGCACAGTGTCTTCGCGTGGCACAGTTGAAAAATCAATAATCAGGTCGGCGCCACCATCTGAGTTGGCAAAGCCGGTAGGACCAAAGCAACAGTTTTCAACTGCTTCAGTGTTAAGAACGCACATTGCAAGGATATCACTGCACTCGCGCACTTTTGCTGGAGTGTCTGCCCAAATTGCTCCATGCGGCAATACCTCTAAAGCCCGTTCCGGCTCTAAGTTCCATACAGTTACTTTAAAGCCACGCAACAGAAGGCGCCGCACCATCGGGGCGCCCATAATCCCAAGCCCGACAAATCCAATTTGAGGTAATTTCGAATGGTCTTTCATAATAGCTCCAGTTTTATTGAAAATGACACTTTACGGACATTCGAAAAGCGAACACGAGCTCGATAAATCATAGCTTAATCTAACCAAATTTGCTTAGCTTTCAGGATAAGAATCTTGGATTCAGCCAATTTATAGTCTCTCATATTGCAAACAAATTGCGACCTCAAAGAACTGATAGAGATATGCCCAGCCAAATAAGCACTTCAAACTTACCACTAACAGGATTGAGAATAATTGACCTGACACAGGTGATGGCTGGGCCATTCTGTTGCATGATGCTTGGAGATATGGGGGCAGATGTCATAAAAGTTGAGCCGCCAAAAGGTGATCAAACCCGAGCGGCAATGGGCTTTCGGATGAAAGGAAATGACAGTCCCGGTTTTTTTGCGTTGAACCGGAATAAAAAATCAGTTGTCTTAAATCTAAAGAGCTCTGGAGGCATGACCATGTTCATAGAGCTCGTTAAAACAGCCGACGTGCTGGTTGAAAACTATCGACCAGGTGTCACAAAGAGGCTGGGCATAGACTATCAATCTCTCAAACAAATTAACCCTAAACTGATTTATGCAAGCATATCTGGTTTTGGACAGACTGGGCCTTGGTCTCAGCGTCCAGGTTTCGACCTTATGGCACAAGCTATGTCTGGCGTTATGAGCGCCATGGGGCACCCCGATATGGGACCAGTAAAGTCTGGCGTTTCTGTTGGCGATTTGGGAGCAGGCTTATTCTGCGTTTATGGCATTCTAAGCGCAGTAATTGGCCGCACAAAATCTGGTACAGGTCAATATATTGACGCTTCTCTTTTTGAGGCAGCGCTATCTCTATCGATCTGGGAAACCACCGAATTTTGGGCCACAGGCAGGTCGCCCCAACCACTCGGTACAGCAAATCGTATGAGCGCACCCTACCAAGCATTCATGGCAAGCGATGGTATGTTTGTTGTGGGCGCTGCAAACCAAAAATTATGGGAATTATTTTGTGATGTGATTAACCGCCCAGAAATAAAAGAAGACCCACGGTTTATGACTAACATGGATCGCGTCGCTAACCGCAGCCAACTGGAAGCCGAACTCAAACCTATTTTCATCGAACAAAACGTGGGGTTTTGGGTTGCAAAGTTTTTAAACTACGGTGTTCCAGCAGGCCCAATTAACGACTTTGAGCAAGTTTTAAGTGCTGATCATACTTTGGAACGCAACATGGTTCTGGAAATCAATCACCCCGTAGAAGGGCCAATAAAATCTTTGGGCTTCCCGGTAAAGTTGCAAGACACCCCACAACAAGTACGTTTACCTCCGCCTCTACTGGGGGAGCATACTCATGAACTAGCAATTGAACTAGGATTGGATACTAACAAATTACGCGCAGAAGGAGCTTTTGAGTGAGTAGCGGTGCGGTACATATGCAAGTCGAGGGATCTGTTGCTAGAATTTGGTTTGATCGACCGGAAGCAATGAATTCGATGACTTGGAAGATGTACAATGACTTCGAAAAAATAAGTCTTCGTCTACAAACAATGTCAAAGCTAAGAGCGATAGTTTTACGTGGTGTGGGTGGTAAAGCCTTCGTCGCAGGTACGGACATACATCAATTCTCCGATTTTGATCGCAGTGAGCATGGCGTTGAGTATGAAAAAAAAATGGACCGAATACTCAATGAATTCGTGTCGCTTCCGGCACCTACTCTGGCAGTGATTGACGACCTAGCGATTGGTGGTGGCCTAAATATTGCAGCATCATGCGACTTGAGACTGGCTGCTACAGGCGCTCGGTTTGGTGCTCCGATATCTAGAACACTGGGAAACTGCCTCTCTATGCGCAACTATGCCAATATGGTCAGTCTTATTGGCGAACCCGCTTCAAAACGAATGTTGTTTTTAGCAGAACTAATGACCGCCGAAGAGCTTGCCGGAACTGGGTTTCTAGCCCGCGTAGTCCCCCCCCAGGAGGTGGACACTGCCAGCGATGAATTGATTGAAAAGCTATGCTCCATGGCGCCCCTCACCATCACGGCAAGTAAAAAAGCACTTCAACGTTTAAGGACTGCAAATTTACCTAGCGGCGAGGACTTGATCGAGCTTTGTTATGGGAGTTCAGATTTTCAAGAAGGCGTTCAAGCTTTTAAGGCGAAAAGACGCCCTAATTGGACTGGGGAATGAGCTAATGCAGGTAATATCTGTCATCTAGTTCGAGCCCCCAAATGTCCATGATCAATGATTTCTCCAACACGGTTTTAAACTCTACGGATATGATAGAGGACTTTTGAAAGTGAAGCATCCAATGAAACCAAGAATTGCTATTATTCCAGGAGATCCATCCGGTATTGGGCCTGAGCTTATCGCGAAATTATTGCAAGAAACAGATGTAAAAGAAGCGGCGAATATCCTTCTTGTAGGTGATGCTCATGTTTGGAAACAAGGCGCGAAGCAGGCCAGAAAAGATGTAGATTTAAATACAATACCCCGTTCAGAAATTTCCAGTTTTGAAGGAGTTGCACACCTCAATTTACAGACCTGTGAACCTGAAGAAATTGAAGTGGCCAATATTTGTTTGGCAAGCGGAAGATCTTCATTACGCAACCTGGAAAGCGCCTTAGATCTTGCTAAAAGTGGTCTTATCGATGGTATTTTATTCGCACCTTTTAATAAGGCAGCGTTGACACTCGCAGGCATGGAAGAACAGGACGAGCATCAATTTATTGCCAAGTATATAGGGTTTTCTGGCCATCACTCTGAAATAAATGTCCTGGACGACATCATGACCACCAGGGTCACCAGCCACATAAGCTTGGGCGAAGTGGCCCGCAATATAAATGAGTTATCAATCAGCCGAGCAATTGATTTAGCCGCTGTAACTCTCAAACGCTTCGGAATTGAATACCCTCACATAGCGGTTGCAGCACTCAATCCCCATGCCGGAGACAACGGAAAATTTGGGCGCGAAGAGATTGATGTAATTGGGCCAGTAATTCAGAATTACCAACAAAGTCAGATGAAAGTCACTGGGCCTTGGCCCTCTGACACTGTGTTTTTAAAAGCGCAGAACCGCGAAGTGGATGCTGTAGTTACAATGTATCACGACCAAGGGCAAATCGCGATGAAATTGATGGGGTTTGAGCGTGGAGTAACCGTTGCAGGCGGTTTACCAATACCAATCGTCACCCCTGCGCACGGCACTGCTTTTGATATTGCGGGTCAAGGCGTCGCCTCTGTCAGCGCGACGCTTCAAGCTTTTCGTTTATTACTGCGCACAAGACACGTTAATGCCGTAATTTAATTATCTACAATAACCCAACTTTCTGCTGATTTATCTTTATCGGGAGCGAAATATGAAAATCATCGACGCTCATCATCACTTTTGGGATCCAGACTTAAATTACCATCCTTGGCTCCGCGACGAGCCCCAAATCCCTTTTAGATATGGTGATTACTCCAGTATCCGCACAAGGTTTATGCATGAAGAATACGATTTAGTATCAGCAGATTGGGAGATTGTTGCAAATGTAACAATGGAGGGAGAATGGGATCCCACGGACCCAACTGGTGAAGCAATTTGGATGCAAAAAGTTGCAGATAGTACAGGAAAACCAGCCGCGCATGTCGCTCAAGCATGGTTAAACAAAAACGATTTAGATGAGGTTCTTTCTACTTTAGCCAATCTACCAATTGTCAAATCCGTACGCCATAAACCACGGTTCAATGCATCTCCAGGAGGACCACCGGGCGGTATGACAGACCCATATTTCAAAGCCGGTTACAAAGCCTTAGCAAAATCAAAACTGATGTTCGATTTACAGACCCCGTGGTGGCACTTGTATGAAGTAAAATCGATGGCAGATATGGCTCCAGAAGTGCCAATTATACTCAATCACACTGGACTTCCTTCTGATAGATCCGCCGAGGGTTTGGCTGGATGGTACGAAGCGCTAAAAGATTTTGCACAAATTCCCCAAACATTTATCAAAATTTCAGGATTAGGTGTTCCAGGAAAGCCTTGGTCCCTAGCTGACAATCGCGACATCATCAGAAGGGCAATTGATATTTTCTCGCCTGACAGATCTATGTTTGCGTCAAACTTCCCGGTGGACAGCTTGTGCGGAGATTTCAACACTATTTTTTCAGGGTTCGACACCGCTACCAATGACTATTCAAACGAGGAGAGACAGTCATTGTTTAGCGGCACTGCATCGAAAGTATACGGGATCAAGATGCTGTAATTTTTAAAAAACAAAATTTATAATCATTTGGCCAATAATTCTGAGATTAGTTGAGGCTAAGGTCGATACTCCCACTTCAATGGAAACCTATCCATAACCTGCGATAGCTTTGCTTCCTCCTCACCAATATTACTATTCAAACAAACAATTAGACCAAATTTTACATCATCGCGCACTGATACAACACGGGCCGCAAAACCCGCCTCAGCAAGGCTTGCGTCTAATACGCGCGCAATTGCGAGTTTGCGTAAAGCCGGCTTAAAGGTTTTACCTACGGCAGTTTTCGGTAACTCAGGTAAAATTTCGACATATTTGGGCGCTGCAGCACGTTCGGTAACATGGGTGCGGGCATGTTCCATTAAGGCATCCACGGTCACATCTGCCCCTTCAACCAATTCCACATAGGCGCAGGGCAGTTCGCCAGCGATTGGATCAGGCTGGCCAATTGCCGCTGCCATTGCCACTAATGGATGAGTGGCCAAAGCCTCCTCAATAATTGCAGGATCGATGTTGTGACCACCGCGATTAATCAAATCCTTCGCTCTGCCCGTGATCCAGAGATAACCGTCCGCATCAAACCGGCCCAAGTCGCCCGTGCGCAAATATTGGCCCTCGTACATTTGCGCCGCCGATTTTGTAGCGTCTTTGTAAATACCCTGCTCCGTCACGCCAGGACTTGCTACACAAATCTCGCCGATCTCATCAACGGCACATTCTGTGAGGCCTTCGGGCGTATCTTTGAGGATGATCACATTACAATGCGGAAAGGGGATCCCAACAGACCCAACCTTTTTCTCACCTTCAACTGGGTTGCAGGAGACAAGACAAGTAGCCTCGGTCAGGCCATATCCTTCGACAAGGCTGACGCCCGTTGCGCCCTCAAACCGGCGAAACAATTCCAATGGCAGGGGGGCTGATCCCGAAAAAGCGGTTTTCACAGAGGAGATATCCGCATCTACAGGCCGTTGCATCAACACCGCAAGCGCAGTTGGCACCGTGATCAAGAATGTGACCTGCCACCGTTCAACTAGTTTCCAAAAATTATCAAAAACCCCTGCCCCGCGATACCCTTGCGGCGTCGGAAAGACCGTATGGGCTCCCGAGCACAAACCACCCATTAAGATCACATGGCTTGCAAAAACATGAAATAGCGGCAGCGGGCAGAGCACCGTATCAGTTTCTGTAAATAACAGGCTGTGACCCACCCAACCATTATAAATCACACCCGAATAGCTGTGCTGCGCCACTTTGGGCATGCCTGTTGTGCCGCCTGTATGAAAACAGGCCGCAATGCGATCTTGCCCCTGATCTGCGAGGCGCAAGCGATCCGCATCCTCGCCCTCCATTTCCGCCCGCAACGACAACACGCGGGCCTGATGCGTGATCTTTACCTTGGGCCGCAACAAGGGCACGATCACCCGCTTGATCCCCGTCAGATAGCGCAGAAGATCAACTTCCAACACGGTCTCAACTTCGGGGGCCATGGCCACGGCGGCGGCGGTCTTTTGTGCAAGATCCGTCTTGGGGAATGGCGCCAAAGTGACCACAAGCCGCGCTTTCGTTTCGCGCAGGATACTCGCAATTTGATCAGGCTCAAGCAGCGGATTTATAGGCACCACAACGCCCGCAACCATCCCCGCCAGAAGGGTCAAGACTGTTTCGGTGCTATTGGGCAGCACAAAGGCCACCGCATCCTCAGGGCCAATGCCAAACCGCGCGAACAAATTGGCCAGTTGAGTCACCTCCGCCCTGAGGCTTTGCCAGTCCAATGTCTCTGCTTTTGCGTCAGGATCTGAAAACAGTTGAAAGGTAACCGCCGGGCGCGCGGGATGGCGCGCTGCAACGTCAGTCAGCAATTCATAAATGCTTTGCGCAGGCGCGGCCGCAGGCCACGGGTGATCTGTCTCAATTTTGCGCACATCTCGATTATTCGCAAAAGGCAGCATGGCCTTGCCCCCCCATCATTCTCCCAAATGATCCTGCTGTCACGATGCACGCTGTCGCACGGCAGGCTTTGCGTGAGAATGAAGAGAAAAGCGCGTTTTCGCAAGCACGCTGTGATTATTCAGCAGCGATTCCATCGGTGAATTGCAACCGCGCCAGACGTGCATAAAGTCCACCTTCCGCGACAAGCGCATCATGGCTGCCTTCGGCGACAATCTGCCCCGCATCAAAGACCAAAATGCGGTCGGCCTTTTTCACAGTTGCCAGTCGATGCGCAACAATCAAGGTCGTACGTTCGGCACTCAGATCTGCGACCGCGCGCTGCACCAAACGTTCACTTTCAGCGTCAAGCGCACTGGTAGCTTCGTCTAGCAGCAGGATGGGTGCATCGCGCAAAATGGCGCGGGCAATGGCAATACGCTGTTTTTGCCCCCCTGACAGCATGATCCCCCGCTCGCCTACATAGCTGTCGTAGCCTTTGGGTAGGGCGGCAAGAAAATCATGCGCTGCGGCGGCGCGGGCGGCGGCCTCAACCTCGGCATCGGTGGCATCAGGGCGGCCAAAGCGAATATTGTCTCGCGCAGATGCCGCAAAAATCACAGGGTCTTGTGGCACCAGCGCCATAGCAGCGCGGAACCCCTCACGGCGCATATCGCGCAGATTGACCCCATCAAGGGTGATCTTGCCTTTTTGCGGATCATAGAAGCGTTGCAGCAATTGGAAGATCGTGGATTTACCCGCGCCTGATGGCCCGACAAGCGCCACTGTCTCACCCGATTTAATGGTGAAGCTCACATCTTTGAGCGCCGCCGTTTCTGAGCGGGTCGGATAGGCAAAACCCACGCCGTCAAACACGATATCGCCCTTGCCCCCATGTGTCGGAGACACAGGGCGGACGGGATCGGTGACTGCGTCCTCAGCGTAGACAAGTTCTACCAACCGCTCGGTCGCACCAGCGGCGCGCTGCAATTCGCCCCAAATCTCAGACAGCGCACCCACCGCGCCTGCGACCATAATTGCATAGATCAAAAACTGGATTAGCGCGCCGATGCTCATTGCGTCTGCGCGAACATCCCGCGCTCCCACCCAAAGTACCCCCACAATCCCCGCAAAAATGAGGAATATCACAATCACTGTCATGAAGGCACGGGTTGAAATGCGGCGCTTGGCACTGTTGAAACTGGCCTCTGTAACGTTGGAAAAATCATTGGAAGAGGCTCGCTCATGAGTAAAGGCCTGCACAGTTTGAGCGGCCAAAAGCGCCTCGGAGGCCGCTCCAGAACTTTGCGCAATCCAATCTTGGTTTTCACGCGACAACGCACGCAGTTTGCGTCCCAAAACCACAATCGGAACGATAATCGCAGGCACAAGCAGCAGAACCATCCCCGTCAGCTTGGGCGATGTGACAACCATCATCACCAAGCCGCCCATCAAAATCAGCGCATTGCGCAAGGCAACCGACACCGAGGAGGAGATCACGCTGAGCAAAAGCGTGGTGTCTGTGGTGATGCGGCTGAGCACCTCACCCGTCATGACCTTCTCATAAAAACTTGGGCTCATGGAGATCATGCGGAAAAACACAGCCTTGCGAATATCGGCAATTACGCGCTCGCCCAATCGTGTCACGAGGTAATAGCGCGCGCCCGTCCCCAACGCCAAAAGGCCCGCGATCCCCAAGGCAGCAAGAAAATAGCTGTCCAAGAGGGCGGCGGTGTTTGTCTCAAACCCATCTACGACACGGCGCACGGCCAAGGGCATAATCAGCGCCACAAGCGCCGTGGTCACAAGCGCCAAACCCGCCCCGATGATCCAGACACGATACGGCACGAGAAAGGGCACAAGCGCACGCAGCGATCCAATCTTTTTGGAGCGCGCACGCTCCTCCGTGGCATTGGCGGCCTTTGCAGGCGGTGCTGCCTTAGCGGCATCGGTTTGGGTGGTCATGGTCGCGTTTATCCTCAATCTGTGAAAGTGGGATAAAGCGGCACGGCTCATCAAACAAGCCCCGCGTGGCGCGACTTAATGCGCGCAGAAATGAAATCAGGGACGCGGCCCGCGATATTTGGCAACAAATTCCGCCGCAGGCATTGCGCGGAAATCAGGTAATGCGCGGCGCAGACGGGCATGATCCCAGTCCCACCACGCCAAATCCATGAGATCTTGCGCGACCTCATCGGCAAAGCGCATGCGCAAGGGCTTTGCGGGCGTGCCTGCCACAATCATAAAATCTGGCACATCCTTTGTCACCACAGCGCCTGCGGCAACAATCGCGCCGATGCCCACGCGGATTTCGGGTTTGATAATCGCACCATGACCGATCCAACAATCGGCCCCAAGGCTAAGACGGCGCGCCGCACGAGCGGCAAAAAATGCAGCATCGTCTGACGCGTCATCGAAATAGAGCTCAGAGCGATAGAGGAAATGATGTTGCGCCGCATTGCGCATCGGGTGATCGGTTGGCCCGATCCGTGTCATCGCGGCAATGTTCGAAAATTTGCCGATATCGGCATTGGCAATATCGGCCATACGGTCACAATAGGCGTAGTCCCCGAAAGCCGAGTTCAGAACGCGCGAGAACGCCCCCACCTCGCAATAAGCCCCGAAGGTAGAATTGGCGATTTCGCAACCTTGATGGATCAGGGGCGTATCGGCTGTCAGTTTTTTTGCGTCACTCATGTTGGCCTATCACTTGCCTGAGCCATCGCCTTTGATCAGGCGCGCCCGTATACGACCAGAAACCGCATCCATTGCAACCACCATCAGCACGATCAAGGTTATATAATAAGTGACCTTTTCCCAATCTGCCGTGGTCTGGATGGCTTGGGTCAGCAATAGACCGATGCCCCCGCCCACAATCGCGCCCACAATCGTGGCCGAGCGCGTGTTCGATTCAAAGAAATACAACACCTGACTGAGCAAAATGGGCATGACTTGCGGCAAGACGCCGAAACGATTGCGCTGCACTGCATTCGCGCCTGTCGATGCCAGCCCCTCAATCTGCTTTTCATCGACATTTTCAAGGGCCTCGGAAAACAGTTTGCCAAAGCTGCCCGTATCTGTCAGCAAAATAGCCAAGGCCCCTGTCATCGGCCCTGGCCCAAAGGCCCGCGATAAGATGATGGTAAAGATCAGCGCATCCAAGCCACGCACAAAATCAAACAGGCGGCGGATGACAAACCGCACCGCTTTGGACGGAGCGAAATTTGTTGCCGCAAAAAACGCCAAAGGCAGCGCAATCATTGCCGCGCCAAATGTGCCCAGAAAGGCCATCAGGATCGTTTCTCCCAAAGCCCAAAAAACATCCCCATGCCGCCAGATTGAATTGTTCCAGACATTCGACAGCATCAGACCAAAATTGGAATGCGCGGGGTCAATTTGCGCGCCGCGGGTGATGGTCGCGAAAACCTCGCCCGCGCTCATGCCTGAATAGGGGCTGGCCAGATCGAAAAAGAACATCTCCCATCCCGCGAAATAGCGCATGGTTTCGGTGCGGTTGCGGGTGACAGACAGCCGCCCACCTTCGGTCGCAATCGAGACGCGATTGCCAGAGGCATTGATGAAATCAGGAACCGCCTCGGCGGATAGGCGCAAATCAACCCCATTTGCGGTATCAATGACAATGTCGCCAAATTCAGGATGGTGATAGGTGATCAGCGGCCCAGCATAGGTCACGCGATGCCCATGGCGCAGTTCGATTTCGGCTGTGTGGCCTGCCACTTCGGCCCAAGCGGGGATTTGATCAGGCGCATAGGTGGCACGGCGTGAACCTTCAATGGCGACCGTGATCTCGCCTGAGCGATTATCGCGCGTGACATGGGTTTTATAGCTGACCGCATCCGACACCAACACCGCCGCGTTATCCATCCGCGCCCGTTCTGCCAGACCCAGAATGTCAAAGGCAAAAAAGACATAGACCGCATAGGCAAAGATCACCGCTGGGATCGCAAAACCAAATAGTTTCTTGCGCCCAATGCGGCGGATTTCGGAGGTACGCAAAGCCGCAACATCTTGGGTAGCCATGACCATATCAGAACGTCCCCTTGGTCAAATAATTGCGCAGGCTGCTTGAGAGCTGATCAACCGCGACAATGGTCAAAAACAGGATCACGAAAACGGCGGCGGCCTCATCGAACTTGCCCTGCCCGAACGTCAGCGCGTTTTTCAGCTCGTAGCCAATGCCACCCGCGCCCACAAAACCAAGGATGGCTGACGCGCGGATATTGATCTCAAAGCGCAGCAACCCATAGCTGAGGTAATTGGGCAAAACCTGTGGGATGACACCCAACCAAATCCGTTGACCCCAATTTGCACCGACAGACTGCAACCCTTCGACAGGTTTCATGTCCGTGTTTTCAGTCACCTCAGAAAACAATTTGCCCATGGCACCCATCGTATGCAGCGCGATGGCAATCATTGCAGGCACAGGGCCACCACCCATGATGAAAATCAGCACCAATGCCACCACAACCTCAGGGATCGCGCGCAAGATGTCGGTGATACGGCGAAAGAACGGGATCAGACGCGGCCAATAGGCCAGCCCGCGCGTGCCCAAGAGCGAGAACACCACCCCACCCGCGCAGCCAAGCAAAGTCGCGACCGCCGCAATGTTAAGCGTCTCAATCAAAGCAGGCAGTGCATCCACCATATGGCCAGGCAGGTTTGCTGCTTTTTCAATCGCCTCAGAAATCAGATCAGCAGGGAAATCAAAAAGGCGATGTAGGCCTTCCAAGAAACCACCCGCATTGCGATCTTCTGCAATAGAGAAGCCAGAAATCAACATCACCGCAAAGATCAAAATGAGCAGACCTGAATAGAGACGGCGGCGCTGCGTCATCTGCAGATAATCTTCGCGCACTGTTTCACGTCTTTCCCGATCGATCTGGGATGAGGTGATATCGGTCATGGTCAACCTTTCTTGAAGATGGGGGCGCGCAAATCTGCGCACCCCCCAATGTCATGCACCAGTGTGCAACAAGGGCTTAGTTACCTTGTGCCAAACGCACAGCGATGATGGTCTCATAGGCTTCGTGGCTGATGGGTGCGAAACCTGCGGTTTCACCTGCCGCCACGCCATAAGCGCAGGCCTCATCTGTTTCGTGCAGATTGGCCAAAAGTTCGGTTACAGTCGCCTTTACATCGTCAGGCAGCGATTGACGCAGAACGACAGGGCCTTCTGGAATTGGCTTAGAGCGCCAGATTTCAACCAAGTCGTTCATATCAACCAGACCTGCATCAACCGCGCGGCGCAATGCGCCCGAGTTGTAGCCGTCTTCCCAGTTGCCCAAACCATCGGCCCAAGTCACGCCTGCATCAATATCGCCATTGTTTACGGCGATGATTGTCTGCTCGTGACCGCCTGTGAATACAACATCACCAAAGAAATCGCCTGGCTCCATCGAGTAACCCAACTGTGGGATCTCAACCGAAGGGATCAAGAAACCAGAGGTCGAGTTTGGATCACCAAAGCCAAAGGTTTTGCCTTCAAGATTGGCCAAATCGGCAATGCCGCTGTCAACGCGGGCAAAGCCGATGGAATGATACGAGAAAGAGCCATCCAAATTGGTCTTAACCAAGACAGGCTCGACCGCGTTTTCATCTGCGATATAGGTCGCGGCATAGGAAGACGCGCCCAACCATGCGAAATCAAGCGTGCCGCCAAGCAAGCCTTGGATCACGCCGTTGTAATCTGCAGGGGTGAACAAACGGGTTGGAACGCCAAGGGCCTCTTCAACATAGGCGCGGAAGCATTCGTTATTTGCCAAACGGTCTTGCGCGTTTTCACCGCCCAAAAGGCCGATATTGAATTCTGTGATTTCTTGCGCCGCCGCAGGCCCAGCAAGGGCTGTTGTCACTGCGAGGAGGGTTGCCAGTTTCTTCATGAGAAGTCTCCGTGAGATGAGATGTCCGAACAGATGGACTGGGGTTTTGGCCCTACATCAGGCCTTGTATCGCGGGATGTTTGACCCGCTTTTCCGCCACCACCTCAGCACCCGAAATCTTGGTAGAGGTAGCGAATTCGTTGAATGTTTCATCCGCGCCATAGATGTCGCGCGCGACACCCGTGGTCAGTTGCGCAGGAGTGCCATCGAACACGATGCGCCCGTCCCGCATTCCGATCACGCGGTCACAATATTGGCGCGCCGTATCCAATGTATGCAGGTTCGCAATTACCATGCGCCCGTCTTCTGTGTTGATCCGCTTGAGCGTATCCATCACGATTTGGGCATTCATGGGATCAAGGCTGGCGATTGGCTCATCGGCCAGAATGATCTGGGGATCTTGCATCAAGGCGCGGGCGATGGCGACCCGTTGCTGTTGACCACCGGACAACGCCTCAGCCCGTTTGGGCGCTTGTTCGGCAATGCCCAGACGATCAAGAATATCAATCGCGCGGGAAATATCGGCCTTTGGCCAAAGATTAAACATCGTGGCCAAGGTCGAAGCGTGGTTCAATTTCCCATGCAATACATTCGAGACAACATCGAGGCGTGGCACAAGATTAAACTGCTGAAAGATCATGGCGCAGCGGCTTTGCCATGCGCGCGCCTCCGCGCCGCGATAGGCAAGCACATTGGTGCCATCAACCAGAATTTCGCCATCCGTGGCATCGGTCAGGCGGTTCATCATCCGAAGAAAGGTGGACTTGCCCGCCCCAGAGCGGCCAATGATCCCGACAAAGGCAGGTCGGTAGATAGAAAAGCTGACGCGGTCAACGGCAATCTTGCTGCCAAAAACCCGGGTTACGTTGCGCACTTCGAGCATAAGGCCCCCTTCCAAAATCTTGAGGGCCGTATCGCCGTGCAATGATTCAGTTACGTGACCGAATTGTTACCGTTTCGTAAAAATATCATCGGTCAGGCAACGCGCAGGCCGCGCGACCAAACCCCGCGCAAACGCGGTGTGCCGCCCGCAACAGACAGGCGCAAAACGTCACCGCGCAAGCCTTGTTCGATGCGGCCACGATCCTGCAAACCCGCAGCCTTAGCAGGGTTGGCCGTCACTGTGGCCATGGCGCGCGGCAGATCATTCCACATTTGCCCCAAGCGATAAGCCGACAGCAAAAGCGCGGCAGGGACATAATCGGAGGAGATGATATCCAACAGGCCCGCTTCGGCCAATTCGGCAGCCGAAACATTGCCCGAATGTGACCCGCCACGGATCAAATTGGGCGCGCCCATCATAACCGCGATGCCATGCCTATGGCAGGCCTCGGCCGCCTCGCGCGTGGTCGGGAATTCGGCCAATTTGATCCCGTAGCCTGCCGATTTCGCGACATGATCCGCGGTGGTATCATCATGGCTTGCCAAAAGCGCGCCATAGCGGCGGGCGTGATCCACTGCGGCCTGTTCGTGCATATCCCCAAATCGCGCACGCATATCTGTCAGCTGTGCGATATGGTCTAACCATTCATCCTCGCTGAGATTGTTCTTGCCCATCACATAAGCTTTGAGCTTGGACAGATCACGGAATTGCCGTTGCCCTGGTGTGTGATCCATCAGGCTCACCAAACCTACGCGGTCTGCTGGGCCAAATTCGGCCAATTCTTCCGCCAAGGTTTCGGAACAGATTTCGGCGCGCAAGTGTAGAAAATGGCTGATCTTCAGCATCCCTTGATTGCGCAGGGCCAACATCTCGCTGGCCAAAGGACGGGCATAGCGTTCGTAACGGGTTTTGCCCGAATTAATCGACCCAATGCGCATGGCATCGAAAACTGTCGTGATCCCTGCCCCTGCCAGTTCGGCATCATGGGCGATAATGGCCGCATCATGGGGCCAATCAACTGACGGGCGCGGCTGCATGTGCCGCTCAAGATTGTCAGTGTGCAATTCAACCAGACCAGGCGTCAGAAAATCGCCCTCGCAATCAATCGCGCCACTCGGCAAGGTGCCGCCTTCGCGGATATCCGCAATAACCCCATCTTGCACAATCACGCTGCCTGCAAAGACCCGATCCACAGTAACGATCTGCGCATTGCCGAAAATCACTTCGCTGCTCATGATTGGTCTATCCTTTGAATAAGCCTGCCTCAGCGGCGGCGATGGCGACCTCTATCGTGCCGCTATTGTCAATTTCCACGATATTCAGGCCTTCGGGCAAAGGAACCTGTCGCGCCAGACGCGCGGCGATATCCTGTGCATCCTCGCGCCCGCGCGCGGCAAGACGCGTGGCCAAAACCGCAGGACTTGCGGTGATGGACAGAACCACTACATGCGCAAATCGCAACGCAGCCTCGCTCAACACATTGCGAGACAAGTTTGCAAGGACATCATGACCTGCGGCAATCCAATCGGCCACCTCAGCGGGAATACCATAAGAGAGGCCATGCGCCTGCCATGACAAGGCAAAGGCCCCCTGCCCGTTGAGACGCGCAAATTCATCTGCGCTGACCCCATCAAAGGCCTCACCCCCCGCATCACTGGGGCGGGTGATCACGCGTTTGGCCGCGCGCAAATCTGGATGGCGGGCCATCAGCCCTGCCATCACGCTGTCTTTGCCCACCCCCGAGGGGCCAACAACCGCAATGATGCGGCCTGTCTTCATGCGATCTTCCTTGGGGTAAAGACGCTGACATCAATGGCGCGATCCGCCACCCGCTCGCGCGCTTCAAGGTCATGGAAAATTCCAACTATCGCAGCCCCTTCTGCCTTCGCCTCTTCGATCAGCGATAGCACCGTCTCGCGGTTCTGGGCATCAAGGCTGGCGGTTGGCTCATCCAAAAGTAAAACAGGATAGCGATGTGCAAATCCGCGCGCGATGTTGACGCGTTGCTGTTCACCGCCCGAGAATGTCGTGGGCGATAACGGCCAAAGCCGTTCGGGGATGCGCAACCGCGTCAGCAAATCTGCGGCCCGCGCCTGCGCTTCGTCCTCAGCCACACCAAGAGACAAGAGCGGTTCTGCCACAACCTCTAGGGTGGGCACGCGCGGCACCACGCGCAAGAACTGGCTGACATACCCTAAAACCTCGCGCCGTAGGGTCAAAATCTCGCGCGGGGTGGCGGTGGTGATGTCCAACCCGTTCACCACCACACGCCCCGCTTGCGCCAGATAATTTCCGTAAAGGATGCGCATGACAGTGGATTTCCCTGCCCCGCTTTCCCCTGTCAGGGCGACACATTCGCCCGCCGCCACGGAAAAATTCGCGCCCTCTAGCACGGGGATCACCGCGCTGTTTTGATTGTGCAGGGTAAAAGATTTCCCCAAATCTGTGACTGTGATCATCGTCATCCCTCACACCTGCAAAACCGAAGATACCAAAAGCTGCGTATAGGCATGTTGCGGATCATCCAAGACCTGATCGGTCAAACCTGTTTCCACAACATGGCCCGATTTCATCACCATCAGCCGATCTGCCAAAAGACGCACGACCGCCAAATCATGGGTGACGATAATGGCCGACAATCCCATACGGCGGACAAGACCGCGCAGCAAATCCAACAGCCGTGCCTGCACGCTAACGTCCAAGCCGCCCGTGGGTTCGTCCATGAAAACAAGGCGCGGGCCCGTCACCAAATTGCGCGCGATTTGCAGGCGCTGCTGCATCCCACCCGAAAAGGCCGAAGGGCGATCATCCATACGGGCGGTGTCGATTTCAACCTTGCTCAGCCAGTCACCTGCGGTCTGGCGAATATCGCCATAATGACGAGCGCCGACCGCCATCAACCGCTCGCCGACATTACCGCCTGCGGATACCCGCATCCGCAATCCATCACGCGGATTTTGATGCACAAAGGCCCAATCGGTGCGCGACAGCATCCGCCGCTCGGCCTCAGGCATCTGACGGACATCACGGGGGCCATCGGCACGGGTGTCAAAAATCACTTCCCCCTGATCAGGGCTCAGATGCCCCGCTAGGCAATTGAGCAGCGTAGACTTACCTGACCCAGACTCGCCCACAATCCCCAAGACTTCGCCTGGATAAAGATCAAACGAGACATCTGCACAGCCAATCCGCGTGCCGTAGCGTTTCTCAATATTGCGCACTTGCAAAAGCGGGGTCATGCGGCCTCTCCTGTCTCGCGGCGGCTGGCGCAGTAATCTGTGTCAGAACAGACAAACATCCGCCCGCCCGCATCATCCACGATCACCTCATCTAAATAACTGTCTTCAGCCCCACATAGCGCACAAGGATGTGCCGCTTTTGACGGATCAAAGGGGTAATCTTCAAAATCGAGACTCACGACCTTGGTATAGGGTGGCAGGGCATAAATCCTTTGCTCACGTCCCGCCCCAAACAATTGCAAGGCAGGGCTTTCCAATTTGGGATTGTCGAATTTCGGGATTGGAGACGGATCCATCACATAGCGCTCTTCCACCTTCACGGGATAGGCATAGGCGGTCGCAATCTCGCCATGGCGCGCAATGTCCTCGTAGAGCTTGACATGCATCAGGCCATATTCCTCAAGCCCATGCATCTTGCGCGTTTCGGTTTCACGCGGCTCTAGGAAACGCAGCGGCTCGGGGATTGGCACTTGATAGACCAAAATCTGATCCACACTGAGCGGCGTTTCAGGGATGCGGTGGCGCGTTTGGATGACAGTGGCCTCCGTGGTTTTCTCGGTCACGGCCACGCCTGCGGTTTTCTCGAAAAAGCGGCGGATTGAAACGGCATTGGTCGTGTCATCCGCACCTTGGTCGATGACTTTGAACACATCATCGGGGGTCAAGCAGGCGGCAGAAACCTGCACGCCGCCCGTGCCCCACCCATAGGGCATTGGCATTTCGCGACTTGCGAAGGGCACCTGATAGCCTGGAATGGCCACCCCCTTCAGAATAGCGCGGCGGATCATCCGCTTGGTCTGTTCATCGAGATAGGCAAAATTATAGCTCATTCTGCAGCCTCCCGTGGGCCTGTAGATGCCATCATCGCCTCGGCGCGCAGGCGGCGGATCAGCTCCAATTCAGATTGGAAATCCACATAATGGGGCAATTTGATATGTTCGAGAAACCCAGTTGCTTGCACATTATCGGAATGGGACAGGACAAACTCTGCGTCTTGCGCGGGCGCGCCCACATCATCCTCACCCAATTCCTCCCATCGCAAGGCGCGATCCACGAGGGCCATGGAAATCGCTTTGCGTTCGGATTGCCCAAAGACCAAACCGTAACCGCGGGTGAATTGCGGCGGCTCGGTCTTGCTGCCTGTGAATTGGTTCACGGTTTCACATTCGCTGACCGTGATCTCGCCCAGATCAATGGCAAAGCCCAATTCGGGAATATCCATCGACACAGCCACGCGCCCGATCCGCAATTCGCCCACGAACGGGTGGTTGCGCGCATAGCCCCGTTGCGTGGAATAAGCCATGGAGAGAACAAACCCCTCATCGCCACGCGCCAAGGCCTGAAGTTTCAGCGGACGATCCGCAGGGAAATCCAAGGGCTCGCGCGTCAGATCACGCGGGGGCGTGTTATCCTCAGGCTCGGGCTGCAATAGACCCTCGCGATCCAGAAATTTGGTGACATGCGGCAAAGGTGCGGCATCCACTGGGGCGCCCCCCTCATCCTCGGACGGGACCGCCCCATCTGCCATCAACGCGAAATCCAACAGACGGTGGGTATAGTCAAAGGTTGGCCCCAAGATCTGCCCGCCTGGCAGATCCTTAAAGGTGGCCGAAATGCGCCGATCACAGCGCATCGCGCCAGTATCAATCGGGGCGCTAACCCCAAAACGGGGCAAGGTGGTGCGATAGGCGCGGATCAGAAAAATCGCCTCAATCATATCGCCGCGCGCCTGCTTGATCGCCAGAGCTGCCAAATCAGGATCGTATAGCGAACCTTCGGCCATGACCCGATTGACAGCCAAGCTAAGCTGTTCGCGAATTTGCGGGATGCTCAGTTCCGCCACATCGGTTGCGCCGCGCCGCTCATCGGCCAGCCATTCATGGGCGGCGTCAATCGCCCGCTCGCCCCCCTTTACCGCAACATACATTAGGAAGCCCCCTCAATACGGGTGGATCGCGGCAGGGCCGCTATTTGGCTGCCTGACGTGAAGAACGTATCAAAACCAAGCGGGAAGCGGCGCGCATTGGCGACAAAAGCCGCAGTCTCGGGCAGATTGAGATAGGCCTCCGCCTGAATGCCTGGCCCAGTCAAGCGCACCCCCTCCGCCGCGAGATGATCCATCTCAACGATCAATGTGACAGAGCGGTCAGGGTAATCTTGCACACCTTGACGCATTTTCCCGAGATCAACGCAAAGCTCATCCCATGGGCCAATGGCGAAATCTGCCTCATCCGCAGCAACCAAAGGCGCGCCCGTATGAAAGCGCAGCCATGCGCGAATGGCATCTGTGTCGCAAGACGGGGAAAGGTAAACCCGTGTTTCAGGATCACAAAGAACCAGCAGCAAACTGCCCGCCGCAGGGGATAAGGGCAGCGGCGGATGCCCACCTGAAATCTCGCGGATCACCCCAGGACGGGCCATCACATCCAAGGCCGCGCGAAAAGCAATTGCCGCATCGCGCGGGGGATTGGCGAATCCGCCCCCCATTGCATCGGTCACATTTGGCTCAGACATTGCCATACTCATTCCCCCCGAACCATGGTGAAAAATTCAACCTTTGTGCCCGCCGCGCGCACCGCCCGCGCGCCCTCACGCGCTGCTTTTTCCGCGCGCAAAGGGGTGATCACGGAGGCAATCAAAGCCGACCCTTGATCTGTCTGACACAGCGCATCGACAAGCGCGGCATAGGTTGCGGCCTCATGACTGCGGCCCTGCACATATCCATGCCCGACCGCACCGCTCTCGGTGAGGCGCACCGAGGCGCGGGTGACAGTCATTTCACCGAGATTAAACGCAGCGCCCACCGCGCCTGCGCGCCCACGCACCATGACCGTGCCAATTTCAGGCGCACGCAAAACGCTATGCGGCACCTCAACGCCTGCGGATTGACACAGCGCGATCAAGCGATCTGCGGAGGCCTGTGCCATGGTGGACAGCCATGCTTGCCGTTCGATGTGTTCGCCTAAATTCGACATCTTGCGAAGTTATCCGATAAAATATACAACTAGACAAACTTTACGCTCAACCCTGCCCCCTCACAAGCGGCTTTTGATGAAATTTTGATGACAGATGCCCAAAGCCACGATCTGGACAGAAATTCGAGACGACCTTGAAACCGATATCCGTTTGGGACGCTTTGCAGCGGGCAAGAAATTGCCCACAGAGGCGGAATTGGCCGCCCGCTTTGGCGTGAACCGCCATACGGTGCGCCGCGCCATCGCAAGTCTGGTTGAGGCGGGGCTGGCCCTTAGCCGCCAAGGCGCAGGCGTTTTTGTAACCGAAGCCCAGACCCCTTATCAGATTGGGCCAAGGGTACGGTTTTCCCAAGCTATCCGCGCAACAGGCCGTGTGCCCGACAGACGTTACACCACATTGTTCAGCCGCCCTGCTGATGCCAAAGAGGCCGAGATGCTCGATATCCGCGAGGGGGAATTGGTGCATCACGCAGAGGGTCTATCCTATGCCGATGGGGTGGCTCTGTCGCTGTTTTCATCTTGCTTTCCTGCCGCAAGGCTGCCGAATTTATTGGACAATCTTACACGCGACCCTTCGATTACAGCGGCCTTTGCGGCGGATGGGTTTGACGATTACCTGCGCCGCGACACGCAAATTGACGCGCGCGCGGCCACAAAATTGCAGGCACATCAATTGGGCATTCGCCATGGCGCGGCCCTGTTAGAAATCACCGCGATTAACATCTGCGCAAAATCTGGCGCAGTCTTGGAATTCGGGCAAAGCGTGATGGTAGGCGGGCGCGTTAAATTGCGGGTTGAGGGCTCTGCCCCGACACCCCTGCCGCCCGCACAAAATGCGCCCTAAGGAAAAGCTGCGCAACACCGCTTGGCGTGTGATGCGTGGCTGTCTCCGCCGCGCGCAGGGTGAAATCTGACCCCAGCCGCGCAGCAAGCGTGGCGGCATCATAACGCTGCACAGGCAGGCCGCTGCATCGCTCAGGGCCATCCTGGTGAAACACCGACAAGATCACATGACCCTTGGGGATCACAGCGCGGGCCATCATCTGCACATAGGCCGCCTGCGCGTCAGGGTCGGTTAAGAAATGAAACACCGCGCGATCATGCCAAAGGTGATAGTGGCGGGGCGGTTGCCAGTTGCGCAAATCCGCACAAATGAAGCGCGGCGGATGGTCAAGATCACGACAGGCCGCCGTGCTTTGGGTCATGGCATGGGCCGAAATATCGATGGCTGTTACATCGCGATAGCCTGCAAGCGTCAAGCCACGCACCAAACCTGACCGCCCTGCCCCTGCATCTAGAATGGGCGCGTCAGGCCCAAGCTTGAGCGCCGCGATTTGGGCAAGGACGTGGGTGTAATCTGCTTGATACCACCCAAGCTGATCAACCGCCCGATCGTGATAGACCGCATCCCAAAAGCCAGCTTCCGCAGCATTCGGGGATGGCGCATGATCTGTCATCTGATGAATTGGTCAACGTAATCTGCGCCAAGCCCGACGCGTTCGTAATGCGCGCGGCACAGATCAATCTTGGTAAAGACATCCTCATAGCCCAAAACCTCGCCATAAGGATCGACATAGCACATGACGCCATTAACTTGGAAAAAGGTGATCATTTCTTCGACCCCTTCGGGAACCACCAAAGTGTGAGTTTCACCAGGAGGTTCATACACATACGAGCCTTCGGTCGCCTCCCAATCGTGCTCAAGGTAATACCACCGTCCTTTAAGAACCCAACCATGTACTGCTTGAGGGTGTCGATGGCGCGATAGAACACCTGATTTTTTCACCTTCAGAAGGTTCATCCAATAACCCTGAGAACGATTCAAACACAGCGGACGAAACCATACATTGGGAGCCTGCGGAACCCAGATCCTTTCATCATCTGGAATAGCATTAGGCACTACTATCTCTTCCAAGGCATCTTTTGGAAAAGGAAGCTGATACGGGGTCATTGGATCTTGGTCAGTTTTTTGTAGGGGCATATTATCTCACATTGCACTATATCCGCCATCTACAGGGTAGATAGCACCGGTTATAAAGCCCGCGCGATGCGATAGTAGCCACGCTACAAGCTCTCCAATTTCATCAGGTTTGCCCCAACGCCCCATCGGCGTGCGAGCCAAGATTGGTCCATTGCGCTCTGGATCTTCGCGCAAGGCAGCTGTCATTTCTGTTTCAATCCATCCAGGTGCAATCGCGTTTACGCGAATTCCATCGGCGGCCCATTTTCCAGCCAAAGCCTTGGTTAACTGGGAAACGCCGCCTTTTGAGGCTGAATAGGCTGGCACAAGTGGTCCGCCAAATGTGCTGAGCATCGAAGCGGTATTAACAATCGCACCTTTAGATCTGACGAGCAATTCATGAGCTGCTAAACAAGTACGCATTGTACCAGTGAGGTTGATCTCGATGACCTTGGTGAAAACATCCATTTCATATTCCGCACCACGAAACAAAACGCCGGCACAATTAACAAGGGCATCCAGAGTTTCAAACCGGTTAAAAAATTCAGTAACCTGACCTTGGTCGGTGACGTCTAATACAGCGGTTTCCACGCTGGGCACAGCAATTGAGAAAGCATCGATCTCGCGCTCATCAAGACCTGTGGCCAATACATGCCAACCCTCTCGCAATAGCACGCGCGCAATACCGGCGCCTATCCCGCCCGTACCACCGATAACTACTGCATTCTTCATATTTGTACCTTTGCGAGCGGAATACTTGAGCCACCTTCATACAAGATGGCAGCGCATACAAGTTTCAATTAAAGTTTAATTGAGCCTTATATTTCTACGCGCCCATCTCAGTTGCAAACTCAATTAAGTCAGACGCAATGACATCCCACTCTTGCTCGGCAGTTAGATCAGTCTTCTGCCCGGGACCATACTCGGTAGACCTTGGAATGAATGCCGTCCGCAGTCCACATTCACGTGCAGCAACAAGGTCATAATTATGCGCAGCACATAACATCACCTCTTCAGGATCCAGATACATCATCCGACACACTCCCAAGTATGTCTCAGGATCAGGTTTATAATGCTGGTATAACTCGCAAGAAAAGGCATGATCCCATGGCAAATTCGCAAATTTGGCCATGTTAACCAGAAGAGAAACATTAGCATTAGATAATGGGCCAATCACAAACTTACGCTTCAAGCGTTCCAGCCCCTCAACTGCGTCTGGCCAAGGATTTAAACGGTGCCAAACACGGTTAATATACATTAAATCTAGCTGACCAAGCTCAGGTGCGTGTAGTTCTGATAGCACAGCCTGAAGACTTTCAAAATGTAAGTCATCCAAATTAGTCCAAGGAATTTCCCCTGATCTTACGCGCCCCATTTGCGGCTCGTAGCTGCCGCGCCAAAGATCTGCTACCAGCGCCCAGTCAATTGATAGGCCTTTTTGTTCACCCCACTTAGACAAGTCCTCAATAATGCTTCCACGCCAATCAACAACTGTTCCAAAACAATCAAATATAATCAGTTTTACATTCTCAGGCCCAGTCATTTTGGGTCTCCGTCATTAAATTCGTAAATAGCAATCTCACCAAACCACAAGGCAAATGGTCTGCCAATAAATTTAAAGTGCGTGACTTGAAGCTCCTTTTGTAAGCTATTCGAGTTGCTATCTCTAACTAACGCTATTTTTGCTCATTTAACGATTATTTGTCTTACGCCATTTGGCAAATTTATCGAGATTTTCTTCCTTGGTTGCGGGATACAGACCAATAATCGTGGCACCATTTTGTACTTGCTCAATTACAAAATCTTCGTACGCCGTCATCTCGACGGCTTCGTCTGCAACTTCCTCGGCCAGATGGGCTGGAATAACTATGACACTGTCATCGTCGCCGACCACAATATCACCGGGAAAGACCGGTGCATCGCCACAACCAATAGGTTCGTTTATCGCTATTGCCTCGTTCGTCACCAGGCTCGTAGGTGAAGAGGGGCGGTTATGATAGGCCGGTATATCGAGTTCGGAGATATTCATAGCATCACGCAAACCGCCGTCAGTTACCACACCAGCACCGCCGCGCATCATCAAACGAGTAATCAAAATGTCTCCCGCACTTGCGGCAAGCGCCGACTTCCTGCTGTCTATCACCAAAACATGTCCAGGCGGACAAGTCTCGATAGCGACCCGCTGCGGGTGATCCGGATTACTAAGCTCAGCCAGCTGATTGCGGTCTTCTCGCGCAGGTATAAAGCGCAAAGTGAAGGCAGGGCCTACCATATTCTTACCTTTTGGCGATAGAGGCCGCACATCCTGGATAGTTTGGTGGCGCAAACCACGCTTGAAAAGTGCGGTTGCCAATGTAGCAACAGAAACCTGTTCGAGTTTTTCTTTCATTTTCTGTGTCAGTGGATGACTGTTCATAGGGAAATTCCTTCGGTTCAAACGTTAGGAGCCATAAATATTTGCAATCGAGCATTGGCCAAACTTCGCAAATATAATCTCTTGCCTCATTTCAGAGGGACATCCTTTGGACAGAGATAACACAATGCGCATGGTCGCGATTTTATTCCATTAGAATATATCAGGCTCACCCGCAGTTTGACCGTGATCGCGTGTCAGGTAATCAAAATCGCAGCCGGTATCGGCTTGCCCCACATGTTTGGAGAACATCCATCCCCAGCCGCGTTGGAAGCGAGGTTCAGGGGGAATCCAGGCGGCTTTGCGGCGCTCTAGTTCCGCGTCATCGACTATCATATTGAGCGACCGGTTCGGCAGGTCCATTCGGACTATGTCGCCAGTTTTTAATAGAGCCAACGGTCCACCAACAAAGCTTTCTGGAGCAACATGAAGAACACAGGCGCCGTAAGATGTCCCAGACATACGCGCATCTGAAATGCGAAGCATATCGCGATGCCCCTGCTTTATAAGCGCTTTTGGGATCGGCAACATCCCCCATTCCGGAAAACCTGGTCCACCCTGTGGCCCGGCATTACGCAAGACCAGAACATGATCAGGCGTAACTTCAAGATCTTCGTCGTCAATCGCCGTTTTCATCTCGGCATAGCTGTCAAAGACCAGTGCCGGCCCTTCATGGATATGATATTTCGGATCGCAAGCGGCCGGTTTAATTACCGCACCCGACGGACAGAGGTTGCCACGCAACACCGCTAGAGACCCTTCATGGTAGACCGGGTTGGACAACGGGCGTATGACGTCATCGTTGTAGACCTGAGCATCTGAAATATTATCAGCTAGCGTTCGACCGTTGACCGAAACAGCCGATGTGTCGAGCCGGTCTGCGATCTGCTTGATCATGGCAAGCAACCCTCCGGCGTAATAGAAATCCTCCATCAGGTAGTCCTTCCCTGACGGTCGAACGTTGGCGAGCAATGGAACAGTACGCCCCAACGCGTCGAGGTCGTCGAGCGTCAGTTCCACCCCCGCGCGGCGGGCCATAGCGATGAGGTGCACTACTGCATTAGTGGAACAGCCAGTGGCCATGGCGACGATGGCGGCGTTCTTCACACTGGCCGAGGTAACAATATCTTGCATAGAGACATCTTCCCAAACCATTTCTACGATCCTCCGGCCACAAGCGCTTGCCATGCGCGAATGATTGGCATCAACGGCCGGAATTGAGGAGGCTCCTGGAAGCGTCAGCCCCATAGAATCTGCTATGGTCGTCATCGTGGATGCCGTGCCCATCGTCATACAGACGCCATGAGAACGAGCAATTCCGCCTTGCACACCCCGCCACTGCTCATCGTTGATATTGCCAGCGCGCCGTTCGTCCCAATATTTCCAAGCGTCAGAACCAGAACCTAGGATCTCTCCGGCGTAGTTGCCGCGTAGCATCGGTCCCGCAGGTAGATATATGAATGGCACTCCAGCGCTAAGCGCTCCCATAATCAGAGCAGGCGTCGTTTTATCGCAGCCACCCATCAATATAACCCCATCAAAGGGGTGAGAGCGGATAACCTCTTCAGTCTCCATGGCCAGCATGTTGCGATAGAGCATAGAACTCGGTTTTGTAAATTGTTCATCCAAGCTGAGAACTGGCATCTCTATAGGGAAACCGCCCGCTTGGTTCACACCGCGCTTAACTTCTTTGGCGCGCTCAGGAAAATGCCCGTGGCACGAGTTGATCTCTGACCAAGTGTTTAAAACACCAATTATCGGTTTCCCCCGGAACTCCTCTTCCGCATAACCAAGCTGCATCATTCGAGATCGATGACCAAAACTTCGCAAATCATCTGGGGCGAACCAACGAGATGACCTCAATGAATCAGGTGTTTTAGGCATCATTCATTGTCCCTGTGCAATCAACCGTATGAAATTTATTAATAATGATGACCTTAATATTCTGCCACATGTATAAAAGTCCAAGCACCATTTAGCGACCCAGCGCCCAGAACGAATATATGCTGTCATGACGCAAACTTGGTTAGACATGGCTCGTGCGCTACACCTAACATCCAAGGGACGGCTGAGGATAGTGATAGACCCACTGCAAATAGAATTCATCAGAGCGGCTGAGAACTATCGCAAGTCATAAGATCAAGGAGGTTTTGATGGAGCGGGTAGCGGGAATCGAACCCGCACGACTAGCTTGGAAGGCTAGGGCGCTACCATTACACCATACCCGCGTGCTTGAATGTGGGGGTAAGTCATCGTCCCGTTTTCGTCAAGGATGAATGAGCCTTGACCTATGATGCGGATTTCCGCACATCACACATATGTTGATATTCAAAATTCTCCGCCCTTCCGAATGGGACGTGCTTTGCGCCCAGAGGGAAAGCCTTGGCGCGCCGATTGATCAGGCCGATGGCTATATCCATTTCTCGACCGCAGCGCAGGTGGCCGAAACCTTGGCCAAGCATTTTTCAGCTGTCGAAGGATTGATCCTTGCCGCCTATGAGGCCGATGCCTTTGGCGATGCCCTGCGGTGGGAGGTGTCGCGCGGCGGCGATCTTTTCCCACATTTATATGGCAAGCTGCCCTTAGACGGGGTTTTATGGCATCATGAATTGACGCTTGAAAATGGTCTTCACATTCTGCCCGATTTGAACGGGTGATGAGAGATTAGGACATCTGATGTTTGAAAAAGCCGCCCTTGCCGCCTTGCGCCTGATCTCACCTGAACGCGCGCATGGTCTTGCGCTGACCGCGCTGAACATGGGGCTTGCCCCCAAAACAGGGCCAATTACCACCTCACGTTTGGCAACAACTGTGGCGGGGATGAATTTCCCAAACCCGCTTGGCCTTGCGGCGGGCTTTGACAAAAATGCCACCGCAATTGCGCCCTTAATGGAAACAGGGTTGGGGTTCATTGAGGTGGGGGCAATCACGCCACAGGCGCAGCCAGGAAACCCGCAACCCCGCGTGTTTCGCCTGCCGCGTGACCGCGCGGTGATCAATCGCTTTGGCTTTAACAATGAAGGCATGGAGGCTGCATCCAAACGTCTGGCCGACCGCCCCCATCGCATTCCTTTGGGTTTGAATTTGGGCGCCAATAAAACTAGCATGGATCGCGCGGCAGATTACGCTTTGGTTTTGGCCCGTTGTGGGGGGCTGATTGATTTTGCTACGATCAACATCTCCTCGCCCAACACCGAGAACCTGCGCGACCTGCAGGCCGCCGACCAGCTTGAGCGCTTGTTGCAAGGGGTAATGGATGCGAATTTTGATCTCGCCCGTCCCGTGCCGCTCTTTGTGAAAATTGCACCTGACCTGACCAATGACGAGATTGACGCCATTGCAGAGCTTGCCTTGCGGATGCAGCTTGCGGGGATCATTGCCACCAATACCACCATTTCACGCGAGGGGTTGCGCGGGCGCCATCGGCGCGAAACAGGGGGCCTCTCAGGGCAGCCCTTGTTCGAGCGATCCACCCAAGTTCTGGCACGACTGTCGCAGCAAACAGGCGGCAAGATTGCCTTGATTGGTGTGGGGGGCGTGGCCAATGCGGATCAAGCCTATGCCAAGATCAAGGCGGGCGCACATTTGGTGCAGCTTTACACGGGGCTTGTTTATGGCGGTATGGATTTGGTTGCCGATATCCTTCAAGGTCTTGACGCCGCTCTTGCGAAAGATGGCCATGCCAGTTTGCAATCTGCCATCGGCACAGAGGTTGACGCATGGCTTTGACCCTCTGGCATAATCCACGCTGCTCGAAATCCCGTCAGGCTTTGGCATTGCTGACAGAGAGGGGCATAGAGTTTGACACGCGCGCCTATTTAGACGCCGCGCCCACCCATGCCGAACTGGCCGCAGTGATCGCAAAACTAGGCCGCCCTGCCCGCGATCTGATCCGCGTAAAAGAGGCCCGCGAAACGGGGGTGGATTTGACCGATGAGGCCGCAATCTTAGCTGCCATGGCCGATGATCCACTCCTGATTGAACGCCCTGTTTTGATCAGTGAAACCGCCGCCGCGATTGGCCGTCCGCCTGAAAACATCCTCAGGCTGCTTTAGGTCGCGCTGCGCTCAAGTGCGGGATAGCGCGCCCCAAGGCTGAGACCGCGCAGGATGAACATCCCCAACAACGCGGCCCATAACCCGTGATTTCCATAGGTGGGCATCAGCGTCAGGCACAGTATCACATAGCCTGCGAAAGACAGGGCCATCATGTTGCGCATGTCACGGGTGCGGGTTGCGCCAATGAATATCCCGTCCAAAATCCATGCTTGAAACCCAACAAGCGGTGCAAGCACCATCCAAAACAGGTAATCACGCGCCTCAATTCGTACTTCGGGCGCAGTGGTGAGAATATCAATAATCTCGCCTCCAAAGACCCAAAAAGCTGCGGCCATCACCACCGCCACACCGCCCGACCAAAGCGCCGTCATCATGGCGCTGCGGCGCAAGGCGGCACGGTTTTTGGCCCCTAAGGATTTTCCAACAAGACTTTCGGCGGCAAAAGCAAACCCATCCAACCCATAGGCGGTAATATGGATGAATTGCATAAGAATTTGATTGGAAGCGAGGGTCGTATCCCCGAAATCCGAGCCGATATAGATAAATGAGGTAAACCCTGCCATCAGAAAGACGGAACGGATCAAAATATCGGTGTTGACCTGCGCCATATGCAACAGCCGCCTGCGATCAAAAACGCGCGGCCAATCGCGCCATGCAGCCTGCGAAAATCCCGCGCGACACAGATAAAGCCCAAGCGCCAAGCCCGACCATTCTGCAATGGCCGTGGCCGCGGCCACACCATCGACATCATAGCCCAAACCCAACACAAACCCCGCTGACAGCAGTATGTTCAACCCGTTCATCCAGAGCTGCAAAACGAACACGGCGCCTGTGCGTTCAGCGGCAATCAACCACCCCGTGATGCCATAAATCGCGATTGCAGCGGGGGCAGACCAAATCCGGATTGCCATGTAATCGCGCGCCAAGGCCTCGACCGCATCACTTGCGGGGGCTATCGCAAAAATGGCCGCGAAGATTGCCGATTGCAGCAGGATCAAAAGCACACCAGCCACCACGCCAATCATCAAAACGCGCGACAGCAAAGCCGAGATTTCTGCCTGATCCCCTGCCCCATGGGCCTGCGCGGCCAAACCGACGGTGCCCATGCGCAAGAATCCAAAAATCCAAAATACAGTGGTCATGGATATCGCACCCAAGCCTACCGCACCGATCATAGCCGCATCACCCAATTGGCCAACAACGCCCGTGTCGACCAAACCCAAAAGGGGCACTGTGATGTTTGACAGAACCACAGGCACGGCGATGCGCAACACCCGCGCATGGGTCAAGGGCGGGGTCTGATCCGTCATGGGACTGTCCCCAAGGCAAAATGGCCATGCGCCGCGGCAATGGGGGCGTCTGGATCACCTTGCCACATCGTGACCGAGACCGAGGCAAAACGGCGCCCCGCGCGGGTCAGCTGCGCCTTGGCAAACCCATCCTCGGGCAGGCCGCGGCGTAAATAATCCACAGTGAAATCAATCAACTTTGGCGGGGTTATCAGCGGGATAGAGAGCGCATGTATCACATGGGTTTGGGCCGCGATCTGCAGCACCGATGCCGTAACCCCGCCATGCAGTGCGGGCAAAATCGGATTGCCAATCAAAACGCCACGATAAGGCAATTTGATCACCCCGCCCTCTTGGCCCTCTAGGCCCAAAAACCGCGCATAGGGCAGCTGGTTCAAAATCTGCTGCATCAGCCCTGCCTCGTTTGCGGGTTGACCATCTCCAAGACACCCTTGCCATCTGGCCCATATTCGACCGTGAAACTTCCGCTGGCTTTGGCCAAAAGCGCGCCTGTCTCTTGATCAGTGGCCGCCACAGTGACAAAGGCCACATTTCCCCTGATGGCATAACACTCCGCCTTGGCCAGAACCGTGCCTTTTGCACTCTGACCCATCACATCAAGGCGCAGATCTAAGGTCGCGGTCGCAAGGGCTTTGCTGTCATGCGCCACCACCGCCGTGCCTGCGCAGGTGTCCATCAGCGCCATGAGTGCGCCTTCATGCAGCGCGCCCGCAGCATCACAGAGATCGGGCAGAACCCGCATCGTCATCGCCGAAGTCCCAGATCCAAGGGCAACAATGTTCATCTGCAACGCCGCCGCATAGGGCAGTTGCGTGATGAAACTTTGCGCGACATGGAGGAAATCCGACTGGTCGGAGGGCACGGGCATAATCCAACAAATTGGGGTTGATGATCTGCACCATCTAACGCGCGGCGCGCGCCCGCGGCAATGCGCAAATTACATCGATACCAATTCTATGATAAGCTGCGATCACATCATGGATCAGCCGAGGATGCCGCAAATGCCATCAGACGCCCCACAGCGCGAGGCCGATTTTCGCACCATCGGAGAGATGTGCGCCCTGTTTCAAGTGACGCCGCGCAGCCTTCGCTTCTACGAAAGCAAGGAGCTGTTGGCCCCCTTGCGTGTGGGACAAAAGCGGCTTTATTCCCGCAGCGACCAAGCGCGTCTTAAACTGATTTTACAGGGCAAACGGTTTGGCTTTAGCCTAGAGGCGATGCGACAATTGCTTGACCTTTATGCACTTGGCGACAATCAAGTGACGCAATTGGAAAGAAGCCTAGAAGTTGGGCGTGAAAGATTGCACGATATGCAGGCACAATATACCGAGTTAGGCCAAGCCATTCGTGATTTGCAAAGTCAAATTGATTTGGTGGCGCAAATGCTGGCAGACCGAAAATCGGATCAAGACCCACAGTCATAACGTGACATAAGGAAACCGAGCCGTGACCAACACCCTCTATTGTTTTGGGGAATCTGGAAATGCCTATAAAGCCGCGCTGTGCCTGACTTTGGCAGGTGTGCCTTGGCAGCCCCGTTTTGTTGATTTCTTCAACGGCGAGGCGCGCGGTGCAGAGTTTCGCGCAATAAACCCAATGGGCGAAGTTCCCGTGCTAGATGCAGGGGGTAAAATCCTGACCCAATCAGGGTTGATACAAACTTGGGTTATGGATGAAACAGGCAAACTTGCAGGGGCGAGTGCCACAGACCGTCAAGAAATCTTGCGGTGGATTTTGTTCGATAATCAAAAGGTTTCGGGCACTGCGGGGCCGTTGCGGTTCTTGATGAATTTCGCGCCCGAGGACAAACGTGATGCGGGCGTTGTTGGATATTTGACGGGGCGGATGAAGGCGGCACTTTCCATTCTTGAAGGGGTGCTCAGCACCCGCGACTGGATTGCCTGCGACAGTGTCTCAGCGGCGGATATCGCCTGCGCGGGCTATCTCTATTACCCTGAAAATTTCAATTTCACGCGCGCCGATTATCCTGCGATTTCGGCATGGCTGACCCGCTTGGCCCACCAACCCAATTGGGCACATCCCTATGACCTGATGCCTGCGCCAACATTGGGCAAAGATGACGGGTTTCGCGATGCATAAGCGCGAGGGCATTGCGTGACCGCGTTAGAGGAATATCAAAAACTAGAGGCCACAGGCCTTTGGCGCGATGTTGGCGACAGCCAACGCCGCGAAGTATTGATCAATTTGGGCAACACTTCTTTGATCATTTCGACCCTTTCAGAAACCGCGCTCACCCATTGGTCGCTGGCCGCGGTGATCCGCGTCAATCCAGGCGAGCTGCCCGCCCTTTATGTGCCTGTGGAGGGCAGTGACGAAAGCCTCGAGATCGCGGATGAGGACATGATCGCCGCAATCGAAAAGCTGCGCAGTATGATTGACCGCCATCGCCCCCATCCTGGGCGGTTGCGTGGCATTCTGGCGGCCACAACCGCGGCGGTGGTTCTGGGCTTGGGCCTGTTTTGGTTGCCCGATGCATTGGTGCGCCAGACAGTGCATCTCTTGCCCGAGGCAAAAAAGCGCGAAATAGGTCAGGATATTCTCACAGAGATGATCCAACTGACGGGGCCAAGCTGCAATCAAACCGCAGGGCAAGCCGCGCTTGCAACCCTTGCGCGGCGGGTGTTCATTGCCACGCCAACCGTGCCTCGGCTTGTGGTTCTGCGTGATGGTCTGCCCGCAAGCTTACATTTGCCCGGCGATTTGATCGTGCTGAACCGATCCGTGGTTGAGGATTACCAAAGCCCTGATGTGTTGGCAGGGTTTTTATTGTCGGAATATATCCGCTTGGTTGACAGCAACCCCACCCAAGCCCTGCTGCAAGAGGCGGGTTTGTGGGCTACATTTCAACTGTTGACCACAGGCGAGATCAGCGAAACGCATCTGGCTGCGCGCGCAGCCAGTCTGCTGACCGAAACACCAACAGATGTTGCCGATGAGGCGCTTTTATCGCAATTTGCACAGGCCGAGATTTCTTCGCAGCCTTACGCCTACGCACTCGATATTTCGGGTGAAAACACCCTTAGCCTAATCGAGGCAGACCCCCTTCGGACAGCACAAAATGCGCCCTTGTTAGAAGATACGAGATGGGTTGCCCTACAGGAGATTTGCACTGAGTGAACAGATCACTGAATGCGGGCCGAGGTGAACCCTGCCGCACGCAGGACCAATTCCGCGCGTTGCGTTGCTACATCACTTGAGAACGGGCCGACCAGAACCGCATATCCCGAACTCATACGCCCAAGCTGTGCAGTCATGCCAAATTGAGCCAATTGCGCGGCGGTCTGCGCGGCTTCGTTCCGCGTGCTATAGGTGGCGGCGCGAACCTAAGCCCCTGTCACGGAAACTGCGGGCATGGCAGTTGCCCGAACCGTTGCAACAAATCCCATGCTGCCCCAAAATTGTACTGCTTTTTTGACCATTCAAGCCCCCGAATTGGGGCAAGAATGAATAAATGTTTATACATAGTAAAAGCACATAAATGAACAAATAGATATCCGCCCCTCATTTGGTGGCAAATATCCGATCCCCCGCATCCCCTAGACCCGGAAGGATATACCCCTTTTCGTTCAAACCGCGATCCAAGGCCGCGGTAAAAATTGGCACATCAGGATGGCGAGCGGCGAATGTCCTGACACCCTCAGGGGCGGCCAGCAATGTCATCAGACTGATATCAACGGCCCCTTCCAATTTGATTTTATCCACCGCCGCAGCCGCCGAATTGCCCGTGGCCAGCATGGGATCTAGGGCGATGACATGACGTTGGGACAGGTGCGAGGGCAGGTTGAGATAGTAATCCACGGGCTCAAGCGTTTCCTCATTGCGATACAGCCCGACAAATCCAACCCGCGCAGCAGGGATCACGGCGCGCATCCCCTCAAGCATTCCGTTGCCCGCCCGCAAAATCGAAATCAAAGCCAGTTTTTTCCCTGCAAGTGTCGGCGCATCCATCACCTCAAGCGGGGTTTCAACGGCAGTGGTTGTAACCGCCAAATCGCGGGTGACCTCATAGGCCATCAGCATCGAAATTTCGGTCAAAAGCCGCGCGAAATCTTGGGAGGCGCAGTTTTTATCGCGCATCAAGCTCAACTTATGTTGCACAAGCGGATGGGTCACGATGGTCAGTGTGTCGAATACTGTCATAGTCTTCCCTCTAGCTTTCAAGCCGTTTTGTAACGCGCGCGCGGGTTTCCTCATCACAAAAGGCCGCCGCAAGCGCGGTTTGGTTTATTTCCGTGAATTCCGTCTCACCCCACCCAAAATGCTGTTCCAAGGCCTCATATTCACGGCTCATATTGGTATGGAAAAAGGGTGGATCATCGGTTGACACGGTTACCTTGACCCCAGCCTCGCGTAGTCGCGCAAGCGGGTGACTTTTCCAATTTGGGAAAACCCCAAGAAAGACATTCGACACAGGACAGCATTCCAAAACAACACCCGTATCGGCAAGACGTGCGACCAAATCAGGGTCACTGATCGCCTCGACACCATGCCCGATACGGGGCGGATTATAGGCATCTAACGTCTCGCACACCGATTGCGCGCCCCCCCATTCGCCTGCATGAATGGTGAAGGGTAGTCCTGCCTCGGCCGCGCAATCAAAGCTCCATGAAAAATCGCGCACATGGCCAATCTTCTCGTCTCCCGCCATTCCAAAGCCGCAAATCATGCACCCCGCCGTTTCCGCAGCACAGCGCGCGGCCCGTTTCGCCTGATCTGGCCCGAAATGACGAACCGCCGTAACCACGCCCCGCATCGTGATCCCAAAATCCCGCTCGGCGGCATCTGCGGCTTCGGTCATCGCAGAAAGATACTCGCGCCAAGCACCAATATCCCCACCGCCGCAAAAATCAGGGGACAGGAAGGTTTCGCAATAAACCACCCCATGGCCTGCTGATGCCTCCAGCACAGAGCGCGTCAGACGCGCATAATCTTCGGGCGTGGTGAGAACCGATGTTGCCGCCTCATAGACGCGCAGAAAATGCACAAAATCATGAATGTCATAGCCGCCTTGCGCGTTGAAAATGCCCGATAAATCCACCTTTTTTTCGAAGGCGATCTGACGAATAAAATCAGGCTGTGCTGCCCCCTCAAGATGAAGGTGCAATTCAACCTTTTTGACGCAGGCCATATCTGACATCGCCGTTCCCCTAGAAATAATAGCCAAGCGCGGTGACCACTATGGCAAATAAGGTAGCCGCGCGCCATGAGATCACCCGCTGCGACAAGACCCGGGCGGCCAGACGCACCCCAAATAGGGCAGCGACAAAGGTCATGGCAGCATAGATGATTTGACTGTCAATCGGGCTCATAAGGCAAGGCTTCCAATCTGAAGGGGGCCAAGCCCCAAATGCGCGGCAAGGCTTGCGCCAATATCGGCAAAGGCCCGAAGGCCAAGCACTTGTGGCGCATAGTCAGGGGCCGCGACCAAAAATGGGACACGTTCACGGGTGTGATCCGTGCCAACCCAAGTGGGATCATTACCATGATCCGCGGTTAAAATCAGCATGTCACCCGCGCGCAGCGCAGCGATAATTGGCGCAATCGCTGCGTCAAACCATTCCAGCGCACCCGCATAACCCGCCACATCGCGGCGATGGCCAAAACGGGCATCAAACTCAACGAAATTGGCGATTGTGAGGCTACCATCGGGGGCGCAATCTACCGCGTGGGCCAGATGTTCCATCAGGCGGGCATCACCTCCCTTATGGCTTTCCGTGATGCCACGATGGGCGAAAATATCGCTGATTTTGCCAATGGCAATGACCGCGCGCCCTGCCTCAGATGCGTGGTCCAACAAGGTTGGGTGAGGCGGCATCATCGCGTAATCGCGGCGGTTTTCAGTGCGCTCAAATCCGCCTACCCGACCCGTAAAGGGCCGCGCGATCACCCGCCCTACCCGCATCGCGTGCAGCTGCGGGGCGATCCTTTCGCTGAGGTCATAGAGACGCTCTAGCCCAAAGACCTCTTCATGCGCGGCAATCTGAAAGACACTATCGGCCGAGGTGTAGCAAATCGGATACCCCGTTTGCAGATGTTGCGCCCCAAGGCGTTCGATGATCTCAGTGCCAGAGGCGTGGCAATTGCCCAAAATCCCCCCAACACCTGCGATAGATTGAACCGCCGCGACCAAAGCCTCAGGGAAACTGGGAACGGTGGCGGGAAAATAATGCCAATCCCAAGGCAAGGCGCAGCCCGTCAATTCCCAATGGCCTGATGGCGTGTCTTTGCCTTTGGCGGATTCTTCGGCCACACCCCAAATGGCATTCGGTGCGGCCGATGTCAGAGGTGCAGGGCAAATGCCGCTTGCTAGGTGCAAAGCGGCCCCAAGACCCAGACGATCCAAATTCGGCACTCTCAGCGCCTGTGCCTGCGCGATATGGCCCACGGTATTCGCGCCTGTATCGGGATGGCCCGCATTGAAATATCGGTCTGCATCACGCGCGCCCCCGATACCAACAGAATCCATCACCACCAAAAATCCGCGCGCCATTCAGCCGATCCTTTCATGGATCAAGGCAGGGCGCGGCGGCCTTTCTTCGGAGAGGGTGAAGGCGTCTAACAGGATTGCCCCCATATGTTTGGCAATCTCAGGGTCGCGCGCATGAAGGCGCAAAAGCGGGGTCGTAGGGTCGGCCAAATCACCAATCCGCTGGATGTCGGACAGACCCACGCGTTTGTCGATCTGATCCTCTGCCTGTAGGCGCCCCCCGCCAAGATGCACCACGACCTCGCCCAAGGCGCGGGCGTCAATTGCGCGGATATAGCCCGTCTTTTGCGGGAAAATATCGACCGCATAGGGCGCTGCGGGCAAGCGATCTCGCCAACGCGCCACAAAATCCGTAGCGCCCCCTTGCGCCGCGACCATACGGCCAAAAACCTCGGCGGCGTGACCTTGGGTCAGCGCGTTTGCAAGTGCCATCTCACCCGCCGCCGCATCAACCGCAAGCCCCGCTTGCACCAAAACCTCACCCCCAAGGCTGATGGTTAGGCGGATCAGATCACTGTCGAGATTTGGACTGCACAGCGCCTCCATCACCTCCATCATTTCCAAAGCATTGCCCGCCGCGCGCGCAAGTGGTTGGTTCATATCGGTGACAAGCGCCGTGGTTTTACAGCCCGCACTTTGCGCTGTATCCACCAAGGATTGAGCCAGTTGCACGGCCTCTTGCGGGGTCTGCATGAACGCACCCGTGCCGCATTTCACGTCTAAAACCAAAGCCTCTAGTCCTGCCGCTAATTTCTTGGACAAAATAGACGCCGTGATCAAATCAATGCTTGGCACAGTTGCGGTGATATCACGCAACCCATAAAGCCTGCGATCCGCAGGGGCGATATCGGCATTGGCGCTGATAATCGCACAGCCCACTTGCCCCACAATGCGTTGCAAATCCTCAATGGCGACATCAATCTGCAAGCCCGAAATTGCCGAAAGTTTGTCCAAAGTGCCGCCCGTATGCCCCAAGCCGCGCCCTGAAATCATCGGCACATAGGCCCCGCACGCCGCTAAGGCAGGGGCAAGGATCAGCGACACACAATCGCCCACCCCGCCTGTGGAATGTTTGTCGATCACAGGGCCATCCAGTGACCACCCCAAAACCGTGCCGCTTTCCAGCATCCCATGGGTCAGATGGGTGCGGTTCTCAAGGCTGAGACCGCGCAAACATACGGCCATCGCAAAGGCCCCCGCCTGCGCATCGCTGACAGTGCCATCCGCCAACCCTTCAGCAAAGGCAAACATCTCAAATTCGGTCAGAGTTTGCCCCTCTCGCAATTTTGCCAAGATGCTGCGCGGATCGGCCATGATCTGCCCTATTCCATCGCCGATTTCACAAAGGCACCAGGCAGAATGTCAGCCATGCTCAGGATAGCCTGACCTGTGCCGCGCGTTGTGGCCATGGTGATCAGCACCTCATCTTTGCTGAATTCCCGCAATTTTTGGCGACACCCCCCACAAGGGGCGACAGGAATGGGGCTATCGGCGATCACCGCAACCTCTAGGATCTCATGACAGCCTGCGGCAATCATCGCTGAAATTGCGCCCGCCTCAGCACAGGTGCCTTGGGGATAGGCCGCGTTTTCGACATTCACCCCTTGGTAAATCTGCCCATCTGCCCCACGCAGCGCAGCACCGACTGCAAAGCCCGAATACGGGGCATAGGCGCGCGGACGGATTTCTGCGGCGGCGGCCATCAATGCGGGGTCTGGTGTCTTTGTCTGGGGCATGATCCGCACTCCTTGAATTGCGTTGCCTCAATCTGTCCTGACGAACCGATGCACGCAAGGCGAAAGAAAAAGCGGGCCCAAAGGCCCGCCCTTCATCCCGTCTCGTCAAACCCGCCTTAGGCTTTGGGGTAGCCCAAAGTTTTCAAGGCCACTGCAATCTCGTCTAAAATCGCAGGATCATCAATTGTTGCAGGCATTTTATAGCTTTCGCCATCAGCGATTTTCACCATTGTTCCACGCAAAATCTTGCCCGAACGGGTTTTGGGCAGGCGATCCACCACAACGGCCAGTTTGAACGCCGCAACGGGGCCAATTTTGTCACGCACAAGTTTCACGCATTCAGACACGACATCTGCCGCATCTTTGGTCGCCCCTTTATTGAGACACAAAAACCCCAGAGGCATTTGCCCTTTGAGATCATCTGCCACACCGATCACCGCGCATTCAGCCACATCTGGGTGGGAGGCAAGAACCTCCTCCATCCCACCTGTCGACAAGCGGTGACCCGCCACGTTGATCACATCATCCGTGCGCGCCATGATATAAAGATACCCGTCTTCATCCTTATATCCCGCATCACCCGTCTCGTAATAGCCTTTGAAATGCTCAAGATAGGATTTGCGGAAGCGGGCTTCGGCATTCCACAACGTAGGCAAGGTTGCAGGCGGCAAGGGCAATTTAATCGCAATCGCGCCCAATTCGCCCGCAGGCAATTCATGCCCGCCCTCATCCAAAATTTGCACATCATACCCGGGCATTGGCACCGAGGGGCTGCCGATTTTGACAGGCAATTTTTCAATACCCAATGGGTTGCCACAAATGGCCCAACCCGTTTCGGTTTGCCACCAATGGTCAATCACGGGCACGCCAAGTTTTGCCTGCGCCCATTGGATTGTGTCAGGGTCGGCACGCTCACCCGCCAAGAACAGCGATTCAAGGCTAGAGATGTCATATTTCCCAATAAAGCTGCCTACTGGGTCTTCGCGCTTGATCGCGCGAAAGGCCGTTGGGGCGGTAAACAGGCATTTAACTTTATGCTCATCAATCACGCGCCAGAACGTGCCTGCATCAGGCGTGCCAATAGGTTTGCCTTCAAAGACGATTGTGGTGCAGCCAAAGGTCAGAGGCGCGTAACAAATATAGGAATGCCCCACGACCCAACCCACATCAGAGGCGGCCCAAAACACCTCGCCGCGGTTCATGTCGTAGAGATTGCGCATTGACCAATTCAACGCAACCAGATGGCCGCCTGTATGGCGCACAACGCCCTTTGGCTGGCCCGTTGTGCCAGAGGTGTAGAGAATATAGGCGGGGTGGTTGCCCTCTACGGGCACACAAGGCGCAGGCGCAACCCCGTGTTGGAAGCCATACCAATCGACATCGCGCCCATCGGTCAAGCTTGCCACTTCTTGCTCGCGCTGAAAGATCACGCAGAAATCTGGCTTGTGGGCGGCGGCCTCGATGGCCGCATCCAAAAGCGGTTTATAATGCACCACGCGGCCCGGCTCGAGGCCACAGGAGGCGGCGATGATACATTTGGGTTGCGCATCATCAATGCGCACCGCCAATTCAGCCGCAGCAAAGCCGCCAAAGACCACCGAATGCACCGCGCCAATACGCGCGCAGGCAAGCATCGCCTCAACCGCCTGTGGCACCATCGGCATATAGATAATGACCCGATCCCCTTTGGTCACACCTTTGGCTTGAAGGCCACCCGCCAGAAGCGCGACACGTTCTTGCAATTCTGCATAGGAAATTTTCTGAACCGTGCTGGTGATGGGGCTGTCATAGATGATAGCGGTGCGATCCCCATGGCCTGCGGCAACATGGCGATCGACCGCGTTCCAACAACCATTCAGTTGACCATTTGCAAACCATTCATAAAGAGGCGCGTTTTCATCAGACAGCGCTTGGGATGGTTCAACATCCCAATCAATGGCAGAAGCAGCCTCCATCCAAAACCCTTCTGGGTTGGAACGGGCATACTCATAAATCTTTTGATAGCTCATGCGTGCCTCCCTTTGCTTGTGCAATTTTCTATCCCTTCAACCATAGCTTGCGCAAGAAGGTGACTTTGACGCAGGCGCGAAAACTGCGACCATGCGCCACTTTGTTTTAACGGCGGGGACGTTAGGTGGGGGAATATTGAACAGGAGCCTCCCCCATGACCATGTCCTTGAACAAAGACACAAGCCACTATATCACACGCCATGTCACCTATCGCCTGC
This sequence comes from Roseobacter sp. HKCC-CH-9351, assembly GCF_037830295.1. Classification (NCBI taxonomy): domain Bacteria; kingdom Pseudomonadati; phylum Pseudomonadota; class Alphaproteobacteria; order Rhodobacterales; family Roseobacteraceae; genus Roseobacter; species Roseobacter sp. HKCC-CH-9351. Next base: position 68,886 of record NZ_JBBLYM010000001.1, read on the forward strand.
CCGTCATCAGGCGCATCGCGCGCGAGGTGATCGAGGGCGAAGTAGACAACAGTTTTGCCCTTATTATCATGGTTGTTTCGGCTGTTGCCTCGGCCGTTCTGATTTGGGGTTTTCCCGCACTGATCATCTCAGGGCTTGGGGCAACCGCATTGATGTTTATCACACTGTTGCGCATCACCTTTGGCTAAGGCGCGGCCGTGCGCCTGTCAGCCATAGGTGGCGACAGGCGTGCCTGCGAGGGCAGAAATATTCAACAACCCCCGCGCGGTAATTGAGGGGGTGACGATATGGGCGCGATTGCCCATCCCCATAAGAATCGGCCCGACTTCCAGCCCGCCCGCCTTCATCTTTAGGATGTTCCGTGCCGCCCCAGCGGCATCAGTATTGGCAAAGACAAGCGCGTTGGCCTGCCCCTCAAGGCGCGAATTGGGGAAAATTCGGGCGCGCAGTTCGGGATCAAGCGCGCTGTCTATATGCATCTCGCCCTCATAGGCGAAATCAAGCGCCATCGCGTCCAGAATATCGAGCGCCGCACGCATCCGCCGCCCACTATCACTGTCGAGATTGCCGAATTGACTGCCAGAACACAGCGCAATTTTTGGCGCGATGCCAAAACGGCGCACATGACGGGCTGTGGCAATCACCGTCTCGGCGATTTGGTCTGGGGTGGGCTGCGCATGAATATGCGTATCGGCAATAAAGAGCGGCCCATCTTCCAAAATCATTAAGGACAGCGCCCCAACAGGATGTAACCCGTCACGGGCCAAAAGCTGGCTGATATATTTCAAGTGCCACAAATACTGGCCGAAGGTGCCGCAGATTAAGCTGTCTGCCTCTTCGCGATACACCATGACCGCGCCGATGGCGGTGGTGTTGGTGCGCATAATCGCACGGGCCAAATCGGGGGTCACCCCGTGACGTTCCATCACGCTGTGATAGCTGCCCCAATAATGCCGATAGCGCGGGTCATTTTCGGGGTTTACGATTTCGAAATCCACCCGCGGGCGGATGGTCAGGCCTGCCCGCTCGGCTCGCATTTCAATCACATCGGGACGACCGATAAGAATGGGGGTGTCTGTGGTTTCCTCAAGCATGGCTTGGGCCGCACGCAGAACGCGCTCATCCTCGCCTTCTGCGAAAGCGATACGGCGGGTCGTAGTGGCCGCTGCGGCAAAGACAGGGCGCATGATAAGCGCAGAGCGGAACACCGCCTGATTAAGTTTGGCGCGATAGGCGGCGATGTCATCAATGGGCCGCTTCGCCACACCCGAACTCATAGCCGCCTCAGCCACGGCACTGGCCACCACACCCATCAGGCGCGGGTCAAACGGCTTGGGGATCAGATAGTCAGGGCCAAAGGTCAGCTGCTCGCCCTTATAGGCCGCCGCCGCTTCGGCACTGGTGGTGGCGCGCGCCAAGGCGGCGATGCCTTCAATACAGGCAATTTGCATCGCGTCATTGATTTCGCTTGCGCCGACATCCAAGGCGCCGCGGAAGATGAACGGAAAGCATAAGACGTTGTTCACCTGATTAGGAAAATCTGACCGCCCCGTGGCAATGATCGCGTCAGGCTTTACCGCGCGCACATCATCGGGGGTGATTTCTGGGTTCGGGTTCGCCAAGGCAAAGACCACAGGACGATCTGCCATGCGCGCAACCATCTCGCGCGTTAAAACACCCGGGCCAGACAGGCCAAGGAACAAATCCGCCCCCTCGATCACATCACTCAAGGAAGCAGGACTATCCCCTTGGGCATATTCAGCCTTTTGCGGGGTCATTCCCGCCTCACGGCCCTGATAGACCAGACCATCCAAATCGCAGAGCCAAACATTCTCACGCTTGAGGCCCAGTTTCAGCAGCATATTGAGGCAGGCAATCCCCGCCGCACCGCCGCCCGTAGACACGACCTTGATATCGGCAAAGGATTTCCCCGCAAGACGCAGCGCATTGGTTGCGGCCGCGCCCACGACAATCGCCGTTCCATGTTGGTCGTCGTGGAAAACGGGAATATTCATTCGCTCACGGCACAGTTTTTCTACGATAAAACAATCTGGCGCTTTGATATCCTCAAGATTGATTGCGCCAAAGGTTGGCTCAAGCGCGCAAACAATATTCGCCAATTTCTCGGGGTCGCTCTCGTTCAATTCAATGTCAAAGCAGTCGATGCCAGCGAATTTCTTGAAAAGAACGGCCTTCCCCTCCATCACAGGCTTTGAGGCGAGTGCGCCAATATTACCAAGGCCTAGCACAGCCGTGCCATTGGTCACCACGGCGACAAGGTTGCCGCGTCCTGTATAGCTTTCGGCATGGGCAGGGTCTGCTTTGATTTCAAGGCAGGCTTCAGCAACGCCGGGGCTATAGGCCAAGGACAGGTCGCGCCCATTCGCCAAAGGCTTGGTCGCGCGCACCTCTAATTTTCCTGGTTTTGGGCCTGCATGATAGGCAAGCGCGCGCTGGCGCAAACTGTCGTTGCTGTCTTCAGTCATCATCTATTCCCAATCGGCTGTGGTCGCCAAACAGCCGCAAACGGCCGCCCTCCACAATTAGTTTAACGTTAAACTATCACCTAGGAAAGGGTAAATCCCGTTTGGATTACACGAATTGCTCGCGCAAAAGCCGCTCTTCCAAACCATGGCCTGGATCGAACAGGATACGATGGGTCACGTCTTGCGCGCTGGATATCTCTACATGGGTGACATTGTTCACCGAAACGCTATCGGCATCTGCCATCACAGGGCGGTGGTCAGGATCGACCACTTCGAAAATTACGTTGGATGATTTATTGAGCAGCGCCCCCCGCCACCTGCGCGGACGAAAGGCCGCCACCGCGGTCATCGCCAAAACATCTGCACCAATGGGCAAAATCGGGCCATGCGCGGAATAGTTATAGGCGGTCGAGCCTGCAGGCGTGCATAACAACGCACCATCGCAGACCAGTTCTTGCATGCGCAGCTTTCCATCAACATGGATGCGCAGCTTGGCGGCTTGGGGGCCTGCACGCAGCAAACTGACCTCATTGATTGCCAAAGCCTCGATTGTTTCGCCTGTCGCGCGCCGCGCCTTCATACGCAACGGGTTGATCTGCGCCTCCTCCGCCGCAGTGAGGCGGGCCATCAAACCATCGGCAGAATATTCATTCATCAAAAAGCCGACCGTACCACGGTTCATTCCATAGACAGGACGATTGAGCGGTTGGGTTTCATGCAATGTCGACAGCATGAAGCCATCCCCGCCAAGCGCCACGATGATATCGGCCTCCTGAGGCGTTGATTGGCCATAAGCCGCGCTCAATTCCGCAAGGGCTGCCTGCGCCATCCGCGCCCGCGAGGCCAAAAAGGCTATTTTCAAATCTTTGCTCATCTGCGCGACCTTTGCGAGACAGGGGTGACGCCATCCTGTTCCCTGCCATGCCGAAACACAAGACCCCGCAAAACAGTGCAAATTTGCCCGCCTTGCAGGGCGGCAGGGCGCGACTCTCTGTCGAATTGCCGCTTTCACCCTTTTCCAAGGGGCTGTTCTGCCCTAAACCCCATGCGATAGACAGAGCCCGCGCGTGACCCAACAAAACGCGCCCCCGATGTAAGGAGCCCTCACTATGACTGCGCCCCACCGTGACGATGGATTTTTCACTGAAGCCCTCAGCACCCGTGACCCTGAAATCTTTGGCGCGATTACCAAAGAATTCGGTCGTCAAAGCGAAGAGATCGAATTGATCGCCTCCGAGAACATCGTCTCGGCTGCTGTGATGGCTGCGCAAGGCTCGGTGATGACCAATAAATATGCCGAAGGTTATCCAGGTCGGCGGTATTATGGCGGCTGCGATTATGTCGATATCGCAGAAAACCTTGCGATTGAGCGGGCCTGCAAATTGTTTGACTGTGCGCATGCCAATGTGCAGCCCAATTCAGGCAGCCAGGCGAACCAAGGGGTTTTCACGGCTCTTTTGACGCCCGGCGATACCATCTTGGGCATGAGCCTTGATGCAGGCGGCCACCTGACCCATGGCGCCAAGCCCAACCAATCGGGCAAGTGGTTTAACGCCATTCAATACGGCGTGCGCAAGCAGGACATGGAAATCGACTATGACGCGATTGCCGAACTTGCGGCTGAACATAAGCCCAAAATGCTGATCGCGGGCGGCTCGGCCATTCCGCGCGTCATTGATTTTGCAAAAATGCGTGAGATTGCTGACAGTGTCGGTGCTTATCTTTTGGTCGACATGGCGCATTTCGCGGGGCTTGTGGCATCGGGTCATTACCCCTCGCCTTTCCCGCATGCGCATGTTGCAACCACCACCACGCATAAAACCCTGCGCGGGCCACGCGGCGGGATGATCCTGACCAATGACGAAGATATCGCCAAGAAGGTCAATTCTGCCATCTTCCCCGGCATTCAAGGCGGGCCGTTGATGCATGTGATCGCCGCCAAGGCTGTGGCCTTTGGTGAGGCGCTGCGCCCCGAATTCAAGGCCTATCAGACCCAAGTGATTGCCAATGCCAAGGCGCTGGCGGATCAGCTTATGAAGGGGGGCTTGGATATCGTCACAGGCGGCACAGATACGCATTTGATGTTGGTTGACCTGCGCCCCAAAGGCGTAAAAGGCAACGCCACTGAAAAGGCGCTCGGCCGTGCCAACATCACCTGCAACAAAAACGGCATCCCGTTTGACACCGAAAAGCCGATGATCACCTCAGGCGTGCGTTTGGGAACACCTGCGGCCACAACCCGTGGCTTTACCGAGACCGAATTCCGCCAAGTTGCGGATTGGATCGTTGAAGTGGTCGATGGCTTGGCCGCGAATGGTGAAGACGGCAATGGCGCCGTAGAGGCGAAAGTTGCCGCAGAGGTGAAGGCACTCTGCCAGCGCTTCCCCATCTATCCAAGCATCTGACAGCGCCTATAAAATTGTGATGTCACGCGGGGCGGGGTTTGTTAAAAACTCCGTCCCGTTTTCTGTCAGGACAATATTTTCTTCGGCGACCAGTATTCGCCCCTGCCCTAGATCAACAGATGGCTCAAGCGTGAGAACCATACCTGCGGGCAGCATTGTCTGATCGTGCGGTGTAAGGGATGGCCATTCGGTCAGCGTCACGCCCAACCCGTGCCCTAAGCGACCACCACAAGGCGTGCCGCCGCGCGCCGTAATTTCGCGGCATAGCATGGCGTGCAGGTCTGAGGCGCGTATATTCGGCGCGATCCCCTCCATCACCGCATGGATCGCATCTTGTAAAATCTGATGCCCGCGGGCCGCCTCAGGGCTTGGGGTGCCGATGGCAAAATTGCGATCAAAGTCACAAAAATAGCCGTCTTTCACCGCGCCTGTATCCAGCATCAAAATATCGCCATTGTGCAGGGGTGTCGGCGCGGCAGGTGAGATCACATCACCATAGCCCCCCTCGCCCGCGCCACCTGCGACATAGGACACCCAATCGGCCCCCTCCTCGAGCAGCAGGATTTGAAAGGCCCGAAACACTGCGTCTAAGGGCATGCCAATACGGGCAATTTCATCAACGCGGGCAAAGGCACGATCGCCAATGGCGCAGGCGGCGCGTAATTTTTCAATCTCAAGCGTTGATTTTACCTCGCGGGTGCGGTGCATGATATCTGTCGCATCCACAAAACTGCGGGGGGCGAGACGGGTTTGCAGCGCAAAGAAATCCCCCAAAGGCATCCGCAGCTGCGTCTCTAGGCCCATGGCCACACCGACCTGTCCGTCTTTGGATATCACGTCACATAAGGCCTCAGCCAGCAAGCTGACCCCATCATCTTCGGGGCGCGGCGCGGGCCATGTGCGGATATCGGTGATCACCGATTTCCCCATAAGATAGGCCCCAATCTCGGGGATCACGGCGATTGGGGTGCCTGTGGCGGGGATCACCACAAACCAAGGCCGGGCGGGACTTTCCCAAAAGCGGGTGAGAAAACCCGTGACATAGAAAATATCTGCGGCTTGGGTCAGCAAAATGGCATCTAGGCCTGCGGCCTGTAGGCGGGCCTGAATCGCGCTATGACGGCGGTGATATTCAGAGGGCGGGAACAGGTCAGACATCCTCTGGCCCTTCGCTCAACACACAAAGAACCCGCGCATCGGGTGGGAAGTCATAGCCAAGATAGGCCGCAGCAATCACGCCCGCGGCACCCGATGGCGTGGAGGCAAGCCCTGCTTCGGTCAAACGCGCTACGCCCGTGGCCGCTTGGCCATCTGAGATCGTCAAAAACTGATCCGCATCGCGCGCCAGCCCCGCAAGCGCCACAAGCGAGGCGGTTTTGCAGTCAAGCCGTCCCATGATTGAGACAGGCCCGTGGCTGTCGACCACATGACCCGCGATAATCGCATCTTGCAGGGCGGGGGCTGCGTCAGGCTCAACCACGATAATCTGCGGGGTCTGCCCCCATGTGGCGCGCGCATGGGCGGCCAAGGCCCCTGCCATGCCACCCACACCTGCTTGCAAGAAAATATGGGTTGGGGGGCTGTCCAGTGCTTCGGCCATTTCCGCCCCGATTTGCAAATACCCCTCCATCACGAGATAGCCTTGGGTCATCTCACCCGCCCATGTGCTATCGGGCAAAAGCGTGCCTTCCCCCGCCGCGGCTGCAGCCTCGGCGGCCTTCATGCTTTCCTCATAGGTTGCCCCTGCACGGCGCGGTTCCGCCCCTTGCGCGCGCAGACGATTGGCAAAAGCCTCAGGCACAGTGTCAGACAGATAAATTATGGCACGCGCGCCAAAAACACGCGCGCCTGCCGCAACAGACAGACCATGATTGCCCGCACTTGCGGCGATAAACGCGCGGCCTGTCAGGGCCGTGCTGTAGTCAGTGGCCCCATTTTCCATGGCTGCGCGCGCAGCGCGGGCGATGACATAGGCCGCGCCCAAGGCTTTGAAGCTTCCAAGCCCCATACGCGCGCGCTCATCTTTGACGGAAAACGCGGCTGTGCCTGCCGCTTTGGCTAAATCATCGCGCACCAAAAGGGGCGTGGGCGCATAAGCGGGGCACTGTTCCAATAGGGCCTGAACGGGGCTTGCATCCTGACTGGGAAAGCACTGCAAATCAGGCAGACCCGCCCCGCGATAAGGGTTCTCGTGGATCACGGTTGGGTGCAAGGCTGTGTCTTCCATGGCGCAATGTCCCTTTTCTAATCGCACCAAGCCTAAGACCAGTTTATCGGTGCTTTCGTGTTGCCCGCGTCACTCTAACCACAAAAACCGCCAATTTGCCAAATGGCAAAGGCCTGAGCACGAAAACAAGGCTAGACCCAAGCCGATTGGCGCGCTATCGCAAGATCATGCGATATATCACGTCCCTTTTGCTGGTCTTGCCCCTCGCGCTGTCTGCTTGCAGCGCACAGAACACCGCGCGCCAAGATCTGCGCGCCGCAAGTTACCCCGCGCTTTTGCCGCTTGGCGCGCTTGAAGTTGAGGGAGTGCGTGACCCGACCCGCGCCGAGACACCGAGCACCGCTGAGGCCACCGTTGGGGAATTGTCCGAGCGCGCAGAAGACATGCGCCGCCGCGCCGCTGCCTTGGCCAACGCGCCACTCAATTAAATCCGTGTGGAATAGTTGACCTGCCTGCGTTGCACCTTGCATTGGAAGGGGCTAACAGGGGTTCAACTTAAGAATGTGCGCATTGCGCATAGATATTTGGAGGTTCGGGATCATGGAACGCCCTTTGCGCCTTGCAATCGCAGGTCTTGGCACGGTTGGCACAGGTGTCATCAAGATGATTCAGAACAATGGCGCACTGATCGAGGCTCGCACAGGGCGTAAGGTTACCATTTCTGCCGTAAGCGCACGCAGCCGTGACAAAGATCGCGGCGTGAATTTGGCGAAATACGCATGGGAAGATGATCCCGTTGCGATGGCTAAGCGCGATGATGTGGATGTATTTGTTGAATTGATGGGCGGCTCGGATGGCCCTGCAAAGACGTCGACCGAAGCAGCAATTGCCGCAGGCAAGGATGTTGTCACAGCCAATAAGGCGCTTTTGGCGTTGTATGGACAGGAACTGGCTGAAGCGGCAGAGGATAATAACCTTGTCCTGCGTTTTGAGGCTGCAGTGGCGGGCGGCATCCCAATCATCAAATCTTTGACCGAAGGGTTGGCCGGCAACCAGATCACCCGGATAATGGGGGTTATGAACGGAACCTGCAATTACATCCTCACGCGGATGGGAAATGCAGGCCTCACCTATGAGGAAGCTTTTGCCGAGGCTGATGGCCTTGGCTATTTAGAAGCTGACCCACAGCTTGATGTCGGAGGCATTGATGCGGGACATAAATTGGCGCTTTTGTCCTCTGTCGCTTTTGGAACAAAAGTCGATTTTAGCGGTATAAGCCTCGAGGGCATTGGCGCAGTCACCATTGAAGACATCAAACGCGCTGCTGATCTTGGATTCAAGATTAAACTTCTCGGAGTGGCGCGTATGACAGCGCGTGGCTTGGAACAGCGGATGAGCCCCTGCCTGGTTCCTGCTTCTTCGCCCCTAGGGCAGCTTGAGGGAGGCACCAATATGGTGGTGGTGGAAGGAGACCATGTTGGCCAAATCGTGCTGCGCGGTGCGGGCGCGGGCGAAGGACCAACAGCAAGTGCGGTGCTGTCAGATATTTGCGATATTGCGCGCGACATACGGATTTCTACATTTGGCCAACGCGCGAATACCCTCAAAGCCGCACCGCCCGCATCAGCGGCTTCGGCGGCCTGCTACTATATCCGCATGACCTTGACCGACAAACCAGGCGCTTTGGCAAAAATTGCCACAGTTTTGGGCGATAATGGCATTTCTATTGATCGGATGCGCCAATATGATCACCCAGACGAGGCCGCGCCTGTTTTGATTGTGACCCACAAAGCCGCACAGCCCGCGTTGCAAGAGGCGCTTGCCGCTCTGCCGCAGACGGGTGTGCTGATGAGCCCCCCTGTTGCCCTGCGCATCGAAGACGTCTGAAAGAAAGGCCATACCGCCCATGTCGCAAAAATCCGATTTCAATGATCGTATGCTCTCTTTGGGCTTGGCCCGTGTTTCTGAAGCGGCGGCGATTGCCTCGGCAGATCTTATTGGCCGCGGCGATGAAAAGGCCGCCGACCAAGCGGCGGTGAACGCCATGCGCGAGCAGTTGAACCTGCTTGATATTCAAGGTGTGGTTGTCATCGGTGAGGGCGAACGGGACGAGGCCCCCATGCTCTATATCGGCGAAGAGGTCGGCACGGGAACTGGCCCCGCGGTTGATATCGCGCTTGATCCCCTAGAAGGGACAACCCTGACCGCAAAGGATATGCCTAACGCCCTGACAGTGATTGCGATGGGGCCACGTGGATCTATGCTTCACGCGCCTGATACTTATATGGATAAGCTTGCAATTGGGCCTGGCTACCCTGAAGGCATCCTTAACCTAGATATGAGTCCTTCGGCACGTGTTATGGCTCTTGCCAAAGCGCGCGGATGCAGCCCAAACGATATCACTGTCTGTGTTCTTGAGCGCCCCCGTCATGAGGCAATAATCTCGGAAATTCGCGGCACAGGCGCCTCGATCCGTTTGATTACCGACGGCGATGTAGCAGGCGTCATTCATACCGCCGAGGCTAATCTGACTGGTATTGATATGTATATGGGCCAAGGTGGTGCACCGGAAGGAGTTCTAGCCGCGGCAGCCTTGAAATGCATGGGCGGACAAATGTGGGGACGACTGCTGTTCCGAAATGAGGACGAACGTGCTCGCGCTGCCAAAGCCGGCATTACCGATTTTGAACGTGTCTACACGCGCGATGAAATGGTAACAGAGGATGTGATCTTCGCTGCCACAGGTGTGACCTCAGGATCGATCCTTTCCGGCATCAAAAGAGAACCAGGTTGGCTGACCACAGAAACGATCTTAATGCGTTCCAAAACGGGATCAATTCGCCGTATGAGCTACCGTCATCCTACGGGTCGCTAAATGACCAACACTACAAAACACACGGAGCTCATACCACGAAATCTGTTATGACAGATGATTTGAACGCGAATATCTGCCTTGAAGTAAAGGTATCGCTTACGGGCAAAAGATGGGTCGCGCCTGCAACTGAAATGGCGCGCCATGCAACCGTAATTACGCGTGAAGCGCAACTCCCCCAACCTGTGGCCATGCTTTTGGCGCAGCGCAGAGTATTGCCTGAGCAGGCCAAAAGTTTTTTGAACCCCACACTTCGCGACCTGCTGCCTGACCCAAGCTATTTGCTGGATATGAATAAGGCCGCAATTCGTATCTTGACCGCCGCCACCACGCGCCAAAAGATTGCAATTTTTGCAGATTACGATGTCGATGGGGCTAGCTCTGCCACACTTTTGGTCGACTGGCTGCGTCAAATGGGCCACGAAGCCACCATATATGTGCCTGATAGAATTGACGAAGGCTACGGCCCGAACATCCCTGCAATGCAGGAACTAGGCGCTTCACATGATCTTATCATCTGTGTTGATTGTGGGACCTTGTCACATGAGCCAATCGCAGCAGCAAACTGTGATGTGGTGGTTCTCGACCACCATTTGGGTGGTGCTGAGTTGCCCAATTGTGTCGCCGTTGTAAACCCAAATCGCCAAGACGAAACTGGAGAATGGGGTCATCTTTGTGCGGCTGCTGTTGTATTTTTAGTATTAGTGGAAATGAACCGTGAGCTAAGAAAAGTTCATGACAAAATCGGCCCTGATCTAATGGCAATGCTAGATCTAGTTGCCCTGGCTACAGTGGCTGACGTTGCGCCATTAATCGGGGTAAATCGCGCATTTGTGCGTCAAGGACTAGCTGTCATGGCAAGACGTGCGCGTCCAGGGATTGTGGCGCTATGCGATGTAGCTCGCCTTGATCGTACTCCAAGCGCCTACCATTTAGGATTCGTCCTCGGCCCACGCATCAATGCAGGAGGACGTATTGGAGAAGCCGATCTTGGCGCGAAACTTTTGTGCGAGACTGAGCCGAATAAGGCCCAAGCGATAGCAACCAAGCTCGAAAGCCTCAACACAGACCGCCGCGAAATCGAGGCTGCAGTACGTAATGCAGCTTTTGCGCAAGCAGAAGCGCGCGGTTTGGATGCACCGCTTGTCTGGGCTGCAAACGATGGATGGCACGCTGGTGTGGTAGGTATTGTTGCAAGCCGACTAAAAGAAGCATCGAACCGTCCAGCCATTGTCATCGGCTTTGATGGGAATGCCGGCAAGGGATCTGGTCGTTCAGTAGCGGGTATTGACCTAGGCGCAGCCATACAAAAGTTAGCGGCAGAGGGCCTGATTGAAAAAGGCGGCGGGCACAAAATGGCTGCAGGTCTAAGTCTCGATCGCGCGCAACTAGAACCCGCGATGGCACGCTTGTCAGATCTTCTAGCTCGTCAAGGTTCAGGTCTCACCATACATCAAGATTTACGGGTCGACGCTATAATCCTACCCTCGGGAGCCACGACGGAATTAATAGAACTGTTGGACCAAGTAGGACCATTCGGTGCCTCAGCCCCCGCTCCACGCTTTGGCTTTCCAAATATGAAAATCATCTTCTCAAAACCGGTGGGCGAAACTCATTTAAAATTCACTGCCACCGATGGCGGTCCTACGAAAATAGACGGCATTGCTTTTGGTGCTATGGAGGGCCCGCTTGGTCCTGCTTTACAAGAGGCGCAGCGATCAGGACGCAACATCCACATCGCAGGGCGGCTCGAGTTGAACTATTGGCAGGGCCGCAGCAAAGTACAGTTGCGCCTTGAAGATGCCGCGTGGGCAGATGGCCAAGCAAGCTGAGTTAGACCTAGATCAATTTATGAAATAAAAAATTAGCGCGCAGTAGTACAGAATCCTCTTGCGCCTCAGCCGCACATTTCCTAAGAACCGCCCACACTAAGCGTGGCCCGTTCGTCTATCGGTTAGGACGCCAGGTTTTCAACCTGGAAAGAGGGGTTCGATTCCCCTACGGGCTGCCACATCCCCCCAAAATATAAAATAACTTCAATAGCTTAGTAAATTTCTAAGCTCTGCGTCCCCACATTCGTCCCCACGCCGCATGGCGTCCACACAAGTAAATGGCGATACGCGCAAGGCAAAAATTTCCTAAAATAGGCCAATCTGGCAAATCATACGCCGAACTTAGACGTAATTTCATGCTAAACTCGAACCACCGTCCCACGCGCGCGTGGCTGCGTGTTTGCTCCCGCCCGCGCGCGCGTTGCTTCCGTTTGTGTGTTAAAGGTTTGGCACTTTCACGGACTGAGAGGACAGCGCAATAATTTTGGAAATTCGACCAGCGCGTGTTTCTTTACGTTTCGCAGCGTGAAGCCACCGAAGAACGTTTCGGCGATAGCTGGGTGCAGACGCACTAAAAAATTGCCAAGCTACTTCGTTGGCAGAAAGTACGTCCTGCAAATCCTTTGGAATAATCAGCGCATCCACCTCATCGGTGTCATTCCAAAGACCACTCTTCTTTGAAAACATTATTGCGGCACGGCCAGCTTCGTGCATCTGGCCGCTAGCTTCTAATCTCTCTGTTCTGTCCTTGTAGGATTTCGCCCACGCTTGCTTTTTGCGGGGTGAAATAAGTTTCATGGTCTTTTTTTATCGAGCTATCGCCTGATGTCGTCAATCCAGCCGAACGCAATAAGCTGATCGAGAACCTCATCCCGAGACACGTAAGGGGCTTTTGCAGCTTTCTTCCATGTCACTAGCCAAACACTCTCAGATTGAGCGTGGTGTTTAACTAGCCAATCGCGCAGTTCGTTTGCTGATTTGACTTCCAATTTCTCGAATTTATCGTGGGCGTCCATTGCTTGACTGACCATGAGGCTTCATCGGATACTATTAAACCACTGAGGTCGATGCATGTGCGGGCTTCGCGTTACTTTTCTTTTCTCTCATAGCAATGAGCACTCCTGAGACAAAAATTATAGTTCCACCGATCCAAGTGAAAACATCAGGGACTTCACCAAAGAGCCAAAACCCAAATACAATGCCCCAAATTAACTTAACATAGTCAAAAGGCATCAATAAAGTTGGGTCCCCCTCCTTGAATGCTTGGCTAAGGGTGAGCTGCGTAGCAGATCCCAAGCATCCAATAACGACTAGCCAAACAAGTTGATGAAAATCTGGGGTTTTCCAAACCAAAATAGCTGGAATGAACGATAAAATAATCGTGGTGACGCCCATCCAAGAAACTATGGTCAGGCTATCGTCAGTTTTTGATAAGATTTTAATAAATAGCATTGATCCAGCCCAAAAAAAAGCTGACGCAAGCACCAATATCGAACCAGTGTCAATTTCCAACCAACCTGGGCGAAGAATGATGAGCATTCCTATGAAGCCCATTACAATTGCCATCCAACGATAAATCCGGAAGCGCTCACCCAAGAAGATCACGCTTAATATTGCCAAAAAGATTGGGGCTGTAAAACTTAGCGAATTAACGCGAGCTAACGTAATCAATCCTAAACTAGAAAAGAACATTAGCATTGAAGTTGTGTTTAAGAGGCCACGGACAAGGTGTAACCGTAACTTAGTCGTTTTTAGAAACTTAAAACGTGATCGAACTATCATCGGTAAAATCACGATAAACCCAAAGAGACTCCTGAAAAAAGCGACCTCAAAGGCGTGCAAGTCTTCGGTATTCATCCTTACAAGAACATGCATCGTCGCAGCAAAGAAAGTGGATGCTATCATCAAAAAAATACTTTTTAACGATGCGGATTGATTTGCCCAAACAATCCCAATTTTATTAGTCAAATTTCACCACTTTTCTTTTATTTATCAGATTACTAGCTTCAACAGACACATCACAAAGTTTTCATTGTCAATTCAACAACTGCCTTAGCTCTGTCCAGACTAGAATAGTCACGTTACAGTGCTAGCTCCTAGAGGAAATTCTGAAACACTAATGTTTAAAGAGACAATGGCGAACACATCGATTGATCAACACCCCGTAGCTAAAGGATCGAAATTACAGCTTGATGCCCTCATCATCGGCGCTGGATTTTCCGGCCTATATCAGCTTCATTTATTGCGGGATAAATTGCACTTGAAAGCCGCTATTGTTGAGGCTGGCGCTGGTGTTGGGGGGACTTGGTACTGGAACCGGTACCCGGGCGCTCGGTGTGACTCAGAAAGCCACACATATTGTTATTATTTTTCCGACGAAATTCTGAACGAATGGAGATGGTCAGAGCGATATCCGGGCCAAACTGAGATACTCTCCTATCTGAATTTTTGTGCAGACAAATTGCATTTGCGACGTGACATTTATCTTGATCAACGCGTCAAAACAGCTGTGTGGAATGAAGACACGGCATGCTGGGAAATACAGTGCAATAGTGGCTTTATTATTGAAGCAAAATATCTGGTATCGGCGGTGGGCTGCTTGTCCTCGACAAACACTCCAGATTTTGATGGCGCGCAAGAATTTGAAGGTCAAATATACCATACGGGTCAATGGCCTCATGATGGCGTAGATTTTCACAACAAATCGGTAGCGATTATTGGCACAGGCTCAACCGGAATTCAGGCAATTCCAGTGATTGCAGAAGAGGCGCAGCAGTTAACTGTCTTACAGCGCACCCCCAATTACAGTGTTCCAGCTAGAAATGCTCCACTGCACCCCGATTTTCATTCAAAATTTACAGAAGAACGAAACCATGTAAGGGCTCAGATGCTATCATCACGGCATGGCCATCCATGGACAGCTCCTCCAAGGAATCTAGTTGAAACACCTGAAAACGAACGGACCGAGATTTTAGAAGAAGCCTGGGAGATAGGAGGCCTTCGGTTCCGTGAAAGTTTTCAGGACATTCTATTCAACGAGCAATCAAATAAAATCATGTCCGATTTTATACGCTCAAAGATATCTGAAATTGTCAGGGACCAAGACACCGCTAAAAAGTTACTGCCGTCCGATCACCCATTCGCGACAAAGCGTCCCCCGATAGATACAAATTATTTCGAAACCTACAATCGCAAGAATGTTCATCTTGTTGATGTTCGTGAAAACCCGATTTCGAAATTAGACAAGCATGGTTTGGTTCTTGAGGACGGGACAAAGATCGAAGTCGATATCATGGTATTTGCCACTGGCTTTGATGCGATGTCCGGCGCACTTCTTAATATGGACATAGTCGGAAAAAACGGCCTTCGGCTGTGTGACGCGTGGCGCGAAGGACCAAAGACCTACCTAGGTGTCGGCGTAGCTCATTTTCCAAATATGTTCATTGTCACTGGGCCAGGCAGCCCATCAGTCTTAACCAATATGCCAAGATCGATTGAGCAAAATGTGAATTGGATTTCAGACTTATTACAATTCGCTGAATCTAACAAAGTTCGATCCGTTGAGGTTCGTGAAGAAGCGATGTTTCAATGGACAGAACACGTGAATGCAGTTGCAAGTAACACCCTGCTACCTAAGGCAAACCACTCTTGGTATTTGGGAGCTAATATTCCCGGAAAACCACGTGTGTTCATGCCGTATGCTGGCGGGCTAGATGTCTACAGCGCCCATTGTGAAGATATAGCAAAGAACGGTTATACGGGCTTTCAAATGATCCGTGACGTCAGCATGTCGTAAATAATTAATCGCATCTGCGTACAAGCTACCAAATCCAAAGATCACAACAAAAATTGAAGGCCAAAGCGATACTTTGATTTGATGTGTTAAGGTGCTTGACTGCAGGGCAGTCTGGACATATCTGCGACTTTGCTACGGGGCTCAGCCGTAGTTTCACGGCCACGGACGCAACAAAGACGTTAGGCCAAGATTTAAAGTTAAAAAATCATGGGGTTTAACACCTTTTCCTCTGGCGATACGGCGGCAGATAGGCGCGCATCTTTTGCCGAAACCCTAGCCCATTTAGGCGATGCTGCAGGTGCGATCGAGGCGTTAAATTCCGCGCTTGAGTTATCCCCTGATTGGGCGGCTGGATGGTATCGTTTGGGTGAATATCACGAGGCCACAGACGAAGCAGATTTGGCCCTTGCAGCTTGGCGTAAGGCCATGAGCCTCGACCCAAGCGATCCTTTCGGTGCAGCGATGAAATGCGATCTTATCGCGCGAGCTGACCCCATCACCGACCGCATGCCCGCGGCCTTTATCGAGACATTATTTGATCAATATGCGCCGCGCTTCGAGAGATCACTGCGCGAGGGGCTTGGGTATCGCGCACCAGAATTGATTGCCGAAGAGTTGTCGCGCACAGACCTTCGCCACACCGATTCTGCACTGGATTTGGGGTGCGGCACGGGCCTAATGGGGGTTCTATTGCGCCCAATTACGGCGCGGCTTGTTGGGTATGACCTATCTGCGGCCATGTTGTCCGAGGCACAGGAGAAGGGCTGTTACGACAGACTAGACAAATGCGATATCACAGAATTGGCACTTATCGGTCCAAGCTATGACCTGATCGTGGCGGCGGATGTGTTCAATTATATCGGTGCTTTGGAAAAGGTAGTCGGATGGTGCGCCGATGCGCTTTTGCCCGAAGGGCGTCTTTGTTTCACAGTCGAGGCAGGCGATGCGCCCGTGCGTCTAATGGCATCACGCCGCTTCACACATTCACAGAACTATATCACTGATCTTCTTGCGCAAGCGGGTTTTGCCCCGCCGAAGATCACCGAAGCCCCCATTCGCCAAGATCGTGGAGAAGATGTGATGGGGTTGATCGTAGTTGCAACACCTGCCCATCGCCAAGTCTCCTTGCGCGATGATGATCACAATGAGGTCATGGCCTAAACCCGCGCCCGCAAATTATCATTCCCAAAACCGTGTGATCGTGCCAGTGATGCGGCATACGTCCCTGTTTGTATGGGCCAGTATCACGATGGATCATAGCATGCGCAGTACCGCAGATAAGCCTGTTTTGGGTATTCTTTTTATGATCGGCTTTTGCATCATCGCCCCAATTATGGACGGGATGGCCAAGCTCACCCCAAATGAGGTGCCCGTGCTGCAAATTGTTGCGGCGCGCTTTGGGGTTCAAGTTGTGATCCTGATCCCCATGGCGATTATGATGGGGGTCGCCATGCGTCCCACGGCGCGCGATGTTGTGGGGCATCTGATGCGCGGCTTGATGCTGCTCTTGGCAACATTTTGCTTTTTCTCAGCCATTCGATACATGCCGATTGCAAATGCTATGGCCATCTTCTTTGTCGAGCCATTCATCTTAACCCTCATGGGGGGCCTTTTGCTGGGCGAGCAGGTTGGCCCGCGCCGTATAACCGCCTGTGTTATTGGGTTTATCGGTGCGCTTTTTGTGATCCAACCAAGCTTTCAGGAATTGGGGTTTGTGGCGTTACTCCCGCTTGGCACGGCTGTGACATTTGCCGCCTATATGATCCTCACGCGCACGATGTCAGACCGCCAACATCCAATCGCGCTTCAAGCTTATACGGCCTTGGGGGCATCGGTGCTGATCCTGCCCCTGATCATCGGGTTTGACGGCACGGGCAACCCTTGGCTCGACCCTGTGTGGCCCAATGAATTTGCGATGATGACCTTATTGGCCGTGGGGATCATGGCAACGATTTCTCATCTCTTGCTCTCAGTTGCATTGAAACTGGCCCCCACAGCCACAATCGCGCCGCTGCAATATCTCGAAATCGCGGGATCGGTCGCGGTGGGGTATTTCCTGTTCCGAGATTTCCCAGACAGCCTAACTTGGTTAGGTATCGCGATTATCGTGGGATCAGGACTTTATGTCTTCGCACGTGAGCGGCGCGCAGATTTGCAACGCCGCCCGACACCACCTGTCTAGGCCTGAAACACATCTGCATAGGTTTTGCGCATCTCTGCCTTTTGAACTTTGCCCATTGTGTTGCGCGGCAAGGCCTCGACAATGACAAAATGACGGGGACGCTTGAACCCTGCAAGTTCCACCTTGGCCGCGGCAAGGATTGCATCCAAATCAATACTGTCTTCTGCCTCAGGCACCAAAACCGCCACCACGCTTTCACCAAAATCAGGGTGCGGCGCACCGATGACAGCGCTTTCCTTAACCCCTGACTGCGCATCTAGGAACATTTCAATCTCTTTTGGATAAATGTTAAACCCGCCCGAGATTATCAAATCCTTGCCTCGACCCACGATGGTAACATAGCCATCCGCGTCAATCTTGGCCAAATCACCCGTGATAAAAAAACCATCTTCAAGCAGTTCTTCGCGGGTTTTTTCAGGCATATTCCAATAGCCACAAAATACATTTGGCCCCCGCACATGCAGCATCCCGATCTCGCTCATGGGCAATTCTACGTGCGTCTGAGGATCACAGATACGGACCGCCACTCCCTTCAGGGGGAAACCAACTGTTCCTGCGCGCCGATCCCCCTCATAGGGATTTGAGGTGTTCATATTCGTCTCAGTCATCCCGTATCTTTCAAGAATGCGGTGACCTGTGCGCCCTTCAAAAGCCAAATGGGTTTCCGCCAAAAGCGGGGCAGAGCCAGACACAAACAGCCGCATATGCGCGACCAACTCACGGGTAAAGCGCGCATCTTCCAACAGTCGCGTGTAAAAGGTCGGCACACCCATCATCGTGGTGGCGCGTGGCAAAAACTGCAAAATTGCCTCTTGGTCAAATTTTGGCAAAAAGATCATCGCATTGCCCGCCAATAAGCTGACATTGCACGCCACAAAAAGCCCATGAGAATGGAAAATTGGCAAAGCGTGCAGCAGCACATCATCGCTTGTAAAGCGCCACTCCTCGGCCAAGGCGCGCGCGTTTGACAGCAGGTTCTCATGGGTCAACATCGCCCCCTTGGAGCGGCCCGTTGTCCCCGAAGTGTAAAGAAGCGCTGCAAGATCATTCTGGCCGCGCGGCACGGGCGTAAATTCCGTGGGGTGTTGCACCGCGGCACGGGCCAAACTGCCCTGCCCTGAGGCATCCAAGGTCAGGATTGTCGCCTTGCAGGTTTCAGCAATTGGGGTCAAGGCGGCCAGTTCAGACGGATCACAGATCACCAGCGCCGCATCCGCATCAGTGATGAAATAGGATAGTTCTGCAGGCGTGTAGGCGGTGTTCAGTGGCAAAAACACAGCACCCGCCGTGATACACGCCGCATAAAGCGCCAAGGCAGGCGCGGTTTTCTCAACATGCACCGCAACCCGATCCCCCACCCCCACATCGGCGGCGCGCAAAGCATGCGCCATTTGGTTGGCCAAACCAAGGAATGCGCTATGTGCCATTTCTGACCCGTCCGGCAAAATGAGAAAGCTGCTCTCCTTGCCCTGATGGGGGGCCAATAAAGCGTCAAAAAGGGGGTTGCTCATTTGCGATTTCCTCACTCCTATAGGCGCGCTGATTTGGGACGTTTTATCGCCCTCTGCCCTAAGAGGCGCAACCTTACTGTCTAGAAAGAAATGGTCAAATGCTGAGTGAAAAATCGGGTTTGTTGGATGAAATTCGCGGTCGCTTCGCCCATGTGGACACCTGCCCCTTTGAAGGGCCGCGGGTGTTTTTCGAGAATGCAGGCGGTGCATTGACGTTGAATTCTGTGGTCGAAACTTCGGCCAAATTCGCCGCCATCCCTGACAATCAAGGCCGTGACAACCCTGCCGCCCATGCCCTTGTGGCGCTGATTGACAAAGCAAAGGCCGATATGCGGTTGTTTTTCAACGCACCGAAGGGGCAGTTTTTCGTCGGCGAAAGCGGCACAGAATTGCTGTTTCGCTTGATCCGAACCGCGATTGTCGGCACGGGCGCAGGCCGCGTTTTGGGCAGCACATTGGAACATCCCGCCTCGCGCAGTGCCGCCGCCCATTGGGCCGAAGTGGCGGGCAAACCCCATATTCTTGTCGCGCATGATGACACCATGGGCACAGTCGGCCCCGAGGCCTATCGCCCCGAAATCACCCCAGATACCCGCGTGGCCACGATCCTGCACACCTCGCCCGTCACGGGCATGGGGGTGGATGTAGGCGCCATTGCCGCCGAAATCCGCAAAATCGCGCCTGATTGCATCATCATCGTTGATGGCATCCAGCACGCTGCGCATGGCAGGCTTGATATCGAGAGCTATGATGTCGATGGCTATGTCATCTCGCCCTATAAGGTCTTCTCGCGTCATGGCTATGGCGTCGCTTGGGTCAGCGATAGGCTGCATGCGATCAAGCACGAACATCTGATTGATGCGCCCGGAAACCCATGGGAATTCGGCACCCGCGATACGGGTGCCTATGTGACCTTTTCCGATGTGGTGGATTATTTTGTCTGGCTCGGCGGTGAAGTCTCGGATCAGACCGATCCCCGCGCGCGGATTGTCGCGGCAGGCGAGGCGATCCACGCCCATGAAAAACACCTCACCGATGCCATGATCAACGGCATTGGCAATATCAAAGGCCTCAAAGATATGGCGGAGGTCGACATCATCGGTGGCCTCGAGAACCCCGCCCGCGAGGGTCTGGTTTGCCTGACCGTCAAGGGCCAAGCCGCGCCTGATATTGTCACCAAACTGCGCGAACGCGGCATCCGCACCCATACCCGCAAGGCGGATCATTATTCAGGCAACGTGCTCTCCCCCTTGGGCCTAGACGCCGCCGTGCGCGTCTCAATGTGCCACTACAACACCGAAACCGAAGTCGCACAATTCCTCACCGCCATGCGCGAGGTTGTGGAGGGGGTGTGAGGGGGTTGTGACCTTATCGGGAATTTAGAAATCCTGAAAATTTTTGAGCACGCAGCCGCGCGTGCGGAACGCGTTTCAGTAAATAATTTCAGTGGCTTAGATTTTCTCCTCTGAACCGCGTTCCGGGCGCGTCCCTGCTCCGAGTAGTGTCTCGCGCCCTCCCCTCACGCATTGGGTCGGCGCGGATGTTCACTGCGCGCAGTCGATCACTGCGTAGGTGAAGGGCTCACCCCCAAACGCGCAGTCGCCGCGGCTCGAGCCGTTTGCGACGCCCGAGCGCCCCTCGAGAATGAACTCGTAGCTGCTCGTGCAGCCGTCGTTGGTGATCTCCAGTACAATCGGGTTCGACGAGACTTCGCGGGGGTTCTGGGTCCACTCACCCCCGATGAGGGGGCACATGTTTGGGCTGTTTTCCTCGCAGTGGGCCGTGTGGAAGTTCTCGGCCTGCCAGGTCCCGTCCACCTGCTCGAATACAGTCATGATTGGCACGTCCAGCCCGTCGAACGCCGCACTGAATACCGCGTCGCAGCTGTCATATGCGTCAGGGTCTAATCCGTCGGGCACTTGGACGAGCACGCGCGTCGCGCCATCGGATCCGGCCGACGCCTCGGGGAGGTTGTCGCAGGGCCATAGCGTCTCCTCCTCGCGCGTCGTATCATAGCGCGGGACGAGGTCGTTGACGGTGTCGAAGTCGACCTGCTGTATCACTGTCGAGAGCTCCATGGAGCCGTCTGCCTGCAGCACGCCCACGTATTCTATAATCGTCCAGGGGTGGGCCGGGGCCATGGCGACCCAGGTTGAGTAGCTGGCCTCGAAACGGCGGCGGGCCTCGTCCACGCGGAAGTACTCCACGCGCATGTCGTCGGCGTGGTACTCAGTGCCCGTGATGACGTTGTAGTACTCCGTGGGCAGGAAGCGCTGGTAATCAGTCACCTCTGCGCCAATCCCGCAGGATGGCGTGCCGTAGAGCGTCCATTGGGTCTCGGTCACCGTGTTCAGCGTGTCGCTGCCCGCGTCCACTGGCTGGGCGGGCTGGTCGGAAGGCGCCTGTGGCTGCGGGACTTTGCCCGGAGCCGGTGTTTCACCCGAGCTTGGCATGGGTGGCTTTCCGGGCACCGACCCCACTTCGGGCTCGGGCTCAGGCTCCGCCTCGGGGCACTCGGCCCAGCGGTCGAGGCCGTCATTCCAGCAGAGCGCCAGTCCGTCCAGCTCCTCGTAGAGGGCCGATGACTGGGTCATCAGAGAGGACGGGTTGCACTCTAGAGACGCGATCCGGTCCTGGTTCTGGTAGACGTCCACGCGGCCGTAGGCCACGTCGTCATTGCCCGAGGCCGTCAGGCCGCTTACGACGTCGTAGCGGTAGTCGCCATTGCGGAAGCGGAATATGTCCTCTCGCACGGCGTCGCCGTCGAGCCACGGGCGGAAGTCAGTGTAGATGTCTGCCGACAGCTCGAGGTCGGGGCTGCCCTTGGCGGGACCGTAGCTGTATCCCAGCCACGTGTCCGATCGGCACACCTCGAGGCGGTTGCCGTTTGAGGCGATCGAGCAGGAGAATACGGAGACCTCGCCCGCGCCGCAGGCCGCCGCTACCGGGCCCGCGAATGCGACCAGGGCGAGGCCAATTAGGGCTGAGACTGAAAACTTCATCGGCCCGCCCTCAATATCCGCGCACGGAGGCGACGCAGCTCTGCATCATGCGCCCATCGCTAATGGCCGCGCGGACGAGACCCGGGTCCTGGTATGCGAGGTCTATGGCCTGATTTAGCCACAGCCACAGCTCGCGATTGGTGTCGAATGCGGAGTCGGCCATGTCCTTCGACACGCCAATGGGGATGCCCTGGTCGCGCATGTAGAGAGACTGCTCCACGACGGGCATGTAGGCCTGGCAGAAGGCGTCCGCCAGGCCCGACTGAGCGATCGCGAAACTAGGAGCTACGGACGCTAACGCGGCACATACTGAAATTTTAATTACTTTAGAGATCATGTGGCACGCCCCCTTCTACACTAGTTGTAGTATTAGTTAGCGTTTATCTTATGGTGGGCAAGCTGTGCGGGATATCGCGACCCTGGGTCTGGTCTGGTCCCGAGCCGTTGCAAGCCCTAGACATGAGGTAATAGTGAGTGGGAAGTTCACAAATTGGTGGTCTCTTGCTCCACTCTAAGCGGAAACCGCTAGAGCGTGGGACGCGACCGCGCTAGCCTCCGGCCCTACCCCAAATCCGGATGCCTGGGCCCTCGTCGGGCGCGCCCACGAACTCAATGCCGCGGGCTTCAAAGAATTTTTTTAGCAGCTCGAGGTGACCCTTTCGTGATTTTGGGACGCCGTTGGACGCCTCGTATCTACGAAGCGTGGCTATCCCAATTCCAGTAGCCTCAGCAATTTCGAGGTTGCTCAAACTAATCGCGTGCCTCGCCGCCTTTATCTGTTCAGCGGTGATTTTATCAGCTTGCATTGTGATCACTTTGATATCATATTAATGCTATGAGAGATTTCCACCAAATTGATTGGCAAACCTATATTCAACGCCTCAATGGCGCATACGCGCCCGCCACTATCAAGTCATACTATACCGACATGCGCACGTTAGTCGACTGGTGCGTGAGGCATGACCTCAATTGGAATGCCTTATCACCAGACGATGTCTGTGACTTCTTAGAGCATGAAGCCAAACGTGGCATGTGTCATGGCACTGTCCTGCGGCGTGTCTACAGTGCCCGCCGTGTCTTCACGCTGGCGAGAGTGTCTGACCCCACAGATGATCCAGAAGTGGAATTGTGCCTGCGCCGGATCGCTCGGGCGCGGCCCACGCGGCCCAAGCAGGCTCAGGGGCTCAGTCTCGCCGCACTACACAAACTCCTCGACGTGCAGCCGGGTACGCCTTGGGGGCTCCGCAATAGGGCCCTGCTCTCGCTCGGCTATGACTTGTTAGCGCGTCGATCAGAGATCACCGCGCTGCGCAGCGAGGATGTGAGTTGGCGCCGCGACGGCACGCTGGAGGTGATCCTGCGCCGCTCCAAAACCGATCAATCTGGTCGAGGCCGAATTGCTTTCACGTCGCCGCGCTCTGCCAGTCTCTTGGGCGACTGGCTGGAGTGGCGCGGCAGCGAGATAGGGCCCCTCTTCTGCGCGATCTATCGCGGCGTGGCGATCAATCGATCACTCTCTGGTTCCACGGTGAAAAATATTATCAAGTCGAGCGCACGTGTCGCCGGGTACGACAAGTGGGTCGTCGATGACTTCAGCGCCCACTCACTTCGTGTGGGAGCCGCGCAGGAATTGCTGAGACAGGGGCACGACAGTATCGCCATAATGCGTGCGGGTGGCTGGAGGACCCATGCAGTTTTGGCTCGATACCTTGAGAAGGCAGAGCACAACGTCTGGGACAGTGCGTAGAAGAATTTTGAGTTCATAAGAACACCCGCAAATGGAACAATCCCACGCGTGGTAATCCCTTATTGTACGGCTATGACTTTACTTTATCCAAGGCATCAATAACGTCCTAAATTGATGTTCACGCATATTCAGCCCAGACAAGCCTTAAGCGCGGGATAAAGTGACTTATATCGGGCGTAGACCTCTTCATACTGCTCTACATTGGCCGAAATCGGGTCAATGGTCCGGCCTGCGTGGACCATCTGCGATATTCCCTCATCAATGGACACATAGTGCCCGGCTCCATACGCAGCGAGAACTGCCGAACCAGTAGATGGCGCGTCTGGAGAGGCTGGCACACGCACAGGAATGCCGGACGTGTCAGCATGAATTTGCAGCCACAGGTCTGAGCCGGAAGCTCCACCACCCAGTGTCATCTCGTCCGCCGAATAACCTGCAGCCTTGAACGCATCCAAAATCGCTCGCGTCCCAAAGCCCACACCCTCCATCATGGCTCGGAAAATATGATGCTTCTCATGCGCAAGCGTCAGCCCGACCAATGCACCGCGGGACAGAGGATCTGTATACGGCGTTCGATTGCCTTGGAAATGGTCTTGCACAATGAGACCATCACACCCGGGAGCGAGTTGGGACGCCTTCGCATTTAGTTCGTCAAAGTCGAGGCCACCAGTCAACCGACCCAGCCAATTGATAATGGATCCCGTCGATGTCTGTCCGCCCTCAACAATAAACCGATCAGGATAAACGATGTCGGCATATGACCCCCACACACCGGGCGCATTGAGCGGTGCCTCAGTCACGCCAAATTGCAAATGGGAGGAGCCTGTAATCAGCGCTAGCTGTCCGGGTTGCGCTACTCCCAAGCCAATCATGCCAATGAGTGCGTCCGCGCCTCCCTGTATCACCTTGACGGATTGTGGGAGGCCCAGCGCATCAGCAGCTGTTTTCGTTAACGTTCCGATTAACGAACCAGGCGCCACAATGCGAGGAGGCCACTTCTCTAAGATATCTCCAATCCCGAGAGCCTCGACCATGGTTGTGGCCCATCCACCATCGCGATTGCGGTAGTGCCATCGCAATCCAACATTATCCAAACTTGCAGCCCATTCACCGGTAAAGCGGTACGTCAAATAATCTTGATACTCACAAATCCTGTAGGCGCGATCATACGTGGTCGGCTCGTTACGTTTTAGCCATAGAGCCTTCGGGATCATCCACTCAGCCGAGACAGGCCCCTTCCCGCCCCCATTCAGCATTAAAGCGGGATCGTTGGTTTCTAGAACGGCGTCTGCTTCTTCATTAGCCCGCACGTCCATCCAGATGAGGGCTGGCCGCAAGGCATCGCCATTTGCGTCAAGTGCGACTACCGAGCAGCAAGTTGTGGCATAGGATATCGCTTCAATTTTTTCTGGCGCGACATTCGCTTGTGCCAGCGCCCCACGGGTCGAATTAACGACGGCATCCCACCAATCAGACGGGTCTTGCTCTGCCTGGGCCCCCGCAGAAAACTTAGTCTGATACGGAACTGCCTGGCTGCCCAAGCATGCCCCCGACAAGTCATATATGCGGGCGCGAAGACTTTCGGTTCCACCGTCAAAGGTAAGAAAATAGGCCATGATACCTCCCTTTATCGCATTAGCCCACGCTAACAGGACTACTTGCAGAGCCGTTTTTCTTGGGGCGTGTGGCAATAATATTCAATATTTCAACTTTCTT
Source organism: Roseobacter sp. HKCC-CH-9351 (assembly GCF_037830295.1). NCBI lineage: Bacteria > Pseudomonadati > Pseudomonadota > Alphaproteobacteria > Rhodobacterales > Roseobacteraceae > Roseobacter > Roseobacter sp. HKCC-CH-9351. The sequence goes on from NZ_JBBLYM010000001.1 coordinate 94,602, forward strand.
TCTATGATCGTCCGCACGTCACCCAGAGCCTCCCAATGCGGCATGTGACCAACGTTCAAAAACTGATGGGTGGCAATTAGCGGAGAGATGGAAAGGACATCTGAATGCTCAACAATCTGATCACCAGTGCCTGTAATGATTGTAACGGGATGTTTGTGCGACAACCCAGCCAAGTCATTGCATAAGTCTCGCACTTTACCACGGCGTCCACTCAATTCCTTGGCCAGTGCAATGAGGCGGCCTTTTGATTGCGTCTCATAAATATCCTTGATCGCCCGATCGGATAAACCATTCGATCCAACGGTTAACATGTTGAGCGCATTTTTGATGTCCTCAACACCACGTGGTTGGCTTAGTTTAGAAAGGAATGCGGTATCGACACGCTGTCCAAGGCCAGCTGGCGCTATCAAGGTCAACGATGCCAAACTTAGCGACTTTCCCAAACATATTGCTGGGATAGCACCCATCGAATGGGCAACAACGTGCACTGGAGCACTGCCAAAACACTGCCTAATCACGTCTATTAGCGCATGATGCAGTGCATCAAGATTTGCCGCCTCGTGCGTAGCTATGCCATGTCCTGGCAGGTCAACTGCAACTGTATGGCAGCCAGAACGCGCTAGCTCCGTTTGGAGGCCAATCCAAGCTGTGCGATCAGCAGCGAAACCATGAACAAAAAACACGGCTTCTCCACCTCGCTTACCCATCTCAGACCATGCAAGTCCGTGTCCTGTTTTGCATTCCTCAGATATATCTTTTGAAAAAGCAGATACTGCGGCTTCTACGTCGAGGCGCTCAACGCGTCCTCGTCGCCCGCTACCAGCCAAACCAGTCAATTCGATCCCATGTTTTTGCGCCAATCGGCGTGCGACTGGCGTAGCGCGGGGCCTGTTAGAAGGTTCACGGAATGATAGCGTGTTATTATTTTGATTTGACTGATTCAGTGTGCCAGTTGAGATTGCGAGCTTTTCACCATGTGGACCATTGTCATCTTGCATCCAATCAGGCCCAGATCCAAAATCGATTTCCGCGATCGGAATGCCTACCTCAACCATTTCACCAGCCGCAACCAACTGGGTGATTAAAGTACCAGTGCCCAAGGCGGGGAGTTCAACCACAGTTTTATCAGTTTCAACTTCGAGCAATACATCTCCTCGCTCGAAAGAATTACCTGGTTCAACCAACCAGGCCACCACCCTGCCCTCTTCCATAGTCTCGCCAACACGAGGCATTTTGAGCAACCCACTCATGAAAAAACCCTTTGGGCTGTCTCAAAAATGAGATCTACCGTTGGAACCGAGTTTCTTTCCAGCTCAACCGATACTGAGATAGGGATGTCCTCGCCGGCGATACGTATGACAGGCTCTTCGAGAAAATCGAAACATTCCTCTGAAATTCGTGCGGCCAATTCGGCCGCCACGCCACATGTGATCGCTCCTTCAGAAACAACCAAGGCTTTTCCAACTTTTTCTACAGCCTCTCGGATAGTGTCAAAATCGAGGGGATTTAGAGTGCGCAAATCAATAACCATTGCTTCGCGACCATGCGCGGCCAATTTATCGGCAGCTTGCAACGCGTAATGTACTTGCCGTGAATAGCTAATAATCACCAAATCATCGCCATCTCGTCTAATTACGGCCTTACCCCACTCAGGTGGTCGAGCGCTTAGATCCACTTCATCCGTCATTGCGTAAAGGCTTTTATGTTCGATGAATACTACCGGGTCAGGCTGTTTAAGCGACTGTCGCAGCAAATGATATGCATCATACACAGTCGCGGGCATCGCCAATCGCAGACCGGGTGTGTGCATGATGTACGCCTCTAGCGACTGGCTATGCTGCGCTCCTGCAGATCGACCAGTACCGCCCTGCGTCCTTAAGACCATAGGCACACCAATCTGCCCTCCAAACATGTAGCGGATTTTAGCAGCCTGGTTACACAATTGATCCATAGTCATGCCGATAAAATCTACGTACATCAATTCAGCGACTGGACGCATTCCGGCCATAGCTGCACCAACAGCAGTTCCCACAATGGCTGGCTCCGAGATAGGTGTATCAAGCAAACGCTCAGGCCCAAACTCCTCAATCAAGCCTTTGGTAACTCCATAGGCTCCTCCATAGCGCCCCACTTCCTCACCAATTACAAACACATCCGGGTCTTCGCGCATCGCATCAATCAGTGCATGCCTTAGCGCATCACGGTAAGCTAGTTTTGGCACCGCTCACCCCCTTGCTAAAATGCGTTGAATACGATGTCGCACGGGCTCAGGTTCGGGTTGGCCTGATGCAAAAACATCCCGAAACATCATATCAAGAGTTGGTTCTTGAGAATTGATTGCAAAATCAATTGTGGCATCCATTTCATCAGATACTGCTTTGTCCAAGTCGTCCAACTCTTTTTCTAATTTACCATTTAATATCAAGGAATTACGAGCGAAAAAGACAGGATCTTTCGCACGGCCCACCGCCTCCTCATCTTCTGAGCGATAGGGGCTCTTGTCCTTGCGGCCATGACCAAAAAACCGAAAACACTCGACCGCCAAAAAGCCTGGTTTTCCCGCTCGCGCTTGATCAACGATACGCGTGGCAGCGTCTACAACATCGAGAACATCTAGACCGTCAACGGTCTCCGCATTCAATCCAAAGGCTAGGGCTCGTTCATGCAATGCTGTGGTTTTTGTCGCTTGGTCAATGCGAGTCCCCATGCCCCATTGGTTATTAATGCACACAAACACCGCCGGGAGGTCCCAAAGGGCAGCCATGTTCATAGACTCATAGAGGATACCCTGCTGCATCGCACCATCACCGAAGAATGCAATCGATACGTTGGAAGCACCGCGGCGCTTTTCAGCTAACGCTGCGCCAACCACTGCTGGGATCCCACCCCCAACAATGGCATTAGCTCCAAGATGTCCAAGTGCCATGTCAGCAATATGCATGGAGCCGCCTTTTCCTTGGCAGTAACCACTCTCTTTACCAGCGATTTCCGACATCATGCGGTTTGGGTCAGCTCCACGAGCCAAAAACACCCCGTGGCCGCGATGGTGCGTGGTAAAAGTATCGCCGTCTCGCATGGCTGAGCAGACACCAACAGCCGCACTCTCTTCTCCTATGGACAGGTGTAGCATCGAGCCTGCACTCTCGCCTCGGAGGTAAAGTTCACCAACCCGATCCTCAAAAGTTCGGATCCGACGCATGGTATGATAATAATTGAACAGGTTAGAGTTTGTGCTGTCTACCTGCACTTATACCCCCCCCACTTTAGCTTCTCGCTATGGTTAACAATACCAACGGCCTTAATTTGCAGGTGTGTGTAGAGTGCAGAGAAGCCATTTTCGTTTGCGCAGTTCAATTTTTGACCCACCTATTTGATCTCCAGAAGTTTGATCGCTAACTCCTCATCCACGAAAAGACGCTTCACAAATTTCGCACGAAGCACAGCCAGCGTTGCGACCGCCTTGCCTGCGCCACCAGCTAACAAAACAGTGTCAGCATTTTTCATGGTGCTTGGCTTCAAGCACGGCGCGCAGTCGTTCACCTGAACATCTGCTATGCTTCCGTCAGCGCGATAAAATACCCCGCAGCAGTCGCCAACCACATCTCCACACCGTAGTTGCGCTTTTTGGCGGTCAGTAAAAATGCCGCTCTCGTATAAAATTGATCCGGGTTTGCACTCACCCACACTCATAAACGCGTGATCGGCTTTGTGTGCAATATTAGCCGCCTCTCGCACGAGCCTCTGGCTCATAATGCTCTGACAATCTTCTGGCGTATCCGCAATAAAGGGCGCAGGCATTAAAACTGCGCGCCCACCAGTTTGGGAAGCAAGCCTGACACAGACATCACCGGGCGCCGTTTCAGACGCGTATGTTATTGATCCCATCAACGACACAAATGTGAGGTTGGGGTTATGGATGCCATTAACATTGTTCGCGGCGAAAGAGAGCGTACGTCCCCAACCCACTCCTATAATCTTCTTTTTATTGTGCCCTGCAACTCGAGAAATATAACGAGCAGCTAGTAATCCGACCGAGTCACGAGCGTTCTTTTCATCACTCGCGCCTCCTCTATTGGGTGCTACTTGAGCCTCTGTCAGACCAAACGCATCCTGAAGGCTTTCTGACAACTCAAGTGTGCGACTTGTACGGTGCTCTACGCTAACCTTCACAAACCCTCGCTCCCGCGCGTCTGCAAGCATTCGCAGCACCTTGAAACGAGAAATCCCTAGTCGATCACTGACCTCTTGCTGGCTTAGATTGCCAACATAATACAGCCATGCCGCCTGTGCTGCGTCATGATCAAAACTATGATCTCCCGGCTGCATCAAAGGACCTCGATACTCCCTTTTCATCTGCAATGAAACTTCTTGACCGATGCATATTGGCATATATAGTCACATTTGTGCAGTCAATGCACATGTGTTGCAAACTGCAGTTTGGAAACTGATAAGAGAAGCTAGAAGGGCGTCAACAAAACGATAACCGATAAAAATACTACGCTTCGCGATGGACGTCTTAGCATAGTTTTTTGGGAGGACTAAATGACAACTAAAACGAAACTACTCATGACCGCGGCATTGGCGGCTACGGCCCTTTCTGGGACACAACTCATTGCCGGCGGCCACTCAACTAGCATCGCAACCGTCGTAAAGATCGCTGGCATTCAGTGGTTCAATCGAATGGAAGAGGGCGTCAATAAATTTGCTGAAGATAATGGGGTGAATGCTTTCCAAGTTGGGCCAGCTCAGGCCGATCCGCAGCAACAAGTAGCTCTTATTGAAGATATGATTGCTCAAGGTGTGGACGCGCTTGCAGTTGTTCCAATGTCACCTGAGGCGCTTGAACCAGTTTTGGGCCGCGCAATGGCTGCCGGTATTGCAGTAATTACACATGAAGCGGCATCACAGCAAAACACCGCTTATGATCTCGAGGCTTTCGTAAACGAAGACTTTGGTGCCAACCTAATGGAGCAAATGGCTACGTGCATGGGCGGCGAAGGAGAATATGCAGTTTTCGTGGGCTCGCTCACCTCACAAACACATAACCAGTGGGTTGATGGGGCTATTGCATATCAGGAAGCCAACTACCCTAACATGACATTGGTCGGCGATAAGAACGAAACGTTCGACGACGCGGAGCAGGCATATACCGCAGCCCAAGAAGTACTTCGTGCGTATCCGAACATCAAAGGTCTACAAGGTTCGGCTTCTACTGATGTCGCAGGTATCGGCCGCGCCGTGGAAGAGCGGGGAATGGAAGATGGTACCTGTGTATTTGGGACATCTCTACCATCAATCGCAGGGCAGTACCTAGAAACTGGCGCTGTTGATGGAATTGGGTTCTGGGATCCCGCTGTTGCTGGCGAGGCTATGAACGCTCTCGCAGTCATGGTAATTAATGGCGAAGAAGTCACTGATGGCATGGACCTAGGACTCCCTGGATATGAAAACATTAGCTTGGACGGCAAAGTTATTTATGGCCAGGCTTGGGTTAATGTGAACGCTGCAAATATGGCAGACTATCCTTTCTGATAAAACGGATCAGCACGGAACGAGAATTAACGCGTTCCGTGCAACCACATCTACGAAAAAAATGTGATTGTGTAATGCATGAAAACAATCCTGCGCCGCTGGTCGAACTTCGTTCTGTCACCAAAAAATACTCTGGTGTAACAGCACTAGAGGCAGTTGATTTCAGCGTCAGGCCGGGCGAGGCGGTTTGTCTTGCGGGTGAGAACGGGTCAGGCAAATCTACACTCATCAAAATTATTTCTGGCGTTGAGCCTGCATCCGGCGGCTCAATTTTCTTTAATGGAAACGAGTACCCGAAGATTACGCCACGCCTTGCCGCTAGCATGGGCGTTATGGTTATATTTCAGGATTTTTCTCTGTTTCCTAACCTGAGCGTCGCCGAAAATATAGCCTTCGGCAGTCTTCTTTCGTCAGATCTCAAGGTTTTTGATCGTAGTAAGACAGTCTTAATCGCTCAAAAAGCTTTAGACCAAATTGGCGTAGATATAGACCTTGAAACGCGAGTGGAAAATTTATCAGTAGCCCAAAAACAACTTGTCGCTGTCTGCAGAGCGTTAGCATCGAAAGCGCGCCTTATAATAATGGATGAACCGACAACCGCGCTCACTCAAAAAGAAGTGCGCCGACTGCAAGATATCATACAGATGTTAAAGCTGAATGGTGTTGCAGTAATTTTTGTAAGCCACAAACTTTCCGAAGTGTTGGAAGTCTCAGAAAAAGTTTTTGTTTTAAGGAATGGTAAGAAAGTAGCAGAAGGTCCGGCATCTGACTTCGACACGACAAAACTCACCTATCACATGACTGGAAAAGATGTTTCTCTCTCTGACCCCGGCAGCTTGTCAAAAGACGCAGCAACCCTAATGGAGGTGAGCTCGCTGACAAAGCACGGGGCATTTGCGGATATCAATTTTAATTTACGCGCAGGAGAAGTACTCGGGATCACTGGCTTGCTTGGTTCGGGGCGCACATCTGTTGCTAAGGCCATATTCGGATTGGTGGAACCTGACAGTGGCTCGATAAGAGTGGATGGCGAAAAACTCGAGCTTGGAGATCCCCAAAAATCTGCAGCTGCAGGTATTGGTTACGTACCAGAAGATCGCCTAACAGAGGGACTGTTCCTCACGCAGTCAATAATGCGAAATGTAGCGATTGGCAGATTAGACAGTCACACTTCTGGCTACATTCTCAACATCGTCAGCCTCTTAGACGAGGCACAGTCTTGGCTGAAAAAGCTGAGTGTAAAAGCTCCAAATGTTGACGCACCGGTCCAATCACTTTCTGGAGGTAATCAACAACGTGTAGCTCTTGCGCGATGGCTCGCACGCTCTCCAAGAATATTAATTCTTAATGGTCCAAGCGTAGGCGTTGATGTCGGATCGAAAGCGGAAATTCACGAAATTATCCGAACCTTGTCCGCAAGCGGAATAGGCATCCTAGTGATTTCGGACGACTTACCTGAGCTCCTCTCGACCTGTCATCGCATACTAGTCATGCGTGACGGGTCAATAATTGATAGTTTTGACAGAAATAACGTGAATGAAGGGGATCTTGCCCAGAGGCTCGCATCATAATGAATTTCATCTCTAAAGATCTGCTAAAACGCAATGAAACGCTGGTTGCTGTGGTAATAGCCCTGTTTTGCATCATCGCCACAATCGCAGACCCGCGCTTCTTCTCCATTACAACAGTTTCAGACCTACTGAGAGCTTCTATCGTCATCGGCATTTTGGCGGTTGGAGCAATGGTCGTACTCGTTTCAGGCGGAATTGACGTTAGTTTTACGGCAATTGCGGTATTCGCAATGTACTCGTCCTCAGTACTCTTCTTGTCCATTAATCCCGATGCATCCTGGCCCATGATTTTTTGCGTTTCCATAGCATTTGGCGCTTTTCTAGGAGCAATTAACGGGGTGCTAATCGCCTTAATCGGGCTACCCACTCTTATCGTTACGCTGGGCACCCTATCAGTATTTCGCGGATTCCTTCTTACGTTCATCGGTTCACAGCGTATTTCTGATCTCCCACCGTCCATGCGAGACTTTTCCCGAGGCGTTATTGCGCGAGGCACCACTGAAGCGGGTAATTTTTACTCTATACCCTGGTCTGTATTGGCACTTTTGTTCGTGATTGTTTTGACTTGGGTCATCCTGCAAAAAACAATGTTAGGTCGTTCAATTTATGCAATTGGAGGATCCGTTGAGAGTGCTCGACGCATCGGCATCAATGTAAAATGGACCCAGTTTTTTGTGTATGTCTACGTTGGGGCGTTGGCTGGCCTAGCGGGCATAATTTACGGCTCTGTTGGAAGAATGGCAGACCCTTTCTCATTGGTTGGCCTCGAGTTGTCAGTAATTGCAGCGGTCGTTTTGGGAGGTGCGCGGTTAATTGGTGGATATGGGACTATAACCGGCACGCTACTCGGCGTTGCTCTAATTGTAATTGTTCAGAACAGCCTAATCGTGATTGGTATTCCAACGACCTGGCAATCTGTGACTATTGGTTTGTTGATACTTATCGGTACAGGACTGCCAGCTTATCGAGCAAAAAAAGCAGCTAAAAATGCGGGGTAAATAGAGATATGCTTCGATATATGTTCAAAAACCCCCAATTAAGCTCACCAGAATTTAGGCTGCTTCTCATAACGATATTAGTGTTCTTATCCATGGCTGCGCTGTCACCTGACAGGTTTCTTTCCAGTCAGAACTTAACATCGATGGCATTTCAATTCCCTGAGTTTGCGATACTTGCGTTAGCAATGACGATCACAATGATGACCGGAGGTATAGACCTGTCTGTGGTTGGCGTTGCAAACTTTTCAGCCGTAACTGCTGCCTTAATTCTGACACATTTTGCAGACCCCTCAATGTCGGGGTCCCAATCGCTTACTTGGCTAGCCCTCGCTATTTTCGCTGCCGTACTAGTCGGCTGTATTTCCGGTTTTATAAACGGAATTCTGGTTTCATTTTTTGGCCTACCCGCAATTCTAGCCACGCTTGGATCTGGCCTTGTTTTTACAGGCTTCGCAATTGCCATGACGGGCGGCAGCGCTGTGATGGGATTTCCTGATACAGTTGCATTGATAGGTAATTCTCAAATTATTGGGATACCAGTCCCCCTTATTATCTTCGGCGTGCTTGCCACGCTACTGGGTCTCATTCTGACACGGACGGCATTTGGGCTTCGGGTCACCATGTACGGAGCCAACCCCCTTGCAGCACTCTATGCGGCAGTAAATATCGATAAAATGTTAGTAAAAGTTTACATGCTTGCTGGAGTATTCTCATCTGTCTCTGGCTTGATAGTTATGAGCCGCGCCAATTCTGCGAAAGCTGACTACGGATCTTCGTATCTATTGCTTGCTGTGTTGATAGCCGTATTAGGCGGGATCAACCCATATGGCGGCTACGGACGAGTGATTGGCGTCGTCCTTGCCGTACTATCAATGCAATTTCTATCAAGTGGCCTCAATATGCTGCAAGTCTCGAACTTTGCGCGTGAGTTTATATGGGGGGCGCTATTAATCTTGGTCATGGTTATCAACACCTATTCAAGCCGTTTTTCGACCAACAGCGGAAGATAACCATCAAACGAAAATATGCTAAGGAGAGCGAAATGAAAAAAATTCTTAACGACCCTAAAGACTACGTCGATCAAATGCTAGCTGGGCTCGTTGCCGCTCACCCTGAATATTACAGCTTGTACGGAGATTCCGGTAAGGTTGTGGCGCGGGCTAAAAAAGCTGGTAATGGAAAAGTTGGCATAGTCACGGGCGGCGGTTCGGGACACTTACCAGTGTTTACCGGTTATGTGGGCACTGGCTTATTGGACGCTTGCGCGATCGGCGACGTCTTCTCGTCGCCATCGGCAGAGCAAATGGCCGACGCAATTCGAGTGGCAGACAGTGGTTCTGGGGTCCTCAGGCTCTACGGAAACTACGGCGGCGATGTAATGAATTTTGATATGGCCGGCGAGCTAGTCGAGTTTGATGACATTAAATGCACAACCGTGCTGCTTGCCGACGATGTCGCCTCTGCGCCGCCCAGCGAGGCTGAAAAACGGCGCGGCGTTGCGGGCATGGTGTATGCATTCAAAATCGCAGGCGCTGCCGCGGAAGCCGGTCACGACCTTGAGGCCGTAACCGCGGTAGCCCAAAAGGCAGCTGACGCATGTCGTTCTATCGGCGCTGCACTCTCATCTTGTACAGTTCCGCAAGCGGGAAAGCCTACTTTTGAAATTGGCGAAACCGAAATGGAAATGGGCATGGGCATACATGGCGAACCCGGCGTATGGAGGGGTGAGCTGAGATCTGCAGACGACATTGCAAATGAAATGATCGACAGGCTCCTCGAAGATATGCCGCTGAAGAAGGGAGACCGGGTATCTGTTCTAGTGAATTCGCTCGGGGCCACCCCGCCAGAGGAACTATACATTCTCTACCGCACTGTGAAAGCGCGATTAGAATCCTGTGGGGCAACGATCGTTATGCCTTTAGTGGGCCGCTACGCAACATCAATGGAGATGGCAGGCGTTTCGTTCACGCTATTGAAATTAGATCGCGAGCTTGAAGAACTGTTAACAGCGCCATGTGATTGTGCTTTCTGGAGTGTTAAATGAGTTTAGATCGTGAAGATTTAATTGCTGCGATTGAGCGCCTTAAAGATGAAATGGACAATAATTTCGATCTTTTAAATACAGCCGACGGCGCCCTTGGTGACGGAGACCTTGGCGTAACAATGACACGAGGAATGCATGCGATCTACGAAATGCGGGAAAGCTTACCCGATGATCTTGGAATGCTGCTATTTCAGTGCGCACAGGCATTCACAAAAACATCTGGCTCTTCATACGGAACACTACTGGCTACAGGCCTCATGGCTGCGGCGAAGTTATTGAAGGGGCAAACCACTCTCAATCCAAACAATTTGGCAGAATTGATTGCAACATCTCGCGATAAAATGCAGGAGAGAGGCAAGGCGGAGTTGGGCGGGAAAACTGTGCTGGATAGCCTAGATTACCTGAGCAAAGCAGTAGCGAATTCGGACGACAAGTCACTCGCGGCATCGCAAGCCGTCGACGCCGCATTAAATGACTTTCGCGACAAACCTGCGACCATAGGCAGGGCTAGGATCTTCGGAGACAAGAGTGTCGGTATGGATGATCCTGGAATGTTGGCAATGAGTTTAATCGTCCACGCTGTAGCGCGTCGTTAAGGTACAAAGCCTATATGAGTGGATCCTCTCCCCCATAATGCCGGTCTGGGTAGTCATTATGCAGGGCCTTATCCGCGCGTGAGAACCGAGGCTGTGCAAAGTTATGTTGATGCCAATAGGGATAAATGAGTGGCAAGCGGCTCACATCATTCAAGCGCTTCAGCTCGTCTTCAGAGAGAATAATTTCAAGCGCTCTGAAGTTTTTTGTAAACTGCTCAGAATTACGCCCACCAACAACTAATGAGGCGACCGCCGGTCGGGTTAAGAGCCAAGCTAGTGCAATTTGAGCGGCTTCTACGTTATGGGATTTAGCAATATCATCTAGCACATCGACGATATTCCACAAACGTTCCATATCACGAATAGGCGGCTCACTCCAGCCAGAAGCTTGTCGTGAACCTGGCGCCAATGCGCCTCTCCTATGCTTTCCAGTCAATAGGCCTGCTGCAAGGGGTGACCATATTTGCACACCAAGACCTTGATCGACAGAAAGCGGCAATAACTCATATTCGGCTTCCCGCGCTTCTATCGTATAATGGATCTGTTGTGACACAAAGCGGCTAGCGTAACTTGGTGCGGCGTTTAGCGCCTTCATTACTTGCCAAGCAGAAAAGTTCGAACACCCCACATACCTAACTTTCCCCTGCTGTATTAAATAATCCAGGGCCGATAGAGTTTCTTCAATTGGAGTAGTGCCATCCCACTCATGCATGTAATACAGATCGATATGGTCGGTGCGTAAACGCTTGAGAGATCTCTCGCACTCTCTGATTATATGCCACCGCGATAAGCCTTCATCATTTGGGCCTTCACCAATAGGCATTCGGACCTTTGATGTGACAAGTATATTGTGATAGCGACCCTCTAAAACTTCTCCCAAAATCTCTTCCGAGAGACCGGTGGAATACATGTTGGCGGTGTCGAACATGTTAACACCATTGTCGATACAGGTATCAACTAAGCGCTGAGCATCTTTCGTATTTTGAGTGCCTGCGCGCCCAAAGTCACCTTTGCCACCAAATGTGAAAGTTCCCATAGTTATCGCAGAAACTTTAAGGCCCGTTTTGCCCAAACTACGGTAGATCATGATAGCTTCTCACTCTTTTCAACATTTACCCAACAGTATCAGAAAACTCCGGAAATAGGCTCAACAAGCCAGTTTCTGACGCATCACACAAACCACGCTCAGTTATGAGACCAGTAACAAGCCTACTAGGCGTCACATCAAAGGCTGGATTCCCAACAGGAGTTCCCTCAGGCGTTACGGTAACAGCACCCACCTTTCCAGCGGCTGAAATGCCTTGAATATTAGAAATCTCAGCATCACTACGCTCTTCTATCGGAATTTCCATCAGACCGTTGCGCACAGTCCAATCAATTGTAGAAGACGGGAGAGCAACGTAAAACGGAACGTCATTATCCTTCGCAGCTAGTGCTTTTAAATAAGTACCAATTTTGTTGCATACATCACCACACCTAGTGGTCCTGTCGGTGCCAGTAATTACCAAATCAACCATACCGTGCTGCATTAAATGCCCACCTGCATTGTCGACAATGTAAGTGTGTGGCACGCCGTGTTTACCTAACTCCCATGCGGTGATTGCGCCCTGATTTCGCGGCCTTGTTTCATCGACCCAGACATGCAGGTTAAGTCCCATATCATGCGCCTGGTATATCGGGCTTGTCGCCGTACCCCAATCGACGGTTGCAAGCCAGCCGGCGTTACAATGGGTTAAGATCCGTACTGGATCACCGTTGTTTTTCCTCTGAGCTATTTTTAAAATTATTTCTAGACCATGTTGGCCGACTTTTTTATTTATCTGGACATCCTCATCCGCAATTAAATGAGCGAGCTTTAGAGCACTGGCAGCCCTGTCGCTTTCAGGCAGCGGCAACAATGCATCCCTACATCGATTTAGAGCCCACTTAAGATTTATCGCAGTAGGTCGAGTTGCTTCCAGAAAATTCCAAGTTCTTTCTATATTGGCATCAGACGGGTCGCTTTCCATTGCGCGCGCCACTCCGTACGCAGCCGTAGCCCCAATTAGCGGCGCTCCTCTGACTTTCATTTCGCGAATTGCGTCAGCAAAATCTTGTAGTGTTACAACTTGGATTGTTCTGAAATCATAAGGCAACCAAGTTTGATCAATTATTTCTACCACACCCCTGGTTTCGTTCCACCACAGGGAGCGGAAATGCTTTCCGTCCACTATCATAAAAAATCTCTCCGATTGTGGGCTCGAGCGACCTCACACACTTCAGCAGCATTGTCGAACGCACCAGCTGAACGGATCAGATGAGCTCCCATTTCAATGTTTCGGGCTTCCAGAGATGCTCGCTCAACAGAGTTCGAAATCTCCTCAAAGTCTGCATTATGCGCAAGAGACAGACACCTGCGATGCATCTCAATGCCGCAATATGTCCAAGCGTCACTCCAAATATCTTTCAGGACAATCTCACACGCGGCCATGGCATCGTGATCTTGGTCTTCAAATAGAACCGGTGGATACAAAAGGCCGCGCCGCTCATTCGCCCACAACACACGAAATTCAGCATTAAAGACATCAAATATTTCTAAAATAATATTTAGAATCCACTCTTGGTACTCTTCAAGTCCAGATTGCCTGTGAGCTGGTTGGCTGAAATAAGCCATGAAAAAGTTTGCGCACAGCATTCCGACATCAAAGCCCATCGGACCATATTGCACAAATTCTGGATCGATCACACGACTGGTTTGATCGGTGCACATAATTGAACCAGAGTGTAAATCACCGTGTATCATCGTCTCAGAGTTAGAAACAAAACGCTGCAAAGCTTTTTGGACTTTGATCTTCAACCCGACATCACGCCTCAAGACGCTGATTAACCGGTCGAGTTGCTTCGTGTGATGATTTTGTTCAGCCTCATAATAGGGATCCGTGAAAACCAGCGCCTCTGTGATCGCGGGTATCTCAACATTTCCAGAAAACAGAGCGACGTCTGACTTTTTATTCGCGCTCTGCATAGAGAGCTCCGAACCTCGAAAGGCAGTCCTAGCACAGAACTGTCCTAAAAACTCTGCAAGTCCTTGCACCTTTTCGCCAGCGATTAATTTTTGACGCAGGATAGTGTGCTCGTCGAGATACTCCATCACTATGATAGCTTGAGTGTCATCAAAGTAATAAATTTCAGGGGTTGATCCTGGGTGGCGCTGCGCCATCCGTTCCAGCGCATTATATTCGTAAAAAGCTCTGTAAAGTGGCAAGGGCCAACTCTCCCCAACCAACCTCACATAGGGAAGGGCCTGTTTAACGATCGCCTTGCCATTTTTACCTGATATTATGAATACTAGGTTTAGGTTGCCATCACCTATTTCAGCTACTTCCCAAAGGTCAGAATTTTCTCCAACCTTTTCATTAAGCACTTTTATCCCTGACAATCTCTTCGCCAAAGTCTCAGGAGTAAGTGCTTTATACTCTGTATTTTCAGCCATACTTTGCAATTATCGTTGAGGAATTTATTTGAAGCATAGCGAAACTATCACCGTTTAATCTACGAAAAACTCTCGCAAACAATTCAATTTCTTTCGTTTCTAGCGCGAGCAACATCTAAAGTGTCATCCGGTTCTGGCCCTCTACCGTAGCTCATGCGTTTCATTTGCTCCAATACCCGATCCATTTCATTATCGGAGAGCACTGGCGGTTCACCTAACGCACAGGCGTTAATGTAAATTTTTGCTAGGGACTCTACCTCGATGGCCATTGCAAGGGCGCCGTCAACATTCTTCCCTAGGCTAATTTGACCATGCTGCGCGAGCAGACACGCCATTCTGCCTTCCAGGGCGTCTATCGCTGCATTGGAGAGCTCCTGGGTGCCAAAAGTCGCATAAGGGGCACATCGAAGGGTATTACCGCCCATTAACCCAACGATATAGTGAAAAGCCGGAATGTCTCGATGGTGACAAGCCACAGCAGTGGCGAAGGTGGAGTGACAGTGCAACACAACATCAACGTCTACACGTGTTTTTAGTATATCGCGATGGAAGCGCCACTCCGATGACGGCCGGGGCCCAAGATAGGTGCCGTCCCAATCCATCTGCACAATATCCTCAGGGCTGATTTGATCGTATGGGGTTGAAGAGGGTGTAATTAAAAATCCATCACCATAGCGTACGGAAAGATTTCCAGATGTGCCCTGATTTATGCCGTGTGCATTCATCTTTAGGCAGGTCTCGATCATATGATCGCGCAGTTTCTTCTCATCAGGTTTCATTCACCGCTCTCCCGCGCAAGCCTTTGCCAATCTTCAACATATTTTTTCAAACCTTGGACCTTATCCAGTTTAGATGGATACCCAAGCGTTGGTGGTAAAACTGTAGATGGGTAACATAATGCTACCGCCCCCCTCGAGAGGCCATCAGCCGCCTCATTTATATAAGTTTTCGCATTAGGCGCAATTAGGGAACGTATTGAGTTTACCATTGCCGCGTAGAGTGGCTCCTGCAAGTAGCTCCCGTCCAATATCCATGTTCGATCAGGTCCCAAGGTGTTTGCGCACTCCACTGTAAGAAGAGCACTGTGAATGATTGCCAAGGCAAGACGCTGTTCTTGTGTATCTGGTTTTGGACCGACTATCTGCCCAGAACGCGCAGAACCTGGAAACTGGCCATTATCATCGCCCAAACTCGGTAGCACCATGGTCCCCTGCAATACCAATTCCTGGATCACACTGAGGTCGGCTCTTGCTCCGGCGGGTTGGACACCTGCGATAGTCTCATATTCACGTCCAGCCATCGTCAGTGCGCCACAAACTGGGTTGCCAAACGGATCTGAATTGCACGTCATTCCCAGTGCCTCATTCAGCTGCAGCGGGTCAAATCCCCCAGCGAGGGCCACGGTCCAAGTGCCGGTGGACACAATAGTGAAGTCATCAACGCCCAACGATTTATAACTATAAAAATTGGCCGATGAATCATGGATCCCGGCGTGCACTTTAATATCAGGAGACAGTGAATATTTTTCGGCCAATTCCGGTCGTATCTTCCCAAGTACCGCATCAGACGAGGTGATGGGTGGTAATATTCTATGCCAGTTGCGATCTTGCACTAACCCCGTCCAACTAGACTGAGGCACATTCCACAAGTGAGACTGGGCACCTAAAATCGTAAATTCACTGACAGCCACACCACTCAAACGCCATGCCCAATACTGTGGAAGGCATAAAAACCACCGAGCATGCTTAGTGGCTTCAGGTAGCTCAGTTTCAATCCAAAAAAGCTGACGGGCTACGTGACTGGCACCCATCATTAAGGCCGAACCACGATCTAGGTAGCTGGCCTCAATATTTTCGTAGGCCGTAGCGATGTCTGCGGGAAGCTCTTGTTCATAGTCGATCATGGGTACTAAGGCTCCATCGCCAACGACCTCATTACGATCCCCGACCAACACTCCACCCGACCCATGGGCCGATACGATGATATCTCCAATGGAGTGGTTTTGATTTAATTCAGCTAATGTAGAGAACACCCATTCGTTTAGCCCGATAAGATCTGTATGCCGCCAATTTTTCGCTTCTATCGACACATTCCGAGTCGAGCGGCTGTCTATAACGTCACCACTCTTGCTACATATGAATAATTTGACGTTTGATTTGCCGTGGTCGAGGACGGCAACGCGTTTAGTACCCATGGCCAAGTAATTCTCCGCAATACACATGCACTGCTCTTCAACGGGACAATATTTTGCGAGTAATATGCAACCAATATAGGAACTTGAGAAACTAAATCTCAAATTTTTATAAATTATGTATATAAAAATTAATATAAAGGGATTTGGCTGTGTTTGAGCTGCCGTATGTGAAAATAATAAACAAACTTAGAAAGTTTTTCGATTTATGTGAAAATTTTTTTCAAAATTTCTTGACCGACTCGTATACTCGTGCAAGCGTTTCAAAGAAATTTCCTTCGCGCATGGGATGAAGCCAATAACGTTAGTGAGGGAAGCAAACCCAAATACACACCGCCCCACTCATATTAGAGTGAGCTCAGACTGGGGGAAAATACGATGCTTGACACTTCAACCACTCAAGAAGTCCAAAATTTTCTTGATGAATTTGGCGCATATTTAGCAGGTCATGAAATAGACAAGGCCACGAGCATGTTCGCTGATGATACCTATTGGCGAGATTTGGTGACATTTACTTGGAACATCAAAACCATGGAGGGGCGTGGGCAAATCGAAGAAATGCTCCACCACCAACTCAAGGCAACCAGGCCCTTAAATTGGAAAGTAGCTGAGGGAGAAGTGCCAACGGTGGAGGGAGATGTGACCACCGCGTGGATCACATTTGAAACTGAAGCCGCAAGAGGTAATGGACTAATCAGGATCAAAGCCGGCAAAATTTGGACGCTCCTGACCGCCATGACTGAATTGAAGGGGCATGAAGAGCCAAGCGGTGACAATCGGCGTATGGGCGCCAAGCACGGCGCAGGAAAAGACCGTGCGACATGGCTGGAAGAACGCAGCAAAGAAATCGAGGATCTTGGCTATAAAACTCAGCCGTATTGCGTCATCGTTGGCGGCGGACAGGGCGGGATCGCGCTAGGAGCGCGACTGAGGCAGCTAGGTGTCCCGACTATTATCTTAGAGAAAAACGAGCGCGCGGGGGACAGCTGGAGAAAGCGGTACAAGTCTCTCTGCCTGCACGATCCGGTCTGGTATGACCACCTCCCCTACATCAAGTTTCCCGACAACTGGCCCGTATTCTCTCCAAAAGATAAAATTGGGGACTGGCTCGAAATGTACACCAAGGTCATGGAGCTGAACTACTGGACGAAGGCCACAGCAAAATCCGCCAAGTATGATGAGAAACTCGGGGAATGGCACATTGTGGTGGATCGCGATGGTGAGGAAGTTGTCCTCAAGCCGAAGCAAATGGTAATGGCCACTGGAATGTCGGGCAAGGCGCGAATGCCCTCCTTTCCGGGAATGGATACCTTCAACGGCGACCAGCATCACTCATCCCAACACCCCGGCCCGGATGCCTACAAAGGCAAGAAGGCAGTCGTAGTGGGATCCAACAACTCTGCTCACGATATTTGCGCGGCCCTTTGGGAGGCTGGAGTGGACGTTACAATGGTGCAAAGATCGTCGACGCACATAGTGCGCTCAGACACGCTAATGGATGTGGGGCTAAGCAGTTTATACTCTGAGGAGGCCGTGGCAAACGGTGTCACCACCGAGAAAGCGGACATGATTTTTGCATCAATCCCGTACGCTATTCTGCACGAGTTCCAGATACCGCTATACGAAGAAATGAAAAAACGCGACGCTGACTTTTACAAGGGCCTCGAGAAAGCTGGGTTCTGGTTGGATTGGGGTGATGACAGCTCCGGGCTCTTTATGAAGTACCTCCGCAGGGGGTCTGGCTACTACATAGACATTGGCGCGAGCCAGCTAATCATCGACGGCGAGATAAAGCTGAAGAGAGGCCAAGTGTCTGAAGTCACCTCGAGCGGCGTAAAGCTTGAAGATGGATCGGAACTTGAAGCCGACGTAATTGTTTACGCTACAGGCTACAACTCCATGAATGGTTGGGTCGCCGACCTAATGGGGCAAGACGTTGCAGACAAGCTCGGCAAGGTGTGGGGCTTGGGCTCTGAAACCACCAAAGATCCAGGGCCCTGGGAAGGTGAAGAGAGAAATATGTGGAAGCCGACACAAGTTGGCAGCCTGTGGATGCACGGAGGAAACCTGCACCAATCGCGCCACTACTCTCTGTACCTAAGCCTTCAGATCAAGGCACGAATGGAGGGCCTCGCAACTCCAGTCTATGGCCTGCAGGACGTGCACCATACCGCCTGAGGCAGAACTACCTTAAAATCTTCAGGGCATCGGGTTAGTAAATGAAAGCAGTTGGCTTTATTGAACCGGGAGCAGTCGACCGGCCCGATGCCTTGTTGGATTTTGAGTTAGAAAAACCAATTGCATATGGCCATGATCTACTGGTCGAAGTAGAGGCCATCTCCGTCAATCCAGTGGACACCAAAATACGCAAGCGAGGCAACTCCGCAGTTGGTGAGCCTCAAATACTTGGCTGGGACGCTGCGGGCACCGTTATCGGCGTCGGGACGCAGGTCAGGAACTTTAACATTGGGGATCGCGTATACTACGCCGGCACCCTGAACCGACCCGGTACAAACTGCGAATTTCATTTGGTAGATGAGCGAATTGTCGGTCGGATGCCAACTTCTATTACGGCGGCAGCTGCAGCCGCGATGCCCTTAACAACACTAACCGCCTATGAAATGCTGTTCGAGAGATTGGATATCAACAAGCCAGTCCCAGGTGGCAGCGGCACATTATTAGTCATTGGGGGCGCTGGCGGCGTGGGTTCAATAGCCATCCAATTAGCTCGCTGCCTTTCTGATGTGACAGTAATTGCCACTGCCTCGCGCCCTGAAACGAAGGCCTGGGCCAAGGAACTTGGAGCGGATTACGTAATTGATCACTCTAAAGAGCTGGCTCCGCAAATGCTCGAACTAGGCTTCAGCAATGTTGACTTCGTCTATTCGACTACTCACTCACAAATGTATGCTGAGGAGGTGGTATCAATGATGACACCCCAAGGCCGATACGGCTTGATCGATGGACCAGACGTTTTTGACGCAGTTCCCTTCAAGTCCAAGGCTATTTCTATCCACTGGGAGTTTATGTTCACACGTCCAATGTTTGAGACTGCTGACATGCAACGTCAGGGCGAAATTCTCAATGAAGTTGCTTCCCTAATCGACGCGGGAACCATTAAATCAACGATCACAAACAACCTAGGGCGCATAAATGCAGTGAACCTTTTGGAGGCTCACCGGTTAATTGAGAGCGGCTCAACGAGGGGAAAGATTGTGTTGGCCAAGTTTTGATCGATATTTCTGGTATTTGTTAGGTACTGCCAGATCATTAAGCGGCACATGAGACAATCTTCAAAAAGTCTTCCGCGCGCAGTGAAGCTCCACCCACCAAGACGCCAGATACATTGGACTGGGCCAGGATTTCAGACGCATTATCCGCGTTGACTGATCCACCATAAGCCAAGGGAACAGAGCAAGCTTCATCCCCAAAGCGTTCTATTAGATTACGTCTCATGAACGTGTGCACATCACTAATTTCTGAAATGGTCGGTGTTAAGCCAGTACCAATGGCCCAAACCGGCTCATAGGCGACGACAAGCTTCGACAACTGGACATTTTCCGGAATTGAGGCGTGGAGCTGATTTTCTATGACACTAAGAGTGTTCTCAGCACTTCTATCTGCTTTTGTCTCCCCGACGCAGACGATGCAAGTGAGCCCTGCTGCCAAAGCAGCAACACATTTGGCATTGACTATGGAGTCAGACTCGCCGTGGTCAGATCTACGCTCAGAGTGGCCCAAAATAACATACTCTCCCCCTGCATCGGTAATCATTTCCGGCGATATGTCGCCAGTGTGGGGTCCCATTGAATTCCAATGGCAGTCCTGCCCCCCAACCTGGATTGGTGAACCCTTAACGGCTGCAGCCATTTGAGCAATCAATGTAGCTGGTGGACATAACACCAGATCGCAGGACTGACCGTTTAAGCCATCCAATAACTTGTCCACCTCGGCAAGATTACGGCTTTTGCCGTTCATCTTCCAATTACCAATTATTAAAGTTGAGCGCATTTGAACCAACTCGAAATGAATTATGTTTGGGGGTTTCACATTGCCCGGTAAGCTTCCAGAGCCTCGCCTGAATACATTAAGGCCGGGCCACCTCCCATTTCCACGGCCACGGCGAGGACTTCCGCAAGCTGATCCTCGGTGGCGCCATTACGCTTTGCCGCGTCCACATGGTACAAAATACAGTCGTGACACCCCTTCACGACAGCAATTGCCGTTGCGATCAGTTCTTTCTGCGCGACAGAGAAAGTCCCATCAGCGGTCGCCGCCTTAGCGAGACGACCAAATCCCTGCATCATGTCTGGCGCAGCCTTACCTAGAGCCCCCAAACGTTCCTTTGCGGCGCTGAGTTCTGATTTGTAATTTGCAGTCATCGGCTTATTCCCCTTCAAGATTGGAGTTCATTTGGATTAATTGCTGCTAATCTTATCTAAAATCTGGTGTATTTCCCGAATGTCACTGAGCACGAAATTGGGCTCCAATTCTGACAAACGCCCCTTGTTATAGCCCCAGTCCACTAGAACCATTGGAAATCCAGCAGCCTTTGCCGCGGCGCAGTCCACTTCAGAGTCTCCAACCATAATCGTGGGCAAACTTGCCCACTTGTCGGAGACACATTTTTGAAGATGTTCGGGATTGGGCTTTGACACGCCGTAGGTGTCCGGGCCAACAACGTCGTCAAAGAAATCAAGTAGCTGAAACTCTCTCAAAACCTTTCGAGCACTTCCCTCAATTTTGTTGGTACACACAACTAGGCGCCAACCCTCCTGCTTCAAGATTGCCAGCGTGGAGGCGGTGTCGGGATACACCGTGCTGTGTTTTGACAAGTTTCGAGAATACAGGCACCTGAACCGAACAATTGCTGTTTCGATGAGTGGCTCTTGGGGGGAATTATTATCACCTGACAGGGCAGCGCGCACCAACTCGCCGACGCCGTGACCAATCATGTTGCGCACTTCACTCTCGCTGATCCTGCTCCGTCCGTATTCCTCGAGGACTACATTAAGTGAATTCGCCAAGTCAGGGGCGCTGTCCACCAACGTGCCGTCCAAATCAAAGATCACCGTGCCCTTTTCATTCATTTAATAATCTACCACTGAGAAGGCCTCTGACACGCTCACAGACATCCTGTGCGGTGATACCAAAGTGCTTATATAAATCATTAGCCGGTGCAGATGCGCCGTATCCCGTCATACCGACAAATGCCCCATGGCTTCCGAGAAACTCACGCCAACCAAATTCGAGCGCCGCTTCAATACCAATTTTCAATACGCCATCATCCCCGAGAACATCGCTCTGGAACTTCGCCTCGGTAGCCCGGAATAGCTCGAAAGATGGCAAAGATATAACGGCTGTGGGTACGCCTTCAGCCTCTAGGATTTCGCGGGCCTCGCAGGCAATGGACACTTCAGAGCCAGTGGCTATTAGGGACACCAATCTCTTTCCGCAGGCAGCCTCGGAGAGGACGTAGCCCCCGGTTGAAGAATGATTTTGGCCATCAGCCTCAAGCCTTAGGATGGGGAGATCTTGCCGTGACAATACCAGCGCAGTCGGCCCCTCGGTACGCTTCAACGCGATATCCCAGGCCTCGGCGGTTTCAACCGCGTCAGCTGGCCGGAGTACTACAAGGTTAGGCGTCGCGCGCAGGATCGCGAGGGTTTCAACTGGCTGGTGGGTGGGGCCATCCTCACCGAGGCCAATCGAGTCGTGTGTCAACACGTGAACCATCGGCAGCTTCATCAAGCATGCGAGGCGCAGTGCTGGATGAAAATAATTAGCAAAAACAAGAAAGGTACCTGCGTAAGGGAAATACCCTCCGTGGAGAGACAGGCCATTCATCACCGCAGCCATCGCATGCTCTCTGACGCCGTAGTGAATATAGCGCCCGGTGAAGTCATCGGCTGCTATCGCGGCGG
Organism: Roseobacter sp. HKCC-CH-9351; assembly: GCF_037830295.1. NCBI lineage: Bacteria > Pseudomonadati > Pseudomonadota > Alphaproteobacteria > Rhodobacterales > Roseobacteraceae > Roseobacter > Roseobacter sp. HKCC-CH-9351. The sequence goes on from NZ_JBBLYM010000001.1 coordinate 116,930, forward strand.
TGCTGGAGGTGAGTGTATTGACGGAGCCCGTTAGGTCGGCAGATCCGCCAATGAGATTGGGAATGTAATTGGTTAGGACCTCTAACGCGTTTCCGCTGGCTTTCCGAGTTGAAGTGGCAGACGCCTTTTGGGACACCTGAAACTTGTGCTTCAGAAGAGCGTTATCCCATCCAACTGGGAAACGGCGCGCCTGATGGTCATTGAATAGTGCCTTCTGTTTGGGTGGCGCTGAATTCAAACGCAATTCCCAATCCATCCGATCGGCTCCGCCCCTGGCACCAATTAGGCGCCAGGCTTCCCGGATATCGTCAGGAATTTCAAATGGTGAGTGGGGCCAGTTACACGCTAAGCGGGCTCCTGATATTTCATCGTTCCCTAATGGGGAGCCATGGCTTTTTGCGCTCCCCGACTTTGAAGGGGCTCCAAATCCAATGCGGGTCTTACAAACGACCATTGCCGGCCGGGTAGAGGCTTTCGCTAGAAGTATACTCTCTTCGACTGCCTCTGGATTGTGCCCATCAACCTCAAACGTATCCCACCCGGCGGCCTCAAATCTTTTCTGCTGGTCCTCTGACGTCGCTAGTGAAGTGGATCCATCAATCGTAATTTGGTTGTCGTCATATAAAACAACGAGGCGGCTCAGACCCAAGTGACCTGCCAGTGTTATCGCTTCCTGAGAAATGCCTTCCATTAAGCAGCCATCGCCAGCAATCACGTAGGTATAGTGGCTCACCAAATCGTTTCCAAACCGGGCTCGATCCATTTCCTCTGCCAGCGCCATGCCAACTGCTGTCGCAATACCCTGGCCAAGCGGTCCCGTCGTGGTCTCGATACCTGGACCGTGGCCATATTCGGGGTGGCCAGCTGCGATGGAGCCTAATTGGCGAAACGATTTAATTGCGCTCAAGTCCCAACATGGAAAGTCACAAAGGTGTAGGAGCGAATACAACAACATCGAGCCGTGGCCAGCTGACAGTACGAAGCGGTCTCGATCTGGCCACTGCGGACATTTTGCATCAAATTTCAGGACTTTTGAGAACAGTACGGTGGCCACGTCTGCCATCCCCATCGGCATACCCGGATGACCGGAGCCGGCACGCTCAACGGCATCTGCAGACAAAAACCTAACTGCGTTAGCCATGTCACTATGGCTAACCTCACGGAGGTCACGCATTTCATTCCCCTTTTGGATACTTGGACAGGGCTCACGCCATAGCAGTTCAGATACTTAACTGGCTGACTTCACTGTTCTAGCTACGATAGTGTTGACCAAAGACGGGCACTCAATTTGTGGGAGATGCCCTATGCCCGAAAGCTTATACAAGGCCGCGTGGGGCGGCGTCTTGGCGATGACATCACTGGACTGGACGATTGCGTCATCAGTCCCAATCACGACAGATGCCGCGCCGTTAAAGCGCCGCAAGCCATTCACGATTGAGAAAAGCTGAGTACCATTCTCGAATAGGCCTCGCGCAAGTTCCTGTTGGCTACCTACCAAGTCCGCTTCACTACGCGCCTTCAGGGTGGCGCGCACCAAGACGGGCGCCATATCGTCTGGATCGCGCACAAGGCTTTGCATCCACGTTTTGAGTGCGGCCTCTGATTTGGCGCCCAAAAATCCATCGATAAATTGGGCGTTTATGCCTGCACCCATACCCGCCGGAGACAGAAGGCTCATGGAGCGAATGTCGATATTTCCACGCTCAGACAGTGCCACGGCGACTGCCGCACCCAGCGAGTGGCCGACCAAGTGCAAACTACCACCCAGCGGTGAAATTGTTTGCGCCACGTAATCCACCAACTCGTCAAAGCTCTTGGCTTTTAGATCCCAACAAGATCCATGTCCCGGTAAATCCAGTGCGTAGATGGGATTTTCTAGGCCCAATTGGCCAACCGTTGGACGCCAAGATGATAGATCGGATCCGAAGCCATGAATGAATATAATCGGATCACCGTGACCAGACTGAAGATTTTTCAAGCCAGGTACAGACTGCGCCCCTGGGGCTTGCGCCGCGACAGTTGCGAGTTGGGCCTCAACGTCCCGCAAGACAACCGCACCTAACGGGCCAGACCCCCGAAACTGATTAAGCATCTGCCCCGCCTCAAATATGCGCTTTCTGGCTGCGGGTGACGCTCTCAGAGGGCCGTCGACGGCTATGGAGCTCTTCTTAGAGTTGGCATTCAACTCGGATACACTTGATCGCACATCAACCACAGAAGACGTTGCGGGCTCGCTCGCGCTTGCTGAAGCTGCCGGCGCAACGGTTTCACCTTCCGCCCCAAGATGCATGAGCGGCTCGAGTACGGTGGCCACATCCCCAACGCTATATGGCAGGTTTATGACAAATCCCTCGGCAAAGGCTTCGACTTCAAAGCTTGCCTTCTCGGATTCTACCACAGCAACCAAATCACCTTTGGAAACCTTGTCACCAACCTTGACGTGCAATTCCACGACAGTTGCCTCTGTCAAGTCCTGCCCCACCTGGGGGACCAAAATCGCTTCAGCCATATCTAAATTCCTCAAGCCGCGCGCGACGACGTCTCTTCGAGAGCATTCGCAACAAAGTCTACAGTTTTTCTGGTTGCAGCCGCGAACTCAGTCGCAGTGGCAGCAAACGCACCAAATTGGGAAAACTCCTTCGGCAGCATTCCACCAAAATCGTAAGCCTGACGGAAATACGGCAGCTTGCGTAACTTCTGAATTAACCTGTCGGGAGCGTCTTCGTTGATAGCCTCACTGTCAAAGGGCTGCATACGATCCTCGGCATTCATTAGCTGCGATATGTAGGATGGGGGGCAAGTATAAACAAAGTCACCGCCTGCCAATTTCTCAACATGCCAGCTGGACGCTGTGCCTCCAGGTCCGTCGTCGAATACGCGCATGGAACACTGCAACATTTTCGATGGATGGCCAGTTTCCTTACCGTAGCGATAGGCACGTTTCAGTACCGCAAGCTCTCCAAGTTGGATCTCCTCCGGCGTCAACTCAATACCACGAATTGCAGCCTGAGCACTAAGGTCGCCCAAATTTCCAAGTCGCGAAGACATGTGCGTGATAACGGAGCGCCACTTACTTAAATCAATACCGGCAGCATTTGCTCTGGATAGCCCACGTGACACGGCGTCCATGCACTCCACATACTGAGCGACCGTGAACGACGTCGTATTATTTGTTGAGATACCGAGAGCCGTGAGCTCTTCAATTACTCGGTAACCCTCAGCAGACCCAGGAATTTTAACCATCATATTGGGGCTCTGGCGGGACAACTCTAGACCTTGTTCGAGCATCCGATCGTAGTCTGTCACAAACCTTGGGTCGACCTGACCCGAAACAAATCCCCGTCGACCGGCACTCGCCTCATATACCGGCAAGATCATTTCAGCGCCCTTACGCGCAACGTCCAGGTAAGTGAGCCAATAGACCTCCTCAACCCCAGCCCCGGGATTAGCCTTGGCTATGGCGCGGATTTGTTTGGTCCAAAAATCTGGCTCAGCCTGGAGCGCTTGAAGCGAAAGCGGTGGGTTTGTCGTCACGCCGCCAAACACCATTTGACCAGTTGCGTTGATGGTGTCTGCATTGAGTAGACGCTGGAGTTGCTCTTCCCATTCAGAACGCTTTCCTTCAGGAGCTTTTGAGAGGGTTTCGTGCTTCCACTTTTCATAGACCAACGGAGATGAGTCCCACCAAATCTCACAGTCTTGATTAGTTGCCGCCAACTTTTCGAGAATATGCAGCGTCATTTGTCCGTCTCCTATTCTGCAGCGGCGGAATAATTGTCCTGGTGAATGCAGCGCTTTACTGCGGCAACAATATCGGGCTTCTGCGGGACACTTGCCGCCTCGAGCGTGAGGTTAAAGGGCACTGGAATGTCCAAGCCGGCAACGATTTCAACCGGCGCGTCTAAGTCCCAAAACGCCTCTTCCTGAATGATTGACGCGATGTCCGACGCGATACCCCCGCGGCGATTGGCTTCTTGAACAATAACCGCGCGCTTCGTCTTAGAAACGGATTGCAATATCATTCCGCGATCGAGTGGCACCAACGTGCGCGGATCAATCACTTCAACTGATATGCCCTGCTCCGCCAATTCAGCCGCCGCTTCTAGGGATCGCGGGATCATATTGGACCACGCAATGAGAGTGATGTCAGTACCGCTGCGTTTGATGTCGCCTTTCCCAAACTCGATGATGTGCTCACCGTCGGGGACCATCCCTTTAGTCATGTAGAGGTGCTTATGCTCTAGGAACATAACTGGATCGTCCTGGCGCATGGCATACTTCAGCAGACCCTTCGCATCCGCTGGAGTGGATGGCATTACAACTTTCAAACCGGGGATGTGATAAAAGAGAGCTTCAAGCGATTGAGAGTGCTGAGCTGCAACACCACCACCCGTGCCGCCCTGTGTTCTCATGACGAAGGGCACGCGGCCATCGCCACCAGTCATTAATCGAAACTTAGCGGCTTGGTTGACGATCATGTCCATGCCCAGCATCGCAAAATCTACGTATAAGATTTCTACAATTGGGCGAGCTCCAGCAATTGCGGCCCCCACACCAACGCCGATCATTCCCGCTTCTGCGATTGGTGTGTCACGCACGCGCAGGGAGCCATACTTATCGAGTAGACCCTCAGTTACTTTGTAGGAACCACCCCGCTCCGCGATACCCTCGCCAATAATGAACACCAGGTCATTGCGGGCCATTTCTTCATCAATCGCTTCGCGCAGCGCTTCGCGATACATCAACTCTCTTTGAGACACTTTACTTCTCCCACCTAACCGAAGCTCAATAGTCGGCCGCAAATGCGCGGAAATCTTCGATAGAAACTTCGCTACTATTTTTTGAAAACTCGACAGCAGCCTCAAATTCGGCCGCGATTTCAGACTCAATGGCGTCAATTTCACCGTCTGAAATGTCGGACATATCTTTAAGTGCCTTACGGGCACGATCGACTGGGTCGCGCTGCTTGTAGTAGGTTAAACGATCCTCAGGCATGTACTTTCCGGGGTCATTGACGTGATGGCCCATGTGCCGGAACGTCTTTGCCTCGATGAGCACCGGCCCCTTACCTTTCCGGCAAGTCTCAACGGCTTGACGCATAATCTCATAGACGGCCAGCGGATCGTTTCCGTCCACCTGGTGGCTCTCAACTCCAATGCCCAAGCCGCGCTTGTACAAGTCCGGCTCGCGAGTGGATTCCTCAATCGGTGTGGACACCGCGTATTGGTTGTTCTCCACTACCAATACATAATTCAGGTTCCAGATGGCTGCTAAGTTGAGGCTTTCGAGGAACGTCCCGTTATTGGTTGCGCCATCGGTGCTGAATGTCACCGTGACGGCGTCCGAGCCCCTTATCTGGTTTGCGAGTGCTGCACCAACGCCAAGCGGTGTCCCTGCCCCAACAATTCCGTTGGCGCCCAAATTACCAACTGAAATGTCGGCGATGTGCATTGATCCACCGTAGCCCTTGCAATAGCCAGTATCTTTCTGGAGTAGCTCGGCGACCATTTTTTTAACGTCTGCACCCCAAGCGATGCAGTGGCCATGACCTCGGTGAGTTGACGCGATGTAATCGCCCTCGGAGAGAGCCGCGCAGACGCCCGTGGCAATCCCCTCTTGTCCAAGGTACGGGTGGAAGTATCCACGGATTAAACCCTGGCGATAAAGTTTTATGCCTTCAGTCTCAAAAACCCGTATCTTGTGCGCTGTGCGGAAAATTTTTTCCAAAAATTCTCTTGAGTAAGCGTTTGACGCTGACGATTTCTTTGCCATACCCTTAGATCCACTTCAAAACTGAGGAATTCCGTGCTTTTGCTTGAGTGAATCGGTAGCATTTTCAAAAACAATTGTCGAGAAAATTTTCTACATATTGCAAGAATTTTCAGAAAATTTTTTGTACGAAATTTTCACACTCGCCAGAAAAATTTCAATTTAATAAACAATATCAATTGCTTGTAGTTATTTTTTTTGTGATAAATATTTTCAAGAAATGTGGGGAATGTCTTTCCTGCACTCGCAACTTAGCATAAGCTGAGTGTGAAAGCTGCGATCATACGAAAACTAGGAGAAGAAGTTGGACAAGAATAGCGATCTACTTGACCGTATCCAGGCTCAGTACGCCGATCTCCGCAAGTCTGAGAAGGTTGTCGCAGATTACCTAAGGCGTCACTCTACCGACAAGCTGCAGCAGTCGATAACAGAATTCGCAAAGACACTAGGCGTGAGCGACGCGACGGTGAGCCGGTTTAGCCGTGCCTTAGGGTACTCAGGCTACCCAGATTTAAAGCTAGCTCTCGCGGAAGCTTCTGGGGGCGTGGACCGGAACAGTGTTGTTAACATTCCCAGCGAGCTCGACAGAAATGATCCCCTCATAACGTTGAGTGCAAAATTATCAGTTTTGCTTTCAAACAGTATCTTGGGAACGCAAAAACTACTCGACGAACAGCTTCTCGAGCAATGCGTTGGAGACCTTAGGACTTGTGACCAAGTTGTTTTGATAGGGGTCGGTGGAGCATCCGCAATCTGCATGGAGGCGGCGCACCTATTCACAAAAGCCGGAGTGGATGCCAAGTCATATGATGACGGCTACAATCAAATCGTTGCGGCAGCTAATATCAGTAAAAACAGCTTGATGATCGGTATCTCACATACTGGCACTACAGCTGACGTCGGAAACGCTCTGACGCTTGCCCGCAAAAATGGGGCCTCGACAATCGCCATCACGAGTGAACCGCACTCCTTGGTAGGAAAGTCAGCCGCGCGGACCCTTCTAACCTGGAACTCCAACACCCCAAGCGTCCCACTCTATGGCGACTTCCTAGAGGGCCGCATGAGCCAGCTGTTTCTTATCAATATGTTATACGTCGGGCTGATTTTTGGGAGTGATGATAGACACACCCAGCACTTAAAAGCCACGGCAGAAGCTTTGGAAGCATATTATCGGCACGACCGGGGCTGAAAATTGTCAGCTCGATGTTGAACAATTGCGTACAAACGCTCCAATCAAATCGGCATGAACTATTGAATTTATGCGCCCGGCCAGGAGGATGGGAGGAAGAGCGGCCGAGCGCAACAGAGAACCGCTGTAATTTCTTATCGCGATTGCTCTAAAACAAACACGTGTGGATTTTCTGAGTGTGGAAGACCCGAAATGTCTAAATCCATCTCTGAACTCTCAATCCACGTTACGCGTTCAGGAGAGATACGGTCCGTGAATGTAGTGACCGGCTCAATGTCTAGAACACCCTTTTCACTGAAGTAGTGCATGGGAATGACGGCCTTAGGCTTTATTCGCGAAATGAAGTCATCCAAATCATCCAAGGAAATTGTCGCGTGCTCACCCGTGAGTGCTAACAAGAGATCAACCTTCCCGGCTAGATTTTCAATATGCTCAGGCGCTACTGCATTACCTATGTCGCCCATGTGAAGAACACGGACACCGCCAATCTCAAAATGGTAGAGCGCGTTCGCATCTGGATCTCTTTGGAAGTATTTTTGGAAATCATAGGTCATACTCTCCATCGCGGGATAGGACGTTATAAATAATCCCCCGACTTCCAATCCACTGTCTGGAACTTCAAGTGCATTCACTACGGTAGGATTACCGCCAACGTGGCTAGCGTCACAGTGAAAATCATCAGTTGCGGAGCTCATTATCACGATATCAGCCGGCTCGGATATCGGGTCAAATCCCGCGAGTGAGGGGGTATATGGATCCGTCACCACTGACAAACCCTCTTCCTCTAAGCGAAAGCTCGCATGGGCGTAAAATTTTAGTTTCATCGAAGGTCTCCTCAAACCTCTTCACCAGTAAATAGGGTCCAACTGTCACAGAGTTCTTCTTGGCGAGCAGCAAAAGCGGTTAAGTGGTCGCTTTCCATGTGATCATTCCAATGAGGCCGTGTCTCCCAGTCCTCAACAAACATAAACAGCCCTTGCTCATCGTGTGAGCGATGCATCTCATATTTGTTGCAACCTTCTTCCAACCTGGTTGGTGCAACCAATGAGGCAAGCACATCCTCAAGCTCAGCCTCTTTCCCGGCCTTGGCCTTCAATGTCGCAATAACGGTCAAAGTCATGCCGTCTCCTTTCGATATTTCACTAATTGTTCACAAAGTTGGAGGTCGACGCCCTGGTCTAGGTTTGAAACCACGTGATCAGCGGCGTCGAAGTTCTCGGAAGCCGTGTAAGCTGAGATTGTTACTATACAGTTCATTCCAGCCGCCTTCGCGGCGCTGAGACCAATATGGCTATCCTCAACTACAACGCATTTCGTGGGTTCCACTGACAACGTTGTTGCGGCCAAGTGATATATCGCTGGGTCTGGCTTCTTGTGCTTAACCACATCACCGGCGAAGATTTGTATTCTGGATGATCTTTTGTCACCCAAAAGTTTCCAAACCAATGTAGCAACGGCTCTTTCGTTAGAGGTTGAGCACACGGCAACCTTTAACCCCGCTTCGAACGCGGCGTCTATCATTCGGGCAACGCCATCGCGCAGTGTTAAAGCCCCACTTTCGATTATGTTCAGGAAAAACCCTGTCTTCACTTTATGAAGGTCTATAACCATCTGGTCGCGCTGGTCCTCACGCGCAACAGGCCAGCCCACTTCATCGAAATGGCGACGCAGTCTTTCTTTGCCACCGCCAGTCGTTAGTAAGTCGCCATAACGCTCAATATCCCAATGCGCATCGATATTAAGTTCCTTAAAGGCCATGTTGAAGGCGACCCGGTGGCCATCGCGCTCAGTATCAACTAAGACGCCATCACAGTCGAAAATAAGTGCTTGAATTGGACTTTCACTCATTGACGTGCTCCTGAAGCTGTGCCGTTGGAGCCAAATAGTTTGATCGATCCTTTCACATCGGCCTTCATAGTCTGATACTGAGCCTCCACATATGGTATCGGCTCACCCAGTGATGGAGACGTCGCCTTCACCCCACAAAATCCATCAATGAACAACTGTTTATGGCCGGTGGAGATGTTAACTTTTGCTGCACCCAAGCTAATGCACTTATGGAACTGATCCGGGGTTAGCCCAGTCCCACCATGAAGGGCTATCGGCACGTTTACTGCCTCAGAGATGCTCTGGAGTAAGCCAAAATCAATTTTGGCCTCTCCTCTATAGAAACCATGTGCCGTGCCTATTGCCGGCGCAAAAACATCAAGATTTGGAAGCTCTCGGCAAAACTCAACGCACTCCGCGAGGTCCGCCAACATTGCGGCCTCATCGCTAACAACTTTATCGTCCTCTACGCCACCGATCGCCCCAATTTCAGCCTCCAGACCCACGCCAGCTGCCTGCGTGAGTTCGTATACTTGCTTGGATTTTTGGAGGTTCTGCTCAAAAGGAAGTGACGATCCGTCAAACATCACGGCTGTCCAGCCGGCGTCGATACACATTTTTATGATATCGACATCAGTACAGTGATCGAGGTGCAGCGCGACTGGCGTGTCTACATTGCCAGCCATCGTTGCGACCCACGCTCCGACTTCCTTGGCCCCCCAATACTTAACTGTTTTAACCGATACCTGGACGATCACGGGCGCGTTAAGTTCCGCGGCACCATCCACTATGGATCGGGCGCTGTTGTAATCTATCATGTTATATGCGGCGACCCCAAAGCCTTCGGATCTCGCGCGCCTCAACATAGGCCCCATCGATACTAGCGGCATTTTAACACTCCTAGACGCTGTGAAGCGCCGGCAATAGCCGGCGCTGCCCGCGGTCAAATTTTGGTTTCGTCGACTTTTGCAGGATGAAACAGCCTTGATCTTCCAGCGGCCTTCGCCTCGTTGTCGAACACCGTTCCCTTGGGAGCTGATACAATCTCAAGCTGCATGCCCCATGGGGCCATAAAATAACACCAGGTCAGTCCAAGATTTGGGCCATCGGTATAAGAGGTTGGCTCACCGAGTATTTCCACATTGTTCGCCTTGAGGAAATCTATGGCAGCATCCATATCGTCGACATAGAACGCCAAATGGTGACCGCCTATGTCACTGTTTTTGGGCGGAATTTTAACTTGGTCTGGAGCTTCGTACTGAAAAATCTCCAAATTGGTCCCGTTTCCACAGCGGACATATCGAAACTCTTTGATTACGCACCGGTCATCCACCCTTAGGTGCTCCGACATCCAAGAGCCCTCGCCCTTGAAATCTTTCGCAGCGGTGTAAAGAACCTCCGCGCCAAGGATTTTTTCGAAAAAATCACAAGCTTCATCGATGTCCGGCACAGTGAAGCCGATGTGTTCCATTCCTCGCATTCCAGGCATTGCCATTTTACTAATCTCCCTATTGCGTCACAGATGCTTAGAAACAAAGTCACTCAGCGCTTGGTACTGCCCCGAATGAGCGACAGCCTCATAGAAGCCGCGGTAGACTTGATGCTGGTCTTCATAGAGGCCCCGAAGTTGTTGATTTGGGTCAAAAGTGCTCTCAACCTGCACCATAGAGTCCACCGCTTCGTCGATAGAAGCGAAGGCGCCGGCGCCAAATGCACCCAGAATTGCCGCACCAAGAACCGTACACTCGCGCTCTTTCAAGACAGTGGTCGGCTGGCCGATTATATCAGTCATTATTTGCACAAAGCCGTCTGACTTTGTGCCGCCGCCTGTTAACCGGAAATCCGTAATCCCGCCGTCCACGTCGCTTTGAAATGCGTCAAAAACCATGCGCATTTCGTTTGCGCACCCCTCTAAGAGGCCCCGGATCAGGTCTGCACGCTGATGGTATAGACCGAGCCCGAGGAAACCTCCGCGAGAAACTGCGTCGTAATAGGGCGTGACTTGGCTAGCCATAAAGGAGTGAAACAATACCCCATTCGCGCCAGGCTTCGAAGTTTCGGCCTCGTTCACCATCACGCTGTAGACGCTCTTTCCCCTTTTTGCCGCTTCATCAAGCTCATTGCGGCCCAAGTGGTCGCGCCACCAGCGGAGACAGGCACCCAAGCTGAAGGCGCCCCCTTCAATGTCCCATGCTCCAGGCACACCATGCCCGCCCCACCAAAGATTTTTGCCTTTGATACGTTTAAGGCTGTCGATATGGGCCACCATTACACCAGCGGTACCCACGGTGAATTCAGCCATTCCTTGCTTGATGACACCGGCACCAATGGCAGCACACTGCTGATCACCGGCGCCACGGCACAGTACCAAACCCTCCGGGAGGCCCATCTGTTCAGCCGCTTCCTTGGATAGCCTACCGACTTGACCTGATGGAATACCTACTGGAGGAAGGCGATCACGGTCGATGCCACACACTTTGAGAATGCGATCAGACCAATCAAGTTTTTCAATATCCATCATGCCGTTAAGCGTGAGGGAGGCCGGGTCTGTAGACCAATCCTCTCCCCCCATCCGATACAGAAAATATTCTTGGCCATTCGCGAACCAACGAGTTTTCTCGAAGAGTTCTGGGGCATTTTCTCTAAGCCAAATAATTTTTGCTGCAGACCAGAGGGGGCTTATTTGCATGCCGGTGTGTTCTTGATGCTCTCCCTCACCCGGAAATTCATCTGCGAGCTTCTCCTCACATTTGAGGGCCCTCCCACAGTTCCAGACAATTGAATTCATCAGGGGCTTTTTATGCTCATCCAGGAGCGCAAACGTTCCACGCTGACTTGAGAGGCCGAGAGACACGTATGCGTCTGGTGACAAATCTGCTTGAGCGGCTGCCTGGCGTGAGGCCTGACATATACCGTCCCAAACAGCCTCAAGGTCCTGCTCAATCCACCCAGCCTTCGGAGACTGACAATCATATTCCTTGTAGCCATGACCCAAAGCGTCCCCACGCTCACTGAAGATCATAACAGTGCAGCCAGTTGTGCCCGCATCAATTCCGACAAATGCACGTTTAGCTTTCATTTTTTCCTCCCACAGAGATCGAATGGCTGTCTAGCCATGACGACAAAGCGCCTAAAAATTTCTTGCGCCGCTTTTTTTCTTGATCCGAGAAATCATCCAGTAGTCTTTGTTTCTCGATCAAAACGTCTTCACTGACGGAGATCGATTGAATGCAATCCACCGCTGGGTAGGTGTCGCCTGTCCCAGTCCATCCACTGTTTGTTGAAAACCCATAGACCGCTAATCCGGATGGCCATGTGGCATCGAGCAATTGTGGTGTATCTCCTCGAGTTCGAACCCAGCAGTGAATGTCGCGAATATTTCCAGCACGAACTTGATCGAGGAGGTCTTGGGACATTGAACTATGCGGGGGAACTCCTGCGGCAAAGTCGCAGTCAACTAGCTCAATCACTGCATCAAATCCCACAATTCGAAGAGCATCACGAAGGATTATGTGTTTAGCAGTGCATGCCCCCCTTCTCGCTTTAAGGGCTGCATACGGAGACCTGTCCCCACTTGAGAAATATGGGATCTCTCGTACTGCGTGATAGACTTCAACCAGGGCAGCATGGCCTGAGCTCGAAATGTTATCGCGCACAAAGCCTTGTAACTCGGACTGATATCCACTGACGCTCACCGATCAATCCTCCTCAGAAATAGGCGTGCCCATCACCTGAGTCGAAGACGTGCCACTTGTCGCGATTTACAGTGAGGTGGCAGCTATCGCCCGGTTTGCCGTTGAACTCAGGGGTTGTTTTCACGCGAATTCGCGCATCTTCCAACTCCACTTCCACGAGCATGTCGCCCCCCAACAATTCATTAACAAAAATCTTGCCTTTGATGCTGGGTTCGCCTGGATCAGTCATCGAAATACTCAGCGCATCAGGTCGTACGCCCATGCGCGCTTGCTTCGCCTTACGAGCGCCATTAAGGCGTTTTACTTGCTCGGAGAGCAGCGGAATTTCGAAATTTTTGTGGCTAAGGTGCACCTGATCCCCATTGCCTTGAAGGTCGCAGGTTAAGAAATTCATTGCCGGCTCGCCAACGAAACCAGCCACCCAAGCATTCACAGGATGATTATAAATCTCACTTGGGGTACCCCACTGCTGCAGCTCTCCGTCATGCATGACCGCAATATAGTCAGCCATTGACAGAGCCTCGAGTTGATCATGGGTGACGTAAATCATCGTCGTACCCAGTGACTTTTGAAGGTGCTTGATTTCACCTCGCATGTGAGCACGCAGCTTGGCGTCAAGGTGCGCGATCGGCTCATCAAAGAGGAAGAGTTTCGGCTCACGTACAATCGCGCGACCAATTGCAACTCGCTGCTTCTGACCACCCGATAGTTCGTGCGGCCGCCGCTCCATCAAGTGATCAATCTCGAGGAGCTTACCCGCAGCCTCAACGCGATCCTTGATTGTACTGTCGTCCATCTTACGCAGTCGCAATGGATTTGCCATATTCTCAAAAACTGACTTGTGGGGGTAGAGCGCATAGTTTTCAAAGACCATTGCTACGTCGCGATCTTTTGGAGCCAGATCGTTAATACGCTCATCATCAAACAAAACGTCTCCAGAAGAGATGTGCTCAAGCCCCGCAAGCATTCGCATTGTCGATGATTTCCCACATCCAGAAGGGCCTAAGATCGAAACAAAACTTCCATCTGGACAGGTAATGTTGAGGTCCTTCACCGCCGGCGTTTCACCGTAATATTTCCAAACGTTTTTAAGCGTTACTGTAGCCATAATAGCCTCCCAATGTGACGGCTCTGAACATCCTTCATGCCGTACAAACCAATCATTCCTTCACAGCGCCCATGGTGAGGCCAGTGACAAGATATTTGCGAATAACCAAGCCAAGCAGCATCATGGGTGCGGTTGTCACGACCCCCGCGGCCATAATTGAGCCCCACTGAATATTTTGAGGTTGAACCAGCTCACGCGTTGCTACCGGCAAAGTTTTTGCACCGCCTGACCCAATAATCGCGGCGAAGAGAAAATCATTCCACGCGAACAAAATGCAGAGAACAACAAAGGCGCCGATGCCAGGTGCCACTAATGGTACAATCGACCAAAATGCTTGGAAGCGAGTGCTTCCATCAACCATCTGAGACTCTTCGATTGCATATGGAACGTTGTCAAAAAAGCCCTTCAAAATCCAAATTGCGAATGGGAGGTTGAATGTGGTGTAGGCAAGGATCAAACCCGGAAGAGTTCCGACGAGATCAAGTGTACGAAAGATCGAATAGAGCGGCACCATGACGGCCACAACTGGCGCCATTCGCGTAGAAATAATCCAAAAGAAGAGGTCTTTCTTTCCACGAAACTCTACTCGGCTGAGACTGTACGCAGCCAGAGATCCGAACACTACTGACACAATCGCAGAGCCACCCGCTGCGATTAGACTATTTGCCATGTAGCGCCCAAAATTTCCCTCGGAAAACAGGCTTGAGTAGTGCTCAAACGTCGGAGTGAATTCGAAAAAAATACCGACACCCGACCAATCTCCTACTTCAGGCAGGTTGAACGCCTCCAACAAGTCTTTGAAGGACGAAACAAACATGATGACAAAAGGAAGGAGCGTCCAAATCAGGTACACGGCCAGGAACAACGCAGCAGAAACACGCAGCGCTTTTTGTAATGGCGTATCGTAGTGAACGACGTCTTGAGAGGCCATAATTATTTCCTTTCCGATTGCGGTTTGTCGAATACGCGCACCAAAATCATGCCGAGTACTATGGTTACGATGAGCAAAGTAAGGGCGATTGCGGCTCCTCGGCCTAATTTGAAGAACTTGAATGCAACTTCAAAAAGGTAAACCGGGAGGATCTTGGTGGAATTTCCAGGCCCCCCACCAGTGAGCACCAGAATATGGTCGATGAAGCGGAAATTATCCATGAAGCGTAATAGGATAGCGATCAGGAGTACTGGATAAAGGTTGGGCAATGTGATGGCGAAAAAGTTCCGAATTGGTGATGCGCCATCCACCATGTTGGCCTCAAGTTGATCACGAGGAACCTTTTTAAGCCCTGCAAGTGCAATCAAAGTGATTAATGGAGTCCATTGCCAAACATCCACCAAGACAATCGCGTACATTGATGTCGATTGGCTTGCCAAGATTGATGCGCTATCCAGGATACCCAGGCTTTGGAGGATCCAGTGATACCATCCAAAAGTACCATTATATAGGAAGAGCCAGAGTAAGCCGGCCACTGCTGGGGCCATCATCATTGGCATCAAAAGAGCAGTTACTAGGTATTTTTCGTAGCGGTGGTTATTCACAATCACCGCCAGCATCAGACCGATAGCCAACTGCATGAACAGGCACATCGCGCTGTATTTAAGAAGCAAACCCCATCCGCTTAAAAAGTTAGGGTCCTTCAATAAGCGAGCGTAATTACGGAAGCCAACCCACTCCGAGCTCCCAATGTCGACAGATTGCAGCGACATAACAATGAGCCAGAAAAATGGGTACAGGGATATAAATGCGAGAACCGCAATCGCTGGCGCCATTAGGTAGAGGTAGTAACGCTTTGGCGCCGGAGGATTGAAAATCGTTGGCGCAGGCAGAGCATCTGTGAGAGGTCTGGCCTCGACTTCGACTGAGTGTTCCCTAGCTCTGAACAATTGGGCGGCACCGGACAGCATAGATTTATTTTCGAAATTTGTGACATCAGTCATGAGTGACGCTCCGAAGTGGTTCTGCTTTTCCTTGGAGGTAGGTTCAGCGGCAGAAAAAAGATCCGCTGAACCTCGCTTTTAAAGATCAGACATCATTCAAGAAATCGAACTGCTCTTTCATCGCTGCAGCAGTCTCTGCAGGCGATTTTTGACCAGATAGCATTTGCTGGGTTTCTGAAGCTAAGATGGAGTGATACTCGTTCGCCTCAGGAATTTTTGGCCCCAATACAAAGTGTGGATCCTTGATGCCGTGATTGTATACAGCGTCAAAGGTAAGAGCATTTGGCATGTTTGTTGGCCGTTGCTGGGCCGCCTTAACATCTTCGCGCTCCAAAACAGACTTTCTAGTCGGGGTGCCGCCTAGGCCTGCCAAAACATCGTACTGGATCTGGTTGCTGGTCGACCAAATTGCGAACAAATACGCAGCACGCTGCATATCTTCCGAGGCGTTAGCATTAATGCCAATGCCACCGATGCCACAGTTAGTACCATTAACGAGCGGACCACCAGTCAGGTTCCAATCAGCATCACCCTTTGGACATGGCGCGTAGGCAGTACGTCCACCAGATGCGACGGAGGTCTCTGGATTTTCCACCGACGCAGCAAATTCATGATATTGGACTTGCATTGCGATGTTGCCAGACTGGTAAACAGTATTCAGCTCCAACGTGCCGTTAGCCAGGTTGTCTGGGTGAGAGGCATCGCCGAGCTCTTTGAATTTTTCCAACATCAGAACTGATTGTTCGTCGCCCCAGTTGGTGGGTCCGGGACGTTTGGAACCGAGCTTGTCGTCGATTGGGAAGTCAATCCACTGCCCATGCGAGAACATCATGCGTTGGATATCAAGCTGAGTGGTCCAAGCAAACGAGCCCTGGTGCTGAGCGTAGCCGTATGGAACGTCCGCGCCGCCCTCCTTCATCGCCTTGAAGAACTTAGCGATATCGAGGACCTGCTTCCATGTAGTCTCTTC
The DNA here is from genome assembly GCF_037830295.1 of Roseobacter sp. HKCC-CH-9351. Lineage (NCBI taxonomy): Bacteria > Pseudomonadati > Pseudomonadota > Alphaproteobacteria > Rhodobacterales > Roseobacteraceae > Roseobacter > Roseobacter sp. HKCC-CH-9351. The sequence goes on from NZ_JBBLYM010000001.1 coordinate 133,423, forward strand.
GTTGAACTCCAAACGATAGCCATACTCGGCCTCAAAGTCCTTTGTGTGCGCCTCAAAGAGGTCCTGCCGGTAGAAAGTACATGCCACGGCCGCATCATACGGAAGGGCGATAATCTTGTCTTCGGCATAGAAACGCCCACATGCTGACAGGAAGTTTTCAAACCAAGCACCGTCCCCATATCCCTCGGGATCTTGCGGAAGGGTGTCGTCGCCAAACATGGTGCTCAAATCGACATAGAAATCAGCAAATGGCGCACCGATTGGTTTATCCTGCACATAATTCAATGTGTAGTCGGACTTGCCGGAGCGCAGATCAATCCCAGCTTTTTGTTGAACAACGGGCAAGTCATCCGTCAGGATCTCTACTTCAATGCCAGTTTTCTCATAGAATGACTGGATATTTTCGCGGATCGCAAACGATGGTGGGGTGTTTTCCGAAAGAAAAACCAGTTTTGAACCAGCGTATTGACGCCATTTTGCTTCTTCGGATGAGGCCGCTTGAACCCTTGTGCTCATGATGGTGGAATTCAAGCCTACTGCCAGAGATCCCGCTCCAAGCATGGTGGCTCCCGCACCGCCCAACTCAAGAAACTTGCGGCGACTAATAGGCGTATGGATCGCCTGTTTAGGTTTATAAAACATTTAGTCTCTCCCTTTTTAGAGTGGCCGTTCGGCCAAACCTGACCTCAGTCATCGCTCCCACCCATTTGGGCCCCTCGATTCTTGAGTCAGCGCCTTCACGTTATTGTAAAAAATTTTTTTGTAAATAATTTTCTTCATTTTTTCTTTTCGATTGGATTTTTTAGCAAAAACAATACATATTTTCAAATTTTTAACAATTTTTACAAAAAAAATATTTTTTACCGCTCAGAACAAAGTACGATATTTTTTTCCTTAACTCGCCCCTGAGTGTCAGAAGTACACCGAGAGAAGCGCTCCCTCACACCAAAAAGAAAAAAATTTTCATACTTGATTCCAGGCTTTTCAAATTTCGTATACGAAATACAAAATACAAAGTCTTGTCAACACCAAATAAAATGCTATCCTGCATCATTCAAAAGGTGATGAGATCTGATGCGCTCGATACGTAACAAAAAATCATTGGTCGAAGAGACATATGACAGCCTTCTTGCCGCAATCACGTCTGGGGAACTGGGGCCCGGTGAGCGACTAAATCAAGACCAATTAGCTGAACAATTGAACGTGTCACGACAACCCGTGAACAGCGCCATTGCAATCCTGAAAGCCAACGGCCTGTTACATGACAACGGGAAACGTGGGGTCATTGTTGCCCCAATCGATCCTCAGTATTTCGTAAATATCTACGAATTTAGATTAATCGTTGAGCCTTCAGTCGCAAAACTAGCGGCTGACCGTAAGCCAGACAATGCGGAGGCAGAAGCCGAAGAAATAATGAAATTAGGACAGTCTGCGGTGGAGAAAGCGGATAGCTTTGACCTAATCGCGGCAGATGCAGCCTTTCACAGAATGATTTATCAATGGGCTGGCAACACTGTGGTTGCGCAATCTCTAAACGCTAATTGGCATCACGTCGAACGCTTCATGGGACGCGTTCTAAGCGATGAAAAGTTTATCAAATCCACTTGGAAAGATCATCGCATGATATTGGAGCATATCCTGACAGGAAAAGGTGATTTGGCCGAAGTACAAATGCGCGACCATATACACAGAGCGAAGGAAAGCACACTGGCCGCGCTCATGGCACATGAAAAATAAGGTAGCTGTAAGCGCCTTCTAAGCAAGGGATACCAAATGCTCGATCTCGGCAAAAGAAAGTCCATCTATCAACCAGAACAGGACGGCTTAATATTTCCACAAGAGCCAAAAAATGAAACCTTTGAAGCAGAACGGGAACACCGCAAACAACGCCTCGTAGCAGCCTGCCGTGCATTTGCTCAACAAGGTTTTGATTACGGCTTTGCTGGTCACTTAACAGTCCGCGACCCAGAGCATCCTGAGCTGTATTGGACAAACCCTATGTGCATTCACTTTAGTAACGTGAGGTTATCCAATCTCATACTTGTGGATCACAATGGCACTGTAATCGAAGGCGAATACGCAGTTAACCGAGCTGGGTTTGTACTGCATGCTAACGTACATGAGCAGCACCCTGATATTATTGCGATGTGCCATGCCCATACCGCCTATGGTACAGCCTGGTGCGCTACGGGGCGCCCAATCGATCCTATCACTCAAGACGCGTGTGCATTCTTTGAGGATCACGTTGTCGTTGGGGAACAGGCTGGAGCAGTTGCAGTTGAAAGCCATGCTGGCTCGGATGTCGCAAAAGCATTCAAAGGGGTTAAGGCGGCGCTCCATCAAAACCACGGCCTGTTAACTGCCTCGCGCCACTCCATCGAGAGTGCGGCCTTCTGGTTTATCGCACTTGAGCGTTGCTGCAAACAGCAGCTTGATATCGCCGCAAGCGGAATTACGCCAATCCGAATTCCTGATGAGCGTGCTCGATACAGCCGAGAGCACGTTGGCAGCGAGTACATTGGATGGCTTCACTTCCAAACCATATGGAACCAGCTTGTGCTAGACCAGCCGGATATGTTGAGCTGACATACCTAATTGATAGCCAAAAACTAATCAGCGTGTTTCACGCCACAATGCCAAACACGAGCTCAAAGTCAGCACTGTCCAACATTTGAGAATTATTGACGACGACCTCTGGAGGCCACTGGAGGACCCATGCAGTTTTGGCTCGATACCTTGAGAAGGCAGAGCACAACGTTTGGGAAAGTGTGTAGAAGAATTTTGTAGCTCAGAAAAAAAACATTGATTGCATTTGATATTTTTGTGAATTTGGTTGAATAAAAAAATGAAGAAGAGAGCGCGTTGGAATTCCGGGGGCAACGCAGTCAGCCACTAGCCTGCGCCATCAAAAGGCCAAGAGCTTAATAGTGAGGGGAAATTCTTGGCTTATGAGATTAGCATTGACCTCGGCACTGCCAACATTGTCATCGTCGACAACAAGAATGGCGTCGTCTTAGATGAGCCCTCGGTGATCGCCTATCAGTTGAAAAACGGTCAGAAACGCCTCCTAGCGGTTGGGGATGACGCCAAACTCATGCTGGGCAAGACACCGGAGAGTATATTGGCCATCCGCCCCCTGTCCGATGGCGTGATTGCGGATTTCGACGCGGCCCAGGACATGATTTCTGCCTTCTTTAAAAAAGTTCTGAATAATTTTGCCTTCAGGAAGCCGATAGTATTCGTGTGCGTGCCATATGGCGCCACCCCGGTGGAGAAGCGCGCGATCAAGGCGTCCATTGAGGCGGCTGGTGGCCGCCGTGTTGGCCTCGTTGAGGAGCCGATGGCGGCCGCACTGGGCGCCGGAATGCCAGTCTTGGAGCCCACGGGCTCCATGATTGTTGACATTGGCGGCGGCACGACCGAGGTCGCGGTGCTGTCTCTCGGGGGCATTGTCGTGGCGCAATCCATCCGAGTTGGTGGCGATCACTTCGACGCGGCGATAGCGGCATTCCTGAAAAAGAAATATAACCTCAACGTCGGCCTGGCCACGTGTGAAATGCTGAAGTTCGAGATCGGGACCGCCACCCCCCCCAGTGACGGCGTCGGGCGGAAGACAAAAGTGCGCGGTCGCCATGGCGTCAGCGGCCTCCCGGAAGAAATCGAGGTCACTCAGGCAGACATGGCTGAGGCACTGCGGCCATTGGTAAACAATATCTGCGAGGCCGTGATGCTACTCCTGGAGCAGACGCCGCCCGACCTGGCGGGGGATATTCAGGAACATGGGCTCGTTCTCACCGGCGGCGGAGCGGGCCTCACGGGTATCGACAAGGCATTGAGCGATACGACAAACCTCCCGGCAGTCGTGGCCGACAATCATAAGTATTGCGTGGCATTTGGGACGCAAATTGCGATGAACTTGGGCAAGCGCATTGAGCACGCAATTCAGCGAGATCCGTGAACTAGCTCGTGGTGGCGATTGATATTTTTCGCAGTCCTTTTCCAAGAGTTTCGCTAGCACAAAATGAGCCAAAGCACCCTACTTTAGCGCTCAAATAACTTTGTGTTCGTACGGCTGGCGGTGAAGTGGAAAGTTTCAAACGTTCTCGTGAAGGTTCAATTTTGTTCACCCAATTCTCGCGCCAAACCACGCAATAAGTACTTTTGAACTTTCCCAGTCGCTGTCTTGGGGAGTTCTCCAAAAACAACTGTTTTTGGCGCCTTAAAATGAGCGATATTGTTCCTACAAAAATCAATAATCTCTTGCTCTGTAGGATTACTCCCAACTCTTAATTCTACAAATGCACAAGGGCTTTCACCCCATTTGGCGTGAGGTCTCGCAACAACCGCCGCCAGTTGCACTGCTGGATGGCGGTGCAATACAGCCTCAACTTCGACGGAGGAAATATTCTCTCCCCCAGAAATAATGACATCTTTTAGGCGGTCGCGAATTTGCACATACCCATCTGGGTGAACTACGGCAGCATCTCCCGACCAAAACCACCCATCTAAAAATGCGTCTTTAGTGGCGATCTCATTCTTATAATAGCCAGTCATTACGGTGTTGCCGCGGATAGCAATTTCTCCCTGAGTTTTTCCATCTGCGACAACATCGTTACCTGTTTGACGATCCACCACACGTACATCTTCAACCATCGGAAAACTAACGCCCTGCATGGCCTGCATAGACGCCCGTTCTGCCATTGAAAGATCAGCCCACTCATCCTTCCACAAACATTGAGATATGTGGCCGTAAGTTTCGGTTAAACCATAAACTTGCATGACTTCGAGGCCCAAAGCAGCCGCCTTTTCCAAGACAGATGGAGGAGGAGGAGCACCCGCAGTCATCACTTTTATCATTGGTGAAAAAGGATTCTCTGGCGCATCAGGGCTTTCACATAACATTTGCAACACAATGGGAGCCCCACCCATGTGAGTAACACCGTGAACCTTAATCGCCGAAATAAGTTTCGCAGGAAGAGGGTCGCGGGTGAAAACCATATTTCCACCTACAACTGCCATCGCCCACGGGTGGTTCCAGCCATTACAGTGGAACATTGGTACGATGGAGAGGTAAGTTGGCATTTGTGGAAGTGCCCAAGCAGCGACTGTACCCATAGCCATCAAATAGGCGCCGCGATGATGATAGACTACTCCCTTTGGCTGACCCGATGTTCCTGAGGTGTAATTCAAACAAATCGCCTGGTCCTCGGATCCTGGCAGCCGCCAGTCAATCGGCTGACATTCTATCATCTTGTCATATGTGTCATCGCCACTTGCACTTTGACCTGCCTGAGCATCGACAATTTCAATTACAGGTAACGCTTTTCCGTTGATCTCAAATGCTGCCTTGAGAAGCGGCAGAAATGCTTTATCGCAAAGAACAAGGCAACTGTCAGAGTGTTCAAGAATATAGGCAACGGTTTCTTTTTCGAGGCGAGTATTGATCGTATTTAATACGGCCCCGCTCATTGGGACAGCATAATGCAACTCAAAAAGCTGAGGTATATTCGGAGAAATTACCGAAACTGTATCGCCCGGTTTGATGCCACGCGTAACCAGTGCGCCCGCAACTGAACGGCAACGGAGCGCCATGTCACGCCAAGTGCACTGCTCATGGCCATAAGTCCAAGCCGGATGATCACAATAGACCCCGCATGCGCGCTTTAAAAAAGACACGGGCGAAAGAGGCACATGATTAGCTGGATTGAATTTAAGCTCTTCAAAATGCTCTCTCATACCCACTCCTCCTACGCAGGGCCATGCCAGTTAATCTGACAAATTTCAGCGGATCTACCTTCAAAGTCCCATACACGTCCGTGGGCACGCACTCGCCCCTTGTTTGCAGAGGCGATAGTGATTTCAGAACCCATCCAGTAGCCCGTGTTTATCACTTTAACGTCTTCATTCGGGTCAGGACCCTCAATAGGCTCCACCTCGCCCTGAATTATTTTGCCAACCATTAAACGACGCTTCGGACCGTCATTTTCAAAAACAACAGGTGCACGCTCAGCTCCCAGAAACTCTGAAACAAGCATTGAAAATAACCCAGTTGTGCCGCGCACTTTACCAGAGAAAATTGACACCAGTCCCTCAAAGGCCTTTTCAGTTGCCCGTTCGTCGATATAGGCGGCTGCCTTCCAGTTTCCTCGGCCCATGTTGCCAGGTATGTCTAGCACCATGCCTATGTTCAGGCCTGCCAAACTTTCACCGTCAAAATTGCCTTCATCAATTCTAACGCCCATCCATGCCTGGCAATAACCTTCGGTCGGTGGATGCTTCCCTAAACTTACAACGCATGGGCAGAAAACTGTACAGTTACAGTTTAAAATTAACTCGCCCTTCAAGTTCCATTCTGGGATCGTATTTTTCATAACTGTCCTCCTACCGTCATTAATATAACAAATTTTATCAGCGCAGCACCAATCAAGATAACCCCCAGAGGCTTAGTCACAAATCGACCAAACTCAGGAAGCTTTTCAAAAACCATGAAAATTGTCGCCGCACCCATCCAAAGAACGTTCATCGCGCCACCAATGAAACCAATCAGCATCAAAAGCCAACAGCATCCAATGCACCACAGTCCAAGCCTGACGCCCATTGAAAACGCCGGCCAGTATCCCGGTTTCCAATACTCCATGAAGAACAATAGCGGATGACGGCACTTGGACAGGCAAGCCATTTTGGACGCACTGAATTGGTAGCCGCCTGAGATACCCAAAAGGATTGCGGTTATCCAAGGGTTTAATAGTTGCCCAGCATCGCTTAGAGCTCCGGCCTTAGCCAATAATATCTGCAATGTAGTGGCGGCGCTTGCAAATATTAACCAAGCTGACAAATAGCCAAGAGCTAGAGCAGTCATGGATCCAGCACTTGTGGCGTCCACGCTCCCCAGGTCGCCAAACACTCTGGCTGCTGGAACAAACGTCGGTAACATCATCGCCGCAGACATCAGTGCCCACATGCTAAAGATCAAACTTGGATTGGAGGAACCGGCTGAAACACACAGAGCTGCCCAGTATTCAGCAGCGGTCATTCCAGGTAATGGCGAGGCATTCATCTTAACTAAAAGAACCCACGAAATAAGAATGACCCCATAAAATCCGACCCAAAAAATACCCCTTGCAAACAAAGGCCAACTTAAGCGGAAGATGGAAAAAAGCCGCGCTTGCATCACAAAAAAGGCATTTCTACGAGACGGCCATTACTGCGCCCTGCTTGGCGGAGCACTTCAACTTGGGCGCCCACGGGGACGGCACGGTCAACCAAGGCAAAACCAATGTTGGCTTTGAGCCGATAGGACCAAACACAGTTGGTCAACATTCCAATTTTTTTTCCGGAGGCTACAATATCCTCGCGGTGCACTCCAAGCGGAGCGGGGGTATCGCCCTCCAAAATGATCCCAAGCTGGTGACGCCTAAAACCCTCAACTTTAATTTGCCGCAAAGCCTGTATCCCAATGGTGTCATCGGGCACATGTAAGTCGATGTATTTTTCCATTCTAATTTCAAAAGGATTGGTTTCATCATCGGTGTCACCGCCAACTGAAACAAGGCCACTTTCTACGCGCTCGGGTGTGGCAGGGGCGCCTGGACCAATATCCCAGGGCTTTCCAGCTTCCTTGAATATGTTCCACAGCTTTGTCCCAAACTGGGCGTCCTTCAGATAGATTTCAAACCCTCCCTGCTTGGACCAGCCGGAACGTTGAATTGCGACAGGGATCCCCTCAATTTCACATTCTCTAAACCAAAAATACTTCAGCTCTCGCACCCAATTCCCGACCACATGCGCAACAACATCCTCGGCTTTGGGGCCCTGGATTGCCATCGGCGAAACATCGGGCTCACAGATCTCAACGTCGAGACTACGTTCCGCGGCGATTGCCCGAGCCCAGAGCTCTACATCACTGTCGGCGATGGAAAGCCAAAACAAATCATCAGCTAACTTTAGCAAAATCGGATCATTGAAAATGGTGCCCCGGTGATCACATATCGCCACATATTTTCCTTGTCCGACCTCACACCTTGATAGGTCTCTTGTCACAAGAATTTGTGCCAACTTGGCTGCGTCTTTTCCTTTCAGCTGGACTTGGCGCTCAACGCCTACATCCCATTGCGACACCCCATTAATTAGTCGCCAGTACTCACCCTCTGGGTCCCCATAAGACGTAGGCATAACCATACGGTTGTAAACGTTTGCCATTTTCAAACCATCAAGGATTGCCGCCTCTAGAAACGGTGAAGCCTTAATTCGACTATTAGGCTGAAATACAAACATCCACTCTCTCCCAACGATCGGGCGAGAGATAGAATTTTGCATTATGGCACTCAAACAATTTATTTATGATCTTTGCCATGAGAAAAAGTTATGCATAGTCGTATTTTATGTATCGAGACCTTCCACCGCTCACATGGCTTCGCGCGTTTGAAGCATCAGCAAGATTGCTGAGCTTCACGGCTGCGGCGCATGAATTGAACCTTACACAAGCGGCGATTTCCAAACACGTGAAGTCATTAGAGCTACGCCTTAAGCGCCAATTGTTCATTCGCCACCCCCGAAGCTTGGAAATGACGAAGTGGGCAGAGGCGTATCTCCCAAAAGTTCAGGACTCGCTACAGCGATTGTCGCGCGGTACCCGAGAAGTTTTTGGAAACACTCAAGGAGACGTACTCACAATCCGCTGTGCCATTTCATTTTTGGTGAACGTCCTATCAGAGAAAATTCCAAAATTCTTGGCCGAGCACCCCGGCCAGAAAATACGCATCATATCCAGTGTGTGGGTCGATGCACCTAATCATGAAGCCTACGATTTTGATATCCAATATGGTACTGGAACTTTTCCTGGAGCCAAAAGCTACCGTTTATCTTATGAGAAACTTACTCCAGTTTGCGCACCATCACGGGCGAAAACCTTGGAGTACCCTGAGCAACTAAGCACTGAGCGCCTTATCCATGTGCAAGGTTACCAAGATGGTTGGGGCACATGGCTAAGTGCAGCAAATCTCCAGGATGTTGACCATGGACTTGGGCTGCAAGTCGATAACTCATTAGCCGCATATGAACTCGCTGCCCAAGGCGCGGGCATTGCACTTGGCAGGAGTTCACTGGTCGCTAACGACCTAAAAACGGGCCGCTTAGTAGCGCCCTTTGAGTTTACTCAAGAAATTGAGGAAGGGTTCTTTCTTCTAGAGCCTCTGGCATCAACAACGCGTGCAAACGCTACAGCATTTGCGCAGTGGCTGTTAAATGAACTCTAATAATAAATAGAAGTGAAAATTTCGTGCGGCTCAACGCGGACATGACGGATAAGCGGAGGCTATTCAGCATGACCCTACTGAGACACTTGGTGATATTCGCACTTTAACGCCCACCCCTGCCAGTCCAGCCGATAACGGATCGTAATGCCCAGGGTAACGCAAACCAGGAGAAGTAAAATCTAATAAAACGCTCCCCAAGAATTTAAATAGAACAATCTCAGCTTTTATGATTGCTCGGAGCGTTAGCGATTAGAGTTTATCTAAGGCATATTCTTCTAAGGTGGGTGCAATACCAGAACCAATCGCGCGGGCTGAAATACCTATCTCACCGGAAACAATTGTGAAAATTCCACTAGTAGAGGCAGCAATTCGTGCCACGCCAGGCATAAAAGAACTGGGAGGACGGATTTTGATGACTGCCTGTTATGATGCCAAACAAATGTTCGTGGCCCAGGCTCTGAAAGCTGATTTTATTGCTCCATACTTTGGCCGAATGATGGAGGCCGGTGTAGACGCAATGGGTCATCTAGCGACGATGGCACAAATGAATAACGGATGCGAAAAACCCTGCTCTGTCCTTGTGGCGTCATTGCGTTCACCTGACCAGATGGTGTCGCTTGCCGATATTGGGCACGATTGCTTCACAATTGCGCCTAGTGTTGCACGTTCACTTTTGGATTGCCGCCTAAGCGTCGCCGCATTTGAAGATTTCGAGGCCATAGCAAAATCGGGTCTGACGTGAATGGTTTTGTCTTAGTATTACTTGTTTAAGGATAAAACTTAAAACTATCTTGATTGATCGCAAGGCAAGAACAGACAGCTGTGTAAATACGCTAGCCGGCAAACCTTGCCGTCAAGCCGCCGTCTACAGTCCAATTCGCACCAGTAACAAATGACGCTTCATCAGATAATAAAAAGGCAATGCAGTTAGCAATCTCAGCTGGGCGCGCCATGCGCTTCATAGCATGCACATCAAGCACCTCATCCCGCAATTTAGGATCGTTTAGCTCAAAAAATTCTTTGACGAGCGCAGTCTCAGTATAGCCAGGACTTAGAGCGTTCACACGGATTTGATGTCTGCCAACTTCAAGTGCAAGAGAGCGGGTTAGACCAACTAGGCCAGACTTTGCGGCGGCATATGGAAAAAACCCAGGATAGGTCATTGTTGCGTGAACAGAGGCGACATTGACAATTGCGCCGTTTCCACGAGCAATCATGTCGGGCAACACGGCTCTGGCAACGAGCCATGCCGCCTTCAAGTCTATGGACATAAAATCATCCCACTCGGCTTCTGTCATACTAACCGGATCCGCGTAGGAATTCCGTCCTGCATTATTTACCAGGCCAGTTATTGGGCCAAAGGCGGAATGAAACTCACTAAGTGCAGTTGTAAGAGCTTCTGGTGAACAGATGTCTGCCTCACGAAACATGACATCCTTGCCAAGGCTATCCGAAAGATGCTCGCCCTCATCGCGCAATACATCCACAAAACTCACATACGCGCCCTCATCCCGAGCCTTTTCAACAGTTGCTGCACCAATCCCACGGCTACCGCCGGTGACAAGTATATGCGCGCCTTCTAATCGCCCCATGATGTTAACTGCCTCCGTGAACAGATAAACTGAATGACCATTCAAAGTCGTGGCACCGCAGTGCCATCGAATTCATCGCTCAAGATAGTTCAATCACAACAATTCATTCATCTCAGGCAGTAAATCACATGTGCCCGTGACCGATTTTTCAGCGTCCAGTCAGAGACTGCCGCTTCATTCGCCGATCAATCAGCGTCTGCAGGACTACGGAAACCACAATCACCAAGCCAAAAGCCAATTGAGTGTAGAAAGCGTTAATACCGGCCGCAACGACACCTGCGTTAATGGCGCCAATGATATATGACGCGAAGAAACTGCCCGCGACAGATCCCGTCCCCCCAAAAACACTAGTCCCGCCCAAGAACACGGACGCAATTGTGTTCAGTAGGAAACCCTCACCAGTGGTTGGCCAAAAATAGAACCCGTAAATCGATGTCATCAGACCTGAAAAAGTCGCCATTATGCCAACAAGAATGAATGCGCGTGTCTTAACGCTCACGGCATTAATGCCCATTAGTCTGGCTGAGGTCGGGTTATCTCCAACGAGGAATACATGTGCACCAAAGCGGGTCCGATTGAGTAACAGCCATGCCCCAATTAATATCACGACCATCCAAATTGTTTGGACCGGTATCCCAAACGGTGACGAGCGCAGTAGAGCATGCATCTCTGGATAGTCTTGTGCCGTCAGTGGAACGCCCGATCCATCCATCATCACAAGTTCAAGCCCGCGGAATAAAAAAGATGTTCCAATTGTAACCACTAGCGACGGTATATTTAGAAAAGCCACAAGCGTTCCGTTGATCCAGCCACATATTGCGCCAGTGCCAAAGGCTGCGACAAGGGCGAGTGGCCACGCCAGCCCCCCTTGAGCCAAGAGGCAAAACACCGCTGTTCCTAAAGCCATGATAGAGGGGAACGACAAGTCCATCTCCCCAGTTATCACCACAAACGTTAGTGCAATTGCGATTATGCCGAACTGTGGAGTTGTCTGCGCAAACGCTAAATAGATGTTCTTGTTTGTGAACACCTCCGGGGCCGCGATCACGAAGGCAAGCCACATGATCAGGCCCACCCCGACAATTCCTATTTGGCTGACATAGCGGCGCCAGAACGAAGGAGGGCCGACCCGATTGTCTTTAGGCTTCTGGGGTGTTGCCTTAGAGGTTTTTGTCTTCGCTGTCATAATTATTCCTCAGTCCAACGACCCAGTACGGGCGACGTGATACAAGCGCTCGATTAATTCATCCATTGAGATCTCGCTCTTGTCGTAGATCCCAGCCACTTTCCCACGGTCGAGCACATAGAGGCGGTCCACAACTGGATAAACATGGAAAATATTGTGATCTATGAAAATCGCGGATTTTCCGGCTTTCTTAATACCACCCACAAAGTCCAGCGTTTTCTTGGTCTCAGTCAGCGACAGACCGACAGTGGGCTCATCGAGGATCACTAGGTTTGCGTCAAAATATAGCGCGCGGGTTATCGCCACACCTTGCTTCTCACCGCCGGACATTGTTGCGACAACATTGTCAGGGTGTACTGCGGCGGACGTGAATCCCATATGATCGGACATCAATCGAGCCGACTCGGAGCGCATTTTCGCTACGTCCAGCAACCCCCACTTCGAGCGCGGTTCGCGGCCCATGAACATATTCCGCCAAATCGGCTGCTTCTCACAGAGCGCCCGCTCCTGATAAATTGTCTCAATCCCCAGATCACGGGCTCGCGCCACGGACCAGTCGTCAATGCGATTTCCGTCAAACCAGATTTCACCCCCAGGATCAGGTGAATGAAACCCCATCACCGTTTTCACCAAAGTTGATTTTCCCGCGCCGTTGTCGCCAAGGAGCCCAACGATCTCGCCAGGATATACCGCGAAATCTACATTTGATAGGGAACGCACCTCGCCAAATGTCTTGGACACGTTGCGTAGTTCAATCACCGGTGTGCCGGTGGGAGGCGTCGCCTTAGTCATTTCAGATCCTTTGAAAGCAGCATTACTGCGGCGAGCATGCCGCCGCAGTAATTTTTGGGTTAGCGGATCTCAACGGCCGCAAGTGGCGCAACGGCGTCCACGTTAGACGAGTCTACGAATGCACCGGCGGTGTTAACATCCAGACCTGAGAAGCCATACTTTTCAGTCAGGCAAATATTTAAGATCGGCAGATAGCCCTGTAGGTACGGTTGCTGGTCGATCACAAGGTTCTGATAACCGTCCTGCACTGCCTGGGCAGTATTGGGCGACATATCGAAGCCTGCAAAATACACCTGGCCGGGCTCGAGCCCGGCAGCCACTGCATAAACGCCTACGTTTGAGGTCAAGCCACCGTGGTCGGTGACAACGATTTTTACATCAGGGTTGGCACCCATGAGACCAACAAATGTCGCCGTGCCAGCGTTTGGATTTGCATTCGTGGCGGCGTCGATCTCTTGATACAGTACCTCCAAGCCAGCAGCCTCAAAGGCTTCGATAACCCCAACAGTACGTTGTCCACGGTCGCCGCCCTGAGCCTGAAGGCCCCAGACAAACACTTTGTCGCCAGGCGAAACACCCGCACGAGCCGCTGCCTCAGCACCTAGAGCATAGCCTGCGTCATAGTTAGGCGCGCCGACATAACCAAAGCCATTGGGCCCATACGCTGCCTGGCTGTCACGCAGCGAGGTATTGAGCGTCGTAAAAATTATACCCTGATCGTAAGCTTGCTGGACAATAGGGCCAGTGGCCGCTTCGCCCGCAAACCCATAGGTAGCAATTCCGTCAACACCGGTCGCAACCGCCTGCTGGATCTGCTGGAGCATCAAGTTTGGATCCCAATCAGAAAAGTAGTAGGTTACGTCCGCGCCAAGGTCTAGCTCAGCCTGCCGAAATCCGTTGTACACGTTGTTAGCGAAAACGCCGCCCTGCGGACCACCAGGGAATGCCGCAATTCGAACGCCCTCACACCATTTTTCAACTGGCTCTGCGGACACCCCAGTAGCAGCCAACACAGCTGTCGAGCAGGCAAGCGCAGAAAGCAAAATCTTTGCTGATTTCATATTTATTTTCCTCCCTTTTGAAGCTCCAGCCACGATTACAGCTTTTTGGTGTATGTTGTTATGGAGCACAACTAAATGGGTAAACTAGTCATACAAACCTGTAAATAGTTTTATAAGCAACGGAAAATAGCGCCTTGCAAATAATCTATTCTGTATCAAAAATCTTTTTTTATTGAAAAAATTATCCTCGCAACTGAAACAAATAAATTATTGCATTTACGGGCTCGAAAACTTGTCATACAAGTTGCCCATGGCATTTAAGAAAAAAGAAACTTCACCAGGTGAGACTGCGGCCCAAAACGTTGCAGAGCTGATCACAGCGGAAATTTTTGATCAATTTGATTTGGGAGTACAGCTTCCCTCTGAGACGGAACTCGCCGCTCGTTTCAAAGTCAGCCGAGTTACCGTGCGAGAGGCACTCAAACTTCTTGCAGGGCGTGGCCTCATAAATTTATCGCGAGGCCGGCGAGCCGCAATCCAACAGCCAGATGGCGCTATGTTTGGCGCATTTTTACAGGCGCTCATTCACTCAGACCCACGGGCTGTGTTTGACCTCACTCAAGTAAGGCGTTCCTTAGAAGTGCAATCGGTCACGCTCGCCTGCCGAAATGCAAGCCGGTCCGGCATTGACAGTGTGACATCTGCCCTAGCAGTAATGCGAGAGATCGCGCAAAGCATGCCTGAAGGCGAGGCAAATGTCGAAGTTGGGCAGGCGTTTGATCACGCTGACGTAAAATTCCACCAGTCAATTGCTTTAGCGGGAGGGAACCGAGTCCTCACATTTCTATTTGAGGCAATGGAGGGTGCCCTAATTGAAAGCTTCAAACGTAGTCGCCGCTTTCAGAAAAGATCAAGAGATACCCTACTGAGTGTTTGTGATGAACACGCTCAGGTACTAGAGCACGTCCGGCTCAAAGACGAACGCGCTGCAATAGAAGCACTACTGGCTCTTATTGACAGATCCGAGGCCAACCTCAGATCATCTTCTGGCATGAACGTGAGGAGCCGAATGTGAAAATTACTAGTCTGAAGACTTGGGTCGTACCTCCACGTTGGCTATTTCTAAAAATAGAGACCGACGAGGGTATATCTGGCTGGGGCGAACCTATCCTCGAAGGCCACGCCGAAACTCTGAAGGCAGCTGTACATGAATTGGAAGATGTACTGATAGGCTGCGATCCGAGCCGGATTGAAGATATATGGCAGATGATTTACCGAAACGGCTGCTATAGGGGCGGGCCAGTGCTGATGAGCGCCTTGGCGGGCGTTGATATGGCGCTCTGGGACATAAAGGGCAAAGCTCTTGGCGCCCCTATTCACACATTACTTGGTGGACCAGTACGAGATCGCATCCGCACCTACCAATGGTGTGGCGGCGACAAACCCTCAGATCTTATTGGCGGGGTGAAAGCTGTACAAAGCAATGGTTATTCGGCTGCAAAATTTAACATATGCGCGGAACTTCAGATCGTAGACACATATGCAGCAGTAGATAGGATAGTAAAAAGCTTGTTTGAGCTACGGGAAGCAGTTGGAGACGAAATGGATCTCGCATTTGACTTCCATGGCCGCGTGCACGCACCAATGGCGCGCGTGTTACTTAAAGAGTTAGAACCTCTAAGGCCAATTTTTGTTGAGGATGCAGTAGTTTCGGCAATGATTGAAACAATGGCAGACCTAGCTCGCTCGACTTCAATACCTCTTTGTATCGGAGAACGCCTGCACAGCAGGTACGACTTTAAACGCGTATTTGAACTTCGCGCTGCGCAGGTCATCAATCCGGACACAGCCCACGTTGGTGGGATCTCTGAAATGGTCCGGATAGGCCATTGGGCCGAAGCCTACGATGTCGCGCTTGCACCTCATTGCCCGATAGGCCCCATAGCACTTGCAGCCTCGTTACAGGTTGATGCAGTTTGCCACAACGCATTCATTCAGGAGCAGTCAATCGGTATCCACTACAATACAGGCGCTGATGTGTTGGACTATCTGGTTCCAGGGGGCATCGAAATAGATAACGGTGACCTACTTATTCCACGGGGCCCTGGCCTTGGGATCGAGGTTGATCAAGAAAAAGTCGAGGAATTGTCTCGAGTGGGCCATCGATGGCGCGCACCCATTTGGAGGCACAAAGATGGGTCAATCGCCGAATGGTAAAACGCTTTAAGGGCATACATGCCGTTCTCTTCGCTCTTTTTGACGCTAACGAAGAGCTAGATCGCTTTGCAATGGCAAGCCAGATGGCGTGGATCCGTCAAGCAAGCCCTGACGGGGTCATTGTACTTGGTCTCGCAACGGAAGTCGGGAAGCTCAGTGAAACTGAGAAGAGGCAAATTATTGATTGGGCCGCTCAAGATCGGGGCGACCTGCCACTCGGGGTCACTGTCACTGGAAATTCGGTTGCGGAGCAAAAATCTCTCGCCGCTCACGCAACAGCTGCCGGCGCTGACTGGTTAATTCTTCAACCACCCCTCGCGGGAAACTACGCCCCCAATGAATACATTAACTTCATGACCCGGGTGGGCAGTGATTTAAGTCTGCCCTTCGCGGTACAGAACGCGCCACAATACCTGGGACGTTCACTGTCATCAGACGATCTTAACAGATTGGCTGACAATTGTCCTGGCTTTACCCACGTCAAAGCAGAAGTGAGCGCAGGTGATTTAGCTAACCTCATTGCCGTGTCAGGCGATAAGCTCACCGTCCTAAATGGCAGAGGCGGGCTCGAGATGACTGACTGCTTGCGCGCCGGTTGTGAGGGATTCATTGTGGCGCCTGATGTGTTGAGCGGTGTGATGAACTGTTTGAAACACTGGCGCTCTGGAGACGAAGCCAGCGCCGAAAAAGCCTATGCATCCTTTCTACCCGCAGCAACCTTTGCCATGCAGTCACTTGAATATTTGGCATGCTACGGCAAACGAATATTCGGGTTTCAAACTGGAATTACGATTTATGATCGAGCGCCAGCACTCCGACCAACCGAAGCTGGACTGGCTTATGCCAGAGGTTGGGCTGAACGCAATTCAGCGGGAGAATGAAAATAAAGAATATGACTTCGAATGACACGCCCTCAGACGGGATCAAAATTGAGTCTCGTTGATTACAAATCAGACCAATTTCCCCAAGGTCTCTATCAGCCGATCAAAATCTCTGTCATCATTCCAGAGATGCGGCGTAATGAGCAAAGAACCCGCGCGCTCCGATAAATATACATTTTCTTTTGCCAATTGGAGAAAGAGGTCGTTGCGCGCACCTGACGGCAGCTGTGCACCAATGAAATGTGCCCCACGGTTTTCAGCGGGAACAGTTTTCAATCCAAGCGCATTGAGCCTGCGACACAAATCTGCATTACGGGCGGCGAGCGTGCTCTCAATCGCCATTACATTCCAATCAAGCAATTGTCGCAGCGCCTCGTTCACACCGGGTAGAAGCGCGAAATTTGCTCGCTCACCCATATCATATCGGACTGCGCCAGCCTCAAATGTTTCTGGGTTCTCAGGGAGACGAGAAAAATTACGCCCACCCTGCCGCGTAACCCAGCCTTCTTCGAGTGGCTTCCCATCAAAATAGGTGGGATCCACGTAAAGAAATCCAGTAGAATATGGGCAGAGCATCCACTTATAATTTGCCACGGCCGCAAAGTCTGGGCGGATTATAGTAAAGTCAGTGGCCAGCGCTCCTGCAGATTGTGTCAAGTCCAAGACGAGCGCAGCACCCACTTCGTCACATCGCGAGCGCATTTTTACCAGGTCAATATAAGCCCCTGTGGTCCAGAGCACGTTAGGCACGGCCACGATAGCGGTGCGCTCATCAATTGCCTGTAGGAGCGCAGCGGTTGCTGCCGCACCCTGGGGAACGTCTACTTCAACAAAATCCCCACCGGTCTCACGCGCTTTGCGCTTCCACGGATAGGTGTGTGAGGGAAACTGATTTTTCAGAGTGATAATGCGCTGACCCTGAGTTAGGGGAATGCTATTGGCCGCCGCACTCAACCCGTAAGAGGCGGAGGGAACGACCGCAATTCGGTCCTCAGGCGCATTAACCAACTGCCCAAATAACTTTTTGGCGGTGTCTACTTCTTCAAAAAAATGATCAATGGTTAGCCGCCAGGGTTACGCCTTCAACCGCACGCCTTCATCGATTGCTGCGACAACAGAATGCATGAGCGGCGACATGTATGCGGTGTTCAGATAGACGACCTCGTCAGGAATATCGAAGAGATGTTTTTGAGAGACTATTATCGGCTTACCCATTATCTATTGTCCCTAATTCACTGGGAAAAGCTGTCTTTATTATCACTAGAACACAATCTTTTTCGACATCAGCTTTTTGCTTTTATTTCGTGATTTTGCACTCACCAAAATTCATTTGTTCCTAATGTGTAGAGCATAGCTTTGGGGTACGTTAAATTCTAGGAGACTGAAAAACACGCTCCCCATTAATGCGGATATCCACATCCACCCGATAGGTTTCTAGGGCTTCGAGGTTCAGCTCAATTCCCAACCCTGGAGCATCTGGCAATTCAATCTCTCCATTGGCATTGGGGGCGATCTGAGTAATCGTCAGCTCGCGTGCCAGCGCCGACAAACCGGTGGGATACTCACAGATTTTATGGTTCTGGAGGCCGGCATAAGGTTGGATTGAGGCTGACAGAGCTAGGTTCGATGTGAACGTGTGATTTATGTAGACCACGTCTCGCTCGGCGGCATAGCGCGCCACATCGACCGCAGGCCCAATACCACCAATTCTACCGCAATCAATTTGGATGAAGCCAACGCCTCCAAAGTCAATCAAGTGCTCTGCCATGTGCCGATTATGTGCCGCCTCTCCGCCAGCAGTTTTGACTTTGCTACATTGGCTAGAAAGCGACTGATACGCACGAAATGCGTGACCGTGAAAGGGCTCCTCAAATAGCATGACATTGGCAGCCTCCATAGCTGGCAGCCGCGCCGCTGCCGCCTCCACGTCTTCACCAAATATTTGACCGGCATCTATCAAGAGGATGCCGTCTGGACCCAATCCTTCGCGGGCTGCTGCCACTTGATTGGCGTCAGCTTCAACAGACTGGCCAAAAGGTGCCCAACCAAATTTTGCGGCTCGAAAGCCACTGGATCTTATGTCTTTGGCACGGGACAATGTTATCTCAGGACTGCTGCCAAACAAGACTGAGGCGTAGGGAGTTTTGGCGTATGCCTTCTCCCAATTTAAGAGTTGCCAAACTGGGACGCCTCGAGCCCGGCCGAGCAAGTCCCATAGGGCCATTTCAATTCCGGACCACGTGTGAGCGGCCTGCAGTAGGTCCATAGAGTCGTAAGCAACCTTTGCAGCAATTGCTCTGATATCATTTGGGCTTTCGATCCGCGCCCCGAGCACTGCGTCGGATACTGGACGACATGCGCCGTGCGATATTGGGCAGACAAATGCAGCAATTGATGGTAGCGGAGCAGCCTCACACTCTCCCCATCCCTCGTAATCGCCTCCACGCACCCTGACCACCAATGCGTCCTGGCTTCCATCGGCAGCAGACGTAACTCTGGGCATCGACAGATAGAAAAAATCAACGGCTTCAATGATCAAAACTGACATGTTTTATACCTCCCTACCGACAATCAAATCAAATTTGTCGGCTGGATCTTAATATAACTCAAATTCAAACATTGGATATTTAAGCCTTTATTGCGAGAAGAATATGCAACAATTTGAACTTATAACTTACTTTCAGTGCCTGTATTAATTTCAGCATAATTAATTTTCGCAGATGTAACTGTCGGCCTTACCCGCAAGCAATTGCTATTTGGATGACTATTGGGTGAAGAGAGCACTCGTAAGGCAAAAATTCCCGAAGGAGCTATGGTAGTAACAAGCTTTCATGATGCATCAACTCTGAACTTCACTTAGGTAAGATCAAATTTATGAGTCGAGTTGCCATAGCCACAAATTTAGGTTGGCCAACCCAGCGCCTGATCCATCATTAAGATTACTATGAAAACCTGTATCTAAGAACTGCAACTCATCTTGCGCAATACTGGTTACCCAACCCAAATCTTTATGTGACTGAACTGACCTACAAAACTCTCCTAATTGCATCTCTCAATTCAGGATAAACCACCCACCTTACAAGATCAGTTTGATTTGTGGGATGTTCGCATGCCGCAACTACATAACTACCATGCAAGGCGTTGGGCTTGGTAACAACCGTGAGCTCAAACGACAGATATTTTGCAATCGAACGACCAATAGCAGCCAAAGACCTGTGCGCTAACTGTGCAGAATTGTAACCAGCCGCATTGGCCAGTTGAGTTTCATTGAGGCCATCTTCGTGCGCCAAGGAGAGCGCGCTCAGCATTGCAAGTTGTGGCTTAGTTAAAGGGACGCTGATGATTGCCTCCGCATATTCGTCCGTACAAGGTACAAAAAAATCCGTCTTCGTATCTTTTCGGCGCTCCGTCGAGCGGCGCTCATTGAGTTCCTCGATAGCGCCCCGAACAGCGGAGATCGCTGCATTTTCACTTGCACCCTCAGCTTCGGCGATCACTCCCCGAACCCGCGTTGGCGGCTTTACAAAAGCCCGCGCTATATATCGTTTCGCAATCAAGCCCGACTTGATCTGATATCTACCAAAATCTGTTATTTTTATGGATGAAGGCACAGCGCTTCTACTGGTCAAGCTACTAGTTTTTGCCTTTTTGTTAGAGGAAAGAATCTGAGGATTATTTAATCCACCTTTTGACTGTGATTTAGACATTGGAAGCTCCCAAGCAGAACCAGTTTAAGGTGAAAGCAGCAGCTAAAGGTATCGACCACACGGTCCCTGGTTCATTACAGAGCGCACAGCTTGATAGCTCAAGGCCAGCAAAAGCCAGCCTTGCACTTTTGATTCAAAGTATCTTGATACAGAACAGAAATTTGGAACAGGCGCGTATTTAAAAAGAGTCGAGCTCTTGATTTACACAGAGCCTGTTAATTTTAGACTAGAACAATATTGATGGCACTTTCGCGCCCGTCTTTGCCAGGCTCTATATCGAAAGTGACCTTTTGATCATCATTTAGACTTGTTAATCCTGCGCGCTCTAGTGCGGAGATGTGCACAAACACATCTTTACCGCCTTCGGCAGGCGCGATGAATCCAAAGCCTTTTGACGAGTTGAACCACTTTACTGAACCATTAGCCATCTTGATTTTCCTTATAAAATTACTACCCACAAAATGCGGCAGCTCGGCTTCTCACAACTATTTCGAGAGCTGTGAGCCGATTAGGGAAAACAGAAAATCGAATTGAAGTTTTCAGCCTAATTGAAATGGTGACCCGCAGGAAACAATTCAAGGCACT
The DNA here is from genome assembly GCF_037830295.1 of Roseobacter sp. HKCC-CH-9351. Lineage (NCBI taxonomy): Bacteria > Pseudomonadati > Pseudomonadota > Alphaproteobacteria > Rhodobacterales > Roseobacteraceae > Roseobacter > Roseobacter sp. HKCC-CH-9351. The sequence continues at coordinate 154,638 of NZ_JBBLYM010000001.1, forward strand.
TTATAACCATGTAATTAAATAATATTTAATAGTATACATAATTAATATATTATATTAAATATTACTCCTCACATCATAATACGGTGACCTTTTTCTGATGTTTGTCTGCCTATGTAATTGGCCAATGTTAAAACTGACTTTTAGTTGCTCATGAAGACTGAACTATGATTTACTTAAAGAAACTAGGGTAAGCATAACTAATGACACGAAAGACTATCATTGTTATGGGTTCCGGCCCCGGCGTTACAAAATCTCAAAATGTACCCCGTAAATCGTCAGAGTTATTTGTGGCGATTAACAATGCATGGCGGGTCCGCAACGATTGGGACTTCCTAATTCATCCAGAAGACTTTCCTGAAAATCGACGTCCAAAGTTATTGCGACAAGGGCAACGTATTGTTGGAGCAAAAGATTATGTCCCAGTACAAAATGAGTTCGGTGGCTTTGTGTATGCCGGCGGAACAATGGCTTTTACTGCTGGATACTGGGCGCTCGGAGCACTGAAGCCTCGGGTGATCGCGATGATCGGATGCGACATGGTATACCCGGATACGGGACCCACTCACTTTTATGGCCACGGCAAAGCAGATCCATTGCGAGATGATATCACCCTCCGATCACTTGAGGCAAAATCAGCAAGGTTTTGGGCCTTAGCCTCGCGGGCTGGCTGTGCGGTCGTTAATTTATCTACGGCGCAGCGAACACGGCTCACATTCCCAACAGCTTGTCACTCCGAACTCGAAAAATTAAGACCAACCCAATTCAAAAAAAATTTCGTGGACAAAGCACTGCAAGCCGAAGCAGCCGCAAACTATTTCGTCCCTTCAGGACGATACTGGGAAGCGAAAAGTAACTTCGACCCAAAGGTAATCGATGCAATTGATAGGCTTTGGCTAGATGCGGTCGAGCTCCGTTAACGTTGAATGATGAATGCGCGCATTTGTAGAGCGGTGTTGACGATTCAATAGCTTAATCAAAAACGTTTCACTAGCCGCACATCAGCCCGCATTGCCATGCTGATGAAAAATCCCAACGGCTCCTGCGCTAAGTTTAATTATTCGTTTTATTTCTCCTGATACCTTATACTCTCTTATAACTCACCAATCATTGGACTGATTGATGGATGAGTTGAGCAGCCGTCAGGAGCATGCCCGATATGAAACGCATTTATGATTTCTCCCGAAAACCAGCGAAACGCAATTACACCATCGCGGACCTGCAAGATCTAAAGGTAAACCCCAAAAAACTGTCGATGGCCAACCCAGCCAATCGCGCTGAAATACTCGCATGCAAGGAGGCAGGCATAGACTTGTTCGTTGGAGGGATGGAGCAAATCGATGACATTCGAGAAATTGCGCCGACCCATTTCGCACGAGTAGGCTCAAGATGGGCGCAATTTGGTTCAAATGCAGAAATTCTAGCTGACGCATTTGAGGCCATGCGACGTGGCGCAGACATGTACTACACACTGCGCTCGCTTGATGCTTTGGAAATGATGTCGAGAGAGGGGATCCCGGTTCAGAGCCACATTGGGTTGATCCCAACCTTCAGTCAGTACTGTGGTGGCCTAAGGGGTTGGGGGCGCAATGCCGATGAAGCAATTAAAATTTTCGAAAATCTGAAACGCCTCGAAGAAGTGGGCGTAATTGCGGTCGAAGCCGAATGCATCGCAGAGGAAGTTTTGGAGGCCGTGAACTACAAGACGTCCATCGTCACGTTCTCGCTGGGATCAGGCATGGCCGGGGACGTGATTATGTCCTTTGTTGCCGACATTTGTGGGGAAGATAGCGAAGAGGAAAGGCCGCCAAAGCATGCACACGCATTTGGCAATGTTGGACGCTTACAGAAACAAATTCACGAGGAACGCGTCGCCGCACTCACACAATTTCATAATGAGGTAGCAAACGAAAACTTCCCATATCCAAAAAATAACATTTCGATGCACGAAGGCGAGAAAGATAAATTTCTCGAGGCCTTAGATAAGTGGAGGCCAACGCATCAATAAAATTTTGACTTGATGTGTCAGAAATGTAACCCTGCATCACACGTGCCACCGCAGTGTAAGTCTTGAACATTTAGCATCGTCTTTGAAGCGTTATGCATTCCCTTGGTGCCGTATTCTTTTTAGCTTCTATCGACACATTCCGAGTAGAGCGGCTGTCTATAACGTTACCACTCTTGCTACATATGAATAATTTGACGTTTGATTTGCCGTTGTCGAGGACGGCAACTCTCTGATTATCCATGCTCACTCACTTCCGTACCGCACAAGCACAATACACTTACGAAGAACCGTATTACGCCTACTGCAAGCTACCTTTGCGTGAGTTTTGGCTCAATGGGGTTATTAGTTGCAGCCATATCCAATCATCGCGTGCTCGGAACACCATTCATAATACAATAAAAGCGTACTAGTGGCGGTATGGAGATCCAAAAGCGTCAAGAACTCCTTAAAACTTGGTCGCAAATTGGCGCGTTCGTCCGCCGAACTTTCATAACGCTAGAGGCGGGAGGAGTGCCATGAACAATCACTTTCGAGACAGTCGCAAGATTGACCCCAGTCGCGGCGCCTTCACCGGCGACAATACCCCCAATGACCAAAATCGAATTGAAATTGGCCCGACCCAGCTTGCCTATGCAGAGTGGGCCAATGCGGGTCTGGTCCTGCCTGATTTGCAGGAGATGCGACGGTTTCGTTGGGCTCGCCTGACGCAGGCAATTCAGGCGCGCGGCTACGCCGGCCTCTTGCTCTTTGACCCCCTCAATATTCGCTATGCAACTGACAGCACCAACATGCAGCTGTGGAACACCCACAACCCATTCCGCGCAGTCCTGCTCTGTGCGGACGGGTATATGGTCATGTGGGACTATAAGAACGCGCCATTCCTGTCACAGTTCAATCCCCTAGTGCGCGAGGTCCGGTCCGGGGCTGATCTCTTCTATTTCGACCGCGGCGACAAAATTGACGTGGCCGCCGATCAATTCTCCAATGAGGTGAGGATCCTCATCGAAGAGCACGCCGGCCAAAATCACCGCCTCGCCGTCGACAAAATCATGATCCACGGGCTCCGCGCGCTCGAGGCGCAGGGCCTAGAAATCATGGAGGGCGAGGAGCTGACTGAGAAGGCCCGCGCAATTAAGGGGCCCGACGAGATAAGGGCCATGCGTTGCTCGGTCCACGCCTGCGAGACTGCTATGCAGAAGATGGAGGACTTCGCACGCGCCGAGGTGCCGCGCGGAGTGGTTTCAGAAGACGACATATGGGCGGTGCTGCACGCGGAAAACATTCGCCGAGGGGGTGAGTGGATCGAGACACGCCTCCTAACCTCCGGCCCGCGCACCAACCCATGGTTTCAGGAGTGCGGCGGACGGATTGTGCAGAACAATGAAATCATAGCCTTCGACACTGACCTCGTCGGCAGTTATGGCATCTGCACTGACATGAGCCGGACCTGGTGGGTGGGCGATCAACGCCCTCGCCCCGATATGGTGGAGGCAATGCGGCACGCTCACGAGCACATGATGACCAACATGAGCTTACTGAGGCCCGGCATCAGCATCCCAGAGCTCGTGGCGAAATCGCATCGCCTCGCAGACAAATACCAAGCCCAGAAATATGGGTGCCTGATGCACGGCGTCGGACTGTGCGACGAGTGGCCGTTGGTGGCTTACCCCGACCAGGAGGTCGCCGGGGCTTTCGACTACACTCTGCAGCCCGGCATGACGCTCTGCGTGGAGGTACTGGTGAGTGAAGTGGGACAGGATTTCTCGATCAAGTTGGAAGACCAGGTCGTCATCACTGAGTGCGGATACGAAAATCTCTCGACCTATCCGTTTGACCCAGCATTATTGGCTTCATAGTGTTCTAGAGACGCACACCCAGTCATGTCGATTTTTTCCAACCCGCGGCAAAATCGAGCCTCCATGGTTCAGCGTTGTACTCAACCGTTAAAAATATTTTCGCTTTAGTTAATTTTTGAGCCCGACTTTGTGCTGCCAAGGCTACTAATCAATGACGCTGTGTACACGACAAGTGCGATCCAAATAAGTGGAAAAGCAATTACTTTAGGCCCAGTAAACGGTTCCTTAAAAATGAACACCGCGCACAGGAATATCATAGTCGGAGCAATATACTGTAAAATAGCAATAGTTGTCAGACGCAGCCGCTTAGCGCCGTTAGAGTACAACAACAAAGGGACAGCAGTCACCGCACCACACCCCAGAAGCAGCAGCGTTGTCACAGGACCCTCTGCGAGAAAGCTACCTGCTCCAGTTAAAATTAAATAAAATATGTAACTCACCGCGAATGGCAGCAAAACTAAGACCTCTAAAAGGAAGCCTTGATTGGGGCCAATGGGCAAACGTTTTTTGGCTAGTGCGTACATGCCCCAGCTCACAAAAAGAGCCACTGTCACCATAGGCAGGCTTCCCGCTGAAACTGTCAGTATTACCACAGCAATTACTGCAAAACCGATTGCCACAAGCTGAATTAAGTTAGGGCGCTCTTTCAAAAAAATAGCCCCAAGCGCGACGCTAAAAAGGGGATTAATATAGTACCCTAGCGCGGCATCTAGCGCGTGGTCATTAGCTATCGCCCAAACATAAACTGTCCAATTGATAGAGATGAGTGCCGCGGTCAGAAAGCCCATAGACAACATCTTCGGCGACCTTAGGGCTTGCACAAGGTCAGACACTCTACCCAATGATATCAAAACTGCGGCAGCTATTGGAACAGACCAAGCCACTCTATGAGCGACAACCTCCGCCGGTGGCACATGGACAAGTAGCTTCATGTAAATAGGAAGTATTCCCCAAAGCAGGTAAGCTGATACAGCAAATGCGAGGCCAGAACGGCTATCTGTGCTTTCGTTTGCCACGCGATCAACCCTAACTCGCAAAAAAACTTTAGCGCAACATTATGGTGTTCAAGCAGCACACACCGTTTCTTCATCACCATTAGCGATTGGTGAAGGTATTCGCCAGTATCCTTAGCGCTTAATGGGTTTACAGGGTCAGCTGTAGTAAGAAATCCACAATTTAGTTGGAAAAATGCGCCTTGAAACGATCAATGCAGCTCCTGAAACCAGCTTCAAAGTCTCCGTCTCCCTTGTGGTATACGCTCTCAAAAGAGATTACTCCTTGGTAGCTGTCTTGTCGTAAGGAACTAGCAATTTTGGGAAAGTAGGGCGCAAGCTGTCCCTCGTCCATTCGGCGCACTTCAAGGTGTGCCCTTGGGGTGTCAACTTGGACGTCCTTGATATGAACGTGGCCTAAATAACCCTGGCTCAATTCCATGTAGCCATCAGGAAATGCTACCTCGTGACACCAGCAATTATTAGCTGGATCCCACAGAACGCCCAAGACGTCCTTTGCATCTAGGTCATCAATCAGACGACGACCCGTGTAACTGGAATTAACCATCGTGCCATTACCCGTTTCAACCACTAACTTGACACGTTCAGCCCTGGCCAACTCGATTGCTGGCGCAATCAGCGGCAGAATAGCGTCCCACGCGCCCTTCGCGACGTTCCATTGCTCTGCTCCATGACTACCCCAAAGTATTTGCTCCTTCTTTGGCGTCATGATCCGTACTAATCCCGCATCTAAAATGTGTGCCATGTCGATGACGCGTTTAAGTGCGTCCATATGGGTTGTGTGGAGTGTGTCACCGGGTTTGTTGTTTTGGGTCATACCCGCAAAGATGTGACGGGAGAGGCAGGAGACGGGCTTACCGCGATCTCTCAAGAGACTGTCCATTTCTTTGATCTGCTCTGGCGTGTGATCACCCACCTCGGCATCCCAAACAAATTGTAATTCTGCGTATTCTAAGTCGAACTCATCCATTACATCGACGGCATGGTAGAGATCACGGCTGATACCGTCACAAATCACACCAAGTTTCATCTAATGGCCCTCGCCCCATCGCGGTGCAATTCTACACCGACTATTTCCTCAATAACCCGCGTACAAACCCAATTGTCTCCATTGGGGTACTTTATTTTACCTGCATGAAACACTTGCATCGCTTGAGCAGCCATATGCAGCGGCACAGTCATTTGCTGTGCCAAATCAAGGGAAATGGTTAAATCCTTGTGCATGGTAGAGATGTGACTGCCCGTCCCCTCGAATTTACGGTCGATTATATTCTCTAGAGCCGCCTTAGTAACGCCACATCCAGCTCCAGATGTGGTGAAAACATCGTGGATCACTTGCCCCGAAATGCCCGCCTTTGCAGCAAGAACACACGCCTCAAAATTCGCTGCGAAAATCGATCCAATTACTGTCTGCAGGCACGCCTTAACTGTCTGACCTTGTCCGGGGACTGACCCAACCCGATGAATTTTGGCTGACACAGCCTCCATGACTGGCACCGCACGATCAAGGATATCTGAAGGAGCTGCGGCCATCATTGTAAGTGTGCCCGATTGCGCTCCCGGGAACCCGCCCGACACTGGTGTATCGACCAAATCGAGCCCAGTCGATTTTAATCCTTCTGCGATCTCTACAAGCTCATGCGGTTTGATCGTGGCCGTGATCAGAATAATTCCACCCTTACGCATGGCTTCCACTAGCCCACCTCTTCCAAAGATTACCTCCTTGGCCTGCGCGCCAGTCATCACCATTACGAAGGCTGCGTCCACATTGCGGCCTAACTCGAACAAATTTTCTGCTGGTTTTCCTCCAAACTCAGAAAAGCTAGCCATCCGCTTCTGATCAATGTCAAAGCCCCAAGTCTCAAAGCCAGCCTTGATCAAATTCAAAGCCAAGCCGCTGCCCATATCCCCAAGACCAACAACCGCTGCCTTCATTGTATCACCTTCCACCGTTGTGCTTGCCATCCGCCGTTCGAAAGCATCGCAGAAGCAGCCAAAAGCCAAGAAAAATCACTTGCAACTTTCATATTTGATGTATTTTGATGTGAAACATGGCTTAGAATGGATTTATTTGATGTATTTTGATGTAGTAAGTGCCCTATGACCGGTCGCGCTCGTATCAAAGAAATTGCAAGTCTCGCCAATGTTGGCATTGCCACTGTCGATAGGGTTATACATGGACGCAGCCATGTGTCTGACGCGACCAGACAAAAGGTTCTCCAAGCCAAATCTGCAATAGAGAGTGGTGCGTGGACGGTGCGCAGCCCTAGGCCATGGCATTTGAAGGTGATTTTGCCGGAAATGGCCGGGCTATCTACTGAATATCTTGCCCAATGTTTTAACGAGTTTGGAGCTCTGGGGAATGCCATTGTAGAATGCGCATTTTCGCCCAAGCTGGAGCCTGCCGCCTTAGCTCGCAAACTACGCAACTGTGGTTCGGGCAAGTGGGACGTGGTTATATTTCAGGCTCTGGAAGATCCAAGAGTTCGTGATGCTGTCTCCTATCTTAATAACAGAGGAGTGCCTTGCCTTAGTCTTCTCTCTCCCCTGCCTAATGCGCCAGTTATTGGGTTTGTTGGTAGTGACGGACGAGCAGCGGGGCGGACTGCAGGGCTCTTAATGGGACTAGCATGCCCTCACGGCGGCGAAGTTGTAATCATTTCGGGCGGCCAGTTATATCGTTCCCACGAAAATCGAGAAATGGGGTTTCGCTCTTATCTCAGAAGCCACGCAAAGCACCTTAAAATACTTGAAACTGTGCTAGGCCATGACACCGCTGAACAAAATCACGAGAACTTAAGCCGAATTATCCGTAACACTCCCGGCTTGGTCGGGCTGTACAATGTAGGTGGCGGCAACGAAGGGGTTGTGCGTGCGCTGTGTGAGGCCAATTTAACTTCAGAAATTTGCGTCATTGCACACAACCTAACACCCAGAACCCGAAGTCATCTAGGAGAGGGCATTTTTCAATTTATTCTTCACCAAGATATGAGACTGATGGCTGAGCGCGCTATAAATGTTTGCCTAAACTACCTAATCAACGGGCAAAATGACAACATTCACGTGCCCGTGGAGATAATAACCAGGGAAAATCTAGAACCTCGTGATAACGGCCAGCAAACATTGAATAGTTTGCCTCCATAAATGATTTATTTATTGCCACTTTCGATCATGTGTGAGCGTCATGCTCACAACATAAACGATATGACTTCGGAGCATTCTTGAGCTTTCTCAAAATTAAAACCATACCACAGCTCTTTTGGAGTGCGCCGGTCCCACTTAGTATGCGCCCCCCTTTTACATCGTGCGCCATGCTCATATTTGGGCTAATAATTTTTGGGTTTGGGGAGACACTCCTCATAGCATCGGGATCAGGTGTGAGCCCATGGACAGTTTTTGCTCAGGGGATTTCACGCCTTACCGGCTGGAGCATAGGGTTGACGACTTTCGTGGTCAGCTGTGCAGTACTTCTGCTGTGGATCCCGCTAAGACAAATGCCAGGCATCGGGACCATTCTAAACATTATCATCGTGGCCTCAGTGATGGATTTGGCACTACCACATATCCCAGTTTTTGAGGAACCAGTCTTCAAAATAGCTGAAGGCGCATTGGGTGTATTCACGACTGGGTTTGGTGGAGCAATTTATTTAATTGCCAACCTTGGCCCGGGACCGCGTGATGGCCTGATGACGGGAGCTCAGAGGATTACGGGATTACCGATTGTATGGGTTCGCAGCGCTATCGAAATTTTGGTGGTGACCATAGGCTGGCTGCTTGGTGGAATTGTGGGCATCGGAACTCTTTTATTCGCATTTGGGATTGGCCCTTCGATTGCACTGAGCATGGCTATTTTAATTTCCTTATTTGGCAAAAAAAATTCACACTAATGAAAAGGTTTTTCCAGTTTTTATCAAATAATACGTATGCCAAGCAGCTAGGCAGAACCTTCGAAGTCCTCCTGTAGATTGCTACAATTTTTGAGAGACCGGCCTAATACGCTAAAAACTTGACCAAATTTTTATCTGCTGATTAGCTTAGAGCGCGACTGTAATTCTCAGATGCGTGGTGAATTGAGCTTGGGAGGGCATTGATGTGCTGACAGATAAACAAAAAGAATCTTTTCACGCCAATGGCTACCTCGTGGTCGAGGATGTGTTCGATCAAGAAACTATCTTGGAACCCGTACGCAAAGAATACGAAAACCTACTCGATGAGCTCGTTGGCGGCTGGATTTCCGAAGGGAAAATAGCAGCTAGCATAAAAAAAGAAGACTTCTACACCAAGCTCATGCACTGCTATGAGGCAGGGTGCGACTGGTTCCAGCCAATGGATATTTCCCTGCCAGGGGATGAAATCACTGAAAATACGCCCATGCACTTTGGTCCCGCCGTTTTCAAACTCCTCACCGCTGACCGACTTCTTGATATCGTGGAAGATCTCATTGGTCCTGAAATCACTTCTAACCCAATCCAACATGTCCGATTGAAACCTCCTGCGAAAAGATTGCACCATGACGAGGTGCGTGCTCACATTGGCAACACGGCGTGGCATCAAGACCGCGGCGTTGCCCACGACGAAGCCGACACCACCGACATGGTTACTGTTTGGTGTGCTGTGAACGACGCAACTGTCAGTAACGGCTGCCTGCAAGTTATTCCAAAGAAAACTGAACAGAGCCTTTTGCCTCATTGCCCGCAGCGGCAGACCGCGATAGCGGACGGCTTTATAGAAAAAAGTAGTGCAATACCTTTGCCCGTTAAGTCGGGTGGTATTTTGATCCTACATCCGTTGACGCCCCACGCCTCACTAGACAACATGACGGATAAATTCAGATGGTCTTTCGATATACGCTTCAACAAAACCGGGCAGCCTACAGGTAGATCACACTTCCCAGAATTTATTGCGCGTAGCAAAGCAGATCCCGGCCAGGTGCTGACAGACTGGAAAGCTTGGAAAAAATCATGGGAAGAAGCGCGGAAAAAACTCTCGACGCAGAGCCATATACCGATCCACCGCTGGGCCAGCGACGCGCCATTTTGTGCTTAAATCCTATTTTCTATGTGGCATGGTAGGACTCACGACAGCCAAAGCCTATTTCCTTACAGCCAAACCTCGAGGTGGGAGGTGGCGCGGCTGAAATTAGTTAGTTTTCTAGCATTGAGTGAAAAGCAGCGTGTTAAGTCTTAGGAACTTCTAATCTTCGTATCTGACGTCACTGCCTTTCATTAAATCTGGCAACCACTTCGGCATTTTGAGGCCTTGTGCGACCTGCGCATCCAACTCGGCTTCGAGAGATTTGATGCGTTCCAGCTTTTGAATAACATCATCGATCTTGGCAAAGGGAACTACAACTACTCCGTCAAGGTCAGCAACAATCATGTCACCGGTTTCAACCTGTTGGCCACCAATTTGAATTGGAAAGCCGACTGTTCCAGGCCCAGACATGTAGGGAGACGCAGGTGTGAGGCCTGTGCACCAAACCGGCAGACCTACTTCGACGATGCCTCGATAATCGCGGACGGGGCCATCGGTTATAAATCCAGCAGAGCCACAGTTTTTGTACATTCCTATCAATCGATCGCCAGCCGCAGCGCAACCCTGATGGGCGTCAGAAGACACAACCACTATCTCGCCGCCTTCGATTAAATCCAGGACAGCAAAGCTAGCTAAAACGTCAGCCGGACCCGAATAAGCCGTTATTGCCGGTCCTGCCGCAACACACTTGATGTCTCGGCCAGCGCCCAGAGGTTGAATGTTCTCACTCAGCGCGCCTTTTCCATCTAGCGCATCTGCAACAAAGCTAGTTGGTACATTTTGAAAAGCCGCAACCTGCGCTTTGGTAGGACGGCGAATATTCTTCTTGATGATTAACCTGGGCGGATTTTCAATCATGATGCACCTTTTCTTTAACTTGTAAAAATCAAAGGATGACAAATTTACAGCGCACTGGCCATCAATTTTCGTTAGATCAAAATTATGTCTATGACCCTTAATTTAGGCCAGTTTCCGGCACGTGTTGGCGAAGTTAACCGAAAAAATGCATTGGTAGGCAGTTAAAATTTTCTTGCTTTTAAAGTGGTCCGCTGGACACAGTTAGCTTGATCAAGGGGTGTCGAGACAATGGTTCTAGAAAACAAAAAAAGCCTAACAAAGAATAAGGTGGCTAAAGGCCACCTTTCTGGGATGTTAGTCTTCGAATTTTTCTCGACTGGAATGCCCATGATAGCCGCGTCCGCGGGTGCTGATTTTCTTATGTATGACATGGAGCACACCGGAATTGGATTTGAGACATTAAAAAATCAAATGGCTGCATGCAGAGGGCTCGATATTGCGCCGTTTGTTAGGGTACCTACGGTGGAAGGGAACACAATCGGCCAGGCACTAGATATAGGCGCCCATGGTGTGATGATACCCATGATAGAAAGTGCTGACCAGGCAAGAGACCTTGTAAAGCGGGCCTACTACCCACCGATTGGCAAGCGCGGCACTGCATTTGGTGTGGCACACGACGACTACTCAGACAGGGCCCCGGCGGCGATCATGGCAGACGCTAATGAAAAAACCACGTTAATTGCCATGATCGAAACAGCTGAAGGACTTAAAAACGTGGACGAAATTGCTGCCGTCGAGGGTATTGACGTGCTATGGCTGGGACATTTCGACCTAACCAGCTCTATGGGTATACCCGGGCAACTAGATCACCCCGATTATCTTGCCGCTGTGTCGCAGATTGTATCTGCAGCCAACAAAAATGGGAAACTTGCAGGCTTCATGGCCGTCAACAAAGCGGTCGCCGAGGAGTATTGGGGGCATGGATTTCGTATGATTGCCTATGGCATAGATCACATTTTGCTCAAGGCGGAGCTAAACAGCGGAATCAATTTCATCAATTCTCTCAGTAACAAAAACTTAGAGAATTGATGTGCAAAAGTTCAGAGTAGGAATATCGGGCTCAATTTTTGGAAGTGACGGTGCACCGTGCTTCGACCCACGGATCTTGCAAAAACTCATGGATCGCCCGGACATTGATGCCACGATCCTACCGGCAGAAAAGACCGAAATTGACGCGCACGATGCCGAAAATTTCAATGCAATCTACTTAATGCTGGAGAAAGTTTCATTCTCACAAATAGCGCCACGCACTGGCCCCTTTACCGGTCGGTTACGCCTGCTGGCGCGCCATGGAGTGGGCTTTGACTCAGTTGATGTTGATGGCATGAACAACTTAGGAATTATGGTGACCAATACTCCAGATGCGGTGCGCCGCCCGGTTGCCACGATGGCCATGACTATGATGTTGGCTGCGACCCATCGCATTATTGAGAAGCATAATTTGACGCGTGCCGGCGGGTGGTCCCACAATGCCGATTACATGGGCACGGGGCTGACTGGTAAGGTGTTAGGTGTCCTCGGGGCGGGCAGCATCGGCAAAGAAATACTTCGCCTTGTGCAACCTTTTGAAATGAAATTAGCAGCTGCCGACCCAAATTGCTCCGCAGCAGAACTGAGTGCGCTGGGCGCGGAAAAGTTAAGTACTGAAGAGCTTTTTGAAAAAAGTGATATTCTAATCATAGCGACATCACTCAACCAGGATACTTATCACCTGGTAGACATGAGTAAGTTGTCCCGAATGAAGCGAACTGCAACTCTAATTAACGTGGCACGTGGTCCAGTGATTAAGGAAGTTGATCTGATCGAGGCGCTTCAAAAAAATTATCTATCGTGCGCAGGGTTAGATGTTTTTGAACAAGAGCCTGTAGATATGGCGAACCCACTTCTCAAAATGGACAATGTGATCACTACATCTCACTCATTATGCTGGACAGATGAATGCTTCGATAATATCGCACGAGATGCGATCGGGAGCGTTCTGTCATACGCTGACCGGAGAACACCTCAATACATTGTAAACAGCAGCGTGCTAGAACATCCGAGACAACAATCCTGGTTTTAAAAATTGTTTTTCCTTGGTCTATTTTCATCCTGACCAAAATTTAACTAAGATTGCGATGGCCTTGCTTCCTGACGCCTTAAGAGCCAAGCTCTTCAGAAGGCATCATTAGGAGGGGTAATATGAGCGTTACGCTCTTCGATCTGACAGGAAAGACCGCACTGGTTACAGGGTCTTCACGCGGGCTGGGACTTGCTTTTGCTAAGGGTCTGGCACAGGCCGGAGCAGATGTAATACTAAATGGTACTAACGATCAGAACCTCGAGGTCGCCCGTGCCCAGCTACAGGGACTGGGATTGAACGCTATAGTTTCTGCTTTTGATGTCACCAGTGAGAAATCCGTTATCTGTGCCTTCCAAGAACTCGATGCAAACGGAATTACAGTTGACGTTTTGGTCAACAATGCGGGGATCCAGTTTCGCAAACCAATGCTTGAACTGGAGACTAAGGACTGGCATCGCGTACTAGACACAAATTTGACTGCCGCCTTCATTGTTGGTCGCGAGGCAGCTAAGCGGATGGCCGAACGCGGCCACGGCAAGATTATCAATATCGGCTCGCTCACCTCAGAGCTCGCGCGTGCGACGGTGGCTCCCTACACTGTAGCCAAGGGCGGCATCAAAATGCTGACTAAAGCCATGGCAGCGGAGTGGGGAGAATTGGGCATTCAGGCCAATGCTATTGGACCCGGTTACATGGTCACAGACATGAACCAGGCGCTTATTAACAACCCAAAGTTTGATGAGTGGGTCAAGTCACGCACACCAATGCGGCGATGGGGGCGGCCCGAGGAATTAGCTGGCACGTGCATATATCTTGCGTCGGACGCCTCTAACTACGTTTCAGGACAAATTATCTATGCCGATGGCGGCATGATTTCAGTTCTCTGAAGGTGATCAGAATGAAAATTATCTTCTACGGAGCGAATGCAGTCAGTTTTCTACCGGGAGTGTCAGACCTGTTAAAAATTCCCCATGAGATCACCAGCGTACCGGACGCCGTTGATCAAATTGCTCAGGATGCACTTAACGCGGCGGACGTTGTAGTGGGTGTCCACTTCAAGTCACCCGTCACAGCTCGAAATGCGCAGCTGTTCCAGCTACCCGCGGCAGGCTACGACCAGGTAACGTTTGATGCCCTGCCCTCCACCTGCAAAGTGTGTAACGCCTTCGGCCACGAGAATGCGATTGCCGAATATGTGATGTCTGCCCTCCTATCCCGTCACGTACCCCTGGCGACGGCAGACGCTCAATTGAGAGCGGGGGCTTGGAATTTTTGGGCTGGTGCTGGCCCCAAGGCGCTGCGAACCGAACTGGGTGCGCAGGGCATTGGGATCATTGGGCATGGCCACATCGGGCAGGCAGTCGCGGATCGGGCGGTAGCCTTTGGCATGGCGGTGCACGTTGCCAATCGAAGCCCCGTCACCGACAGACGCTATACCGCCGTTTACGGTCTCGACAAACTCAACAATATGCTGGGCGCGGTTGACATAGTGGTCAACACACTCCCGCTCACGCCCTCCACAGTCTCATTGATTGACTACTCAGCCTTCGCCGCCATGAGGCGCCATTGCGTTTTACTGAACGTTGGTCGCGGGGGCGTGGTAGATGAAGACGCACTATACGAGGCCCTCGCGGACGAGAAAATTGCAGGCGCAATCATAGACACGTGGTACAGCTATCCGACTGACGCCGCCACATCACACCGCCCCGCGACGCGCCGCTTCGAGGAGTTGTCAAACATAGTTATGACGCCGCACATGTCCGGATGGACGGACGGCACTGTAGCGCGGCGGCAGGCTACAATTGTAGACAACATCACACGCCTGGCTGAGGGCCGGCCGCTCATCAATCAATTGAACTAGGAAACTTTCGAATGACCAAGATTACGCGCGTCACCCTCACTGAGTTTGAATTCGAGGCGGCAAATCTGGCGCCATCCGCCGGTGGTAGCTCAATCGGCGGGCTCTATTACAGAAAGGGCGCATCCACTCCAATCAAAAAGTACGCCGTCGAAATCGAGACCGGAGATGGCTGCATTGGAAGTTACGTCGTGAACTGGGGGGCATCACTCTCGGTATTTGGGCAAATGCAGATGCTGGCGCCAATGCTAGTTGGCCGGGACGCGGAGGAGCGTGAGGGGATTTACGACGACCTCAAGCGTGAGGCCCGCCAGTTTGATCACATGGGTCATGGGCCGCTTGATATCGCCCTTTGGGATTGGCAGGGGAGAGCGCTTGGGTGCTCAATAGCCACACTACTCGGGAGCCACCGGCGGGAATTTCCGGCCTATGCCAGCACCTACCACGGCGACCGCAGTGGCGGGCTAGACTGCAAGGAGGCCTACGGTGACTTCGCCTTGGCATGCAAGGAAATGGGATATCGCGCCTTCAAAATCCACGGCTGGCACGATGGCAATGCCCGAGAAGAGGCGGAATTAGTGCTCCACGTGCGCAAGGTTGTGGGAGATGAGATGACATTAATGCTCGACCCGGCCTGTCAGTTGCGTAATTTCGCGGACACGCTCTACGTCGGGAAGGCCTGCGACGAGGCTAATTACTTTTGGCTTGAAGATCCTTACCGCGACAGCGGCGTCTCAGCTTTTGCCCACAAGAAATTACGCGAAATGTTGCGCACTCCGTTGCTACAAACTGAACACGTGCGTGGCGTCGAACCCAAAGCTGACTTCTTAATTGCGGGCGGCACTGACTTCCTGCGCTCTGATCCCGAATATGACATGGGGATCACGGGCTGCCTTAAAATTCATAATATGGCCGAAAGTTTTGGCGTGGATGTCGAGGTGCATGCCTGTGGGCCCGCGCATCGCCACATGATCGCCCGCAGCCGCAACTCAAATTTCTACGAGGTGGCCCTGGTGGGGCCTGACTGCCCAAATGCAGTGCCGCCAGTGTATGAATGCGGCTACACTGACCAACTCGACTGCATTGACGAAAACGGCATGGTCCAATTGCCTGATGGCGTGGGGCTTGGCGTGGCTTACGACTGGGAGTTTATTGCCGCGCACAAAACACACCAGCTCATTTACAACTAGAGGGCCGATCTAGTCATCAAGACAATATTGGGCCCTGAGCTGGCTATTGGATCTAATCCACACTACAAAATATCATTGAGGCTCAAAAGCACCTCCGGCAGAGAGGCGGCATCCGCACCGCATGAAAAATTTTATTCCAAAAATCGTTGAAGAGAGCCTTAAGCTGTTGGTGCAGCGCCCCGAGTGGGTTCAAGTCGGCGCACTGTGCTATCGCCACAAAAAAGGGAAATTACAGATCCTTCTGGTTACGAGCCGCGGCACAAAGCGCTGGATTATTCCGAAGGGCTGGCCAATGCCGGGCAAGCACGGGTCCCCCGCTGCAAAGCAGGAAGCTTGGGAGGAGGCCGGCGTGGCTGTTGCTCAGATCGAAAGCGAACCGCTCGGACAATATCGCTATCGCAAGAACATGGCGAGTGGCCTGGCCCTGCCCGTCACGACTTTTGTGTATCCCTGCGAGGTATCGAAGGTCGCAAAAAACTACCCCGAGAAAAGCCAGCGTAAGCGTAAGTGGTTCACCCCGAAGAAGGCAGCCAAAAAAGTTTCGGAACCCGAATTAAAAAAGATGATCTTAGATTTCTCGACAGCGATATCCGGACAAGATACACCCGTGGGGCGCTGACGAACTTTACGGCCTTGGAGAGAGATATGGCACAAAATTAGTTTGATCCACGGCACTTGGAGACCCTCGACCTTGACCTCGATCGTCTTTCTGCAATTGAAGTTGCGTCTAATTATGTTTCACGCCCAATTGTTGGCCCGAGTCTTGCGATTGTTTTTATTGCGATAGCCGGTTTAGCCAGTGCCACAATGTTCGGCTTCTCCAATGGTGGCTTCTTAATTGTGTTGGCAGCAATTTTTGGTGCCTACATGGCACTCAACATTGGAGCCAACGACGTCGCAAATAATATGGGGCCAGCCGTAGGCGCAAAGGCAATTACAATTGCCGGCGCTATCGCGATTGCCGTTTTATTCGAGAGCGCGGGCGCATTGATTGCAGGCGGAGATGTTGTCTCGACTATTGCGAAGGGCATTATTGACCAATCCGCATTGTCAAACACTCAGAGTTTCATCTGGGCTATGCTTGCCGCCCTATTGGCCTCTGCCCTGTGGGTTAACTTAGCGACTTGGATTGGCGCGCCAGTGTCCACCACTCACTCAGTTGTGGGCGGGGTCATGGGCGCGGGCATCGCCTCCGCGGGGTTGGCCAGCGTTAATTGGCCCACCATGAGTGCGATCGCGGCGAGTTGGGTCATCTCACCCATGTTGGGTGGCGTCATCGCGGCGGGCTTTTTGGCGCTGATCAAGTCCCGGATCATCTATCAGGAAGATAAAATTCAGGCGGCTCGAAAGTGGGTCCCGATTTTACTTGGAATTATGGCCGGTGCATTTGCAACTTACTCGGCGCTCAAGGGCATCAAGAAGTTAGTGAAGATTGATCTCACCACAGCGCTCGGTATCGGAGTGGCAGCGGGCATCTTAGTCACAATCCTAATGTTTCCAGTGATCAAGAAACAATCCGAGGGACTGGAAAATAGAAATAAGTCGCTCAAGGTATTGTTCCGCATACCGCTACTCGTCTCCGCGGCATTGTTGAGTTTCGCACATGGCGCAAACGACGTGGCCAATGCCGTGGGTCCGCTTGCTGCCATTGTGCAGGCCTCGCAATCAGGTATGGTGGAAAGTACCGCAGCCATTCCCCTTTGGGTCATGATTATTGGGGCGCTCGGGATCTCATTTGGCTTATTCCTATTTGGCCCCAAACTGATCCACATGGTCGGCAATCAAATCACGAAACTTAACCCAATGCGGGCCTACTGCGTGGCCCTCTCAGCGGCTATCACGGTTATCGTGGCCAGCTGGCTCGGGCTACCAGTAAGCTCAACTCACATAGCGGTTGGTGGTGTCTTCGGAGTGGGCTTTTTCCGAGAGTGGGATGCAGATCGGCGGCGCCAGAAGCTACAGATTGGTCTATCAAAATCTGACCTACCGGGGCGCGAGGAGAAGAAGCGCCGCAAGCTGGTACGCCGGTCACACTTCATGACGATTATCGCCGCATGGGTGATAACAGTCCCATCTGCGGCCTTAATTTCAGCAGCAATTTACTTGGTATTTTCAAACCTCTGAGACGACTATTGTCTAGCCAGCGTTATTTGCTAGCCCATAGGCAGTCCTCAGGTGGTTAAAGTGGCGTGCCGCCATACCACGATAGGCCACCCAACCCTCTGCGGTATCCCTCGCCACTTTATCCTCTAGCACCGCCAGGGGGCGTCCAGTTGCATAGGCCAGCATGAGGGTCTGGGCCGCACGCTCGAAAAAATAAAGATCCTCAAACGCATCGGCAACGGTAGGTCCCACGACAGTGACGCCGTGGTTGCCCATCACGAGCACTGATTTATCAGACAGTGCCTCTGCAATCCTTTCGCCTTCCTCTAGCGCGTCCGCAATGCCACCAAAGTGCAGGTCGTACGCGACCCGGCCGAAGAAGCGTGCAGTGTTATTGTCAATCGGCCAGAGTGTGGGGTCTTCAAGGCAGGCTAAGGCAGTCGCATAGGGCGAGTGCACGTGCAACACCACACGCGCGCTCGGCAGTCGCCGGTGGATTGTCCCATGAATACACCAAGCAGATGCATCGGGCGCATTATCCCGCGTCATGACGGATGGGTCACCTGAGTTTAAGGCCAAGAGATCCTCGGGACTGATAGTCGCAAAGTGCTGCCACCGGGGATTTAGAAGAAAGACTTTGCCATCCGGGTCTAGCGCCGCGCTGAAGTGGTTACCGACACTTTCGCTCCAGCCGAGAGCGTGACAAATTCGAAACGCATCGGCTAATTCTGCGCGCAGGGTAATTTCATGTTCGTCCATCATGACTTGAACCGCCCCTCACTGACCAATGCGCGATATGTCGAGCGCATCTCGCCGCGATCAACGTAGCAACCGCGCAGATAGCGATCTCCACTCGTTGCTGAATAGGCCGCGCGCCCGTGAACAATTCGGTGATTATCAAACACCATGCACTCGCCGCCCTTCATCAGGAAGCGCATCATATACTTGTCCTCTTGGAGCATACGGCCAAACCGGCAGAAGGCGGGGTAATACTCGTCCAACAGCGTCTGATCGAGGTCAAAAATATCTGCCATGTGCTGGCTAATTGTGAGACCCGACACCTCGCCATGATTGTCGAGTTCAATCACAGTCTGGCGTGAGCGTGCATCGTAGTGGTCGTGTTCACAGAAGAACGGAATTGAGATCGTTGAGAGGAGCTCAAACCCCCGTGGGTCTCGCAGCCGGAAGTCATTAGCCACTGCAACGCCATCAGAGTAAAGGCTCTGCCCTCCCTCAACCGTGTTGACACGACAGTGAAGGAACTGAATGCCCGGCGCAAACTCCTCGGCGGGTGTGTCTGTGTGTAGCTCGAGCGCAGCCGAGGTGTAGGCGGTGTTGGTTGGATTGATGTGAGTGCGCACATCAAAATACGTGCCGAAGAATGTCGGGCGAACATACCCCATCAACTCAGCAGTCTGGGTCAATCCCTCGTCACTATCGGGCATGCCCGTGACTATCGTAAAGCCATGGACGATCATGGCCTCAATCCACGCTGAGCGCTGTCCAGTGTCTGCAAGGAGATCCGCTTGCGCAAAACGCGGAACTTTGGGGTAGTGATCGCTGTACCAAGCCTCACGCTTGAGGTCAGCTGGATCTGGGCGGGGCTTGCCAATTGCATAAGTTTCAATCCAGTGCAGCGGCATGCGCGTCACGTGATCCTCGTCTGCCCACTCAACGTGCAGGATGCCATCAACAATCCGGGCTGCTTTCGCTCGTGGCGCTTGCTCTAAATGAAAAATGTCAAAACTGCGTTCACGCGTGACTGGGCTGAAGGAACTAGGGCAATTGTCGCGCAGCCAATAATAATTTAGGTAGCGACGGCCCTGCTTGGGCAGGGTCACGAACAGGCCCCTATCCCCCAACTCTACTGCCGTCACGACTGAGGATTTTCCGTCAAGCATTACTTTAGTCCGGATGATTGCAATAATAAATAATTACAATTGCACATTGATTTTTTAAATATAGATGGATTTATATGAATATAACATAAGTCGTGAGTTATAATCATATTATGGACCACTTCCCCCCACTTCGCTTGTTAGTCTGCTTTGAGGCATTCGCCCGGCACGGATCCATGCGCGAGACTGCCGCACAAATGAACGTGAGCCAGCCAGCGATCAGCCAGGCGATTAAGACGCTCGAGGAATATATTGGCACCACACTATTGGATCGGCGCCGCAAACCAGCAAGCTTGACGGAAGAAGGTGAGATGCTGGCACGCTCTGTGCGGGAGGGATTGAGCCAAATTCGCGCGACCATCAGCGACATTCAGGCAGCGCAAGCGGGACATGAGCTGCAAATCACAGTCGCTTGCACTCTGGGGGTTGCAACCTATTGGCTGATGCCCCGCCTCCCGCAGTTTTACGCGCTGCACCCAGAAATAACGGTGAATGTCCAGGCGCCACCCACAGACTTACCGGTACTGTCGCCGGATATCGATCTGGCCCTGCGTTATGGGGCTCAGAATTGGCGCGACGGGCACAACGAAAAGCTGTTTGATGAAGTGGTCTGTCCCGTGGGAGCCCCTAAGTTCATCGACACACTGCGAGCAAGTGGCACTCCAATATGGAGCGCCCCCTTGATACATGTGCGAAACCCGCACACACAACACTGGGCCGGGTGGGAGGCCTATCTCTCAGCCAAGGGCATGCCAGCGCCCAAGCAGGCAGGGCACTCATTCAATAACTATGTCCAAGCCATGCAGGCAGCTCTGGATGGCCGAGGCCTCATGCTGGGGTGGCGCTCAATTACTGCTGGCGCAATTAATGACGGAACACTTCGACCACTCGCAGATCTAGCCCATAATTTTGGCACGGCATATTACATCTCAAGCTCGAAAACACCGACACAAAATACCCGCTCGTTTATTAACTGGATCAAGACGGTGGCTTAGTCTGCGGGGCTAAGTCTACAAATTATATCAACGTGCAGTTATCTTTCATCTTGATAGAAAAAACACGCATGGTAGCCTCTCTTAATGAGCGATCCGATTCCAGAGTTGAGACTGTGGCAAGCCGTCCTGTGGAGGGCCACTCAGGATTTACAAACAAGCGAAAGCAGCAGAGGTCGAGAGTTTCAAGACGTCAGGCGCTGGATTGGGGAATACCCATCGAGGGACTTTCGAGAAGTGTGTATGATGGCGAACTTGGAACCTGATTTTGTACACCCGCGGCTTCATAAAGCACTATCAGAAAAGTTAGAGCACCTAGCACCACACAGACAACGTAAAAACTTTGCCGCCGAGTAGGCGTAACGGCTGAGCTATACTGCTTGTGGGGATAAGTTATGTTTGGGTGTGCAAAAATTTACTTCCACGGGAAGTCTGCTTGCCATTCATCGCATTTGCAGATGGCTCAGGAGAGTTCGCGGAGCAATCTGAAGAAAAGCATCGAAACTACGAGCACTGCTGCAAAACCTAACACATCTCCGACAAATATCGCACCCGAGGCCTGCGCATCAGTGACGTTCAAGCTATAATGCAGCACAGCGTTGATCAGCGCGCCGCCAGCACCGGCGAGAACCAGACTTTTCCAATCGATTGAAACCGCGAGATAATTACGCTCGATAAAGTCAAAGCGGCTCAATACCTCAAAGGCCAGAACGCAGGCCACGAGGCTACCCAAGGCCAGAACAAGCCCTTCGAGGATCATGGCCGCATCACCCCCAAGCCCCGCATAGACCGCGCTGATAGGCAGAAGGTAGAGGATGCTCCGCCAGCCAAATAAATAGGCCGCCAGCACCCGAACACCATGCGGGAAGAACAGCACGCTGCCATAAATAATGCCCGGCACCACGGACTGCTGCAATTTATCCGACACAACGAATACAGCCTCAAAGGCCATCGCGTAAAAGATCGAACACATGACCAAGGCCACAAGATCGGTCATAAGTGCATGCCGCATACGCACAGCCTTACTCGGGAAATTAAAAGATCAAGCCACGATAATATAATCGGACTTGCGACCTGCGCCTGCGCGCTTCAGCTTGCCCTTATCGATCAGGCAGCGCAGGGTGCGAAACTTTGTGCTCACGGGCATGTCCGCAATCAAATCCTGCGCCTCTAAATCATGCAGCGAAAATGAGCCGTCTGCTTTTGCAGCCAATGCCGCGGCACTGAGCACATATTTCTCAGCCTCAGTGAGTTGGTGAATGCCCACTGACGCCTCCATTTTTTCCAACGTATAGCGCAACCGCGCGACATTGGTGAGGATGTCAAAATTTAAAGCCAATTGCCTCCACCTCGCAAAAGTTTGCCTCACTGGGTTGAATTATAACCCGCGAAACACTTGCTGCATAGCCACTCATGTGGCCAAGCACGGCCTGGCCACACAACGCTTCAGTTACTTTATGAGCAAACCGTCAAGTGACTTGCCGGAGGCAAGATGTGCCTCGACCCACTTTGGCTGGCGCCCACGCCCAGTCCAAGTCTGCTCTGAATTGTCGGGGTTCACGTATTTTGGCGCTACCTTGGATACCGACTTCCTTGGTTTCCCCCCCAACAAGTCCGAAAGCGAAAAGCCCATCTCAGCAGCCTGCTTTTCAAGTTTGGCTAGCGCCTCCCTCTTCATTCGGTCTTCGTAGCCATCGATAGCCTTACTGACGCGCTTATTCAAATCACGGAGTTCAGCTAAGGAAAGGTTATCAAGATCTATATTCATTTTGATACTCCAAATCAATTGCGTGAAACTAATTCAATAAATGGAAGAAAAATTCAAGATTTTTTAATGGGGGCCCAAAAAAATTTTTTTAAAATTTTTCATAAATAATTAATTAGTGAAGCGAAAATAGTTAACTAGCTAAAAAATTCAGAATGAAAGAGAAGATTTAATACCAAAAATATAATAATATCAATCTGGCAACGAAATTGCGTACCCAGCTTTCTTGTCCGTTCCGAGACTAGTTACTTAGCCACCTGCACACAAAGCTTTGAGTGAACGAAAAAAAGAACTCCGAGACACACCGTCCTCTCCCCTCAACATTTCAAGAACCTCAACCGGAGAAAATATATTTTCCGAATTGGATGCCGCAAAGGCTGCCCTCAACACCTTCCTCTCAAGATGAGACAGGCTGCCTATCCCAGCAGCCTGCTCCATGCGCTCCAGACGCGATGCCAGTACACAGATACGAGCTAAACTTGCATGCCGCCCCATTGGAAGCCACTCCAAATAATTTAATCCACGCGGACGATGTACCTCAGCAGGTCAAATCAATCAGTTGCGCCAGCAATCGAGGGTAATATTATTCATACAACGGCGACCATTTTATCAAACTACTATTACATTAGAAATCGCCAGAAATGATGAAAATTTATCGCGAGACGAGTGGCAAATGATATACGTGACCCTACAGGCCCTCAGCTGGCTGGGGGCGCCTCTGCAGTTGACGCGTCTACTTCAGCTTCCGACTGGGCAGCCGCGCGCTCAAGTGCAGCCGCCTCACGAGCTATGAAGTCACAGTGAGCACCCAATTGAGCCGACAGTAATTTACCGTCATGCGAAAGGTCAGCAATTTTCCAACGATACCCGTCGCGCAATAACGTCACATCCACGCGCTGCGAGCCCGGAGTGCGACCGGTCAATACGGATACCTGTGCTGCTTGCTGGCTCTCTATCTGGCTCTCGTAAACCAAGGTCTCGGGGAGTTCCGTGAGGATTGGCAGGACGTCACCCATCTCTAGTGGCACCCCATAGGCTTCCTGGTGGCAGGCCGAAGCTCGGGCCGAGGCCTGCACCAAATCATCGGTCAGATATTGCGGCTGCAATTCGGGATCTGTGAAGGCGGCAAGAACCACCCCACCACGGGGCGGGATCACCTGCGCCAAAGCCTGTTGAGGAGGGCTCAACTCTTCCACAGGGGGCATGCTCATCGATTGACACCCTGCAAGGAGGGTGGCGGTCAAGATCGAAGCAACGGGCAAGTGGCGCATGGGTTTGGCCCTCCTTGGGGCAGTCGAAATTCTGGTCACGCCTCCCCTAGCAAACCCTTGCGCTTGGGGCAAAGAAATAGCGCGCGCCGAAGATAAATTCAGCACGCGCCTGTGTATGCTAGGTGGGGTGCCTTAATCCGTCAGGGTCAGAGCAACAAAGCGTGGATCCCCCGCGCGGCGGATCAGCAAAAGAATAGATTTTTGCCCTGCATCACGCGCCTCTCCAACAATTTGGTCGAATTCCTGCGGGGTGGAAATCGGCATTTGTGCGACTTCGGTCACGATATCGCCCGCCTGAAGGCCCTTTGCCGCCGCGTCCGAGCTTGGATCGACCGCCTCAATCACCACACCGCTCAGGCCCCGTGCTGCGAGATCTGCACGATCCTCTTCGGTGATAAGACCTAGGCGCAGGCCAAGCACATCCACGGATGCGGGTTTAATCGGTTCGGGCTGCCCCGCGCCGCCTGCATCTGCGGTCTCGCGGCGCCCCAAGGTGACAGAGAGGGTTTCAACGGCACCACTGCGCAGAACGGCCATATCCACCGTTTCCCCAACAGGGGCCGCGGCCACAACACGCACCAATTCGCGGGTATCCTGAATATCCTGCCCATCAAAGCTGAGGATCACATCGCCCACCTCGACCCCCGCATTACGGGCGGGGCCTTCTGGCACATCTGTGACCAATGCACCGCGCGCCTCCTCCAAGGACAGGCCATCAGCAATATCTTGGGTCACGTCCTGAATGCGCACGCCCAACCATCCGCGGCGCGTTTCGCCGAATTGCTGCAATTGATCAACCACATCGCTGACCACGGCAGAGGCCATAGAAAACCCGATACCAATCGAGCCACCGTTAGGCGACAGGATCGCAGTGTTCACGCCGATGACATCGCCCTCGAGGTTGAACAATGGCCCGCCCGAGTTACCGCGATTGATTGCAGCATCTGTCTGGATGAAATCATCATAGGCCCCCGACAATTCCCGTCCGCGTGCCGATACGACGCCGACCGAGACAGAGAACCCCTGCCCGAGCGGGTTTCCCATGGCCATAACCCAATCCCCCACGCGCAGCGCGTCACTATCCCCAAAGGAGACAGAGGTGAGCGGGCTTTCAGGGTCGACCTTCAAAAGCGCGATATCAGTGTTGGGGTCTGTGCCGATTAATTCAGCCTGCAACACCTCGCCCGTGCGGAATTCGACCGAAATCTCATCGGCCCCTTCGATCACGTGATTATTGGTGACGATAAACCCATTGTCAGAGATCACAAACCCCGATCCCAGCGCCTGAGAGCGGCGGGGGGCTTGGCCCCCTTGACCGTTGCGGTTCATGAAATCGTTAAAGAAATCTTCAAATGGCGATCCAGGTGGCAGCATGGGTTGGATGCCCTGCGGCCCTTGTTGGCGGGCGGCAACGATTGAGGTTGTGGTTATGTTCACCACTGCATCGCCCACTTGATCCACCAAATCTGCGAATGTGTCAGGCCGCGCCGATTGCGCATGCGCGGGGCTTTGCAGGGTGATCAGCCCCAGCGCCAACAGCGCGGTCGCCAAGAAAAGCGCCGCTTGGCGCAGACGCGAGACCGGCGGTGGCGCAATGGCAATTGCCTTCACTCGCGCCACAGCTCTTGGCCGCATCCATTCCGTGGTTTGATAATCGCGTCTCACCTGCACACTCCTTTTTCATCTCCCAAACCACGCCCAGACGAGCTGTGGTTAGGTTCAGTCATAACCAATAGGGTCAGATGAATATTTGGCGGCCCACAAGGCTATTCAAGAACCATCCCTATCACTCTATCTCACACCCCCGTCACAAGGCCGTGAAAGTAATTTACAAACTTCCCGCAAAGGCCAGAATGATAACCCCGAAACACACCGCGCCAAAGCCGATGAGGCGGCGTGTTTCCACGGGGATCGCCGCGAGAAAAGCAATCAGATTTTCCAAACGCGAAGGGGCCAGCACAAAGACCAGCCCCTCGATCAGCAGGGCCATACCAAGCCCTGCAATTATAATGTCCCACGACAATCCCAGCATCAGCGCGGGCTCTGCGAAGACCCCAAGTAATCAAAGAATTCGCTATCAGGGGCCAAGAGGAAGGTTGAATTCCCCGTGCGCAGGGCTTGGCTGTAGGCATTCATCGAACGATAGAATTCAAAGAATTCTGTGTCCTGCGAAAACGCCTCGGCAAAGATGCGGTTCCGTTCGCCATCTGCCTCACCGCGGATGATTTCGGCTTCGCGGGTTGCCGCTGACACGGTCTCAACCACGGTGCGGTCGGCTTGGGCGCGGACACGCTGTGCAGCCTCGGCACCACGTGCGCGTTCATCTGTGGCTTCGCGCTGCCGCTCTGCCTCCATGCGGGCGAAGGTGGCTTCAAGGTTTTGCTGTGGCAATTCCGTGCGCTTGAGGCGCACATCTAGAACTTCAAGACCAACCCGATCTGCCAGGTTGCGTGCCTGTTCCGTGATGCGTGCCATAAGTGAGGCGCGCTCACTGGACAAAATCGTGTTTGACGTCACACCATCAGCACCCAACACGGCACGGATCTGTGGGTTGAGAATATCTTGTAGCTGCGCCTCAGCCGCGCGCAGACCGCCCGCGCCAATCGCCTGACGGAAGGCAACAACATCCGAAATCCGATAGCGCGCAAATGCATCAACCACCAAGCGGCGATCATCAGACGGGGTCACCTCAATCGGTTGGGTGTCAAGCGAAAGGATCCGGTCGTCATAATAAACCACCTCTTGGATGAACGGCACTTTGACGTTCAACCCTGGCTCCTCGATGACCTGACGGATTTGACCAAACTGCAGAACAAGCGCCTTTTGACGCTCATCCACGATGAACAGTGAGCTGAACGCCACGGCAACAGCGAGAACGACAACGGGGATTAGGAAAGCAATACGAGACATCAGTTATTCCCCCCTGCTGCAGAGTCAGTTCTACGCAATTCATTGAGTGGCAAATACGGCACAACGCCATTCCCTCCGCTATTCTCATCCATGACGATCAGGTTCACATCACCCAAAACCTGCTCCATGGTTTCAAGATAGATACGGCGGCGTGTCACTTCGGGCGCCCCGCGATATTCTTGAAGAACCGCCAAGAAACGGCTTGCTTGACCCTCGGCCTCATTGACCACTTGGGCGCGATACCCTTCGGCCTCTTCCAGCAGCTGCGCCGCTTCACCGCGCGCGCCTGCGAGGGCTTGGTTGGCATAGGCATCCGCCTGACGCTCTAGTCGGTCGCGCTCCTGTTCTGCGGCTTGCACGTCACGGAAGGCGTCAATCACCTCGGCGGGCGGGTCAGCGCGGTCAAGGTTAAGGCGCACAATATTAATGCCTGAATCATATCCATCCATCGTGGCTTGGATCAAATCCCGCACCTGATCTGCAACTAGGCCGCGATCCCGGTTTAAAATTGGAGACAGCTCGGACTGCGCGATGACTTCACGCATCGCGGCCTCTGATACAGAGCGTACAGTTGCCTCTGGATCTCGAAGGTTAAAGAGGAACTCTGCGGGGTCTTTGATGTTCCAAACAACTTGGAAATCAATATCGACGATGTTTTCATCCGTGGTCAGCATGAGGCCTTCGCCCGCGCGGGAAGACCCAATCGCCTCGGTGCGCTGCGTGGTGACTTCGATCACTTGGGCGCGCACAAAGGGCCAAGGCGCCAAATGCGGGCCATCGCCCGTGGTGCGATAGAAACTGCCAAAGAATGTTTCAACGCCCTGCTGAGACGGCTGAACCGTGTAAAAGGACGCCAAGAACCAAGCAACGATGCCTGCGCCCGCGCCAAGCAGGAACATGCTGCGTGTCGGCTTAAAACCACCGCCGCCTGCGCCGCCGCCAAAGCCGCCATTGCCGCCACCGCGCCCCCCCATCAAAACGCGGAGTTGCTCTTGGCCCTTGCGAACCAAATCATCCAATTCGGGGATCTGTTGCCCACCGCCCTGTTCAGGGCGGCGCGGGCCACCATTGCGACCATCATCATCGCCACCGCGATTTCCGCCAGAGCCCCAAGGGCCGCCGTTATTTCCAGCCATGCTGCGCTATATCCTCTTGTGATCTCTCGTCTTACATATTCAGTCAAATCTGTACCCTGCCGCGCCACGCTGCACCACATGGGCCATCACCGTCTTATCACAGATGTGCCTTTGCGCCTGATTTTCAAGCCACGCGGACGGGTGTTTTCAGTGTCACCAATTCCTCCGACATGGTGGGATGCACGGCGCAGACGCGGTCAAAATCTTCCTTGGTTGCGCCCATTTTCACAGCAATACCCGCCAATTGGATCATCTCACCCGCCTGCGGGGCGACAATGTGACAGCCCAAAACGCGGCGCGTTTCAGCGCAAACCACTAATTTCATCATCACCCGATCAGACCGCCCCGCAAAACTGGATTGCATCGCTTTGAAAGATGTCGCGTAGACCTCAATTGGGCCTGCTGCGCGGGCCTCTTCCTCAGACAGGCCCACAGTGCCAAATTCGGGCTGCGTGAACACCGCCGAGGGGATTAAATCATGATCCACGGGCGTCTTCTTGCCTTCAAAGACTGTCGCCACAAAGGCCATCGCTTCGCGAATGGCAACGGGGGTCAGGTTCACACGATTGGTCACATCCCCAATCGCATAAATCGAAGGCACGGCGGTTTGGCTGAATTGATCCACCACAATCTCACCACCACGGCCCAATTCGACGCCGAGGGCGTCTAACCCCAACCCATCGGTGTTGGGGCGGCGACCTGTGGCAAAAAACACCTGATCGAAACTTTGCGTCTCGCCATTTGTCGCCTCAACACGCAGGCCCGTGTCTGTTTTCTCAATCCCGATCACATCGGTGCCCATATGGATAGAAATCCCATTGGCCCGCATCTGGTCGCAAATCAG
Source organism: Roseobacter sp. HKCC-CH-9351 (assembly GCF_037830295.1). Classification (NCBI taxonomy): domain Bacteria; kingdom Pseudomonadati; phylum Pseudomonadota; class Alphaproteobacteria; order Rhodobacterales; family Roseobacteraceae; genus Roseobacter; species Roseobacter sp. HKCC-CH-9351. The sequence goes on from NZ_JBBLYM010000001.1 coordinate 183,433, forward strand.
CCCACGCGCCTCATCATCAAAGCTACGCAGAATTTGTGCGCCGCGATAATATTGCGTGACCTCAACCCCAAGGCCATTGAGAATACAGGCGAACTCGCAGGCGATATAGCCGCCACCCACAATCAATATTGATTCCGGCAGTTGCGGCAGGTTGAAAATATCATCCGATACGATGCCATATTCCGCGCCGTTGACATCGGGGCGGACGGGCCGACCGCCCGTAGCAATCAAGATATGTTTCGCGGATTTGATTGTGCCATCGGCAAGGCGCACGGAATGCGGATCCGACAGGGTGGCGCGCTGCGCAAAAACAGTGACGCCTGATTTGCCCAACAGGCCGTTATAAACCCCTTCCAAGCGATCTAACTCGGCGGATAATTTGCGCTGGAAATTCGGCCAATGAAATACCCCCAGTGAAATGTCCCACCCATAGGCCGCTGCATCTTCTGCCATCGGCGCATATTCAGAGGCAAAGACCATCAGTTTTTTGGGAACGCATCCGCGGATCACACAGGTGCCCCCCATGCGGCTATCCTCAGCCAAGGCCACCTTGGCCCCCAAACCTGCTGCAACGCGTGCGGCGCGCACACCGCCAGAGCCGCCACCAATTACGAAAAGATCATAGTCAAATGTCATCAATCAGCCTGAGTTGAGGGATTAGGAGAGGTTAAAGAGGTTATCACCCTCAAGAATTTCGATCTTTTCCCGCTCGACCGTGCCATCGTTGATATTGCGCACCTCAACGGTGCCATCACCATTGCCGATCACAATAATGTCGCAAATATCGAGGAACAAACCATTCTCCACCACGCCAGGGATCTGGTTTAGAACAAGCGAGGCTTGTTGCGGGTTGGCAATGCGCTTGAGATGCAAGTCGATGATGAAATTCCCTTCGTCTGTGCGATAGGGTTCTTCCCCCGAAAGGCGCAAAGATGTGCTGCGACCCAGAACATCGAGATTGACCAAAACTTCCTCAATCAGGGCTTTGGTGGTTTGCCATCCAAACGGAATAACCTCAACGGGCAAGGGGAAGGCCCCAAGACCCGTTACCTCTTTTGCAGGGTCGGCAATCACGATCATCTGATCCGAAGCGGTTGCTACGATTTTTTCTTGCAACAAAGCACCACCACCACCTTTGATGAGGTTCAGGTTTGGGTCAAACTCATCCGCGCCGTCAATCGTGAGATCCAGCCATTTCACCTCGTCCAAGGTTTTGACTGTGATGCCAACTTCACGGGCAAGCTCTGCTGTGCGGGTTGATGTGGCAACACCTGTGACCTGCAATCCGTCTTCGCGCACCATCTCGCCCAGACAGCGCACCATCCATGCTGCCGTTGATCCCGTCCCAAGCCCAAGGCACATCCCATCTTCAACAAAATCAACAGCGCGCTTTGCCGCCACATATTTTGCTTTATCAGTTGGGTTAAGGTCAGCCGCCATTCGCGCGTCTCCATATTGTCATGCCAGAGGGTCAGCCGCACTGCGCCAGTGGCGTTTGTCGATCTCGCATCATGTTTAACGAAACTTGTTCAGGGATGCGAGGGTCAAAGAGACAAACCGAAACTCTGCAAAACCTGATCACGGTAGCGCGCAGGCAAAATGGCAAGCAGCCCTGCCCCCTTGGCCATCAGACGCAGCGCCCCACCCTCGGCCTTGTTGGATGTGCCAATCTGCCCCATCGGATCGAAGGTCAAACCATCGAGAGGCCAACGCAGCCCCTCAGCGGCACAGGCCACAGGGGCAAAAGGGAACAAAGAGACCCGCGTATCTCGCGGTAATTCAAAAGCTATTTCGCGATGCGCAGGGAGGTGGAAAACCACATCCTGCGCGCTTTGCAAAATGACGGGCGCGCCTTGATGCCGTGCCAAGGCCTGCATCGCGGCCAATCCATGATCGGCGCGCGGCCCGAGAAAACCAAAACCAATGATGCCCGCAACATCCAAAACCCGCAAAGATTTCTCAAAATCGGTGCTATCCTGCTCGGGAATGTGATGCAGAACATCCCCGAATTGAGCGCGCGTCTCAGGGCTGATGGAATCCATATCGCCAATCACGGCAACGGGCTGCAGACCAAGGCGTAAGGCGTGATTAGCACCACCGTCAGCCGCGACCACAATCGCTCCAGAGTTGACCAGCGCCTTTACTGGCTGTTCTTCAATTTCTCCACCACCTATCAGGCACACAAGACGTTCGGTGTAGGCTAAACTGTTCTCTGACGCTGATATCCCGCCAAAGCTAAGCTCGTTATCATTCACCTCTACGCTCACGAATGCGTTCAATCCAAATTCTGCAATAGTGAAAAAAAATCGTTTTGGTTTTGGCTCATTAGCCCTAGCGTATCACTCGAAGTGATACTGCAGAAGCTAAAAAATGCTTTTGGAAAATACATAGAGCATAGCTAAACAAAATACTAAGGGGCTCTATAGCTTATGAAGCTGCGCCAATGAATTTGGAATTAAAATGTTAGGATTACCAGTTGATAAATCAATTCAAGCTCAAAGATAAAGTTGTTGTTGTAGTAGGTGGAGCAAACGGTATTGGCGAAGCCTGTGCAAATTATATGGCGTCTTTAGGTTCGCATATCATAATATTGGACAAGGATGGAGCTGCAGCCAAATCGGTTAGCGAGAATATACCAAACTCACTCTCATTCGAGCTTGATATTTGCGACGCAAGCCAAATCGACGAAGTGTTCGAGCAAGTCCCGAGCGTAGACGTCTTGGTGAATAGTGCCGGCGTAGCGCGTCGGCAACCGGCTCTGGACCATAACAAGTCGGACTGGGATTTGGTTGCAAACGTCAACACCACCGGATCTTTTCTATGTGCTCAGGCTGCAGCCAGAAAGATGGTCAAAGCAAAACAACCGGGATGCATCACAAATATAGCCTCAATTATGGGGCTTTCAGGGGGGGGTATTTACCCCAATGTCTCGTATCAAACGTCAAAGGGAGCTATAGTAAATATGACACGTGCCTTGGCAGTTGAGTGGGCCCCTTATGATATCCGTGTCAACTCTGTTGCCCCTACGTATGTGAGAACGGAATTTATTAGACCGTTACTTGATGACCCCTATACTGTTCGACGCATCGAGGAAATGACGCCCCTAGGCAAGATTGCTGAGCCAGGAGATGTGGCTGCCGCTGTCGCTTTTCTATCGTCGTCAGCAGCATCTATGATCACTGGGCATACTCTTCCCGTCGATGGAGGTTTTTTGGCCCAGTAGTGACTGGGTTACGATGGACCTACCAAACCAAAAGGATACCGAAGTCGATGCAAGAAGTAACTTACGATTTTTCCAATAGAATTGCTGTAGTGACGGGGGGGGCAAACGGAATCGGCTCTCAGATTGCCTCACAATACCTTGATGCCGGAGCCAAGGTAGTCATATGGGATCTCCATCCCCCAAAGAACAAAAGAAAAAATGCAATTTTCAAGGAAGTTGACGTTAGTGACCTCAGCCAAGTCGAAAATGCAACCAAAGACACAATTAACAATTGGGGCAAGATTGATTTCCTCTCACACAATGCTGGTTACGCCGGCCCAACTGAGAACACAATTAACTACGACACGGAAGCTTGGATCAAAACTGTGCAAGTCAATTTAATTGGCACTTATATCGTAGCAAAAACAGTAGCTCCATGTATGGTCTCTGAGGGGTACGGTCGCATAATTAATATGGCGTCTCTTGCAGGCAAAGAGGGTACACCCTACGCATCTGCATATTCTGCGGCAAAAGCTGGTGTAATAGGCTTTACTAAGTCGCTCGCAAAAGAGCTGGCCGAAACCAATGTTCGAGTGAATTGTGTGGCACCTGCCGCAGTAAAAACGAACATTCTCGACCAGATGGAACCTGACTTTGTGGAAACTATGATAGCAAAGTCACCGATGAAGCGCCTTGGCTCCGCACGGGAGGTCGCCGATATAGTGATGTGGCTTTCCTCTAGTGCATGCTCATTTAACACCGGCGCTGTTTTTGATATGTCGGGAGGCAGAGCCACGTACTAACGCGTTAGTGTTTACCGTCTTTGTCGCCGTTGTTATCTGCCTGTCCAACGCCCTTGAAAACGGCTTTGAATGGCAGGGCCCACAAAATACCAAGCCCCACATATATGGCAAACTCCACCCAGATGGAGGGGCGCTCAAACAAGCTCATCAGCCACCACGCCGCCGCGATATAGGCAGGCAGCCCGAAGATCAGGATAAGCAGGGACAAACGCTTGCGGGTTTTATAGCCAAGGGCCATGACAGGCAGCTCTCCCTTTGTTCGGTGATCAGATCAATCCGCGAACGGGTCAGTCACAAGAATTGTGTCTTCACGCTCGGGTGAGGTAGAAAGTAGCGCCACGGGGCAGTCAATCAACTCCTCCACACGGCGCACATATTTGATCGCGTTGGCAGGCAAATCCGCCCAAGAGCGTGCGCCTTCGGTCGTCTCATGCCACCCTTCCATCTCTTCATAGATTGGCGTGCAGCGTTTTTGCGCCTCAGACGCGGTTGGAAGGTAATCAATCCGCGTGCCGTCTAATTCATATCCCACGCAAATTTTGAGCGTGTCAAACCCGTCAAGAACATCCAGCTTCGTCAGCGCGATCCCGTTCACACCAGAGGTCGCACAGGTCTGGCGCACAAGGGCGGCGTCAAACCACCCACAGCGCCGCTTGCGCCCTGTGACCGTGCCAAATTCATGGCCACGCGTCCCCAGACGGGTGCCATCGTCATCGTACAATTCCGTTGGAAACGGCCCCTCGCCCACGCGGGTTGTGTAGGCTTTCACGATGCCCAGCACATAATCAACCGCACCTGGCCCAAGACCGACACCTGTCGCAGCCTGCCCTGCAATGACGTTGGAGGAGGTCACAAAGGGATAGGTGCCAAAATCAATATCCAGCAGCGCACCTTGAGCGCCCTCGAACAAAATACGCTTACCCGCGCGGCGCTGTTCGTTCAGAACCTTCCAAACAGGTGCGGCATAGGGCAAAATCTCAGGCGCAATGGCCTTAAGCTTTCCGATCAGCGCATCGCGATCGACAGGCGCGATACCAAGGCCACGGCGCAGCGGGTCGTGATGCTGTAGCGCGCGATCAACACGGGCGATCAAGGTGGCCTCATCCGCCAAATCCGCAACCCGCACCGATCGGCGACCAACCTTATCCTCGTAGGCAGGGCCGATGCCGCGGCCTGTGGTACCGATTTTGGTGCCGGCGCTGGCCGCATCTTCGCGGGCACGATCCAACTCACCATGGATTGGCAGGATCAGCGGGGTATTCTCCGCAATCATCAATGTTTCAGGACTGATGGTCACACCATCTTGGCGGATTTTTGCAATCTCTTCGATGAGATGCCAAGGATCGAGAACAACGCCATTTCCAATAACGCTAAGCTTGCCGCCGCGCACTACACCCGAAGGCAGCGCGTTGAGTTTGTAGACCTTGCCATCAATAACCAATGTATGGCCTGCGTTATGCCCGCCTTGAAAGCGGCAAATCACATCCGCGCGCTCGCTGAGCCAGTCGACAAGCTTGCCCTTGCCTTCATCCCCCCATTGCGCGCCAACAACCACAACATTCGCCATTTTACGATCCGTCCTTATCCGCAGGCCAGAATGGCCGGCTCTTGCAAACGATGGCGTCTATAACGACACGCAGCCTCGGTGAAAAGCGCGAAACGCATAGCCCGCCTGCAGCAGAACGCGGGACGGGCCCGCATCCTTGGGTCATGGAACTGTCACATGTGTTGCAATATTCAAAGGATTCGCCTTAAAGTTGTGAAACTCTTGGCTTGCGGCGGCGGGTCGCATCCCCTAAGTAAGCCGCGAAAAGTGACGGATTGTTACAGACACGCACCTGAGGCCGCTCATGGAAAATATTGTTCTCGTCATCCATCTTATCCTCGCAATCTGCTTGATTGCCGTGGTGCTTTTGCAGCGCTCCGAAGGGGGCGGCATGGGCCTTGGTGGCGGCGGTGGTGCAGGCGGTGGCCTTATGACAGGCCGTCAAGCGGCAACAGCCCTCAGCAAACTCACATGGGCCTTTGCGACTGCGTTTCTAATTACATCGGTCACATTGACTATTTTGGCGGCGCAAAACTCGACCACCACATCTGTGCTAGACCGCATTGGCACATCAGCCCCCACTGACGGGGCCGCAACCGATGGCACAAGCGACAGCGCGCCCGCGGCAGATAGCCTTCTGCCCCCAGCACTGGGGGATGCGCCTGCGCTGCCGCCACGGGCGGAATAACGCAGCATCTAAAATTAATTCACCGCAAAGACCCAATAAATATTGGGTCTTTGTTATTTTTAGCCACATGATATAGCGCTGACCGCTTGCCCTAAGGACACGAATCCTGATACGGTCAAATCCCGTGATACTGGTGGCAAACGCGGTCTGTTTCCAACAGACAAAATAGTCCGCGCGGGAGAATACAGGTATATGGCACGATACATTTTTATCACGGGTGGTGTGGTCTCTTCGCTTGGCAAGGGCCTCGCGTCAGCCGCGCTTGGTGCATTGCTACAGGCACGTGGCTACACCGTGCGTTTGCGCAAGCTTGACCCCTATCTCAACGTTGATCCTGGGACGATGTCGCCCTTTGAACATGGCGAAGTTTTCGTGACCGATGATGGTGCGGAAACCGATCTAGATTTAGGCCATTACGAGCGCTTCACAGGCGTCTCTGCCCGCGCAACGGACAGCGTCTCATCAGGCCGCATTTATTCCAACGTTTTGGAAAAAGAGCGCCGTGGTGATTACCTAGGCAAAACCATCCAAGTGATTCCCCACGTCACAAATGAGATCAAAGATTTTATCGCCATCGGCGAAGATGAAGTGGATTTCATGCTGTGCGAAATCGGCGGCACGGTCGGCGATATCGAGGGCCTGCCGTTTTTCGAGGCGATCCGTCAATTCGGCCAAGAGTGCCCGCGTGGCCAGTGTATCTTTATGCACCTGACCCTGTTGCCCTATATCAAAGCATCGGGTGAGTTGAAAACGAAGCCCACCCAACATAGCGTAAAAGAGCTGCGCTCTATTGGGCTTGCCCCCGATATTTTGGTATGCCGTTCTGAGGGGCCGATCCCGCGCAAAGAGCGCGAGAAGCTTGCGCTGTTTTGCAATGTGCGCCCCGATAGCGTGATTGCCGCACAAGACCTCAGCACGATTTATGATGCACCTTTGGCCTATCACAGCGAAGGGTTGGATCAGGCGGTGTTGGATGCTTTCCAAATCGCCCCCGCCCCGAAGCCAGATCTCAGCCGTTGGGAAGATGTATCAGATCGCATTCACAATCCCGAAGGCGAAGTGCGCGTGGCGATTGTTGGCAAATACACGCAGTTGGAAGATGCCTATAAATCTATTGCCGAGGCGCTGACCCATGGCGGCATGGCCAATCGCGTCAAAGTGCGCGCCGAATGGATTGATGCCGAGATTTTCGACCGCGAAGATCCTGCGCCACATCTTGAAGGCTTCCATGCGATCCTTGTCCCTGGTGGATTTGGTGAGCGAGGAACCGAGGGCAAGATCAAGGCGGCAGAATTCGCCCGAACCCGCAAGATCCCCTATTTGGGCATCTGCTTGGGTATGCAAATGGCGGTGATCGAGGCTGCGCGCAATCTGGCGGGCATGGCCAAAGCAGGGTCGGAGGAATTTGATCACGAAGCGGGTCAAAAGCGGTTCGAGCCGATTGTGTATCACCTCAAAGAATGGGTGCAGGGCAATTATAAAGTCACCCGCAAATCAGATGATGACAAAGGCGGCACGATGCGTTTGGGTGCCTATGATGCGGTTCTCGCAGAAGGCAGCCGCGTAGCCGAGGCCTATGGCACAACCGCCATCGAGGAACGTCATCGCCACCGCTATGAAGTCGATATCAAATATCGTGATAAACTTGAAAAATGCGGTCTGCTTTTCTCGGGCCTTTCGCCCGATGGGAAACTGCCTGAGATTGTCGAGATCAAAGACCACCCGTGGTATATCGGGGTTCAGTTCCATCCAGAATTGAAATCGAAACCCTTCGCACCGCACCCGCTGTTCCGTGACTTTGTGCGGGCAGCCAAGGATGTCAGCAGGCTTGTCTAAGCCTGCCTGACAGGCCCGCGATGCTGTCTTATCAACATATCTATCATGCGGGCAATTTGGCCGATGTGCATAAGCACGCGGCCCTCGCATGGATGTTGGATTACCTGACGCGCAAAGACAAACCGCTGAGTTATATCGAAACCCATGCGGGGCGGGGGCTTTATGATCTTGCCGCCCCCGAAGCCGTCAAAACGGGCGAGGCAGAGGCAGGCATCGCCCGCTTGCGCGCAGGCTTTGCAGCAGATCATCCTTACGCGACCCTGCAGGAAAAAATTGCCGCAAAATACGGCCCACAGGCCTATGCGGGTTCCCCCCTTTTGGCGGCGGAATTATTGCGGCCCATGGATAATTTGCATCTGGCAGAATTGCATCCTCAGGAACATGAGGCCCTGCAGGCGGCAATGATGCAAGCGGGCGGGGCGCAGCTCTATCGCCAAGACGGGTTCGAGATGGCGCAATCCATTTGCCCACCTGATCCACGGCGTGGCCTGATGTTGATTGATCCCTCTTATGAGGTGAAGACCGACTATGTCCGCATCCCAAAAATCATGGGGCAGTTGGCGCGCAAATGGAATGTTGGGATTATAATCTTGTGGTATCCGATCCTCGCAAACAAAGCCCATCAGCCGATGGAAACAGAGTTACGCCAAACCTTTGCTGATGCGATGCTTCACCGCCAGACCTTCCCCCCCGCCCGCGAAGGGCATGGGATGATTGGCTCGGGCCTGTTTGTCCTCAACCCGCCTTTCGGCATGGAGGCCGCATTGGCCGAAATTGCAGCGGTGTTTGCAAAAGCCAAGGCGCATTAGGCGGGTTCTCTTATCGCAAAAACAGCTTATATTGGAGCCTATGTTTGCAGACCTCCTTCGCCGCCTTGGCGCGCCCAAACCAGAACCCATCACTGACAGCGATGCGCGGCTGGCGCTTTGCGCATTACTCGTACGTCTTGCGCGCAGTGACGGCGATTATGCCCAAGCAGAACGCGCGAAAATCGCGGAAACCTTAGCGGCGCGCTACGGGCTTGACCCGTCAGGCGTTGATGCCCTGATCCATGAGGCCGAGGCGGTTGAAGCAGAAGCCCCAGACACGGTGCGCTTTACACGCGCCATCAAAGAGTCGGTCGCCTATGAAGATCGGATCGTGGTGATTGAGGCCCTTTGGGCGATTGCCTTAGCCGATGGGCACCGCAGCGCGGATGAGGACGCGCTATTGCGTATGGTGGCGCCTATGTTGGGGATCAACGACCGCGACAGCGCCCTTGCGCGCCAACGTGTGGCCAAACTTTAGGCAGGCGCGAAAATTACGCGCAAGCCTGCGCGAATTTCGCTGCCATTTCAAAAATGCCGCGCTAGACTGGCCGCATGAGCAGCTATCTCAACGATAATCCTGAGATCAAAACGATCCGTGTTGCGGCCTCTGATCTCAATGGTCAGCCGCGCGGAAAACGGATTGCGCGGCGCTATGCGCAAAAAGCATGGGAAGATGGAACACGCTTTCCCTTCTCCGTCATGAACCTTGATATTTGGGGCGAAGATATCGATGACAGCCCGCTTGTCTTTGAAAGCGGTGATCCCGATGGTCTGCTTCTGCCGACCGAGCGGGGCTTTGTGCCAATGCCATGGCTGAGCAATCCAACCGCGCTGTTGCCGCTTTGGATGTTCCACGAAGATGGCCGCCCCTTTGCGGGTGATCCGCGCCACGCGCTGGCGCGGGTTCTAGATCGGTATAAGGCGCTTGGCCTGACCCCTGTTGTGGCCACTGAGTTGGAATTTTACATCATTGATGATCGCGGCCCCGACTTGCGCGTGCCGCCATCGCCCCGCTCAGGCAAAAGACGCAATCAAGCCGAAATTCTGGCCCTCAGGCAGCTTGATGCCTTTGATCAGTTCTTTACCGAAATTTATGATGCCTGCGAGGCGATGGATATACCCGCCGACACATTGATTTCCGAGGCAGGCCCCGGACAGTTCGAAATTAATATGATGCACCAATCCGATGCTTTGAAGGCGGCGGATGACGCGTGGCTGTTCAAGCTTTTGGTCAAAGGCGTTGCGCGCAAATACGGCTTTGCCGCCTCGTTTATGGCGAAACCCTACGAAGATTACGCGGGCAACGGAATGCATATGCATTTCTCGGTTCTTGATCAGCAGGGGCGCAATATTTTCGACAATGGCAGCGCCGAAGGATCAGAGGCGCTGCACCATGCCATTGCAGGGTGTTTGAAAGGGATGGCGGGGTCTATGCTGATCTGCGCCCCCCATGCCAGCAGCTATGATCGATTTGTGCCAGGCGCCCATGCCCCGACCGCTTTGGCGTGGGGTTATGAGAACCGCACAACCGCGCTGCGGGTTCCCTCTGGCGCGCCTGCCGCGCGGCGGATCGAACATCGGGTCGCAGGGGGCGATGTGAACCCCTATCTCTTGGTGGCCAGTATCCTTGGTGCGGCACTCACGGGGATTGAGGGCAAACTCACCCCCCCCGCGCCCACCCATGGCAACGCCTATGATGCGGCGAGCCCGCATTTGCCCACCACATGGGGTGAGGCCATCGCGGCCTTTGAAGACTGCCAGATGACCGCGCAAATCTTTCCACGGGAGTTGGTCGCAAACTACCTCGCCACCAAGCGTCAAGAGATGCATTACATGGCCGAGCTTTCGCCCGAAGAGCAGATGCAACTCTACCTCGACACTGTCTAAACTGCCCCCTTGCCGAAGGATGCGCGGCGGCGTAGCCTTTGGATATCCTTTTTTTACAGGCCACCCATGATCATTGGCATTTTACAAACAGGCCATATGCCTGACGAATTGAAACCTGATTTTACCGATTACGCGCGGCTTTTTGCCCAGCTTTTAGACGGGCAAGATTTCGAATTCCGCGTCTATAACGTGGTCGATATGGAGTTTCCCACAGGCCTATTTGATGCCGATGGGTGGCTCATTACTGGCTCACGCCATGGGGTCTATGAGGATCATCCGTTTATCCCGCCGCTCGAGGCATTGATCCGCGACATCCACGCCGCGCGCATTCCGTTGATTGGGGTATGTTTCGGGCACCAAATCATCGCGCAGGCCCTTGGCGGTCGGGTTGAAAAATTTTCAGGCGGCTGGTGTGTCGGACGGCAAGAATACCACCTCAAAGATGGCCGCAAATTGCATTTGAACGCATGGCATCAAGATCAGGTGATTACCCCCTGCGAGGGGGCGGAAACCCTTGCCTCGAATGAATTTTGCGCCCATGCGATGCTGTCTTACGGGGGGCATACCTTTACTGTGCAAGCACATCCAGAATTCGGGGCTGATGTGATTGCGGGGTTGATTGCGCATCGGGGTCAAGGGATTGTGCCCGCCCCCCTCTTACAGCGCGCCAAGGCCGAACTGTCAGCCCCCACCGATAACGGGATTTTGGCTGAACAGATGGCAAGCCTATTCAAAAGCGCCAAGGTGCCTGCATGAGCAGCGTTTATGACAGTTTTCTCGACAAGCTTCCTGAGGTTGCGCGCAGTTTTCTAGAAAATCGCCGCTTGGACGAGGTGGAATGTATCGTCTCCGACCTTGCAGGTGTTGCGCGTGGTAAGGCCATGCCCGGCCAGAAATTTGCAGGCCAAACTCAGTTTTACCTACCCAATTCTATCTTCTTCCAAACGATCACGGGGGATTGGGCGGATGCTTCGCCTGACGGGTTCACTGAACCTGATATGGTGTTGACCCCTGATTGGGATACTGTCCTGCCTGCGCCATGGACAGCCGATTGGACGCTACAGGTGATCCATAACATTCATGACCAACAAGGTCAGATGGTGCCCTTTGCCCCGCGCAATGTGCTGCGCCGCGTGGTCGAAATGTATAACGCCAAAGGGCTCGCGCCGATTGTGGCGCCTGAGATGGAATTCTACCTCGTGGCCCCGAACACCGACCCCGCCCGCGAGATCGAGCCACCTATGGGCCGCTCAGGGCGGCGGGCTGCCGCCCGACAGGCCTATTCCATGTCTGCGGTCGATGAATATGGCCCTGTGATTGACGATATCTACGACTTTGCCGAAGCCATGGGCCTTGAGATTGATGGTATTTTGCAAGAGGGCGGCGCAGGCCAAATTGAGTTGAACCTCCGCCATGGCGACCCTGTGCGATTGGCAGATGAGATTTTCTATTTCAAGCGCATGATCCGCGAGGCCGCGTTGCGCCACAACTGCTATGCCACCTTTATGGCGAAACCGATCGAGGGCGAGCCCGGTTCAGCGATGCATATCCATCATTCAGTGGTGAATATGGCCACAGGGCAAAATATCTTCTCGACCCTGACAGGTGATGAAACGCCTGAATTTCTACATTTCATCGCAGGGCTACAGAACAACCTGCCTGCTGCGATTGCCCTGCTAGCCCCATATGTAAACAGCTATCGCCGCTATGTCCCTGATTTCGCAGCCCCCATTAACCTTGAATGGGGCCGCGATAATCGCACGACAGGCCTGCGTGTGCCCGTGTCCGACCCTGCAAGCCGCCGTGTCGAAAACCGCCTGCCAGGCATGGATTGCAACCCCTATCTTGGGATTGCCGCCTCTCTGGCCTGCGGTTTGATCGGGCTGCAAGAGGGCAAAATGCCAAGCGCAGAATTCAAAGGCGATGCCTATCAAGGCGATGACAATATTCCCCGCGGTCTTGGCGATGCTTTGGATTTATTCGTGGAAAACGCGGCAATGACAAAAATCCTAGGGCCTGAATTTTGTAGCGTCTACAAGACGGTCAAAGACCTCGAATATAAAGAATTCCTGCAAGTCATCAGCCCTTGGGAACGCGAGCATCTTTTGTTGAACGTATGAACCCGCTTTATCGCAACGACATTTCGGGACATCATGCCCCCTCTTGGTATGCGGCCTCAGTGCCCCCCGCGCCTGATCGGCCCGCATTGGCCGACACGATCCGCGCTGATGTGGCCATCTTGGGCGCAGGGTTCACAGGTCTTTGGGCGGCCCTAACCCTTGCCCGCCGTGGCGTGCGGGTTGTGGTTCTAGACGCGCATCGCGTGGGGTTTGGGGCATCGGGGCGCAATGGCGGGCAGGTGCATTCTGGCTTTAACAAAGGGCAAGATTGGCTTGAGGCGCGGCTTGGGGTCGATGCGGCCCGCGCCTTATGGGCCCTTAGCGAAGCGGCAAAGAAAAACCTGCGCGATTTTTGCGAGACCCACGCGCCCGAAGCAGAATATCGCTCAGGGATCGCGCATGGCGCTTATAGCATGGCCGAGCGGGATGAATTAGCCCGCGAGGCTGATTATATGGCCCGCACCTATAACCATGAGATCCATGTGATGGATCGTTCCCAATTTGCGGAATTGGTCAAATCCCCGCTTTATCGCGGTGGCACACTTGACCCAAGTGGCGGACATCTACACCCCTTGGCCTATGCCCAAGCCCTTGCCCGATCGGCCGAAGCCGAAGGGGCGGTCATCCACGAATGCAGCGAGGTGACAGAAATTGTCCGCGGGGCAAAGGCAACCCTGAAAACCGCCAAGGGCAGCGTCACAGCAGATCAGGTGATTGTCGCAGGAAATGGGTATCTGCCCAATATTCTGCCGCAAGTGAATGCGGCCGTGATGCCCATTAACAGTTTCATTGCTGCGACCGAACCCCTGCCCCAAAAATGGCAAGAGGTGCTGAACCAAGATATTGCCGTTGCGGATAGCAAATTCGTTGTGAATTACTATCGCTTCAGCGCAGATCGGCGGTTTTTATTCGGCGGGCGGGAAAGCTATTCGATTGGCTTTCCCGATGATATCGCTACCGCGCTTGTCGCACGGATGCATCGCCTATTCCCTCAGCTTGAGGGGGTGAAGATCGACTATGTTTGGGGTGGCGCGCTTGGCATCACCCCCACCCGTTTGCCGATGGTCAAGCGCATCGCGCCCAATATCATCGCTGCTGGCGGGTTTTCGGGACAGGGGGTTGCGCTGTCAGGCATGGCGGGGCGCATCATGGCTGAGGCCATTTTAGGGGATGGGCGCGGGCTTGAGACATTCGCCACCCTTCCCACGCCCCGCTTTCCAGGTGGCAGCGCATTGCGCGCGCCAATCCTTGCCCTTGCGATGACATGGTTTGCTTTGCGCGACCGATTGGGAATTTAGCGCTGCGGCACTGATGCCACAGACGCATGGCGAATTGCCCTGACCGCCCCAGTGTCACAAAAGCTTCGCTAGATTTTGAACCGCGTTTTATGTAAAGATTTTTGAAAGGGACTTTTTCAAAAAGGTGAAATCATGACCGTTGCGCCAAATGTTTATGACGCAGAACCGATCCCCGAAGCCGCGCGTGCCGAGATCGACCGCCTTCTGCACTCTGGCGATCTGTTCCGCTACACCGCCCCCGCCGATGCGCCTGTTGCGCTGCTTGAGCGCGAATTTGCAGATTTGATGGGCGTGAAATACGCGCTTGCGGTGTCCTCTTGTTCCGCCGCGCTGTTTTTATCGCTCGAGGCGCTTGGCCTGAAACAGGGCGCGCGGGTGATTATTCCTGCCTTCACCTTTGCCGCTGTTCCCTCGTCCATCGTGCATGCACGGATGCAGCCTGTATTGGTCGAAGTGGGTGAAAACTACCGCATTGATTTGGACGATTTCACAGCCAAGATCGACCAAGACATTGATGCGGTTTTGATCAGCCATATGCGCGGCCATACATCCGATATGGATGCCATCAAGGCGCTGTGTGACGCGCGCAATATCCCCGTGATTGAGGACGCGGCCCATTCGCTTGGCACGCTGTGGCATGGCGAAAAAATTGGCACGATTGGCAAAGTTGGGTGTTTCTCTTTCCAGTCTTATAAAATGATCAACGCGGGCGAAGGCGGGATTTTAATCTCGAATGATCCCGACCTGATTGCCCGCGCTGTGATCATGTCAGGGGCCTATGAACATAATTGGAAAAAGCACAAAGGCCCGAATGGTCAAAATGACCCAGAATTGGCTGAGGCCTTTGCGCGTTGGCAAAACCAATTGCCGCTTTACAACATGCGCCTGCAAAACCTGTCTGCCGCAGTGATCCGTCCGCAATTGCCTGAATTGGCGCGCCGTGTGCGTGATGGCCTTGCCAATCACGACTATGTCGCGGGTGAGTTGAACAAATCACCTTGGCTGAATGTGCCCCCTGCCTTAGCGCCCGAAACCCGCGCACCAGATTCTATCCAGTTTAATCTGATGGATTTTGCGCGTGATGAGGATGCGGTCGCCTTTCAAGATGCAGCAGCAGCGCGCGGCGTGAAGGTGCAGGTCTTTGGCCTATCGACCGACAATGCCCGTGCGTTTTGGAACTGGCAATTCATTCCCGGTGAGATCCCTGATCTGCCAAAGACCCGCACGATGTTGATGCGCGCCTGCGATGTGCGCCTGCCCGCCCGCCTGACACGCAGCGAGCTAGACTTTATCATTAACGCGCTGGTGATGGCGGCCGAAGATGTGATGGGGTCAGAGGAGGCCGCCTACGGCACGTAACGCAGCACCCCTGATCCAATAGCAAGACAGGCCCGCGCACAATTTTGCGCGGGCTTTTTATTATGGCTTTGGCGCGTTTGCCCAATTGCAGCAGCGCAGATGCGGCGCTAGCCTCTGCACAGACACGCTTGAAGGAGTGACCAGATGCCCGCGCATGATCATAGCCCGCTCAATTCATGGGAAGCCCGCGCTGCAGAATATAGTCTTTATGGCTTTACCGATCTGCCATCCGTTCGGGATCGTGGCACTGTCGTTTTAACCCATGGCGAGGGGCCTTATGTGTTCGACACAAACGGCAAACGCTATTTGGACGCGAACTCTGGCCTTTGGAATATGGTGGCGGGGTTTGATCACAAAGGTTTGGCCGAGGCCGCCAAGGCACAATATGACCGCTTTCCTGGCTATCACGCCTTTTTTGGGCGGATGTCAGATCAGACTGTTGCCCTCTCTGAACGTCTGATTGAGGTATCCCCCTTTGACAGCGGCAAGGTGTTTTATACCAATTCTGGGTCTGAGGCGAATGACACCATGGTCAAGATGCTATGGTTCATGACACAGGCCGAGGGGCGGCCACAGGGGCGCAAGATTCTGACCCGCAAGAATGCCTATCATGGCGTCACCGCGGTTTCAGCCTCGATGACAGGCAAACCTTACAACAGCCTCTTTGGTCTTCCGATGGAGGGGTTCATCCACCTGACTTGTCCGCATTACTGGCGTGAAGGGCGCGCAGATGAAACCGAGGCAGAATTCAGCGCCCGCCTTGGCGCAGAATTGGAGGAGGTGATCGCGCGGGAAGGCGCCGACACAATCGCAGGGTTTTTCGCAGAACCCGTCATGGGTGCAGGCGGCGTGATCCCCCCCTCAGCAGGCTATTTCCAGATCTTGCAACAGATCTTGCGCAAGCATAACATCCCCCTCATCGCAGATGAGGTGATCTGCGGCTTTGGTCGCACGGGCAACATATGGGGATGCGACACTTACCAATTTGTGCCTGATGCGATTATCTCCTCCAAGGTGCTGACCGCAGGCTATTTCCCGATGGGCGCAGTGATTTTAGGGCCAGAATTATCCGCGCGACTGCAAGCCACCATCGACCCAGTCGAGGAATTTCCGCACGGCTTCACCGCCTCAGGCCATCCTGTGGGCTGCGCCGTTGCGCTTAAGGCAATCGATGTGGTTCTGAACGAGGGATTGGCCGATATGGTGAAGATCGGTGCACCCCGCATGGAAGCAGGTCTTCGCGAGATCGCGAAGCACCCAAATATCGGCGAGTTGCGCGGGATCGGCTATATGTGGGCGCTTGAGGCGGTGCAGGATCGCGCCACAAAAACCCCCTTTGCCTCTGATTTATCGGTCAGTGAGCGCATCGCCAACACCTGCACGGATCACGGCTTGATTTGCCGCCCCTTGGGACAGTCCGTGGTTCTGTGTCCGCCGTTCAATCTGACCAATGAGCAAATGGGCGAAATGTGCGACAAGCTGAACAGCGCATTGAACGCCGTGTTTAGAGAGGTTGCCTAAACAGGGAGCAGGGCCGCACCGATGCGCCGCCCCTCGCCAAGCAGCACATTATAGCTGCGCGCGGCTGAAGGGCTGCTCATCACTTCGACACCCAATCCCGCGCCTTCAAGTGCCGCGCGTAGTTTGGCGGGGATATGCGCAATCTCCGCCCCTGTGCCAATCAGCAAAACATCAATTAAACCCGCCGCTGCAAGCAGGGGCGCGGGATTATCATAGCCGCCCCAATCTTGCCGCCCATTGGGCAAGATCAGCTGAGCGCCGTGATAGACCGCCCCGTCAATGCGGAAAAAGCCTGCGCCATATCCGTCAATCGGCATGCCGCCATAATAGCGCACCTCGTTAAGTTCCATTGGAAATACGCCCCCCTTCGGATTAGGTTTTTTCCGCGAAGGTCGTGCCTGCCTTCTGGTCTGGTTTTGTCCAATCGCGCTTTACGCCAATCATCAACACCACGTTCTTTGCAACATAGATCGAGGAATAGGTGCCAACGATGACACCCCAGAAAATCGCAAAAACGAAGCTGCGGATCACATCCCCCCCCAGAACAAGCAGCGCTAAAAGCGCCAAAAGGGTGGTGCCAGATGTCATCAAGGTGCGGCTGAGTGTTTCATTGGCCGATAGGTTCATCACATCCTGCAAATCGCGTTTTTTGTATTTGATCAAATTCTCGCGCAGGCGGTCAAAAATCACCACAGTATCGTTGATCGAATAACCGATTATCGTCAGGATCGCGGCAATGGTCGCCAGATCGAAACGGATTTGGAGAAGGGAAAAGAGGCCAATGGTAAGCAGAACGTCATGCACCAGCGCCGCAATTGCACCCACCGAAAATTGCCACTCAAATCGCAGCCAAATATAAATCAAAATCGCCGCAAGGGACGCGCCCACCGCAATGAGGGCTGTGGCGATCAATTCACCCGAGACTTTGGGGCCAACGGATTCCACCGATGGGAATGTCATATCAGCGGCGATGGTTTGCAACGCGGCTTCAACCGCCGCGATCATCTCGGGCGTAACAGACTCTTCACCCGCCTGTGCCTGAATTCGGATCATGGCCACATGTCGGTTTTCGCCAAAGCTTGGATCGAACACTTCGGAAATCGCGATATCGCCAAGGCCCAGCGGGCTGAGGGCTTCACGATAGGCCCCAACATCGACAGGGGTCGAGCTTTCGGCGCGGATGGTCGTGCCACCCAAAAAATCAATCCCAAAATTCAGACCAAGCGCGAACCAAATCCCAATGGACAGAAACACCGCCACCACAGAGGCCCCAAAGGTGATACGGGCATGACGGAAGAAGTCGATATTGGTGACTTCTGGAACCAGTCTCAGACGTTTCATATCAGACCTCGATCTTTTTGGGGCGGGCGCGTTCGAACCATGTCACGACCATGACCCGCGTCACATAAAGCGCAGCGAAAACAGATGTGATGATCCCAATGGCCAAAGTGACGGCAAAGCCTTTGACAGGGCCAGAGCCAAGGGTGAACAGGATCACCGCGATTAGGAAGGTTGTGATATTGGCATCCACAATCGCCGACATCGCACGATCATAGCCTAGTTCAATCGCGCGGGCGGGGCCGCGTGCAGTTTTCAATTCTTCACGGATCCGTTCAAAGACCAACACATTGGCATCAACCGCCATACCAATCGTCAGGACGATCCCCGCAATCCCCGGCAATGTCAGGGTAGCACCCACAAGGCTTAGGATACCAAAGATCATCGCCACGTTCATCAGCAGCGCGATATTGGCGAAAAGGCCGAAAAGGCCGTAGCTCGCCTGCATGAACAGCAGCACCGCCACAAAGGCCACAATCGCGGCAATCCGACCCGCTGCGATACTATCAGCCCCCAATTCAGGGCCAATGGTGCGTTCCTCAAGGAAGGTCATCTCAGCAGGCAAGGCCCCTGCGCGCAGAAGAACCGCCAATTGGGTCGAACTTTCGACCGTAAAACTTCCTGTAATCTGACCAGAGCCGCCCGTGATCGCCTGACGGATTGTGGGCGCTGAAATAACCTCATTGTCCAGAACAATGGCAAAAGGCGCACCGACATTAGCGGATGTATATTCCCCAAAGAGGCGCGCGCCATGCGGGTTAAAGCGGAAGCTGACATTGGGTTGGCCATTTTGCGCGTCAAAACCGGGTTGGCTGTCAACAAGATCATCGCCCGTCACCACAGGGGTTTCTTCCAGAATATAATACGCGCCCTCTTCATCCATGGAGGGCAGCAGCAGTTGCCGCGCGTCCACACGGGCCTCAGGGTCGCTGGTGCGGGTGATGACAGGGTGAAAGGTCAGGCGTGCCGTGGTGCCAATCAGGTCTTTCAACTCTTGTGCAGAGCCGACACCAGGGACTTGGATCAAAATCCGATTTTCGCCTTGGCGTTGGATTGTCGGCTCGCGGGTGCCTGCCTCATCCACACGGCGGCGCACAATTTCCACAGATTGCTGCATAGTGCGATCATCGGTTGCGATCTTCTCCGCCTCAGAGAGCGAGACGATCAGCACATCGCCCTCGCCGCGCGCCTCAAGGCTGGCTGATCCTACACCTGTTAGGCTGACAACAGGGCCGCCCAAACCGCGGGCCAATTCCACCGCGCGGGCCATGCCCGAAGCCTCACCCAATTGCACCCGCAATTCGCCTGCGGGGGCATCGGTGCGGCGAATGGGGCCGACCTCATCGCGGGCATCGCGCAAGGCATCGCGCAACTCGGGCCACAGCGCGTCCATGCGTGCGGCATAGACATCCTCAACCCGCACCTCAGCCAAAAGATGCGCGCCACCGCGCAAATCAAGCCCAAGATTAACAAGGCTTGAGGGCAGAACAGACGGCCAAAGCGCCAAATCCGCTTCGAGTTCAGGCGTAGAGGGCGCGCCACCTTCGAGGGCAGCAAGGGCATCATTGTGACGCTCGACCCGATCATAGGCCAAATTTGGAACGGCCGAAGCCAGTGCAACCAGAACCACCCCCCAAATCAGGATGCGTTTCCATAGCGGGATATCGAGCATATCTTAGCCTTTTCTCACACAAAGCCCCGCCAAATGGCAGGGCTTGGTCAGTCGAAAATTATTCTTTGGCGGGTTCTGTTTTTGAAACAACCTGCGTGATGGTGTTGCGCACAACGCGGACATTTACACCCGCTGCAATCTCAAGCTCGACCTCGCGCTCATCCTTCACTTTGCTTACCTTGCCCATGATACCGCCTGCGGTCACAACCTGATCGCCACGGCGCAGGGCGGCAACCATCGCCTGATGCTCTTTGGCTTTTTTCTGCTGGGGACGGATCAAAAGCAGATACATGATCGCGAAGATCAAAATCAGCGGCACGAATTGTGCAAATGCTTCCATGGTCGGTCTATCCTTATATTCGCGCCCGCGGCGGCGGAGGCTTGATCAAATTCACCCAAGATCGGGCAGATGGTTGGCGGCCTTGGGTGTATAATGATCCAAGGCCCCTCAATTTGGCGGCACGTTACTTTCCCCCCGCCCGAAGCGCAAGGCAGGCCAATACTGCAACTGCGCCCTGCGGCAATCCTGCCATCGCGCCCTATATGGGTATAAGATGCAGTGCTGTCAGCCCCTGGGGCGCCAAGAATTGTAACACCCCCTTTCCCCGCGCCGCGCAATATTGCATACCGCCCAAAAGGGAACCTGCGCCCCGTTCTGAGATAAAGGCAAATCCAATGCATGACATCCGCGCCATTCGTGAAAACCCTGCACAATTTGACGCAAACCTTGCGCGCCGCAGTCTCGCCCCACTATCTGCGGAAATTCTGGCGTTGGACGAGGCACGGCGCGCCTGCATCACGGCATCCGAGGCGGCGCAGGCCGAACGCAATGCCGCATCAAAAGATGTGGGGGCGGCCAAAGCCCGCGGTGATGAGGCTGAATTCGAGCGCCTGCGCGCCCTTGTTGCAGAAAAGAAAGACGAGATTGCCCGCCTTGAGGACGAGGCCAAGACCCGTGATGCGGCTTTGCGCGATATGCTGGCCACGATCCCTAACGCGCCCGCCGCTGATGTGCCCGATGGGGCGGATGAGAATGACAATGTGGAATTGCACAAATGGGGCACCCCGCGCAGCTTTGATTTCAAACCTGTAGAGCATTTTGAGTTGGCCTCTGTTGCGCCAAGCATGGATTTTGAGACAGCCGCAAAACTGTCAGGCTCGCGCTTTGTGATGCTTGGGGGTGCTGTGGCGCGGATCCACCGCGCCTTGGCGCAATTCATGCTCGACACCCATGTCGATCAAAACGGCCTGACTGAAATGAACGGCCCTGTCCTTGTGCGCCCTGAAACAATGTTCGGCACGGGCCAATTGCCGAAATTCGGGGACGACAGTTATGAAACCACCAATGGCTGGTGGATGATCCCAACCTCCGAGGTGACGCTGACCAATATCGTCTCAGGCGAAATTGTGGAGGAGGCCGCATTGCCAATGCGCTATACCGCGCATTCCCTGTGTTTTCGGTCTGAAGCAGGCAGCGCAGGGCGCGATACGGCGGGAATGCTGCGTCAGCACCAGTTCGAAAAAGTTGAAATGGTTTCGATCACGCATCCCGATCACTCGGATGATGAACAAAAGCGGATGTTGCGCTGTGCTGAGGGCATTTTAGAGGCGCTCAATATCCCCTATCGCACTGTCACGCTCTGCACGGGCGATATGGGCTTTGGCGCGGTGCGCACCTATGACATCGAAGCATGGCTTCCGGGTCAGGATTGCTATCGCGAGATTTCCTCAGTCTCAAGCTGCGGAGATTTTCAAGCACGCCGCATGAATGCGCGCTTCCGCCCATCAGGCGGCGGCAAGCCTGAATTTGTGCATACCCTCAACGGCTCTGGCCTTGCGGTTGGGCGCTGTTTGATTGCAGTGCTTGAAAATGGGCAAGAGGCAGATGGCTCCGTCACCCTGCCTGCGGCGCTGCACCCCTATTTGGGCAGCAAAACACGGCTTTTGGCGGATGGCACGCTTGGCTAACTCTGGCCTAAACCCCATAACATTGCGTGCCGCTGTCACGCTGGTCTTGGTTTTGGCCTTTGCAGGCGCGCCGCTTTTAACCGCGCCTTTCACAGGATTTGACCCCGCAACCCTGCCCTATGATGTCAGCACCCCGCCTGTGCAACCTGCGGGCTATGCCTTTGCGATTTGGGGGGTCATTTACCTGTGGCTGATTGCAAGCGCGGGCTATGGGCTGTGGCGTCACGCCAACAATCCAAACTGGGATGCCATGCGCTGGCACCTGATCGTTAGCGCAGGCATTGGCGCAATCTGGATTGAGGTGGCGCTGCGCAGTCCGATTTGGGCCACGATCCTTATCTTCGTCATGCTGATCACCGCCGTTCTGGCCTGTTTGCGCGCACCGATAAGCCCAACTTCATGGGCGCGGGCGCCTTTGGGCCTATACGCGGGGTGGCTCTCGGCGGCAGGGTTTGTGGCGCTTGCAACAACCTTAACGGGCTTTGGCATAGTGCCCCGCGAGATCGCAAGTTGGGCGGGTCTTTTGGGGGCGCTTGCCACCGCCTCCGCCTTGACCACGCGGCTCAGGGTCATCACCTATCCGATAGCCGTGATCTGGGCCTTGGTTGGCGTGATTGTCTCGCAATGGCAAAGTGATCCATCACTGAGCCTTGCCGCTGTTGGCGGGATCGCCGCTCTCGCCTATCAGGGGATCCGTGCCCGCGTGTGAGGCTTGCGCGCAATCTTGCAAATTGGCAAAATAGGGTTTGCAAAGCCAACCAAGGGGCAAATCCATGCGCGCGAATGGCCAAGATACACGCAAGCTCTATGTTGGCGCGAAATTGCGCGAATTGCGTCAAAGGCTTGAACTGACGCAGAAGGACTTCGCGGCCAAGCTTGGCATTTCCTTGCCCTATCTGAACCAAATGGAAAACAACAACCGCCCGCTTTCGACTGTGGTTGTTTTGGCCTTGGCGCAGGAATTTGGTTTTGATGTGACTGAACTGACCTCGGGCGATGCGGAACGCCTGATCTCTGATATGCGCGAGGCCTTGGCAGACCCCGTTTTCACGGATGGCCAACCTGCGCTGACCGATCTAAGGCTGGCCGCCTCAAACGCGCCCGCGCTTGCCCGTAGTTTTCTATCCCTGCATCGCGCCTATCGTCAGGCACAAGAGCGCCTCGCCTCCTTGGATGAGGCATTGGGGCGCGATGGCAGCGGCGCTGCCCCCTCGCCTTGGGAGGAGGTGCGGGATTTCTTCCATTATTGCGACAATTACATTGATGCCGTGGATCATGCCGCCGAACGTTTTGCCGCGAAAGCGCAAGGGGACCTGGCCGCGCATACCGAGGCCATGTTGGCCGCGCAAGGCGTCACAATTCGGCGCGCGACAGATCAGGGATTGCGCCGCTATGACACCGAAACCCGCGTTTTAACGCTGTCGCCACGCGCCGCGCCCGAAACACAGCGCTTTCAATTGCTGCATCAATACGCGCTTTTGGGGCAGGCGCAGTTGTTGGACGCAACGCTTGATTTCGCGCGGTTCCAATCGGAGACAGCCCGCGCCATTGCCCAAGTCGGCATGGCCAATTATTTCGCGGGCGCTGTGTTAATGCCCTATACCCGTTTTGCCGAGGCCGCGCGCACCACCCGCCATGATCTAGAACGCCTGTCGATCCAGTTTGGCGCTTCAATTGAACAAGTTGCCCATCGTCTGGCCACCCTACAAAGACCAGGGGCCAAAGGGGTGCCGTTTTTCTTTACCCGTGTCGATCAAGCAGGCACGATCACCAAGCGCCATTCTGCGACACGCTTTCAATTCGCGCGCTTTGGCGGGGCTTGCCCTTTGTGGAATGTCCATCAGGCTTTTGAAACACCTACCCAATTCTTGCGTCAATTGGCCGAAACGCCTGACGGGGTGCGCTATTTCATTTTGGCGCGGGATGTTTCGAAATCAGGCGGGGCATGGGGCGCACCGCTGCGCCGCTTTGCGATCTCTTTGGGCTGCGAGGTGAAACATGCCAAGGAATTGATCTATGCCGATGGCATGCCCTTGGATGATGATGGGGCCTATCAGCCCATCGGGATTTCTTGCCGCATTTGCGAACGGCAAAATTGTCACCAACGCTCTGTGCCGCCTCTCGAAGGAAAACTGCGCGTTGATCCGCATGAACGCGGCACACTGCCCTATCGCCTCGAAACTTAGACCATGCAGAATTGACGGCTGACCGCCCTGGGATATAGGGTTTTCGCAACATAGTGACGGAGATGACATCCATGGAATTAGCAGCCTCTCGTATTTTGAACGCAGACCGCGCAACCGTTTGGGCGGCGCTGAATTCCGCCGAGGTGCTCAAGGCGTGCATCCCAGGATGCGAGGAATTGACAGGCAGCCCTGAGGAAGGCTTCGCCGCTACAGTCAAACAGAAGGTTGGGCCTGTTTCAGCAACCTTTAGGGGCGAGGTCACGCTTTCCGATATCGTTCCGCTTGAAAGCTACACGATCACAGGCGAAGGCAAAGGCGGTGTTGCGGGCTTTGCCAAAGGGGGCGCGAAAGTGGCCTTATCCGATGCCGAGGGCGGTGGCACCGAACTGACCTATGAGGTTGAGGCCAAAGTTGGCGGTAAAATCGCGCAACTTGGCTCGCGCTTGATTGATAGCTTTGCCACTAAAATGGCTGATCAATTCTTTGAACGGTTTCAGGCGCAGGTCGAAGGCACTGCTGAGGGCTAAGACGGGGGGCCAATCAGGCCCGCCCCCAAATTTTCAATCTTCGATCACGCCGCCGCCAACATGGCGGCGATTTCGTCTTTGAGACGCATCCGCTCCTTGCGTAGCGCCATTTCAGCCAATTCTTCCAATGGCTCAACACCTGTCTCGGCACGATGCACGGCGCGGTTCACCTCGTGATAGTCAGCCGCCAGTTTTGCAAAGTGCGCGTTTTGGGTTTTCAGCTCATGGATTTTCTCAGCATCCTGCGGAAAATCTTCGGCCAGTTCATGCGGGGTGTTCGACATCGGTTCGCGTCCTTTTACCATTACAGTCACGCCCCATGTAAATCCCCAGACAGGCAGCAGTCTTTGCGCTAAATCAAATGATTGCACTTTGCATGCGCCACAGCTTGGCGCTAGGGTTTCGGCATATAAGGGAGGGACAGAATGGAACATTACGTCAATTGGGGCATTTTGGGCGCATCCAATTTTGCACTAAACGAGATGGCACCTGCGCTGCATCTGGCGGGGCGTGGGCGTTTGGCGGGAATTGCCACGCGCGATGTCGACAAGGCCGCGCCCTTTACTCAGATCGCCCCTGACCTGAAGGTGCATGACAGCTATGACGCGCTCTTGGTGGATCCGATGATTGACGCGGTCTATATTCCGCTGCCCCATACGATGCATGTTGAATGGGGGATCAAAGCCCTCCAAGCGGGCAAGCATGTTTTGGTTGAAAAACCAACCGCAATGACCGCGCCCGAAATCCAACCTTTGATCGAAGCCCGAGATAAATCAGGTCTGGTTGCAAGCGAGGCCTTTATGATCGTGCATCACCCGCAATGGCAAATGGCCCGAGAGATTATTGCATCGGGCCAATTGGGGCAGCTGCAGCGCGCGCGTGCAGCCTTTACCTATAACAATGCGGCCGATACCCAGAACATCCGCAATAAGGCGGCCATGGGTGGGGGATCATTGCCCGATATCGGGGTTTACACCATCGGCTCGACCCGTTTTGCAACAGGTGGAACCTTACGCGAGATTTATGACGCGAAAATCGAATATGAGGGCGATTGTGAAGTTACCGCAGAGGCGCGTGCAGGCTTTGATGGGTTTGATGCGCAATGGCTCACCTCAATGCGGATGCACCCGTTCCAAGAGGTCACCTTCCACGGCAGCGATGGGGTTTTACGCGTCCCAACCCCCTATAATGCGGGCGTGTTCGACCAGGCCCGCCTCGTGATTGAAACAGGGATGGAGCGCCGCGAAATCCGCTTCCCCAAGGTCAATCAATATGTGTTGCAGGTGGAAAATCTAAATGCGGCCATTTTGGATGGTGCCGCGCTCAAATGGCGACTTGAGGATGCGGTAGAAACCCAAGCAACGATTGACGCAATCCGCGTCAAGGCGGGGTAAGAAAAAAGGGGCCACGCATCCGCGCGGCCCCTTTTTCTTTGGCTGTGGTGGCGCGGGGTTATTCCATCGCCTCTAGCTCATCAATCATGCTTTCAATCATCGACAGGCCCTTATCCCAAAACGCAGGGTCAGAGGCGTCAAGCCCAAAGGGCGCAAGCAGTTCTTTGTGATGCTTTGATCCGCCTGCCTTTAGCATATCAAAATACTTCTCCTCGAACCCGTCTTGGCCCTCTTCATAGGCCGCATAAAGTGCGTTCACCAGCCCATCGCCAAAGGCATAGGCATATACGTAGAAGGGCGAATGCACGAAATGCGGGATATAGGCCCAGAAGGTTTCATAGCCTTCCATGAAGTTAAACACAGGCCCAAGGCTTTCGGCCTGGACGCTCATCCAAAGCGCGTTGATATCGTCAGGGGTCAACTCCCCCTCGCGCCGCGCCGCATGGAGTTTGCATTCAAAATCATAAAACGCAATTTGCCGCACGACTGTGTTGATCATATCCTCAACCTTGCCCGCCAACATAACCTTGCGCGCAGCTTGATCTTTGGCCTCAGACAACATTCTGCGGAAGGTCAGCATCTCGCCAAAAACGCTTGCCGTCTCCGCCAAGGTCAAAGGCGTGAAGGACAACAATTCGCCCTGCCCTGCCGCCAGACGCTGATGCACCCCGTGGCCCAATTCATGCGCCAAGGTCATCACATCGCGCGGTTTCCCCAGATAGTTGAGCATCACATAAGGATGGGCATCGGCCACAGTGGGATGCGCAAAGGCACCGGGCGCTTTGCCCTCTTTCACCGCCGCGTCAATCCAACCATCGGTGAAAAACGGCTCGGCCAATTCGGCCATGCGCGGATCAAAGGCTGAATAAGCCTCGGTCACAATACGGCGCGCCTCGATCCATGGCACGATGCGCTCATCCTCCATCGGCAGCGGCGCGTTGCGATCCCAGACCTCCAAAGTTTCAAGGCCCAGCCACTTGGCCTTAAGCGCGTAATAGCGGTGCGAAAGGCGCGGATAGGCCGCCACGACCGCGTTGCGCAGCGCCTCGACCACCTCGGGCTCGACATGGTTGGCCAAATGCCGTGCCGCCTGCGCGGAGGGCAATTTGCGCCACCGATCCTCGATCTCTTTTTCTTTGGCCAAAGTGTTGTGCACCCGCGCAAAGAGGGGCAATTGCGCAGCGAACCCCTTTACCAATGCGCGCGCACCCGCCTCGCGCTTGGCGCGGTTCTGCTCAGATAGGCAATTGAGCGTGGCCTCAATCCCCATCACTTCGCCATCCACCTCAAAGCTCATGCCTGCGATCGTTTCGTCAAAAAGACGGTTCCATGCAGCCGCCCCCACGACCGATTGGTCATGCAGAAATTTCTCCATCTCGTCAGACAGCTGATAGGGCTTCATCGCGCGCATCCGATCAAAGACGGGGCGATACCGCGCCAGTTCGGCATTCGCAGCCAACAACGCCTCAAGATGGGCTTCGTCTAAACGGTTAAATTCAAGGCTAAAGAATACCAGCGCAGTGGTCGCATTGGTGATCTTGTCCTGACAATCGGACATGAATTTTGCGCGGCCTGCATCGGTGGTTTTTTGGTAATAGCGCAAACCTGCAAAGGACATGATCCGCCCTGCCACCATGTCGATCTTTTCATAGCGCAGCACGCAGTCCATCATGGCCTTGGCATCGAGATTGGCCAATTTGCCCTCGTAATCCGCGGCAAATGCCGCGCATTCTTTGGTCAAAAATTCCATGTCGCGTTTGAGTTCTGGGGCATCAACCGATGGGTAAAGGTCGCTCAAATCCCATTCGGGCAAATCCGCCCATGCCCCGCCACCTGTCTCGGACTGGGCATCGAATTGGCGGGGATCAGTATGATGGGTCATGTCACTGCCTTTGATAAACTGCGAAATATCTTTCCCAAGATATGCGGTGCAAACCCCGCGCCCTCAACCCCTAAGGCGCAGATTTCCTCTCAGGGCGCCAAGTTAAAGGTCAAGATCAACCACAACGGGGAAGTGATCGGATGCCACCAACAGCGCTGTGCGCAGATCAATATCCGCATAGCAGGCGGCATCCTCGAACGGATGCCAGATGCGCCACTGCCCCCGTTTTGCGCGCAAATCGGGGCTAACCATGATGTAATCTAGCAGCGCTGACAGATAGCGTTTTTCCTCTGGGATATAAAACCGCGCGCTGGTTTGTGTTGCCGCAGTCAGGCTTTGCAACGCGCGCGCGGCATGCGGATCAAACAATTGTTGCGCCCGCGGCAGATCGCAGCCCAAAACAACCTCAAGCGAGGAGCGCCCAAACAGTTTTTCATATTCATCCAAACCTGGCCCGTCATTGAAATCGCCCATCACAATCAAGGGATCACCTGCGGCTAAATGGTCATCAACACGGGCACGCAACCAGATCGCTTGGGCCAGTTGTTTGCGCCGATTGGCGATGGCGAGGCGCATCACCTCCTCGGGGCTACGAGCCCCATGCGGGGCTTTGGATTTCACATGAACACCGATCATGCGCATTGCGCCTTTGGCGGTTGTTACTGCGACCTCAAGCGGCGGCTTGGAAAAGCCAATCACATCGGCGCGCGCATCAATATCGAGATCAATTCGGAATTTTCCGTCAAACCGCGGCGCGGCCTCGCTTGCTGCGGGATCATGGTGCACATCCATCTGATCAGGATCATACAAAAGCGCAATTTGCTGTTGTGTGTCGTTATCAAACCCTTTGATAGCCTTACGGCAGCGCAACTCAAATCGGGCCGCAAAATTTTCAAGGGCACGCACTGTGTCGCGGGATTTCTTGGTGTCTGGGGCTTCGATGATCATCACCGCATTGGCATCTAGCTCGATGAAAACCCGCCCCAAGGCCCGCACTTGATCCGCGCGGGTGATTTTATAGCGCGATGACCATGTGCCATCTTCAAGCAAGCTGCCATCATCCGAAAACAGCGCATCAAACCATTCGACATTGTAGCTGGCGAAGCGCATCTATCCCCCCTGTCGGGTCTGGGATTTTACAATCTCGTCATAGGCGCGGTTGATCGCCGCCATTTTATGAGCAGCAAGGTTAACCGCTTCGGGTGGCACGCCACGGGCCTGCATCTGGTCTGGGTGGTTTTCCCGCACAAGCGCGCGATAGCGGCTGCGAATATCCTCTGCACTGGCCTCAGGGGATATGCCCAAAATTGCAAAAGGGTCTTGTGGCGCATCTGGGATAAATGTTGCGCGCAGGGCCGAAAACCGCGTAGGCGAAATTCCAAAAATCTCGGCAACTCGCGCCAAAAATTCATCTTCAGCGGGGTGATAGTGACCATCGGCTTGGGCGATATGAAACAGACCTGAAAGCAGATCCTCTAAAATTGGCGCGGCGGGCTCAAACATCCGTGCGATGCGGCGCGCGTAATCCTGAAATCCTGCTACATCCTCGCGCGCTAGGTTGAAAACACGCGCAGCGGCGGCAGTATCGGCCGCAGGAATATGGAACACTTGCCGAAAGGCTGCGACCTCATCACGGGTGACATGACCATCCGCCTTGGCCATTTTTGCCCCAAGCGCGATGACTGCGATGGTAAAGGCCACACTGCGCTCGGGCGGACGGCGCAGGCGCTCGAACAGAACCGAGAGGCTTTCACCACGGGCGAGGGCGGATATGGCATCCGTTATTTTGGCCCAGATCGACATGGGCCTAGCCATAGCTTGTTTGGCAGGGCTTGTCAGAGTTTTTTGGGCTTTTGCCACCACTCAAAGATCTTTCTGCATCAAGACCAGATCGTGCCAGCGTTCAAATTTCCACCCCATGCGCGGCATCCGCCCCGTTTCGGTATATCCCATCGATTTATGGAATTTCTGCGCGATGTCATTTTCGCCACCAATACCCGCAACGAAACGCGCGATGCCTGCCTTTCGCCCTTCGTCCTCAAGCGCCGATAGGAGGCGGGGGCCGAGCCCGCATGCGCGCGCCGATGGGGCCATTAAGATCGTATGTTCTGCGATAAACCTATAACCATCCCCCCCACGAAACGGGCCAAAGCGCGCGAACCCAATGACCCGCGCCCCTTCGACCATCACAAGCGCGCATTGATCGGTGAGAATATGTTCCACATCTTCAACCGTCTTGAGCGTGATTGTGAATGTATAGGCCGTGTCACGGATCACATGGTTCCAGATCTCAAGGATCGAAGGAATATGTGCGGCACGGGCGGGACAAATTTCTAGGGTCATTTTGAAGGTGTCGATTGTTGAGAGAACCAAAATTTAAAGAACCACAGTGCCAGTTTCGGTCGCAAGCGTTACGGAAATCTTAGGCGCGTCCGCCTTGGCGATAGACAGGCGGGTATCCGCAAAAAGAGGCGCAAGCGCGGCCCGAAGCGCCTCTGCCTGTGGCGTTTCTAGCGCGAGCGCCTCAAGCCGCACCCCAACCTCATTTAGGCGCGTTGCAGGATGGCCGCCCGATTGCCATTCGATCAGCGCAGGGAACAGGCCATCAAACGGCAAAATCCCATCTTCAGGGATCGTCATGCGCCACCGCAGATCACCACGGCCCAAATTCCAGACCTTGCCCACAGGAAAGGGAATTTGCGCTAAAACAGCGTCCAAATCTGTCACTGCGCAGACCCAAGACCGCGCCCGCGGCGCGCCAGAGAACCGATCCAAATCAAACCAACGCGGTTGCGAAGGTGCGGGAATGTCTGGGCACGGGGTAATCAGTTCCAAATATTCCGAAGGCCCAAGCCCAATCAGGCGATTATGAGTGCCCATATCCATATGCTGACCGCCGCCTTGAAAGGTCAGGCCATGGGCCGCGGTCAATTCTGCCTCAGCGCTAGCCAAGTCTTCTGCGGCGATTGCCACGTGATCTAATACCATCATCATCTTCAAGTCGCCTTTATGCAGGGTTATGGTCGCGCGCAAACATCCTTGCGCTCTTGCACAACCTTATGATCGTGTTGAATGAAGATTTCGGCGCAAAGGCAAGAGGCAAAAATGACAACCCCGGATGACAAGGCGCTCTTGCGCAAATCTGCCTTCGCCGCGCGTAAATTGGCCCATACCGAATTAGGGCCTGCGCCTGAGGCCGCGACCGCGCGACTTTTGGCTGAAATCGGGCCAGTCGAGGGGGCAATCATCGCCGCCTACATGCCCATCCGCACGGAAATAGACCCCCGCCCTGCAATGGCACGTTTGGGGCAGAAAAATCGCCTCTGCCTTCCCGTAATCGTGGCCAAGGATGCAGCGCTGCTGTTTCGAGAATGGGCTTATGATGGCCCGTTGATCACGGGGGACTTTGGCGCAGAAATCCCGCCAGAAGGGGCAAGCCTGATCCCTGATATCGTCATTGTTCCTTTGGTCGGTTTTGACGATCATGGTCAGCGCCTTGGGTATGGAGGCGGGTTTTACGACCGCAGCCTAGAAGGTCTGCGCGCAGCAAAGCCTAATTTGCGCGCGATTGGCTTTGCCTATAGTGCCCAACGATTTGGCGGCTTGCCCGTTGAGCCAACAGATCAACCCTTGGATGTGGTCGTCACCGAAAGCGGCCTCCACCATGCTGCGCTTGCGCAAAACACCAAAGGGGACTAGGGGTTTCCCCATGAAATGCCTTTTCTTAGGAGATGTGATGGGCCGCGCGGGGCGCGCCGCCATCACCACCCATCTGCCGCGTCTGCGCGAAGACTGGAAACTTGATTTCGTTGTTGTGAATGGCGAGAACGCCACTTCGGGCATGGGACTGTCGGGTGGGCATGCGAAAGATATTCTGGCGGCTGGGGTTGATTGCATAACTTTGGGCGATCATGCGTTTGATCAAAAGGATATGTTTGGCTTTATCGAAAATGAGCCGCGCGTGATACGGCCCCTGAATATCTCGAAAGCGGCGCCTGGACAGGGCGCGCGTATTTTCACAGCACCGGGTGGGCGCAAAGTATTGGTTGCGCAGGCCTTGGGTCAGGTGTTCATGAAACACCCCTATGATGATCCCTTCTCAGCCCTTGATCCGATCCTAAAGTCGCATCCTTTGGGCGGCATGGTGCAGGCGGTCATTGTGGATTTCCACGCTGAAGCGACATCCGAGAAGATGGCCATGGGCCATTACTGCAATGGCCGCGCGAGCCTTGTTGTAGGCACCCACACCCATGTGCCGACCGCAGACACGATGATCTTGTCAAATGGCACCGCCTATCAAACAGATGCGGGGATGTGCGGCGATTATGACAGCGTGATCGGGATGGATAAGGCCGAACCGCTGCGCCGTTTCTTGACCCATATCCCAAAAGAGCGTTTTAGCCCCGCCCTCGGTGAGGCGACCCTATCAGGGATATACATTGAAACCGATGACCGCACAGGCCGCGCCACTGTCGCGCGCGCGGTGCGGGTCGGCGGCAAGCTGTCTCAGGCAACTGCGTGAATAGGGTGCTTGCGCTCTCCTGATCAGATGGGGAAGATGGGGCTGTGGGCGGGCTGACCTTGGCCTGCACAAGCGAGGGTGCCAATGCTAGACTTGGGACTGACACCAACGGGTGAGGCGATTACAACCCTGATCATTTTGGTTGGGATGTTCATCCTATTCCTGCGCGAGACCTACCCGACCGAGGTGGTGGCCATTGGTGTCGTTGGCCTGCTCCTGATCACGGGTCTTTTGCCCTATAGTGATGGTTTGGCGGTTTTGTCGAACCCCGCACCATGGACAATTGCGGCCATGTTCATTGTCATGGGGGCTTTGGTGCGAACAGGGTCGCTTGATCGGGTGACGCGTTTGGCGGAAAGCACGGCCAAAACGCATCCGAAATTGGCGGTGACGCTGTTGCTTGGTTTTGCGGCTTTGGCCTCGGCCTTTATCAACAACACGCCCATTGTGGTCATCATGATCCCGATTTTCGTGCAGGTCGCGAAAATCCTCAAACAATCTGCGTCTAAACTTTTGATCCCGCTTTCATATGCCGCAATCATGGGGGGCACGCTGACATTGATCGGCACATCAACCAATCTTTTGGTCGATGGGGTGGCGCGCAGTCAGGGATTAGAGCCTTTCACGATTTTTGAGGTAACCCCGCTTGGCCTTGTCGTGGTCGCATGGGGCATGATTTACCTTGCCTTAATCGGGCGGCATCTGCTGCCTGATCGCGCCTCTATGGCCACGCTTTTGGGCGGCAATCGGGCCAAAATGAAATTCTTTACCGAAGTGGCCATTCCAGAAGACAGTGCGCTGATCGGGCAAAATGTCACCGAGGTCGAGCTGTTTACCCGAGACGGGGTGCGTTTGATTGACGTTTTGCGCGGGGATGCCTCGCTGCGGCGCAACATGGACGGGGTCACGTTACAGTTGGGCGATCGCGTGGTTTTGCGCACCGAGATGGCCGAGCTGTTGGGGATGCAAAGCTCAAAAGAGCTGCGCACGATTGATAAGCTGTCTTCGGTGGAAACCACCACTGTTGAGGTTCTGATTACACCTGGGTGCCGCATGGTGGGCCGATCCCTCGGGTCTATGCGCCTGCGGCGGCGCTATGGCGTTTACCCATTGGCAGCGCATCGGCGGAACCAAAATATCGGTCGGCAATTAGATGATTTGGTCGTGCAAGTGGGCGACACCCTGTTGTTGGAGGGCGATCCCGCCGACATCCAACGCCTTGCAGCTGACATGGACATGGTCGATGTCTCAACCCCGTCCGAACGCCCCTATCGCCGCGAGAAAGCTCCAATCGCGCTGTTGGCTATGGCAGGCATCGTGGTTTTGGCCGCGCTGAATTTGGCCCCTATTTTGCCCTTGGCCGTCTTAGCCATGGCCGTGGTTCTGATTGCACGCTGCATTGACGCAGAGGAAGCGTTCTCTTTTGTCGAAGGGCGGCTTTTGGCTTTGATTTTCGCCATGCTGGCTGTTGGCGCAGCGCTTGAACACACGGGCGCCATCGAGCTTTTGGTTGGCAGTCTTGCCCCTTGGCTTGAAAATGTGCCGCCCGTGGTTCTGATTTGGACAATCTATTTCATCACAACACTTCTGACGGAACTGGTGTCCAATAACGCAATCGCCGTGATTATGGCCCCGATTGCCATCGCACTTGGGCAGACGATCGGGGTGGATCCGCGCCCCTTGGTCGTGGCGGTGATGATTGCAGCCTCTGCCTGTTTTGCGACACCGATTGGATACCAGACCAATATGCTTGTTTACGGGCCTGGGGGCTATCGCTTTACCGACTATCTCAAAGTGGGTATCCCTTTGAATATATCCTTAGGTGTCGTGGTCTGTTTGACCATTCCTCTGCTTTGGCCACTGTGAAAAGGATGGTTCTTGATCACACGCAATTTTGCACTTGTGCCTTTGGTTTTTGCGCTCTGTGCTTGCGCGCTTTCCCAAGTGAACCCAAACCCTACGGACATCCGCCTTTCGCGTGGTGACCTAGAGGTGCGAATGAGTGATGGAACGACCTGCACCGTAACCGCGCCCGAAGGGGATGTGACGCTGTGGCAAGGGGCGCTTGAGGGCTGCCCTGATGGCTTTGGCTATGTGGTTGAGATTGACCCGCGCAGCAATATCTTGCGCCGCGTGGTCGAATTGGTGGTCAAATCCGTGGCACCCGAAGCCAAGCTTCCCCCGGTGGCAAGCGTGACCATCACCGATGCGCGGGGCCAGACCTACGAATTTGTATCACCCCGCCCCGTTGCCCCCATTCGCTGATCATCCCGAAAGCCGCGCTTGCGCAATCTGGGCCGCAGGGCTAAAACCCCGCGCGAGTTTCAAACACAAGGACGCATGCCATGGCAGGCCATTCAAAATGGGCGAATATTCAGCATCGCAAAGGGCGGCAGGACAAGCTGCGCTCTAAGCTGTTTTCTAAGCTGGCAAAGGAAATCACCGTTGCCGCGAAGATGGGCGACCCCGATCCTGATAAAAACCCACGTTTGCGCCTTGCCGTGAAAGAAGCGAAGTCAAGCTCGGTGCCGAAAGACGTGATTGAGCGCGCGATCAAGAAATCGCAAGGCGGCGATGCGGAGAATTACGAAGAAATCCGTTACGAAGGCTATGGCCCCAATGGCGTTGCGGTCATCGTAGAAGCCATGACAGACAACCGCAATCGCACCGCATCAAATGTGCGTTCGACCTTTAGCAAGAATGGCGGGAATTTGGGCGAAACAGGGTCGGTTTCCTTTATGTTCGACCGCAAAGGTCAGGTCAGCTATCCCGCCTCTGCAGGGGATGCGGATAGCGTCATGATGGCCGCAATTGAGGCCGGGGCCGAGGATGTCGAAAGCAGCGAAGATGGTCATATCATCTGGTGCGCCGACACCGACCTGTCGGATGTTTCGACCGCCCTTGAAGATCAATTGGGGGAATCGGAAAGCACCAAATTGGTCTGGCGCCCCCAGACGACAACACCGCTTGATCTTGACGGGGCGCAGAAGCTGATGAAGCTGATTGATGCGCTTGAAGATGATGACGATGTGCAAACCGTCACAGCGAATTTTGAAATTCCTGACGAGATCATGGATCAACTGTGATCTGACCTGCCCGCATGAGAATTAAAAAAGGCTGGCCATGTGGCCAGCCTTTTTTGCACCTTATTCAGCGGCGTGTTGGCCCTGCCCGTCAGCGCTGGGTCTGACCAATTTTGTAATATCCAAAACATGCAGCAAGGGCAGGTCAGCAGGAAATTCGCCCTCTTCGGCCAAACGGCTGGGAAAGCCCACCACATGGCACCCCGCATCTTGCGCGGCATAGGCCGCGGCACCGCGATCAACGATTACCAAAACCTTGTTTGCTGGAACCTCTAGCGCCCTGATGCAGCTTTGCATGGCCTCAGGATGGGGGGCGTGGCGGGTGACATCGCCGCGCAGGATCACAGCGTCAAAGGAAATTCCTTCGCGGGCACGGGCCGTTGCCCCCAAAAGCGCGCGCACAGGCATCAAATCCGAGCGCGAGACAAAGCCAAGACCCCGCCCCCCATGGGCCGCAGCACGCAGCACATCGCGCACACCCGAACGCAAGTGAATGTTCTGAGCCAGTTTCGCTGCAAAGATTTTCTGGTGGGTCGCATCAAGTGCATCAGCACGATGATCTTCACCATGCAGCGCCGCATAGGCCGCTGCCAAATGACGATGCCCTACCTCATGGGTCAGGGACGCATATGTTTTCCATGACCAGAACCAATCTAACCCATGGATACGAAAGGCCGCGTTCCACGCGGCAAGGTCAAGCTCTGCACAATCGGCCAATGTGCCAAGCCCACCAAAAATCACCGCACCATAGCCCTGCAACCAGTCAGACATTCACCGCAACTCCTTTGGTTTGACTGAAGCAGATCAATGTAAAGGAACAATGAAATGGTCGCCCTTTCTGCATTGCAGCGTGGCAGGTTGGTGCGCGCTTGTGCAAAAAACAAGCGCGATGCCCAAGAAACAGGCAATCCAAAATTCACCTACTTTGTTTGCGGCACCGCTGGCGTGATTTGACGGCGATTCAAGACCGCTTCGCGCCATGTGATAAAGGAAATAGAGCCAATGATAATCGCCCCACCTAAAATCACATAAGGATCGGCCGCCTCGCCAAACACGACCGCCCCCATCGTGGTCGCCCATACAAGTTGAAGGAAGGTCACAGGCTGCGTGACAGTCAAAGGTGCAGCTGCAAAGGCCAAGGTCATTGTGTAATGTCCAGCCGTGGCGAAACAGGCCACAAGGAACAGCCAAAAAATCTGTTCCCATGTGGGTGTGATCCAAACCGCAAAAGCAAAGGGGGCAAGGCCGATGGTCACTGTGACCGACAGCATCCCAACCACCACTGCTGCATCAACCCGATCTGCCATGATCTTGGCGACCAAATAGCCGCCTGCAAAAAACAGGGCCGTGAAAATCATCGCGGAATGCCCCATCGATAATTCGCGAAAGCCCGGGCGCAAGATCACAAGCGCCCCAACAAAGGCCAAAAGCACCGCAAGCGCGCGGCGCAGCGCCATACGCTCGCCCAAGAAAAGCACTGCCATAACAGTGACATAAACAGGGTTCAGATAGTTCATCGCCGTCACTTCAGCGATGGGGATTTGCGTCATCGCATAGAACCAACAAATCACGCCCAAACTGTGCAACACGCCCCGCAAAGAAAACAGCGCCAGATCCCCCCGCGTCAGGCGCGCGCGCAAAATGGGGCGGATCATCGGGATCAAGAAACCCAAGCCTAAAATATAGCGCAAAAAGGCGGATTGTGCGGGCGGGACATCACTGCCAACATGTTTGACCAAGGCCGTCACTAGAACGAAACAGAGGCCCGTCAACAGCATCCACGCCATCCCAATCACGGGGCGCGTGGCTGTTTCTTTTTTGAGGCGTGGGGTGGTCGTCATAGCGCGCATGATGCGCCAATCTCAAAAAACCACAAGCCGCCCTTTGTCGATTTCAGGTGTAGCACGCTATAGTTTGCCCCCGATGGAAATTGTCGCCTGCGCAAGCCCCGCAATGGTGCGCAATTATCCAGAGGCAGCCATCCTAAAGGCCCCCCGTCTGGTCACCGCGCCAAAATCATCTCTGCCCGATATTTGGGCCAAGGCACATTTTGGTAATAAGCATGATGCGTTTGGCCCTGCGCGGATCATGCCCTCGCTTGGGGATTGAGTGATTGGCGCACAATTGGGCCTTGGCTGGGTCGCGGCCCCACATGACATGCTCAAAGGCCCCCTTGAAACCGGCAGTTTGGTGCAAATAGGCAGCGGCAGAGCGCGGGCCGAAAAACCATTTTACTGGCATCTTCAACAGCGACTTGAAGAGGCGTTTACCTCCCTCATCACAGCCCTGAACGCAGAACCCGCCTGAACGCAGGTTAGGCGGGAATGATCCCGCCCTTAACGGCCAGTTCACGCATTTTCTTTTGCAGCTTTTCAAAGGCACGCACCTCGATCTGGCGCACGCGTTCGCGGCTGACATTGTATTTTCCGGACAGTTCCTCAAGGGTGACAGGCACATCTTGTAGGCGGCGCTGCGCGAGAATCTCACGCTCGCGCTCATTCAAAACTTCCATGGCCTGCTCCATCAAGGCCATACGGCTTTGATACTCATCCCGCTCGGCGTAATCTTCGGCTTGGTTAGCATCCTCATCTTCAAGCCAGTCTTGCCATTGCGTGGCACCCTCGCCATCGCTGCCAATCACCGCATTGAGCGAGGCATCCCCGCCCGACAGGCGGCGGTTCATTGAGATCACTTCATCCTCAGTCACACCCAAATCTGTGGCGATTTTGGCGACATTCTCGGGGCGCAAATCGCCCTCCTCCAACACGCCGATACGGGCCTTCGCCTTACGCAGATTGAAGAACAGCTTTTTCTGTGCTGATGTCGTGCCAAGTTTTACAAGACTCCAAGAGCGCAGGACGTATTCTTGGATCGCCGCGCGGATCCACCACATCGCGTAGGTGGCGAGACGAAACCCTTTTTCGGGATCAAAACGTTTGACTGCCTGCATCAGGCCCACATTGGCCTCAGAGATCACCTCGGCCTGCGGCAAGCCATACCCACGATACCCCATCGCAATTTTAGCCGCCAAACGCAGATGCGATGTGACCAATTGATGGGCCGCTTCGGTATCTTGATCTTCCACCCAACGCTTGGCCAACATGTATTCTTGTTCGGGCTCAAGCAGGGGGAATTTGCGAATTTCCTGCAAATAGCGGTTCAACCCCTGTTCGGGGGAAGGTGCTGGAAGATTTGCATAGCTGCTCATAAGCATGTGATCCCTGATGTTCGTCTTAATTTGCACGATTTTTTTAAGAAACCGTGAATGTAACGATGATTAACTTCACCTCAGATGGGAATTTTTATTCCCCATTCAAGGGGAAGCGTGCACAAAGACCCTAGGCCTACCCCCGCAACGAGCAGCAAACAAGGCATACTGCCGTTATTTATAGCAAAGCTCACGCGGATATGATCGCAATGCGCCCCACCCCTTGTCACGAGGCAGCCGCGACATAAGCTAAGGCTCAACGCGTGACGAGGGACAAACCATGCTTAACACCACACAAGGATTTCGGGGCGCCGTGACAGCCCCCCATCATTTGGCCGCACAGGCAGGTCAGGATATTCTCGCCGAGGGCGGCAGCGCCGTTGAAGCGATGGTGGCCATGGCCGCAACAATCGCCGTGACCTATCCGCATATGAACGGGATCGGCGGCGATGGGTTTTGGCTGATCAAACGCAAAGATGCCCCTGTGCAGGCGATTTTTGCAGGGGGCCACTCTGCTGCGTTGGCAAGCCAAGCATGGTATGAGGCGGCAGGTTTCACCGATGCAATCCCCACCCGCGGCGCCAAGGCCGCGTTGACTGTTCCAGGATCAGTGGATGGGTGGCGCGCCGCGCTCGAAGCCGCTCCAAGCGCTACCCCCCTGCCCCTGTCTCGCCTTCTTGAGCATGCGATCTATCACGCAGAAGCAGGCTTTCCTGTCAGCAACAACCAATCCCAGTGCATCGCAGATAAGATTGACGGGCTGAAAGATGTGCCTGGATTTGCGGATACCTATCTGTTTGGCGGCGCAATCCCTGTTGCAGGTGCGCGGTTTACACAACCTTCTTTGGCGGCAACGCTGCGCCAGATCGCACAAAAGGGCATTAAAGATTATTATCACGGCGATTTGGCCAAAACCCACGCGGCCTTTCTTGAGGCTCAAGGCAGCCCTTTGCGTCTTGAAGATTTCACCGCATATAGCGCCCGTGCTGTGACACCGCTGTCGGTCAAGACATCAAAAGCCATGCTTTACAACATGATCCCACCCACCCAAGGGATGTCATCACTGATGATTTTGGGGATTTATGATCGCATCCAAACATGGGCCAAAGAAGGGGTCGCGCCTATTCACGCCCTGATCGAAGCCACGAAGCAGGCCTTTATTCTGCGCAATCGTGAATTGGGTGACCTCAGCGCCATGCGGCAACCGCCGGAGACGTTCTTACAAGATCAGGTGCTAGACGATCTGGCAGGGGAAATTGACCACAAGCGCGCATTGCCATGGCCCTATGAGCCAAAGAACGGTGATACAATCTGGATGGGGGCCAGCGATGCTGAAGGCACATCAGTGAGCTTCATCCAAAGCGTCTACTGGGAATTTGGATCAGGCCTGACCTGCCCCGACACGGGCGTGTTTTTCCAAAACCGTGGTGCAGGCTTTGGTATGGGCAATGGCCCGAACCAAATCGCGCCGCGCAAAGTGCCATTCCATACCCTCAACCCCGCAATGGCCGTGTTCGAAGACGGGCGGGTCATGGCCTATGGCACGATGGGCGGCGAAGGGCAGCCACAAACCCAAGCGGCGATTTTTGCGCGCTATGCCTATCTGGGTCAGGAGTTGCAGCAGGCGGTTACCGCGCCGCGATGGCTGTTGGGGCGAACATGGGGCGATGCAACGACCTCTCTGAAACTCGAGGCGCGGTTTGACCCTGGCTGGATCACGGCCCTCTCCGATATGGGGCATGAGACAGAAATCTTACCCGATTACAGCGATTTGGTTGGTCATGCGGGCGCTGTTGTCACCCATGTGGACGGCTTGGTTGAGGCCGCGACCGACCCCCGCGCAAATGGTTTGGCCTTGGCGCGCTAAGCTAAGGTTGCCTCAAGGCGGGTGACGAGGGTTGCCATATCCTCGGGCAAACCCGCCTCAAAGCGCATCCATTCGCCACTGGCAGGGTGTGCAAAGCCAAGCGAGGCAGCGTGTAGCGCCTGACGCGGAAATTGGTTCACGGCACCCGCAAGCTCGGGCCCAAGCAGCTTTTCCGAAACCCTACGCCGCCCGCCATAGACGGGGTCCCCCACAAGCGCGTGACCTGCATGGGAAAGATGCACGCGAATTTGATGCGTGCGACCCGTCTCTAGCCTGCATTCAATCAAGGCCAAGGCATCGTGATAGCTTTGCAAGGGTTTGACACGCGTCACGGCGTGACGCCCCCCTTGGAACAGAACCGCTTGACGTTGACGGTCAGTTTTATGGCGCGCCAATTGGGTGGTGATCTTTAGGATATTACCATCCTCAAAACTTGTGCCACGCACACCGCGCAGGCGGGGATCAGCGGGGTCAGGGCTGCCATGGCATAGCGCGATGTAATGCCGCTCGGCACTATGGGCGGCGAATTGGTCGGCCAGCCCATGATGCGCACGATCTGATTTCGCAATGACCAGAAGGCCCGATGTGTCCTTATCGATGCGATGCACGATGCCTGGCCGCTTTTCGCCGCCCACCCCAGATAAATTGCCGCCAAAATGATGCAGCAGCGCATTCACAAGCGTGTGGTCAGGACTGCCTGGTGCGGGGTGGACAACCAAACCTGCGGGCTTATTCACCACAATCAGATCGTCATCCTCGTAGCAAATATCAAGCGGGATATCCTGAGGACGGGTTTCCACCTCTGACGCCTCGGCCACACGAATGGTGACCTGATCGCCCTCAACAACACGCGCGCGGGCATCTGTGATTGTTGCGCCATTGATCGCGACATCCCCTGCCGCAATCAACCGGGCAAGGCGGGATCGGCTGAGCGCGGCTTCTTCTGGCACATCGCGGCCAAGTGCCTTATCAAGACGAGGTGCAGGCTCTGGCCCAATCTCGAAACTAATGATGCGGAGTTCCGCCATGAACACGCCTTCCTCAGGTGACGATCCCCAATCTGCCGCGCTGCCATCCCATCTGGTCTGGCTGCAGCGTATAGTTTGGGTTTTGACCCTTGTGATGATCTTGGGCCTGATAACGGTGGTTTCGGTTTTTGTCACCCGTTTCCCAAAGCCCGCGCAAAATGAAATCACCCTTCCAACCGACCTTACCCTGCCCGAAGGGATCACAGCAACGGCCGTGACCTTTGGCGATGGGTGGATTGCGGTGGTCGATCAGGGCGCGCAGATCATTGTGTTTGACGCGACCACCATGGCCGAAATCGGACGGTTGGAAATAACAACCGCGGACTAACGACAGACTGGCAGATAGAGATGGTACCGCCTCCCCGGCTTGAACGGGGGACCTCTGGATCCACAATCCAGCGCTCTAACCAACTGAGCTAAGGCGGCACTGTCGGCGGAAATAGCCCCCTCGCGCCGCGATTGCAAGGGGTGGATGACGCGGATATTGTCATTCATGGCGCAAAGGATTAGGGCCTTTGCCGCAAGGGGCAATGCATCCGTGCCTTTTGTCATCTGGAGAGGAAGAGATGAGTATCAATAGCGAAAGCGATATCGCCGCGAATCTACAGATCGGGCCAACAAGCCTTGGGATGGTGCGCATCTATGTCGAGGCCGAAGGTGTCGACCTTCCGCTTGATTTCGATCCTGACGAGGCAGATGAGATCGCCGAAGAATTGCGCCTCGCCGCCGAAGCCGCACGCAAATCGCGCAAATAATCAATAACGCCCCATCGGGTCGCGCATCCGCGCCAAGCGCCGCGCGGCAGTCTGCGCCAGATCATGCGTGATCTTTTTGCGCCGCGCGGGGGCCAGTTTCACCTCTGGCCCCATGCGGATCACTTCGGCATCGTAATCATCCGCAAAGATCAGCCCAGTATCCTCGGGCAGAATTTCGGTTGGGAAATCGGCATCAACCGCCCAGAAATAGCGGTCACACCATTCGAGGTAGCCGTCCCATTTGCCGTCACTGCGAAAATCAGCCACGCCTGATTTGCACTCGATAATCCAAATTTCACCTTTGGGCCCAAGTGCGATGACATCAACGCGCTTGCCCCGTTTGGGGCAAAACTCCTCCAATGTGGTGAAACCAAGCCGCGCAAAATGCCGACACACCCCCCGTGCAAGACGTTGGCCTGCAGTCATTAAATCGGACGGGTGCGGATCAGAGGCAGTCATAGCCATATGATTGGAACAAATACGGAACAAAAGCAAGGCTTGGGTTGATCCCGCCCCACTTGTCGAAAGCCACGGAAAGACCTAAGTGAAGCGGTGACGGTTCTGCGCCATTCGTATCTGTGGCAACATTCCGGTGGCCTTAATCATTTCCGAGGGAGCTGGCTCTGTCACGGCCCTGGTCGCGTTACCTGGCACCCACCTGTATATGCAGGCTCTCGGGAATTACGCCTCTACGGTGGATGCGGTTCCGTCACCTCAGCCTTAAACTTTGCCGCGCTTATCCTCTCGGATACGAACGGGAATTGGCTGCATCTCGGGGGTAAAGGCCCGATCACGGCGACCCTGATCGCCTTTGTCATCATCGGATAGGGTCATAATGCGATACCCGATTTGCGCCGAACCGAAGGTGATGGTGCAAAAGATATAGAGCAT
Source organism: Roseobacter sp. HKCC-CH-9351 (assembly GCF_037830295.1). Classification (NCBI taxonomy): domain Bacteria; kingdom Pseudomonadati; phylum Pseudomonadota; class Alphaproteobacteria; order Rhodobacterales; family Roseobacteraceae; genus Roseobacter; species Roseobacter sp. HKCC-CH-9351. The sequence goes on from NZ_JBBLYM010000001.1 coordinate 226,823, forward strand.
CACAACGGCAAGAACCCCATCGGCGCTGTTCAGAACCAAATGACGCAGATTGGCAAGGTTGAACCCCAACAGCATCGCAACAAAGGCAAAGGCAATCACGGCACCAATGGCCGCATGGCGTAGAATGAAACGGATATTTTCTGGCATCTCGCACCTCCCTTTGCAGGATAATTTGGGATTCCCTAAAAAGAGGTTAGCGCAAAGAAACGCCAGTGCAACTGCGTTTCCTGCGACAGATCGGCCGCATGGCTTTAGCGGTTAAAACGCTTCGGGGCGTGCTTCGCGGGCGATATGATCTAGCACGGCGTTCACGAATTTTGGTTCGCGCCCTTCGGGAAAGAACGCCCGCGCAATATCAACAAATTCCGTGATGATGACCTTGGGCGGTGTATCAGACCCAACCAACTCCGCCCCAGCCGCGCGAAACAAAGCGCGCAAGGTGGGATCAATGCGGTCAATCGGCCATTTTGCAACCAAGGCACGATCGGTCATTTGGTCGATCTTGGCCTGACGCGCCACAGCATCCTCAAGAAGCTGGGTGAAGAGGTCGATATTGCCCTCAGCCATTTCTTCACCATCCAGAACCGCACCAAAGCGATGCGACTCGAATTCGCGGCGCACGGCATCCACGCTTTGGCCAGAATGCTCCATCTGGAATAGGGCTTGCACCGCGTATAGACGGGCTGCCGATTTCATCTGCCGCGCATTTTGTGGGGCAGTCGCTCGGCTGGGGGTGTCATCTGACGGGGTGCTCATCGGGCTTGTATCAATCCTTGGGGCGCGGCATCTCGCGCGCGCATCATCTGTCATAAGTCGCGCCGCATCTAAGGTGCTTCGCGCGGCGCGTCAACGCAGAGAGGTGTTAACCTTTCCAATCCTGCAATCGGGCGACGTAGCGCGCGAGCATATCAATCTCGATATTCAGGCGCGCGCCCACCGCCATTGCCCCCCATGTAGTGACGGATTTCGTGTGGGGGATCACATTCACACCGAACACATCGCCTTCCACTTCGTTCACCGTCAACGATGTGCCATTCAGCGCGACCGATCCTTTTGGCGCGATAAATCCGGCCAAATCGCGTGGCGCGCGAAACCGCATACGGGTGGATTGGCCTTCGTCATACATTTCAATCAGTTCAGCAACGCCATCCACATGGCCCGAAACGATATGGCCCCCCATCTCATCACCCAAGCGCAAGGCCCGCTCAAGGTTGATGTGATGCCCCTCGACCCAGTCCGAAATCGTGGTTTTCGACACGGTCTCGGCCGAGATATCGACCGCGAACCAATCCTCACCCAATGACACAACCGTCAAACAAACGCCGTCACAGGAAATCGAAGCCCCGATATCAATGCGTGTCGTGTCATAATGCGTAGAAATGCGCGCACGCAAATCCCCGCGCGGCTCTAATGCCGTGACCGTTCCGATATCTGTGATGATGCCAGTGAACATCGGCCTGCCTTTCGTTTGAGACCCTCTTTGTCCCTCTGCCTAGCGCCGCCCCTACCTTAGAGCAAGAGCGCGCCCAAAAGCTGCGCCAAATTTGTGCCACAATTTAGCCCTACTGCAACCAACATCTGAGCGTATGATTTTTGTGGGATCGCCTCAATCGTCTGCGCAAAGCGTTTTAGACGCGCGACCATTGGCTGATAATATCCGCCCCAACCGCATGATGGGTAAGGCGCGAGAACCGTGGTGCAGCGGCAAGTTCAGAAATCCCTAAAGCACCAAGCGCGGGCTTCCCCTCGGCACCAATCAGGCTGCCTGCGGAAAATACGCTAAGACGATCCACCAAATCCGCCGATAATAGACCTGCGGCCAAAGCCCCCCCGCCCTCGCAGAAAACGGAGGTCAGACCTACATCCCCCAACGCCTGCAATGCGGCGTTCAACTCAAGATGCCCCCCTTGGGACTGGGCAAGCGAGATCAAATGCGCCCCTGCCTCGCCCCAATAGGCACAGGCCTCATGCGAGGCGTCTTGGCCATGGACAAGCCAAAGCGGCGCCTTCACGATAGAGGCTTGCAAGCGCCCCCCACGCGGCAAATCTAACCTGCGCGAAAGGATAACGCGCAACGGCTGATGCGGGCTGCCAATGTCGCGCAAGGTGAGGTCAGGGTCATCGGCCCGCGCTGTGGCGGCACCGATCATCACAGCATCATGGCAGCCACGCATGACATGGGTCATACGCCGCGCCTCAGGGCCCGTGATCCAGCGGCTTTCGCCACTGGCCGTTGCGATGCGGCCATCAAGCGTTGTTGCCAGTTTCAAATGCACCAAGGGCCTGCCGCGTGTCACACGCATGAAAAACCCTGCATGGGCCTGCGCAGCTTCGGGCGCGGCAATATCGGTCGTCACAGATATACCCGCGTGACGCAGCCGCGCGATGCCCTGCCTTGCGGTGCGCGGGTCGGGATCATCTTGGGCGATGACCACACGGGCCACCCCCGCCTCAATCAAGGCCATGCTGCAAGGCGGGGTTTGGCCGTGATGATTGCACGGCTCAAGCGTAACATAGGCAGTCGCCCCCCGCGCGCCTTCCCCCGCTTGTGCCAAGGCTTGCGTTTCGGCATGTGGCCGGCCCGAAGGTGCGGTCACGCCCCGCCCGATGATCACGCCATCTTTAACAATCACACAGCCAACAGCAGGGTTTGGCCAAGTGCGACCTTGCCCGCGCTGTCCGAGTGTCAGCGCGGCCCGCATGAAGCGTAAATCTTCTTCCTGCGAAGCCGCGATCATTGCGGCTTACCCCTCAGGAGGGATCGGCGGGCGCAATTCAGCAACGAAATCTTCGAAATCATCCGCAGCTTGGAAATTCTTATACACGCTCGCAAAGCGCACATATGCGACTGTATCAATCCGCGCGAGGCTTTCCATCACGATCTCACCGATGGTTTTCGATGGAATATCCGTGTCGCCGATACTTTCCAAACGCCGCACAATGCCAGAGATCATTTGATCAATCCGTTCAGGCTCGACCGGACGCTTCTGCATAGAAATACGAATGGAGCGTTCAAGCTTATCGCGGTCGAAATCTTCGCGCTTACCATTGGTTTTCACGACCACCAAATCGCGCAGTTGCACCCTTTCATAAGTGGTGAACCGTCCCCCACAACCTGGGCAGAGCCTACGGCGGCGGATGGCGACATGGTCTTCGGCGGGGCGGCTGTCTTTGACTTGGGTGTCAACATTTCCGCAAAAGGGGCAACGCATGGTGGTTCCTTATCCCTGCTCAATATCCTGCATCTGGATGTTAGTTATCCACAGCCAGTCTAGGGGAATCAATAGGGATTGGGTAGAGGCAGGTTCAAACTACTGCATTTTGCGACAAAACTGCGCTTTACAAGATCTCGGACGGATGCAGAAATCTTGCCGATGAATCGCTTGACACCTGCGGCGAAGGCCCGTATCCCCTCGCGAGATTAAGGGGCGTGAAGCCTTCCGCGCCCTTTTATAATTATACACCGTTCTTATGACGAGGATGATCCAAATGTCACGCGTCTGCGAATTGACTGGCAAGGGGCCGATGTCTGGCAACAATGTCAGCCATGCCAACAACAAAACCAAGCGCCGCTTCCTGCCGAACCTGACGGAAGTGAATTTGGGCTCTGAAATTCTTGATCGCAGCTTCAAACTGCGTATTTCCAACTCTGCTTTGCGCACCGTTGATGCGCGCGGCGGGTTGGATGCTGTTCTTCTGCGCGCGAAGGATGACGTCTTGTCGCCCCGCGCCTTGAAGATCAAGCGCGAGATTGCCAAAGCGCAAGCTGCGCAAGCCTAATCATCGCTTATCGAGATCTTGACCTTCGCGGGTTAGGATGCTGCAAGAAACGCCCCCAACCCTTGGTTGTGGGGTGTTTCGTTTTATGCGGCAGCGCGACACCATCGCGCAGGGCCAGACATTATCTTTTGTGGTTTTGATTGGCGCCATGACACGCAAGGCTACCAATTGGCTGATGACAGCGCTGATTGCGCTGACGGCGCTAACGAGCAGCGCCCATGCCATGGCGCGCGGTCAAATGGTTTGGGGCGACTTAACCACATTGTGCCTCGGGGCCGAGCAGGTCTGGATCGTCACCGATGCGCAAGGCTTGCCGCTTCTGGATCAAGACGGCACGCCTGTCGCGCACAAACACGCCTGCCTTGATTGCCATCTGGCCCATACTGCCCCGTTGATCCTAAGCCCCGATTGGCAGGCTAATGCAAGCTATCATAAATTTGACCAGACACGCGAAGCTCCCACCCTAATTGGAGCCTCTCTCCCCCGCCACAAACAGGCCCGCGCACCCCCCATCCTTCTGTGAATTCAACCCTATTGAATTTCAACACAGATCTGGATGGAGATATCCAAAATGAAAAAACAGTTTTTCCTCGCGGCAGCCCTAAGCGCGCTGCCCTCTTTTGCGTTGGCCGATATGGTCGTCAGCGATGCCTATGCCCGCAGCACAGGCCCCTCGGCCCCCACAGGTGCGGCCTTTATGCACATCACCAACGACACGGGCCAAGATGACGTCATCACAGGCGTGATGTCAGATGCGGCTGCCAAAGTCGAGCTACACACTCATATCGCCGATGGGGATGGGGTGATGCGTATGGTGCATGTCGAAGAGGGGTTTCCCATTGCAGCAGGCGAAACCATCTTCCTAGAACGTGGCGGCAAGCACGTGATGTTCATGGGGCTGAGTGCACCGATGGAAAATGGTGCTGAGATCGAAGTGACGTTCACCTTCGAGACAGCAAGCCCGCTGACAGTGACTATCCCCGTTGATCTTGATCGTATGCCCGCAGGCCATACCATGAGTGGCCACGGGTCGATGGGCGAAGGCCATAACAACTGATCTCACAAACCCGCGCGAGCTGGGCTCGTGCTTGCGCGGGTTTATCATCTGAGCCCCCTTTCCTATTGGCCCGCCTTGCGCTATCTGACCGCTTACTGCACGCATAGCCTAGGGCCAACATGACCGAGCTTTCTCGCATTCGTAACTTCTCCATCGTGGCGCATATCGACCACGGCAAATCCACCTTGGCGGATCGGCTGATCCAACTGACCGGCACTGTGTCTGAGCGGGATATGAAAGAGCAATTGCTTGACGCGATGGATATCGAGCGCGAACGCGGGATCACCATCAAGGCCAATACTGTGCGGATTGAATACCCTGCCAAGAACGGCCAGACCTATGTTCTGAACCTGATCGACACGCCCGGCCATGTCGATTTCGCCTATGAGGTCAGCCGCTCGATGCGGGCGGTGGAAGGGTCGCTTTTGGTTGTGGATGCCAGCCAAGGGGTTGAAGCCCAGACCTTGGCCAATGTGTATCAGGCGATTGAAGCGGATCATGAGATTGTTCCCGTTCTCAATAAGATTGACCTGCCTGCCGCCGAACCTGAGCGGATTTGCGAACAGATCGAAGATGTGATCGGGATTGATGCCTCAGACGCGGTCATGATTTCCGCGAAAACGGGTTTGGGCATCCCTGACGTTCTAGAGGCAATCGTCACCCGCCTGCCTGCACCCATAGGTGACGCGAATGCACCGCTCAAGGCCATGCTGATCGACAGCTATTACGACCCTTATCTCGGCGTGGTCGTTCTGATCCGCGTGGTGGACGGCAAGATCAAAAAGGGCGACCGCGTCCGTATGATGAAAACGGGCGGGCTGTATCAAATTGACCGCCTCGGCGTGTTCCGCCCCCAGATGGAAAATATTGCAGAGCTCGGGCCAGGCGAGATCGGGTTTTTGACCGCCTCCATCAAACAGGTGCGCGACACCCGTGTGGGCGACACCATCACCCATGATAAAGGCGGCTGTGCGGCAGCGCTTCCCGGGTTCAAGCCCTCGATCCCTGTGGTGTTCTGCGGCCTTTTCCCTGTGGATGCTAATGATTTCGAAGACCTGCGCGATGCGATTGAGAAATTGGCCCTCAATGACGCAAGCTTTACCTATGAGATGGAAACCTCAGCCGCGCTTGGGTTCGGCTTCCGCTGCGGGTTCTTGGGTCTTTTGCACCTTGAGGTCATCCGCGATCGTCTCGAACGTGAATATGATATCGACCTAATCACCACCGCGCCTTCGGTGATTTATCATGTGCACATGCGTGATGGATCGATGGTAGAATTGCACAATCCCGCGGATATGCCCGACCTGACCTATGTCGATCACATCGAAGAGCCGCGGATCAAGGCCACGATCCTTGTGCCTGATGATTTCTTGGGCGACGTTTTAAAACTGTGCCAAGACCGCCGCGGGGTGCAGCTTGACCTAACCTATGCGGGCAACCGCGCGATGGTGGTCTATGATTTGCCGCTGAACGAAGTGGTATTTGACTTCTACGACCGCCTGAAATCAGTGACAAAGGGCTACGCAAGCTTTGACTATCAGATGACGGGCTATCAACAGGATTACTTGGTCAAAATGCAGATCCTGGTGAACGATGAGCCAGTTGATGCCCTATCGACCATGGTGCATCGTGATCGGGCCGAACAGCGGGGCCGCATGATGTGCGAAAAACTCAAGGAGCTGATCCCCCGCCATATGTTCAAAATCCCGATCCAAGCCGCGATTGGCGGGCGCATCATCGCACGCGAAACCTTGGCCGCGCTGCGCAAGGACGTGACTGCAAAATGTTACGGCGGGGATGCAACCCGCAAGCGGAAACTTTTGGATAAGCAGAAAGCGGGCAAGAAGAAGATGCGCCAATTCGGTAGGGTCGAAATCCCGCAAAGCGCCTTTATCAACGCGTTGAAGATGGATGATTGAGGGCGCAGCAAGGCATCAACCTGATCGGAACAGAAAAGAGATGTCAAAACCACTGGGCTATAGCGGCACACAGATTGCGCTGCATTGGGGGATAGCCGCCCTCATCATTTATCAATTCGTCTACCACGAAGGCATTGAAGAGGCCTATGAGCAGGCGCTTGAAACAGGCGTTTACGCGCAATCCTTGGGATGGGCGAGCCACGCCATTCCGGGGATTATAGTGCTGCTTTTGGTGATCTGGCGGCTTGTTCTGCGCCTGCGGCGCGGCGCGCCTGATGCCCCCGCCGAAGAACCCACGATTTTCGCGCGGCTGTCCCATACCGCCCATTGGGCATTTTATGCGCTGATGCTGGCCTTGCCGATCACAGGGATACTGGCATGGGGTGGTCAGATTAAGGCGAGCGCCGAGGTGCATGAGGTTCTCAAGTCGCTTCTCATGCTTTTGGCCTTGGTGCATGTGGGCGCGGTATTGATGCATCAATTTGTCTGGAAGACCAATATCATGCAGCGCATGAAACGCGCAGGTTAGCCCAAGAACACCTTAAGGCTTTCCACAAATTCCCGCGGAGTGTCAGCATGGAGCCAATGCCCAGCTTGCGGAATTTTGGCGAATTTCGCATTGGGAAATAGTGCCTTAATGGAGGGGCGATGCTCGGGTAGAACATAATCGGAACGCCCACCCGATAGGAACAAGATATCACCGTCAAAGGGGGTAAGATCCCCCTCAGGCCAGCCTGTGATCTTCGCCATTTCGCGCGAGAGAACATCTAAATTTAGACGCCAAGCCTGTCCCTTAGCGTCCAGAGATTGCAGCAAAAACGCGCGAACCCCTGCATCGTCCACATGGGCCTGCAATTGGCGATCTGCATCCCCGCGCGTCGCAACCGCGCTGAGATCGATCGCGCGCATGGCATCAATCATAGGTTGTTGCGAATGGCCATAGGTCACTGGGGAAATATCCGCGATCACGGCGCGGCGGATCAATTCGGGCCGCTTCAGTGCCAACATCATCACGGCTTTGCCGCCCATCGAATGGCCAACCACATCGGCACAGGCGCCATGCGCCTCGATCACTTGGGCCAGATCATTGGCCAGATCAGGGTAGCTGTGACTGTCATACCATGGGCTTGCGCCATGGTTGCGCATATCAACGGTGAGGCAATGTCGTTCGACCCGTTTTGCAATCACACCCCAATTGCGCGCTGATCCATAAAGACCATGTGCGATCAAAAGAGGCGGGCGATCCTGCGGCGTGCCATGTTCGACAATGTTCAACATAGGCCGCTTTTTAGGGGATCCCCCGCCCCTTGGAAAGGTGACTTAATGTGCGGGCGCCACAAAGGTGCCATTGCGCAAATCCGCAATTGCTTGGCGGATTTCGTCTTGGGTGTTCATCACAATTGGCCCATGCCACGCGACAGGCTCTTCGATCGGTGCGCCTGAGATCAGAAGGAACCGCACACCTTTAGGCCCCGCCTGCACGGTGATCTCATCGCCTGTGCCAAATCGGATCAACGTGCGATCGCCAGACATATCGCGAATGTTCACTTCTTGCCCCATGACCTCTTTTTCCAAAAGCACGCCTGTGGGTTGACTTGCATCTGCGAACGCGGCTTGGCCTTCGAAGACATAGGCAAAGGCGCGGCGATAGGTGTCGATGCGGAAGTTTTTCTTCACGCCCGCAGGGATCGAAACATCCAAATATTGGGGATCAGCAGCAATGCCATCAACGGGGCCTTTCTTGCCCCAAAATTCTCCAACGATCACTTTGACACGGGTGCCATCGTCATCAATCACCTCTGGAATTTCTTGCGCGGCTACGTCTTGATAGCGCGGATCCGTCATTTTCATAGATGATGGCAGATTACCCCACAGCTGAAACCCGTGCATTTGTCCTTTGGCGTTTCCGAGCGGCATTTCTTGGTGCAAGATACCCCGCCCTGCAGTCATCCATTGCACCGAACCTGCCCCCAATTTGCCAGTATTGCCAAGGCTGTCTGAGTGCTCAACCGTGCCTGCCAGCACATAGGTGATGGTCTCGATCCCACGATGGGGATGCCACGGGAACCCTTTCTGGAAATAGGCGGGGTCTTCGTTGCGAAAATCGTCAAACAACAAGAACGGGTCAAGTTCGGTTGGATCGTGAAAGCCAAAGGCACGGTGCAAATGCACCCCTGCCCCTTCCAAAGTGGGCTTTGCGCTGCGCTCTTCTACAACAGGACGGATCGACATGAGCTTTCTCCTTCTTATGCCCCACACGGTCTGCAGGGTCGCGTTGTGGATCAAACTAGTGCGCAGCCCCCACCATGACAATCTGCACAAATCCGCAAAAAGATGTGCATCTTTGCGAGGGCCAATATTCCATGTATGAGCAAGGAGCAGATTTCAGCGAAAGGAATGCTTCGTGGCCAAGAAACGCGCCCCAGACGAGATTATCGGTTATATCGCCCCCAATATTGCCCGCCGCAGCTTTGCGGTGTTTTGTTTGGGTGGCCTGGGGTTTCTGCTGATCATGATTGCGGCCACAAACCCGCCCCAACATCTCTTCTGGCTCTTGCTATTAATTGTGTTTGGCTTGGGGTCATTGGGGATGGCCTATAAATTGTGGAAAGCCTCATCGCATAAGCTGATCCTGACCCGCGAATGTCTGCGCGAAGAAAATGGCCGCGTGTTGTTCCATATCGACAATGTCGAAAGCGTGGATCGTGGGTTTCTAGCGATGAAGCCGGCGGGGGGCTTTATCGTATTTTTGCACAAACCCGAGGAAGGGGGACGCGTTTATGCCCCTGGTCTTTGGCGGCGTTGGGGGAAATCTGTTGCCGTTGGCGGCGTCACTTCGGCAGGCGAAGCCAAAGCTGTGGCCGATTTGATCAAAATCATATTGGCGGAGCGGGATTTGGAGGCGGCATCCTAAAGCGCGAGGCCGCCCCCGAAAGAGGTCGGCAAAATACCTGAGTTTGTCGCAACTTGACGAAACCCTTCTGCGCTGCTGCCCTAGGGTGAGCCTAGGGACAAAGGGAGAGGTCAGATGCGCTATTCAGGCCTTCGTGTGATCAGCGAAGGATTGCTAGGACAAAAATCATGGACGCGCGCGTGGCGCGATCCTGCTCCAAAAGCGCAGTATGACATGATTATCATTGGCGGTGGCGGCCACGGTCTGGCAACCGCCTATTACCTCGCCAAAAATCATGGCATCACAAATATTGCCGTGCTTGAGAAGGGCTATTTGGGCGGTGGCAATATCGGTCGTAATACCACCATTGTGCGCGCAAATTACCTACTTGAAGGCAATTCTCAATTTTACAGCCATTCCCTGAAACTGTGGGAAGGGCTAGAGCAAGACCTGAATTACAATGTCATGCACAGCCAGCGCGGCATCATCAACCTGTTCCATTCAGACGGGCAACGTGATGCCTTTGCGCGGCGCGGGAATGCGATGATCAATCAAGGCGATGATGCGATCTTGTTGGATCGCGATGAATTGCGGCGCATAATCCCCTATCTCGATTATGATCAAACACGTTTCCCAATTTTTGGCGGGCTCTACCACAAACGCGGCGGCACAGCGCGGCATGATGCGGTGGCTTGGGGCTATGCCCGCGCGGCGGATCAACGCGGTGTAGACCTCATCCAGAATTGCGAAGTCACAGGGATTGATGTGCATCAGGGCCGCGTCACGGGTGTCCAAACCACGCGGGGTGCAATTAGCGCACGCAAGATTGGCGTTGTGGTGGCGGGACGCAGTTCTCAGGTGGCCGCAATGGCAGGCCTGCGCTTGCCCATTGAGAGCCATGTGTTGCAGGCCTTTGTCACCGAAGGGCTAAAGCCCGCAATTGACCATGTGATCACTTATGGCATGGGGCATTTCTATATCAGCCAGTCTGACAAGGGCGGACTGGTCTTTGGCGGTGACCTTGATTTTTATGCATCCTATGCCTCGCGCGGGAACCTGCCCACCGCAGAGCATGTGGTGGAAACAGGCATGACGCTCATGCCGATGATCGGACAGGCCAAAATGCTGCGCTCTTGGGGCGGGATTATGGATATGTCCTCGGATGGCAGCCCCATTATCGACAAAAGCCCGATAGAGGGCCTCTATTTGAATTGTGGGTGGTGTTATGGCGGCTTTAAGGCTGTGCCGGGATCAGGTTATGCCTTCGCGCATCTTATGGCCACAGATCAGCCGCATCAAAGCGCCGAGCGCTTTCGCCTCGACCGGTTTGAGACGGGGCGGGGCCTCATGGATGAAGAAGGCCGCGGCAGCCAACATAATTTGCATTAGAGATCGAGACGGTTATGCGTATCCCCTGCCCCATTTGCGGCGAAAGAGACAGCCGCGAATTTCGTCCCAAAGGCGATATTACATATGCAGATCGCCCTGCGGCTGAGGCGGGCGTGGCGGCGTGGCACAGCTATCTGCATTTGCGAGACAATCAACCGGGCCAAATCGTTGAGATTTGGCGCCATGCACACGGCTGCGGGGTGTGGATATCTGTCACTCGAAACACAGTCAGCCACGCCATCCTAGGGGCACAGTTGCTACGCGATCGAGGGCAAGATCATGCGGGTTGAGGGCAAAGGACGGATCAATCGCGACAAGCCGCTCAATTTTACCTTTGACGGCAAAACCTATCAGGGGTTCGAGGGCGATAGCCTTGCCTCTGCCCTTCTGGCCAATGATGTCGCATTAGTCGGGCGCAGTTTCAAATATCACCGCCCCCGCGGGATCGTGACGGCAGGCTCGGATGATCCAAACGGCTTGGTTGAACTGTCACGCGGGCCATATGGGGCCGCAATCCCAAACACACGCGCCACAATGCAATCCCTCTATGAGGGGCTTGTTGCGAACAGTCAAAACCATCTTGGGCCGCTTGGGTTTGATCTTTTGGCCGTGAATGATCTGGCCGCGCCCTTCTTAAGCGCGGGGTTTTACTACAAAACATTCATGTGGCCGCGCCGCTTTTGGGAAGCGGTTTACGAACCCCTGATCCGCCGCGCAGCGGGTTTGGGCCGCTTGTCCCGCGAGATGCAGGCAGAACCATCTGAAAAGGCCTTTGGGCATTGTGATCTTCTGGTCATTGGCGCTGGCCCTTCGGGCCTGACTGCCGCCCTTGTCGCGGCTGAGGCGGGCGCGGATGTGATCCTTGTTGACGAGAACACAGAACTCGGCGGCAGGCTTTGGCTTGAGGATGCTGCGATTGACGATATGCCTGCGCAAACTTGGCTCGCGCAGATATCGGCCAAGCTTTCTGCCATGCCCAATGTGCGGATCATGCCGCGTTGCACAGTCACGGGGGCCTATGATGGTGGCACCTATGGCATGATGGAGCGCGTGGGACTTGAGCACGCCCCGAATGGCACTGTGCCACGCGAATGTTTCTGGCGCATCACTGCGCGCGCTGCGATTTTGGCCACAGGCGCTGTTGAACGGCCCATCGCATTTGCAGACAATGACCGCCCCGCCATTATGATGGCAGGCGCAATGCGATTCTATCTCGACCGCTACGGCGTCTTGCCAGTGCGCAAAATCGCGCTGTTTGTCAGCACGGATCAAGGACATCGCGACGCGCTTGCCTTGCAGGCCGCGGGGGCAACCCTTGCCGCCGTCATCGATCCGCGCAGCGATGCGCCTGCGCTTGGCGATTATCCCCTTTATCGTGGTGCGGAGGTCGTGGCGACACGCGGCCGAACGCGTATCTCGGGCATAACCATTCGTGATGCCGCGGGAAAAACCACCGATATGGACATAGGCGCTTTGGGAATGTCTGGGGGATGGAACCCCAATATTCACCTTGCCTGCCATATGGGCGCCCGCGCAATTTGGAACGCGGAGAAATCCTGTTTTCTTGCCCCTGAGGGCGCGGTGCCTGCCCTGCATTACGCAGGCAGTGCTGCAGGATATTTCAGCACTGCCGAGTGTTTCACCTCGGGGTTTGCAGCGGCGATCAATGCCCTGTCCGAATTGGGCCTGACGGCCCCTCATACGCCCTGCCCAACCGCCCCCGCTTCGCGCGAGACAGCGAGGCCCCATTGGGTGGTTTCTGGCAAAAAGCGGGCATGGATTGATTTTGCCAATGATGTGACCACCAAAGATATCCGCCTTGCCGCGCAAGAAGGGTATCAATCGGTCGAACATATGAAGCGCTACACGACCCAAGGAATGGCGCCCGATCAAGGACGCAGTTCAAACACGACCGCGATTGCGGTTTTGGCAGATGCCACGGGTCGTGGAATTTCCGAGACTGGCACAACAACCTATCGCCCGCCCTTTGTGCCCGTGTCCCTTGGTGCGATTGGCGCGGGCGCGCAAGGCAAAGGGTTTGCACCGGAACGCCTGACCACCAGCCATGCAGCAAGTGTTGCCCGCAATGCCCCGATGGTGGCCACGGGCCTGTGGTATCGTGCATCCTATTTCCCACAAAATGGCGAGACAACATGGCTGCAATCCTGCAACCGCGAGGTGGGCTATGTGCGCAATGCGGTCGGTGTTGTCGATGTTTCCACTTTGGGCAAAATCGCCGTGTCTGGCCCTGATGCCGCGCGGTTCCTTGATTTTGTCTACAGCAATATGATGTCGACCCTGCCAGAGGGGCGTGTGCGCTATGGTTTGATGCTGCGCGAAGATGGGTTTGTTATGGATGACGGAACCTGCGCGCGGGTAGGCCCCTATGACTATGTGATCACCACGACCACTGCCGCCGCAGCCGAGGTCATGGCGCATCTGGAATTTGTAGCGCAGGTCTTTTGCCCTAATTGGAAACTCAGCCTGACCTCTACAACAGAGGCTTGGGCGCAATTCGCGGTGGCAGGGCCAAAGGCGTTTGACCTTGTGGCGGGTCTGACCACAGACCTGCGCCGCGATGAATTGCCCTTTATGGGATGGGTCGCGCGGGATGTTTTGGGCGTGCCTGCCCGCATTTTCCGCATCTCTTTCTCAGGCGAGGAAGGGTATGAAATCGCGGTTCCCGTGGGCTATGGCGCAAGCCTTTATGACGCGCTTATGACCCGCGCCGAAGCCATGGGGGGCGGGCCTTATGGGGTCGAGGCCCTCAATGTCTTGCGTCTTGAAAAGGGCTTTATAACCCATGCCGAAATCAATGGCCGCATGACCGCGGGTGACTTGGGCATGGCGGGGCTATTGTCCAAGAAGAAAAGTGATTTCATCGGCCGTGCAGGCGCGGCGCGCGAAGGGTTGCTTGACCCTGCGCGCCCCGCATTAATCGGGTTGCGCCCTGTTGATGGCCAATCAAAAATTCTTGCAGGCGGGCATTTGTTCGAGGCCGATGCAAAACCCAGTCGGGAAACCTCAAAAGGCTACGTATCTTCCGCCTGTTTCTCGCCAACCTTGGGCCATCCAATCGCACTTGGCTTCTTTGTGGATGGGCGCGCACGACATGGGGATCAGGTGAAAATGGTTGATCATCTACGCGGGCAAGAAACCCTTTGCGAGATTTGCCCGCCTGTCTTCTTTGACCCTGACGGAGGGCGGATGCGTGACTGATCTTTCCCTAGCCCCAGTTGTAACGGGCCCCAGTGAAATCTCTCATGGCGCGATTCAGCTCAGCATTGATGCCCCCCAAAACATCACGGCACTCTTGCCCCATCCAAACTGCCTTGATGCGGTGAACACGATCCTGAAATCTGATTTGGGCCTAAAATTTCCTGCGCCTAGTGAGGTCGTCACAAACGACACACTGCGGCTGATTTGGAACGGGCTAGATCATGCGCTTCTTTTGGGGGCTTCAGCCCCCCTTGCTCCCTTGGCACCTTACGCGCTTTTGGCAGATCAAAGCGGAGCTTTGGCGCGGTTCACGCTGACAGGGCCTGATCTGGCCGAGGTTTTGGCGCGGCTTTGTCCTTTGGATCTGCGCCCGGCCGCCTTCGGGCCACGGCGTTCTGCGCGCAGTTTATTGGGCCATATTGATGCGCTATTTGTGACAGCCGATGACGGAGATCACATCGAGATATTTGTGATGCGATCCATGGCACAATCAGCCCTGACCGAACTGACCCATGCAATGCAAGGGGTGGCCGCGCGCAGATCAGCCGCGCTGTGAATTTGCCCACAGGGTTCTCCACAGAGGATCGCGCGGCGGCATCTGGACAGCGCCTGCGTTCGCGCAGATACTCGCCCCATGAGTTTACCGCCTGGATTTTTGGATGAATTGCGCACCCGCATCTCGCTGTCGCAGGTGGTCGGGCGCAAAGTCACGTGGGATAACCGCAAATCCAATGCAGCCAAGGGGGATATGTGGGCCCCTTGCCCCTTTCACCAAGAGAGAACCGCATCCTTCCATGTCGATGATCGCAAGGGGTTTTATTATTGTTTCGGCTGTCAGGCCAAAGGCGATGCAATCAGCTTTGTGAAAGATACTGAAAATGTCAGCTTCATAGAGGCAATTGAAATCCTTGCGCGTGAGGCAGGTATGCCCATGCCAGAACGAGATCCACGCGCACAGGAAAAATCAGACGCGCGCGAGAAATTGGCACAGGCCACCGAGGCGGCGGTGCAATTCTATAAGCTACAGTTGAAATCCTCTGCGGCCCGTGACGCGCGGGATTATCTTGAAAAGCGGGGCATAGATGAAGCCACGCTTGCGCGGTTTGAAATCGGCTTTGCCCCATCAGCACGGCGCGGGGCCTTTGAGGCATTGCAGGCCAAAGGTATCGCTGCCGAGGATATCATCACCGCAGGGATTGCCAGCAAACCCGATGACGGTGGCGCGCCCTATGATGCGTTTCGAGATCGGATCATGTTTCCCATCCGTGATCCGCGCGGGCGCTGCATCGGCTTTGGTGGGCGCGCGATGGATCCGAACGCACGCGCCAAATATCTCAACAGTCGCGAGACACCTCTGTTCGATAAGGGGCGCGCCTTGTTCAATCACGGCCCCGCCCGCGAAGCCGCGGGCAAGGGCCAGCCTTTGATCGTGGCAGAAGGCTATATGGATGTCATCGCGCTATGGCGTGCAGGGTTTGAGGCGGCGGTGGCCCCGCTTGGCACCGCCATCACCGCCGATCAATTGCACCTCATGTGGCGCATTTCGCCCGAGCCGATCATCGCCCTTGACGGGGATAAGGCGGGCTTGCGCGCCGCAATGCGCCTGATTGATCTAGCCCTGCCCATGTTGGGTGCGCAAAAATCCCTGCGGTTTTGCATCCTTCCTGAGGGCCAAGACCCTGATGATCTGATCCGTGCCAAAGGGCGCGGCGCAATGCAAACCCTGATTGACGGGGCGCAGCCCTTGGTCAACCTCTTGTGGCAGCGCGAAACCGAAGGCCGTGTTTTTGACAGCCCCGAACGGCGCGCCGAATTGGACAAATCGCTGCGCCGCGCCACGGCACAGATCCAAGATCCTGATTTACGCCACCACTACGATACAGCATTCAAAGACCTCAAATGGCAGCTGTTCCGCCAAAAACGGCAGAGTCCGGCAGCACCTAAAACAGCCCGCAGCCCCCGCAAGGCTGGGTTTATGCGCCCTGACCTCCCTCTCGAACCTTTGGCGGAAACCCTTGCCTCGGCCCTCGCATCAGGGGCAATTAGCGAAAAAGATCTGCGTTGGTCGGTCATCTTGGCGTTGTTGTGTCTTTACCCCGCCTTGCTCGATCATTTTGAGCCGCAGCTTGACCGACTACACCCTGAGCTGGAGGAATATCGCCGCCTGAGTGCGCATCTTTTGGGGACGCGATGCCGTGACAAAGAAAGCCTTAACCAAGAATTAGAGGCTTTTGGGTTATCTCCCCTTCTTGAAAATCTGCTCTCAATGGGCCATGTGCGCATTACACCGCCCATTTTATCGCAGGGCGCGGAAGACAAAGCAAGAGACTGCCTCACGGAGGAATTCGCGAAACTGGCCGCGTGGCATGGGATCGACCATGAAATGGCCGAAGCGCTTGAGGGGTTGGATCGCACCGAAGACGATCCGCACCTGTCATGGCGTTTAACTCAGGCCTTAAAGACGTTACAACAAGCCACAAAGCCGAAAAGAAACGACCAAGCGGATGCCAGTGAAGACACATCTGCATATTCAAACCGCCTGCGCCACTTGATAGAGGAGCGCGTGTGGGAGAAGAAAAAACGTTAATCCGCTTTGCGAATCACTGATTCGCACTACAATGATTTCAGGTGCAAGCGTCAGCCGACCTTGGCCGAGCTTGAACGAAAAGGATAATCGCCGATGGCCAAAGACAGCGATGACGGCAAACCCGAAGGCGAAGAGACCGAAATCGGTCTAGATATGAGTCAAGCTGCCGTCAAAAAAATGATCGCCGAGGCCCGCGCGCGTGGCTTTATCACCTATGATCAATTGAACGCTGTCTTGCCGCCTGAACAGGTCTCCTCTGAACAGATCGAAGATGTCATGTCGATGCTGTCTGAGATGGGCGTGAATATCATCGAAGATGATGAAGTCGAGGACGAGGAAAACAAATCCTCAGGCGGTGAGTTGGTGGAAACCTCCACCTCGCGCGAAGTGGCCTTGGCCAGCAGCGAGACCGAAAAACTGGATCGCACAGATGACCCTGTACGGATGTATCTGCGCGAAATGGGCAGCGTTGAGTTGCTCTCGCGTGAAGGTGAAATTGCGATTGCCAAGCGCATTGAAGCGGGCCGCAACACCATGATCGCAGGGCTTTGTGAAAGCCCCCTGACCTTTCAGGCGATCACCATCTGGCGGGACGAATTGCTAGAAGAAGATATTCTTCTGCGCGATGTGATTGACCTAGACGCCACATTTGGCCGCTCAATCGGTGAAGAAGATGATGAAGCACCCGTGGTTGGTGGTTTGGATGGCGACAACCGCGACAGCGGCAGTGCTGCATCGAACCAGAGTGACGAACCAGAATTAGACGCGGATGGGAACCCAATCGCCCGCGATGATGACGAGGACGAGGACGATCAAGCCAATATGAGCTTGGCCGCGATGGAGGCCGCGCTTAAGCCACGCGTTTTGGAAACCCTAGATCGTATCGCCAATGATTACATCTATCTGGCCGAAATGCAGGACAAGCGTATCTCGGCCACGCTGAATGAAGATTCGAGCTTTGATTCGGGCGATGAGGCCACCTATCAAAAACTGCGCGGCGAGATTGTGGAATTGGTGAATGAACTGCACCTGCACAACAACCGTATCGAGGCGCTGATTGACCAGCTTTACGGCATCAACCGCCGCATCATGTCGATCGATAGCGCCATGGTGAAACTGGCCGATCAGGCCCGTATCAATCGCCATGAATTCATCGAGGCCTATCGCGGCTATGAACTTGACCCCACATGGGTGGATCGCATGGCCGAAAAACCTGGCCGTGGGTGGCAAGCCATGATGGAACGCTCCCGCGATAAGGTCGAAGACTTGCGCGCCGATATGGCCCAAGTTGGCCAATATGTCGGCCTTGATATCAGCGAATTCCGCCGCATCGTGAACCAAGTTCAAAAGGGCGAGAAAGAAGCGCGTCAGGCGAAGAAAGAAATGGTCGAGGCGAATTTGCGCCTCGTGATCTCCATCGCCAAGAAATATACCAATCGCGGCCTGCAATTCTTGGATTTGATTCAAGAGGGCAATATCGGCCTGATGAAGGCGGTGGATAAATTCGAATATCGCCGCGGCTATAAATTCTCGACCTATGCGACATGGTGGATCAGGCAGGCGATCACGCGTTCGATTGCGGATCAGGCCCGCACGATCCGTATCCCTGTGCATATGATTGAAACGATCAACAAACTGGTGCGCACAGGCCGTCAGATGTTGCACGAAATCGGCCGCGAACCCACGCCCGAGGAATTGGCCGAAAAGCTGCAAATGCCGCTTGAGAAAGTGCGCAAGGTCATGAAAATCGCCAAGGAACCTATTTCCTTGGAAACCCCGATTGGCGATGAAGAAGACAGCCAGCTTGGCGATTTCATCGAAGACAAGAACGCCGTGCTACCGTTGGACAGCGCCATTCAGGAAAATTTGAAGGAAACCACGACCCGCGTTCTGGCCTCGCTCACGCCGCGTGAGGAACGCGTGCTGCGGATGCGCTTCGGCATCGGGATGAATACCGACCATACGCTCGAGGAAGTGGGACAGCAGTTTTCCGTGACCCGCGAGCGGATCAGGCAGATCGAGGCGAAAGCCCTGCGGAAGCTGAAGCACCCCTCGCGGAGCAGGAAGCTGCGGAGTTTCTTGGATCAGTGATGCACGGCCTGCCTTTGCTTTTGTTGATCGCCAAAGGCGCGCTCATGCGGAAAACGGCCTAAGGGGCCATTTTTCCCAAAATCTCCGCCGCCGCCGCATCGGGGCTGATTTTACCCTCTGCGACATCACGCACGCGGGTCTCGATGGCGGCGCGGATCGTTTGATCCTCGCGCAGCCGCGCCAATAACCCCTCACGCAATTCTGTCTCGAACCAATGAGCCGCTTGCGTGGCGCGGGTTTCTTCCCAGATGCCCGCCTCCCTTCGCCACTGCGCCAAGTTCTGCATCTCGGCCCATGCTGTCTCAATCCCTGCCCCTTCCGCGGCAGAAACGGCCAGTGCCTTGGGGAACCCTTCGGGGTCTTGCGGGCGTTTGCGCAACAGCCGCAGCGCGCCTGCGTAATCGGCAACTGTGCGGGTGGCGGTGGCGCGCAAATCACCATCAGCCTTGTTCACCAATATCAGATCGGCGATTTCCATGATCCCGCGCTTGACCCCTTGCAATTCATCCCCGCCCGCGGGCGCCAAAAGCAGCACGAAAAGATCGCACATCTCGGCCACCATCGTTTCGGATTGGCCCACACCCACTGTCTCGATCAAGACCACATCAAACCCCGCCGCCTCGCACAGCGACACCGCCGCGCGGGTGCGGCGCGCCACACCGCCGAGGCTTGCCTGGCTGGGGGAGGGGCGGATAAAGGCCGAAGGCACGCGCGAGAGCTGCTCCATCCGTGTCTTATCGCCCAAGATTGACCCGCCTGAGCGCGCAGAGCTTGGATCAACCGCCAAAACCGCCACGCGCAGCCCTGCATCGGTCAGCATCATCCCAAAGGCCTCGATAAAGGTGGATTTCCCTACACCGGGCGTGCCCGAGAGGCCGATGCGCAGCGCCTCACGCCCATGGCCGCGCAGCGCGTCCAAAAGTGCGGCCGCCTGCGCACGATGATCAGCGCGGCTGCTTTCGACCAAGGTCACGGCACGGGCAAGCGCACGGCGTTCACCCGCCAAAATCCGATCCTTGAGATCGAGAATATCCAATTCTGCCGTCATCGGGACTGATTACTCCTTGACCTTACAAGGGCTTTTCTGCCTGTTCGGCCAAGCTACGTCCACCCCGAAAGACTTTTGCCGCCCCATGCGCCTGCCGATTGATGATATCCTGCCCGAGCTGATCGCCGCCCTTGCGCGCGCAGGCCGCGCCGTTTTGCAGGCCCCGCCTGGCGCGGGCAAAACCACGCGTGTGCCCCTTGCCCTGCTTGAGGCGGGGGCGGTGCAGGGTCGTATCCTCATGCTTGAACCCCGCCGTTTGGCCGCGCGTGCCGCTGCCGAACGCATGGCGCAAACCTTGGGCGAGGGGGTGGGGCAGACCATCGGCTACCGCATGCGCGGCGACAGCAAAACAAGCCCTGCCACGCGGATTGAGGTTGTGACCGAAGGCATCCTCACCCGCATGATCCAAGACGCGCCTGACCTGCCTGAAATTGGCGCGATCATCTTTGATGAATTCCATGAGCGGTCGCTCAATGCTGATCTTGGGCTTGCCTTGAGTTGGGAATTACGCGGCGCGCTTAGGCCAGATCTAAAGATCTTGGTCATGTCGGCCACATTGGATGCGGCCCCCGTGGCGGCACTCCTTGATGACGCGCCCCTTGTCACATCAGCGGGCCAAGCCTTTGAGGTGGTGACCCATCATCTGCCCGCCCCCCTACCCAAAGAGACGCGGCTTGAGCGCGCGATGGCCGATCTGATCCTGCAGGCCCTGCACAAAACGGAGGGGGGCATCTTGACCTTTTTGCCGGGTCAAGGCGAGATTGCGCGCACCGCAGCCCTGCTTGATTTACCCCGCGATATTCGCCTGCATCAACTTTATGGGGCAATGCCCTTGGCCGCACAGCGTGCGGCCATTACCCCCGAGGCAGATGGTGCGCGAAAATTGGTGCTTGCCACATCCATCGCTGAAACCTCACTGACCATTGCGGATATATCCGTGGTCATCGACAGTGGCCGCGCCAGGCGCGCGCGGTTTGACCCCGCCTCAGGCATGACACGGCTTGTAACCGAACCCGTCAGCCGCGCCGAGGCGGATCAACGCCGTGGCCGCGCGGGTCGTGTCTCGGCAGGCATTTGTTATCGAAATTGGACGAAGGGCAGCGAAGGCGCGCTACCCGCTTTCCCCCCCGCCGAAATCGAGGCCGCCGATTTGACAGGCTTGGCATTGGAATTGGCCCTTTGGGGCAGCGCGGATGGCTTGGCTTTTCTCACACAGCCCCCTCTGGGCGCTCTGGCCGAGGCGCGGGCCTTGTTGCAGGGGCTTGGGGGTTTGGACGCCGAAGGGCGGATCACGACTCACGGGCGCGCGATGGCTGCAATGCCCTTGCACCCGCGTCTCGCGCATATGCTGTTGTCTGGGGATGCGCGCGCCGCCCGAATTGCGGCCCTTTTGGGCGAGCGTGACCCCCTGCAGGGGCAAACTTCGCAAAGTGATCTGAAGCTGCGTCTGCGCCTTTTGGATGGCCCTGCAGGAAAATCCCCTCCCCTTGCGCGTATCCGTCTTGAAATGGCGCGCCTCAAACCCTTGGCCACAGGTCGCGCGTTAAGTGACGCCCAATATCTGGCTTTGGCCTATCCCGACCGTATCGGGATGCGCCGCAAGGGAGATGCCCCGCGATACATTCTGTCAGGCGGAAAAGGTGCCATCTTTGACGCAGGCGATGAATTGGCAGGCGCGCGCTTGATTGTTGCCAGTGACCTTGATGGCAACCCGCGCGAAGCCCGGATCAGGGGCGCGCTTGCCCTGACCGAAGCCGAGTTGCGCGACATCTATGGCGATCAAATTGCATGGCAGAAGATTTGCGACTGGAACCCGCGCCTGCGGCGCGTTGAAACCAAGCTGCAAGAACGCTTTGGCGCACTCATCCTAGACGAGAGGCATGACCCCAAGCCAAACCCCGAGGAGGTTACAAAAGCCCTCTGCGCGGGTATTCGCGACCTTGGCCTAAATGCGTTAGGGTGGACACGCGGCGCAACATTTCTGCGGGCGCGCATTGCATTCGCGGGCTTGACCGATGTCAGCGATGAGGCGCTTTTGGCACGGCTTGAAGATTGGGCTTTGCCCTTCCTCGGCACCGCGCGCACTGCGGATGATCTGGGGCGGTTCGATCCAAGCGAGGGGCTAAAGCTGTTGGTGGGATATGAGGCCTTGGCCGAGCTTGATCGTCTTGCACCTGCGCATTGGACAACCCCCTTGGGGCGGCAAGTCGCGATTGACTACGGAGATGCTCAACCCGCCATTGCACTGCGCATCCAAGAGGTCTTTGGCGTGACCGAGCATCCGCGCATAGGGCCAGATCGCTTGCCCATTAAATTCACGCTGCTCTCTCCTGCGCAGCGCCCTATTCAGGTGACGCAAGATCTGCCGCAATTTTGGGAAGGCTCTTATGCGGATGTGCGCAAGGATATGCGTGCGCAATATCCCCGCCACCCTTGGCCCGAAGATCCACGCGCGGCTGACCCAACCCTGCGGGCCAAACCACGCGGGACATAACCCTATTCTGCCGCAATCGCGCGGGTGGCTTCGATGGCCTCCCACAGGCGGGCGGGGGTAAAGGGCATCTCAACCTTGGCCCCCATATCCGCAAGCGCATCATTGACCGCATTCGAAACTGCCGCCAACGCACCCACTGTGCCTGCCTCGCCGCAGCCCTTCATCCCCAATGGGTTCGCGGTTGAAGGAACAGGGCGAATGGAGAAGCCGATAAAGGGCATATTATCGGCACGCGGCATCGCGTAATCCATGAAGGTTGCTGTCAAAAGCTGACCATCTGCGTCATAAACCACGCGCTCGCAAACCGCCTGACCAATCCCCTGCGCAACGCCACCATGCACTTGGCCCTCGGCCAGCATTGGGTTCATCATATTTCCGAAATCATCTACCACAGTGTAGCGATCCACGGCCATCACACCCGTTTCGGGGTCAATCTCGACCTCAGCAATATGGCACCCATTGGGATAGGAACGCCCGGGCAGTTTGACATATTCCTGCACCACACACAGATCAGCACGGCCCGCACCGCGCGCGGCCTCTGCAGCCTCTAGGAGCGTAACCACCACATTTGAGCCAGGCGCACGGAAGACACCTTCATCGGCATCGAAATTGACATCATCCGCATCGAGATGATCCGCCATGAAATCGCGCAAGCCACCGATGAGGCTATCACCTGCGGCGCGCAGCGCCATGCCCTGCACAGTGACCGAGCGCGATCCACCCGTGCCGCCACCCATTTCGATCAAATCACTATCACCCTGCACGATCTCAATCGCCTCAAGCTGAAGGCCCGTTTGATCATGGACAAGCTGCGGATAGACCGTTTCGTGGCCTTGCCCGTTTGATTGCGTCCCGACATAAACGCGCGCGCCGGCATCAGTGAGTTCGATCTTGGCCCGCTCATCGGGGTCGCCTAGGATTGACTCGATATAGTAACAAATCCCCGCGCCGCGCAGTTTGCCCTTGGCGGCGCTGGCCGCACGGCGTGCGTCAAAGCCCGAC
The DNA here is from genome assembly GCF_037830295.1 of Roseobacter sp. HKCC-CH-9351. Classification (NCBI taxonomy): domain Bacteria; kingdom Pseudomonadati; phylum Pseudomonadota; class Alphaproteobacteria; order Rhodobacterales; family Roseobacteraceae; genus Roseobacter; species Roseobacter sp. HKCC-CH-9351. The sequence continues at coordinate 250,302 of NZ_JBBLYM010000001.1, forward strand.
AGATCCGCTTTTTCCAAAGCACGATCCAAAAGCGCCCCAAACTCGCCCACATCGTATAGCTCCCCCGTTGCAGTGCGATAGGGCATCTGATCGGGGCGAATGAAATTGCGCCTGCGCAATTCGGCGGGATCCACCCCCAAGACGCGGGCAGCGTGATCCATGCTGCGCTCAAGGCAGAAAATCGCCTCAGGGCGCCCCGCCCCACGATAGGCATCGACCTGCGCGGTGTTGGTAAATACCGCACGGTTGCGGAAAAACACATTTTGAATGTCATAGGTGCCCGTCAAAACGCGGGCGAATAGGTTTGATTGGATCAGCTGCCCATATTGCGAGACATAGGCCCCAAGATTTGACCAACTGTCCAAATGATAGGCCACGAGGCGATAATTCTCGTCAAAGCCAAGCTCACTCACTGTGACCAAATCACGGCCCGCGTTATCGGCCAACATGGCCTCAGTGCGATCGGACATCCACCGCACAGGGCGGCCCAGATGGCGGGCGGCCATCGCGGTTAGGAAATATTCGGGATAGCCCATGGTCTTCATCCCGAACCCGCCACCTACATCGGGCGTGGTCACACGGACGTGCGAAGGATCAATGCCAAAGAATTTGGATAGATCACCTTTGGTGCCCCAGACCCCCTGACCATTTACGCCCAGATGGATACGCTCACCCTGCGGTTCCGCGAAGCACCCACGCGGCTCGATTGAATTAACGATGATCCGGTTGTCTTCGATGCGCAGACTGACACGATGTTTAGCCTGTGCCATCGCAGTTTTGACAACCGCCTCATCGCCATGTTCCCAATTATAGGCCACGTTATCGGGCGCTTCGTCATGCAGCGCCGCGCCGCCTGCAGAAAGATCTAATTTCACGGGCAGGTCATCAATATCCAATTCGATCAGTTCAGCCGCATCGCGCGCCTGCGCAAGGCTATCTGCCACGATAAAGGCCACGGCCTCGCCCACGAACCGCACCCGCGAGGTGGTCAGGACGGGGCGGCGCGGGGCAGCCGCATCGCTGCCATCGCCGTTTTTCACGGTGACATAGCGCATCGCATTCAGATACCCCGCCGCCTCGATATCAGCGCCCGTGATGACCATATGCACCCCATCCGCGGCACGCGCGGCATCGAGATCAAGGGTGGTGATAGTGCCATGTGCAACAGGGCTGCGCAGCACGAACCCCACCAAGGCATCCTTTGGCGCAATATCATCAATATAGCGCCCCTGCCCCGTCAAAAGACGAGCATCTTCAAGGCGTTTCACTGATTGGCTTGATCCAAACTGTTTCATGATCCCTCCTACTGACATGGCGCTGACCTGCGAAACGCGCCTTCGCTTATGTCGCACAGTAGCGGGCCAGATCGATCTGTCCAGTCTCGCCCGCCGCTTTCTCACGATTTCCCGTAGAGAAGCGCCCCCTTGCCCCTTGGCCTCACCCGCCCCATTGGGTAAGGGAGGCACTGAGAACCCACACGCAGATGCAGCCCGAAGGCAGATCAAATGGAAAAGACATTCGACGCAAAATCAGCCGAAGCGCGGATTTCCGCGAAATGGGAAGCAGGGGAATGCTTTAAGGCAGGGGCCAATGCCAAAGCAGGTTCTAAGGCGTTTAGCATCATGATCCCACCCCCCAATGTGACGGGCGTGCTGCATGTGGGCCATGCGTTCAACAACACGCTGCAAGATGTGCTTTTGCGGTGGCATCGAATGCGCGGCTTTGACACGCTGTGGCAACCGGGCACCGATCACGCGGGCATCGCCACGCAAATGGTGGTCGAGCGCGAATTGGCCAAGGAGGGCAAAGCGCGCCGCGATATGAGCCGCGAGGAATTCCTCTCCCATGTTTGGGCGTGGAAAAAGAAATCTGGCGGCACGATCATCGAACAGCTCAAGCGCCTTGGCGCCTCTTGCGACTGGTCACGCGAGGCCTTCACCATGTCAGGCGCACCCAATGCGCCCGCAGGCGAAGAGGGCAATTTCCATGATGCGGTGATCAAGGTCTTTGTCGATATGTATAACAAAGGCTACATCTATCGCGGCAAGCGGTTGGTGAACTGGGACCCGCATTTCGAGACTGCGATTTCCGATCTTGAGGTCGAGAATATCGACCAAACAGGCCATATGTGGCACTTCAAATATCCGCTCGCGGGTGGGGCCACCTATGAATATGTCGAGAAGGATGAGGACGGAAACGTCACCTTGCGCGAGACGCGCGATTATATCTCGATTGCCACCACACGGCCTGAAACCATGCTTGGCGATGGCGCGGTGGCCGTCCATCCCGATGACGAACGCTACAAGCCAATCGTGGGGATGCTCTGCGAAATTCCTGTCGGGCCAAAGGAACATCGCCGCCTGATCCCGATCATCACGGATGAATATCCTGACCCCAATTTCGGCTCGGGCGCGGTCAAGATCACGGGCGCGCATGATTTCAGCGATTACGCCGTGGCCAAGCGGGGCAATATCCCCTGCTATCGCCTGATGGACACACGCGCGCATCTGCGCGCGGATGGCGCAGCCTATGCCGAGGCCGCGAAGATTGCGCAAGAAGTGGCCAATGGGCACAGGACCCTGACCGAGGCCGAAGTGGACGCGCTGAACCTTGTTCCCGACCATCTGCGCGGGATGGAGCGTTACGCCGCCCGTGATGCGGTTATGGCCGAAATCACCGCCGAAGGTCTGGCCGTGATGACACGCGCCGATGACCCCCGCCTTGGCAAAGCCGCGCTGAAAGCGGATGCAGAGGGCGCTGATGCCTTGGTGCCTTTGGTCGAAGAAAAGACCATCACGCAGCCCTTTGGGGATCGCTCAAAGGTCGTGATCGAACCGATGCTGACCGACCAATGGTTTGTTGACACCGCCAAAATCGTGGAACCCGCGCTAGAGGCCGTTCGCACGGGCCGCACGCGGATCATGCCCGAACAACACCGCAAGGTTTATTTCCACTGGCTTGAGAATATCGAGCCATGGACGATCTCGCGGCAACTCTGGTGGGGGCATCAGATTCCTGTGTGGTATGATGACGAAGGCGGAATGTATTGCGCCCCAACAGAGGCGGAAGCGCAGGCGATGGCAGGCGAACAATCCCTGACCCGCGACCCCGATGTTCTCGACACTTGGTTCTCCTCTGGCCTTTGGCCCATTGGCACGCTTGGCTGGCCTGAAAAGACACCAGAATTGGAACGCTATTTCCCGACCTCAACGCTCGTGTCGGGCTTTGACATCATCTTCTTCTGGGTTGCGCGGATGATGATGATGCAATTGGCTGTGGTCGATGATATCCCCTTCCGTGACGTTTACGTCCACGCGCTGGTGCGCGATGAAAAGGGGCGCAAGATGTCGAAATCCATCGGCAACGTGCTTGATCCCATCGAATTGATTGACGAATTTGGCGCGGATGCGCTGCGCTTTACGCTGACCTCCATGGCCGCGATGGGGCGCGATTTGAAACTGTCGAAAGACCGCATCGCAGGCTATCGCAATTTCGGCACGAAACTGTGGAACGCCGCGCGGTTTGCGGAAATGAACGATTGCAAACCTCTTGCAGGGTTTGATCCAAAATCGGTCAGTCAAACTGTAAACAAATGGATTATCGGCGAAACCGCGCAGGCGCGTTTGGCCCATGACGAGGCGCTGTCGCAATATCGGTTCAACGATGCGGCAAACGGGCTTTATGCCTTTGTTTGGGGCAAGGTATGCGATTGGTATGTCGAATTCGCCAAGCCGCTTTTTGCCTCTGATGACGCGGCTGTCATCGCCGAAACCCGCGCGACCATGGCATGGGTGATCGACCAATGTCTGATCCTTTTGCACCCCACAATGCCCTTCATCACCGAAGACCTGTGGGGCGAGATTGCAGATCGCCCCAAGATGCTGGTGCATACAGATTGGCCCGACTATGGCGCGGAATTGGTCGATGCCGAGGCCGCACGCGAGATGACTTGGGTGATTTCGCTGATCGAAGAAATCCGCTCCGTGCGCGCGCAAATGCATGTGCCTGTGGGGCTTAAGGTGCAATTGCTGCAGCTTGATCTCGATGCGCGCGGTCAGGCCGCGTGGGACAATAACGCAGCGATGATCGAACGGCTTGCCCGCATCTCGGAGCTGACCCATACCCAGACCATGCCCAAAGGGGCGGTCACAGTTGCGGTTGAGGGCGGCACGTTCGGCCTGCCCGTGGCTGATCTGATTGATGTGGCCGAGGAAAAGGCGCGCTTGCAAAAGCTGCTGGATAAGTTAGCCAAAGAAATCGGCGGGCTGAAGGGCCGCGTGAACAACCCCAAATTCGTGGCAAGCGCCCCCGAAGATGTGGTCGCGGAGGCCCGCGAAAACCTTGCGGCCCGTGAGGAAGAAGAAGCCAAGATTAAAACCGCCTTCGCGCGTTTGGCGGAATTGGGCTAAGATGAATGCGGCGGCGCACGAGCGCCGCTGCTGCGTCAATCACAGTGCAAAATGTGCAAGGAAAGGATTGGTAGCGGAGGAGGGACTTGAACCCCCGACACGCGGATTATGATTCCGCTGCTCTAACCAACTGAGCTACTCCGCCAGAAGCATCGCGGAAGTAGGACAAGCGGGAGCAAGCGTCAACCTCAAAATCGAAGCGCCCGCGCAGTTTTTCAATCCACCCGCCCGCTTGGCTCAATCGCAAGATCCTCCAAGATTGGACAATCGGGGCGGTGATCCCCCGAACAGCGCGACACAAGATCGGCCAAGGTCGCCCGCATCGCGGCCAATTTGGCCATTTTCGTATCAATATCCTGCAAATGTTGTTGCGCGATCTCTTTCACATCGGCGCTTGCGCGCCCGCGATCCTCGTAAAGGGCCAAAAGCGCGCGGCACTCCTCGATGGAAAACCCCAATTCGCGAGCGCGCCCAAGAAAGCCCAACTTATGCACATCTTGTTGCGAAAAACTGCGGTATCCGTTTTCACCGCGCGCAGGCGCAATCAAACCAATTTCCTCGTAATAGCGGATGGTTTTGGCGGGCAGGCCCGTGGCCATGGCCGTTTGCGATATATTCATCAATGCCCCCCCACATGACGCAGGCGTAGCGCGTTCATCACCACAAAGACCGAGCTTGCCGCCATCGCGCCCGCCGCCAACATCGGGTTCAAAAGCGGCCCTCCGATCAGGGCCAATGCCCCTGCTGCGACAGGGATCAACGCCACATTATAGCCAAAAGCCCAAAATAGATTCTGCCAAATATTACGCAAAGTGGCCCGCGACAGGGTCATGGCATCCACAACACCCGATGGCGCGCCAGACACCAGAACCACATCTGCCGCCTGCATCGCGATATCGGTGCCACTGCCAAGCGCGATGCCCACATCTGCCTGCGCCAAAACAGGGGCGTCATTGATCCCATCACCGACAAAAACAACGCGCTGCCCCGCCTTTTGCCACGCCGCCACAAGTGCCAATTTATCTTCGGGCTTGAGGCGAGCATGGGCTTCTGTGATGTCCAATTCTGCGGCAAGCGCATCAACCGCAGGCGCAGCATCACCTGAAAGAAGCGCGATCTTCAGACCCATGTTTTTCAACGCGTCAATCGTGTCGCGGGCATCTTTCTTAGCAGGGTCACGAAAGGCCAGACTGCCGGAATAGGCACCATCCTGTGCAAAGTGGATCAGGCTTGCGCCCTGAGGGGGAATGTCTGGGACACTGACACCCAACTCTGCCAAATAGGCCTCTGTGCCTAGGGCGATCTCTGCGCCCCCGACAGTCGCGCGGACGCCACCACCGATGCTGTTCTGGAACCCTTGCATCGCCGCGATGGTCAGCCCACGCGCCTCGGCCTCGGCCACAATTGCTTGGGCGAAGGGATGTTCTGATCCGCGCTCAACACTTGCAGCCAAGGCAATCAGGCGATCTTCGTTCTGCGCGTTGTAACACGCCACAAGCGCAGGCGCGCCCGTGCTGAGGGTGCCTGTTTTGTCAAAGGCCACAATGTCGGCCTGCCGCAAATCTTGCAGTGCGCGTCCCTCACGGAAATGCACCCCCAATTCCGCAGCGCGCCCCGTTCCTGCCATAACAGAAACAGGTGTCGCCAGACCCATGGCGCAGGGGCAGGCAATAATGAGAACAGACACGCCAATCACCATAGCCTGCACGGGGGATGGGCCAAAATTCCACCAAAGCGCCGTGGTTACAAACGCCACAGCGATCACGACAGGCACAAAAACCGCCGCAACGCGATTTATCAAAGATTGGATGGGCAGGCGCGTCATCTGCGCCTTTGTGACCATATCCACGATCTGCGCGAGAACCGTTTTCCCACCTGTTGCAGTCACGCGGTAAATAGCGCTGCCCGCGCGGTTCATCGTGCCGCCCACAACACTATCACCCACAGATTTCGTCACTGGAACAGGCTCGCCTGTGATCATGCTTTCTTCAACCAAGGCCTCGCCCTCGGTCACGATGCCATCGGTGGCAATTTTCTCACCTGGTTTGACGCGGATCAGATCCCCGATCCGCAGTTCAGACGCTGCCACCTGCCGCTCGGCCCCATCTTGCAAGAGGGTGGCGGTGTCAGGGCGCAGTTCCATGAGGCTGCGAATAGCTGCGCCCGCCTGACCGCGCGCGCGAAATTCCAAAAAACGTCCCAAGAGGATCAAGGTGACGATGACCGCAGCGGCCTCGAAATAAATGAAACGGCTGGCTTCTGGGATTAAGTCTGGTGCGAATGTGACCACAGTGGAAAAGGCCCACGCCGCCGTGGCCCCCAACGCAACCAAGGAATTCATCTCTGGCGCGCCGCGCAGCAATGAAGGCAACCCTAGGCGGAAAAACACAGCACCTGGGCCAAATAAGACCAAGGCGGTCAGGGCAAATTGCACAAGACGGACTGCAAATTCCCCAAAGGTCGCGACCTGCCAGTGATGAAACGCGGGAATAAGATGCCCGCCCATCTCCATAATAAAAACAGGCAGGGTCAGGAGCGCCGCTAAGATCAACTGTCGCTTCAGCAGGTGCCATTCATTCTCTGCGCCGCTCTCGGACTGCGCCTCTGCCGCCTGTGTCTCAGGCAGGATTGGATAACCTGCTTGACGCATCATATCGGTCAAATCGGAAAGGTCCAAATCGGGGGCCGCGGTGACATAGGCCTCTTTCATGGCCAGATTGACTTCGGCTTTGATCACGGCGGGATAGGCATTCAAGGCTTTTTCAGCGCGGGAGGCACAGCCTCCGCAACTGAGATTTTCCACGGCAAAACGCCAGTGAGTGGTCTGCGCAGGGTCAAGCGCAACGGGATACCCCGCCTTGCGCATCGCTGCATCCATCGCCGACAGATCAAACTCTGGCGTGGCTGCCACTTGGGCGGTTTTGGTGGTCAAATTGACCTGAGCAGAACGAACATGCGGCAAGGCTGCAAGCGCCTTTTCCGCCCGTGCAGCACAGCCCCCACAAGAAAGGTTCTCAACAGTCAAAGGGATCACGCGCTGCGCTTGATGGTCTAGCATTCTAAAGGGTCACTTATCATTCAGTTGGGGCATTTCCCCATTCAGATAAAGGTTCCAGTTACTGTAAGGTCAACCCCCTTTGATGATCGCCCGCAAATATTGCCCATATTCATTCTTGCCGAACAACTGGGCGCGCGCGGCAAGATCTGCCGCCGAAATCCAGCCTTTGTGATAGGCGATCTCATCGGGGCTGCCCGTCTGCAAACCTTGGCGTTTTTGCAATGTATAGACGAATTCCGAAGCCTCGAGCAGACTGGCATGAGTGCCTGTGTCAAGCCACGCATACCCACAACCCATTTGGCAAACATCCAATTGCCCATCGTCAAGATAACTTTGCAAAAGCGAGGTGATTTCCAACTCACCCCGCGCCGATGGGGTCACCGATTTGGCGCGGGCGAGTGCCGTGCCATCCAGAAAATAGAGGCCTGTCACCGCATAATTTGAAGGCGGCACTTATGGCTTTTCGATGATTTCGCGCACACGGCCCTCAGCATCAAACCCGACCACGCCATATCGCTGCGGGTCTGACACATGATAGCCAAAGACAGTGCCACCTGCTTTGTCATGATCGGCCTCTTTCATCAATTCAGGCAATCCGTGACCAAAGAACAGGTTATCACCCAAAATCATCGCCGAAGGTGCCCCTGCCAAGAAATCCTCCGCCAAAAGATAGGCTTGGGCCAGACCATCGGGCGAGGGTTGTTCAATCCAGTCCAATCGAATGCCCCATTGGCTGCCATCGCCAAGGGCGCTTTTGAACTGGGCTTGATCCTGCGGGGTGGTGATGATCGCAATCTCGCGGATATCGGCCAACATCAGCACCGAAAGCGGATAATAGATCATAGGCTTATCATAAATCGGCAAAAGCTATTTCGAGAGGGCCATGGTAATCGGATAAAGCCGCGTTCCCGTGCCACCCGCCAAAATGATGCCTTTGCGTGCCATAGATCCCCAGTGCGTTCCGCAAGCCTGATGTAAGCTTATGCTATGCAGGGGGCAAGGTTGAAGCAGAAACTTCAACGGGACGGGGCGGTCACTTGACCGCCCCTTCCGATAGGTTACCCCACCACGTTTTCGGCAGGGCCGTATGGATAACCCGTGATATCCTCGGCCCCATCCTTGGTGATGATCAAAATATCATGTTCGCGGTAGCCGCCCGCGCCTGCCATTCCCTCGGGGATTGTCAGCATCGGCTCCATGGAAATCACCATGCCTTCTTCGAGAACAGTGTCGATATCCTCACGAAGCTCAAGACCTGCTTCGCGGCCGTAATAATGGCTTAACACCCCAAAGGAATGGCCATAGCCAAAACTACGATATTGCAGCAAATCGCGTTCCGCGAAGAAATCATTGATCGCATGGGTGATCTCAGCACAGCTGACACCAGGCTTCATCAGGCTCATACCCAATTCATGCGCCTCGATATTCGCCTGCCAATATTCAAGGCTCGCCGCATCCACTTCGCCCACAAACATTGTGCGCTCAAGCGCGGTGTAATAGCCCGAGATCATTGGGAAGGTATTGAGGCTCACGATATCACCGCGCTGCAAAACCCGCCCCGTGACAGAGTTATGCGCGCCATCGGTGTTAAGCCCCGATTGGAACCATACCCAAGTGTCCCGATATTCGGCATCGGGAAAGCGTTTGGCGATTTCCAGCTCCATCGCATCGCGCCCTGCCATGGCGACATCAATCTCACGCACCCCCGCCTTCACGGCGTCCCGAATGGCATAACCGCCCACATCGGCAACTTGCGCGCCTGCGCGGATCAACTCGCGCTCAGCGACAGATTTCACCATGCGCTGGAGCATCGTAGCAGGCGCGACATCGGCGGTGGATTTTGGCGTCAAGAACTCAGTGAGAAGCGCAAATTGGCTCAAGACCAGATGATCGGCTTCGTAACCAACCGCCTTGCCCTGCCCCGCTACATGGGCCACGGCGCGCCAGTAATTGTTGCGCTGCCAATCGGTATAGGTGATCCCATCACAGGCACAGCGCCGCCATGGCTGCCCCGCATCAATACCCGCAGAGATCATGACCGCCTCAGATACGGTCACAACCAACGCATAGGGGCGGCCAAAGGCACAGTAGAGAAAACCCGAGTAATAGGCGATATTGTGCATCGAACTCAGCACAACCGCATCTAGGCCTTGCGCATCCATAATTGCGCGCAGCCCCATCAGGCGGGCATCATACTCAGCTTGAGAAAACGGAAGAATGGCTTTTTCGCCATTGTGGAAACGGAAGAATTCAGGTCGCTGCATCGCCGACCCTCCTTTGACAGAAGACCCCGGCGTTCAGGGCGGTGAAGGTCTGCCATAGGACGACGCCATCGTCCCCAACCTCGCGGCACTATCTGCCGCGAAAGCCTTGAGTCGCGCAAGTCCCCTCTAGCGGCCTAGCACGCCTTCGGGCTAAGGTTTTGCCATGTTGAGCTATTTTCTCAATCGGGCGCTTGCGATGATCCTTAGCCTTGCCGTGGCAAGCGTGGTTATCTTTTGCCTCATTGAGGTTATCCCCGGTGATCCTGCCAGTTTCATGCTTGGCCTAAATGCCACAGACGAGGCGGTTGCAAACCTTCGGGCGGAACTGGGCCTCGATGGGGGGCTTCTGCCCCGATATCTGGCATGGGTCGGGAGCATGGTGCAGGGAGATTTTGGCCTATCCTACACCTATCGCGTGCCCGTGGCCGATTTGATCCAAGATAGGCTTGCCGTTTCACTGCCCTTGGCCATTTACGCGCTGATCCTGTCGACTGCACTCGCAATCCCTGTGGGGGTGCTGGCCGCGGCCAAGCGCGGCGCATGGCCCGATCTTGGGGTGATGGCGGCTGCGCAAATCGGCATTGCGATCCCCAATTTTTGGTTTGCAATGCTGTTGGTGCTGCTGTTCGCGATACAATTACAATGGGTGTCGGCGGGTGGATTTGCGGGATGGGACAGCTTTAGGGCGGGGCTCGCCTCGCTCACGCTGCCCGCTTTCGCCTTGGCCCTGCCGCAGGCGGCCATTTTGGCGCGGGTTTTGCGTTCGGCCCTCTTAGAAACATTAGAGCAAGACTATATCCGCACCGCCCGCGCCAAGGGCCTACGCCGCAGGCAAACCCTATGGCGTCATGCCTTGCGCAATGCAGGCATTCCCGTGATGACGATCTTGGGCCTTCAATTCTCGTTTCTTCTTGCGGGTGCCATTATCATCGAAAATGTTTTCTTTCTTCCTGGGCTTGGTCGCCTGATCTTTCAGGGCATCACCCAACGCGATTTGATCGTGGTCGAGTCGGTCACCATGCTGCTTGTGTTCGCCGTGATCCTTGTAACCTTTTTGGTTGATCTGGCCTACGCCGCCCTTGATCCTAGGCTGCGCAGATGAAGGTGCAGCGATCCTTGATCATTGGCGGTGCGATTAGCCTGTTTTTCCTTGCCCTCGCCTCCCTTAGCCTCCTCTGGGTGCCCCATGAGGTCACAAGCCTTGCGATTGCCAATCGTCTGCAAGGGTCAAGCGCCACCTATCTGCTTGGCACGGATCAATTCGGGCGCGATGTCCTATCTTTGCTGATGGTGGGCGCGCAAACCTCTATTGCGGTGGCGGTGGCGGCCATTGGCATTGGGGCAGGCATTGGCGTGCCTTTGGGTCTGCTGGCAGCCGCACAGCATGGGCGCTTTGGCGATGAACTGATTATGCGGGGCAATGATCTGATCTTTGCCTTTCCCGCGCTGGTGATCGCCATTCTGATCACTGCAACCTACGGCCCCTCGGCGTTTAACGCGATCCTTGCAATTGGCATTTTCAATATCCCCGTCTTTGCCCGCGTGACCCGTGCAGGGGTGCTGCCACTTTGGACATTGGATTACATCCTTGCCGCGCGTGTGGCGGGAAAATCCAAGTTTAGGATCAGCCTTGAACATATCTTGCCCAATATTCTGAACCTGATCATCGTGCAGGCCACAATCCAATTCAGCCTTGGGATTCTGGCTGAGGCCGCGCTCTCCTATGTCGGGCTTGGGGCACAACCGCCAACCCCCAGTTGGGGCCGTATGTTGGCCGAGGCGCAAACCATGATCTACACCCATCCGATGCTGGCCATTCTTCCCGGGGCCTGCATCATGGCCTTGGTTTTTGGCTTGAACTTAGCGGGGGATGGGCTGCGCGATCACCTTGACCCAAGACTGGAGCGCGCCCTGAAATGACCGCTTCGCCCCGCCTTGAACTGAAGAACCTGACAATCACCCATGACGGGGGTGCATTGGTTTCTGATCTTTCCCTGACGCTCGCCGCGCATCGGATCACGGCCTTGGTTGGGGAATCTGGATCAGGTAAATCGATGACGGCGCTGGCGATTATGGGCCTATTGCCCCGAGGATGCAGCGCGCAGGGTTCGGTTCTGCTCAATGGCACTGACAGTCTCTTGGGCCTGTCAGATCGAAAAATGTGCCAGTTGCGCGGTCGAAGGATTGGGATGATTTTCCAAGAACCTATGACCGCGCTGAACCCCGTTATGCAAATCGGCGCACAGGTCGCCGAAACCCTTATGGTGCATCGCATCACTCCCAATCGGCGGGCCGCAATGGCGCAGGCGCGCACCGTTTTGGATCGGGTTGGCTTGGCGCAGATCGCGCTTGATCGTTATCCACATGAGCTGTCTGGCGGACAAAGGCAGCGCGTGGCCATTGCCGCTGCGATCGCGGCAGCGCCCGATGTTTTAATCGCGGACGAGGCGACAACCGCGCTCGATGTCGCCACCCAACAGGGGATTTTAGCGCTTTTGAAAACCCTCGTTGCCGAGGATGGCATGGCGCTATTGCTGATCACGCATGATCTGGCCGTTGTGGCCTCGATGGCTGATGAGGTGGCGGTGATGAACCAAGGCCGCATCATTGAAAAAGGCGAGACAAAGCGGCTTTTGTCCCGCTCGCGCGACCCTTACACCAAGGCGCTCTTATCCGCCGCCCGCCCCGCCCCAAAAGAGACCGAACCCGTGGCAGGCGAGACACTCTTATACGTGGAAGGCGTCAGTCGCATCTATCCGCCCAAACGCCTAGGCTTGCGCAAATCTGAACCCTTCGTTGCCGTGCGTGATGCAAATCTTACCCTTAGGCGAGGGGAATGTTTGGGGATCGTAGGGGGCTCTGGATGCGGAAAATCCACGCTCGCCCGTGCCATTTTGGGGCTAGAGGCCGCGCAATCAGGGAAGATTGTCTTAGACGGCACAGAGGTGCATCCGAACATGCCGCTTGAAAATCGGCGGCGTTTGTCGATTGTGTTTCAAGACCCCTATGGCAGCTTTGACCCCCGTTGGCGGGTGGGGCGCGTGATCGCAGAACCGCTTGATCTGCAAAATGTCCCATCTGATGAGGTCACATCTCGCGTTGCGACTGCACTTGAGCAGGTCGGGCTTTCGCCTCAGCATGCGCAAAAATACCCGCATCAATTCTCAGGCGGGCAAAGACAGCGCATTGCCATTGCCCGCGCGCTGATCACGCGACCCGATATCGTGGTGCTTGATGAGGCTGTTTCTGCCCTTGATGTCTCCGTGCGCGCACGGGTTTTGGATTTGCTAAAATCACTGCAACAGGAATTGCAGCTTTCGTATATTTTCATCACCCACGATCTCACGGTTGTGGCCCATATGGCCGACACTATTGCGGTAATGGAAAATGGGGTGATTGTCGAACAGGGGCCAGCGCCCCAAATTCTATCTGGCCCCAGACATCCTTATACACAAAACTTACTCAACACCGCGCCCCGCTTGGACGCGGCCCCAAAGAAAGGGACAGTTTCATGAGGCTTGCAGGAAAAACCGCAATTGTAACAGGCGGCGCATCGGGATTTGGCGCAGGGATCGTGCGCAAATTCCGCGCCGAAGGGGCCGAGGTGATGATTGCCGATCTCAATGGCGCGGCAGCTCATGACATGGCACAGGCCACGGGCAGCCTTGCCCATGAAACCGATGTCGCCAAGGGCGAGAGCGTGGCCGCCCTCGCCCAATCTGCGCTCTCCGCATGGGGGCGTATTGATATTGTTGTGAACAATGCGGGCATCACCCATCTGCCTCAGATGATGGAAGATGTTACCGAGGAGGTGTTCGACCGCGTCCTCGCGGTGAATGCGAAATCTGTTTATCTAATGGCCCGCGAAATCGTTCCGCATATGAAAACTGCAAAAGCGGGCGCCATCCTCAATATCGCTTCAACAGCCGGTCTCAGCCCACGCCCCAAGCTGAATTGGTATAATGCTTCAAAAGGTTGGATGATCACCGCAACCAAGGCGATGGCGGTGGAACTCGCCCCGCAAGGTATCCGCGTCAACGCACTATGCCCTGTGGCGGGGGAAACCCCGCTGTTGTCCAGTTTTATGGGCGAGGACACGCCCGAAATGCGGGCAAAATTTCTATCAACCATCCCTTTGGGCCGGTTTTCCACGCCCGAGGATATGGGCAATGCTGCCTGCTTCCTGTGCTCGGATGAGGCCTCAATGATCACAGGTGCCGCCTTGGAGGTTGATGGCGGGCGCTGCATCTAGGGGGATGGCGATGTTTGAGAAAGGCGCGAAAAACTTAATCACCGATGTCGCGGGCCTATATGTCGGCCACGCTCAGGATGACGTGATCAAAACAGGGGTCACTGTTCTGACAGCCGAGCGCCCCTTTGTGGCAGGGGTGCATATCATGGGCGGTGCGCCTGGCACGCGAGAAACGGCACTCTTATCGCCTGAGCGATTGGTGCAGGAGGTGGATGCACTGGTTCTCGCGGGCGGGTCTGCCTTTGGCCTTGATGCCGCCTCCGGTGTGATGCATGGCTTGCGGGCCGCGGGGCGAGGCTTCGCCGTTGGTGATAAGCTTGTGCCAATCGTGCCCGCCGCAATTCTCTTTGATCTGATCAATGGCGGTGACAAAGCATGGGGTCAGAACCCCTATGCCGCCTTGGGACGTGCGGCGTTTGAGGCGGCATCCCCTGATTTTGTCCTTGGGACAGTAGGCGCAGGAACAGGGGCGCTGACCGCTGACCTCAAGGGTGGGCTTGGCTCAGCCTCGGTCACCTTTGACGGGATCACGGTGGGCGCTCTGGTCGCTGTCAACGCATTGGGCCGCGTGACTATGGGCGATGGCCCGCAATTCTGGGCAGCCCCATTTGAAATGGGTGCAGAATTTGGCGGGCTTGGGACAGGGGCGTTCGATCCATCCGCACGCCCCTTGGTCAAAGGGCATCGGGACGGGGCAACCACCATCGCGATTGTGGCGACAGATGCCGCATTAACCCAAGCGCAAGCCACCCGCATGGCGACCGCCGCGCATGATGGCATGGCGCGCGCAATTTACCCCGCGCATACACCAATGGATGGGGATTTGGTCTTTGCCGCTGCAACGGGCGCGCGCGCCCTGCGCGATCCGCTCATGGATACGCTGTATTTGGGAAATGCCGCAGCCCTTTGTCTGAGCCGTGCGATTGCCCGCGCGGTCTATGAGGCCACCCCTGCAGCACATGATCCCCTGCCCACATGGGCCGAGAAATTTGGCTGATCACTCAAAAAGCCCTGTCTGCGCAGGCGGGGTGGGAACGGGCAGCCCCAGATGGGCAAAGGCTGATTGCGTCAGCATCCGCCCCCGCGGGCTGCGCGCGATCAGGCCTTGTTGCAAAAGATAGGGTTCAACCACCTCTTCGAGCGCATCGCGGCTTTCGGAAAGAGCGGCTGCAAGCGTTTCAATCCCTACAGGGCCACCGCCATAAGACTCCGCAATTAGGCGCAAATACCGCCGATCTGCCCCGTCAAGCCCAAGCTTATCGACCCCAAGCCGTGTCAGGGCGCGATCTGCAATCGCCACCGTTACGCGGCCATCCCCCTCGACCACGGCGAAATCGACCACGCGGCGCAATAAGCGGCCTGCAATGCGCGGGGTGCCACGGGCGCGCTTGGCGATCTCGCGCGCGCCTTCCTCATCGGCAGGGGCGCCCATCAGGCGCGCGCCACGGGTCACAATCTGCTCCAACTCGGGCGTGTCATAATAAACCAGACGCGTGGGGATGCCGAACCGATCTCGCAAGGGCGTGGTCAACAGCCCCAAGCGCGTGGTGGCCCCGATCAAGGTAAAGGGCTGCAATTCGATGCGCACAGATCGCGCGGCGGGCCCCTCACCTATGACCAGATCCAGTGCAAAATCCTCCATCGCGGGATAGAGCACCTCTTCGACTGCGGGGTTCAGGCGGTGAATTTCGTCAATAAACAAAACATCACGCGGCTCAAGATTGGTGAGGATCGCGGCCAAATCCCCCGCTTTTGCCAAAACGGGGCCAGAGGTCATGCGAAAATTCACCCCCAATTCGCGCGCCATAATTTGCGCCAAGGTGGTCTTGCCCAAGCCCGGGGGGCCATGAAACAGCACATGGTCCATCGCCTCACCGCGCTTGCGGGCACTTTCGATAAACACCCGCAAATTTGCCCGCGCTTCGGCCTGACCAATAAACTCAGTCAGAAGTTCAGGACGCAAAGCGCGATCTTCGCGCAGATCATCCTGCGGGTGCGGATCGGGGCGCAATGTTGGATCAGGCGTGCTCATATCAATCCTTCGGGGCCAAGAGGCGCAGTGCCGCGCGGATCAGCGCAGGGGTCGTGTCGGCCTCGTCTGCCGCGCGCGCAACCGCACTTGCCGCGTCAGAGGGGCCATAGCCCAAATTGGTCAGGGCTGAAATTGCCTCAGCCTGACTTTGCGCATCGGCCTGCGCGGTTGCAGGCGGCGGCGGTGCCGCAGGGTTGGATGCAGGCCCCTGCGGGCCTTCCACCACGGGCGCAGGGGCATTCTGCGTCAAATCGCGGGCCAGACTACCACCCATCGCCATCAAAGCGGGGCCTTTATCCTTTAGTTCATTGACCACGCGCTGCGCCAATTTCGGGCCCACACCTGGGGCCGCTTTGACCGCGCCCCAATCCCCAATCGCAATGGCGCGGGCCAAGGCCTCTGTGCCAAGCGCGCCTGAAATTGCCATCGCGGCTTTGGCCCCCACGCCCTGCACAGATACCAACAAACGATGCCACTCACGATCATAGGGGGTTAAAAACCCAAAAAGCTGCAAAAGGTCTTCGCGCACCAGAAGTTCGGTGTAAAGGCTTGCCACTTGCCCCGCATTCGGCAGGTTCGCAAGAGTGCGTTCTGAGCAATGAACCACATAGCCCACGCCACCGACATCCAAAAGCACATGGTCACTGGCGCGGTAATCCACGCGGCCTGTCAATTTCCCGATCACAGGCTTGCCCCCACTGCATTCATGATCCGCGTTTGCGATTGCGCATGATGGGCATGACATATCGCAATCGCCAAAGCGTCAGCAGCATCAGGGGATTTTGGCGCGCATCCGGGCAATTGCAGGCGCACCATATGTCCAATCTGATCTTTATGCGCGTGCCCCACCCCAACCACAGTTTTCTTTACTGTGTTTGGCGCGTATTCGGCCACAGGCAAGCCTGCCTTGGCAGGGGCCAACATCGCAACACCACGCGCCTGCCCCAATTTCAACGTGGCCGCCCCATCACGATTGACGAAGGTCTGTTCGACCGCCGCGCAATCTGGTGCAAATTCGGCAAGGACGGCGATTAATCCATCATATAGCGCCAAAAGACGCGGGGCGAGATCATCGCCCACCCCTTCGATAACGCCATTTGAAATATGGCGTAGGCGCGGGCCATCCGCCTCGATTACGCCCCACCCAAGATAGCGAAGCCCTGGGTCAATACCGATGATACGCATGGCCTGCTCGCCCTTTGTGGTTCTTTGCATCAGCTTAGCCCATCAATAGCACGAAACAAGAACATTCAACAAGCGGGGCGTGCCAATCACCCCAGATAACGCAGTGTCAGCGCCGCCCATTCCCCATGCTCGGACGCATAAACCCGCTCGAACCCTGCCGCGAGATAGGCGGCAGTGACGTCCTCAGCCTGCTCCAACAAAAGGCCTGACAAGATCAAATAACCGCCCTGCGCGGCATGACGCGCCATATCGGGGGCCAGTTCGATCAGTGGCCCCTTTAGGATATTGGCAAAGATCAAATCAAAGGGCGCACGGGCTGCGAGGGTGGGATGATCAAACCCTGCGGCTTGCACAGCCTCGATCCGATCTGCGAGGTCATTTGCTTGGGCGTTTACACGGGCGACATCAACCGCGATCTCATCAATATCCGAGGCCAGAACAGTCTGCGGAAAGACCCGGGCGGCAGCCAAGGCCAAGACCGCCGTGCCACAGCCAATATCAACCACATTTTTGAAAACATGGCCCTCAGTGAGCAGGCGATCAAACGCAATCAAACATCCAGAGGTGGTGCCGTGATGCCCTGTGCCAAAGGCCATTGCGGCCTCAATCAGCAAGGGCACGGCATCGTTTGGAACTGTATCGGCATCATGGCTGCCGTAAAGATAAAACCGCCCCGCGCGCACAGGGTGCAATTCACGGCGCACCTGCGCGACCCAATCAGTTTCGGGCAATTCTGAAACGACAAATTCCCGCGCGCCATGCGATGCCGCCAAAAGCGCCAATCCGATTTCATCAGGGGCCTCAAGGAAATAGCCGCCCACCTCCCACCGGCCAGAGCCATCTTCGATTTCAAAAACCCCTACGCCATAGGGCGCGGGATCAAGTGCCTCTATGGCCTCACCCAAGGCTTCGGCGGCGGATTTAGCAGGCAATGTGGTAAAGGCGGTAAAGGTCGTCATAAGCACCCTATTTGATCACGGTGGTGATGGGCGCGGCCACGGGTAAACCGCGCCGCGCAAGTAAGGTTTCATTCCCCGCCTCTGGATGACGCGGCACCAAAAGCGATAAGGCGAAAGATGTGGCAGCCATCCCTGATGCAAGCAGGAACACCGCTATCGGCGAGGTCAGCCAGATATACCCCAAGATCGCAGGCAAGAACACCGCTGCGATATGGTTGATGGTAAAGGCCACGGCGGCCGTAGGAGCAATATCAGCGGGATCTGCGATTTTCTGAAAATAGGTTTTGATGGCAAGGGCCAGCGCGAAAAAGATATGGTTGCCGACATAGAGCACCGCCGCCATACCCACGCCCCAATCAAAATGATAGAGGCCCGCATAAAGTAAGAAAATCACGAACAATCCCGCATATTCAAACATTAAGGCCGCACGTTCCCCAAAAAAGGCAACGGCACGACCCAACAGCGGGGCTGCGATCATATTGGCGACCAATGTGACCATGAACAGCGCGGTGATCTCATGCACGGCAAAGCCATAGCGCTCGACCATCATGAAGCCTGCAAAGACCACGAAAATCTGCCGCCGCGCGCCCGACATGAATTGCAGCGCATAATAGAGCCAATAGCGGCGGCGCAGGATCATTTTGCGGTTCTGCGGGGTTGGGCCCTCGAATTGGGGGAAGGCGAAAAATGCAATCACTGCAACCAAGGCGGTAAAGCCACCTGCCACGCCATACACCAAGTCATAACTCAAATCATAAGCACGCCATGTCAGCACGATTAACCCATAGGCCAAAAGCGTGGCCAAAGACCCCATCGACATCAACCAACCAATGGTCTGTGGCGCGCGCTTTTTGTCGATCCATTGCAATTGCAGCGACTGGTTGACTGTCTCGTAATAATGGAACCCGATGGAGGAGATCAGGGTTACAATCAACAATCCCCCCAAGGAGGGGAATTGCGAGGTCAGCGCCGTGGCCAGACCCAACATAACCAAGGACACAAGCGCCAATTTTTGCTCGCGGATCACAAGCAATAAAGCGATCACGCCAATCGCGAGAAACCCAGGAATTTCGCGCACTGAATGCAGCCATCCTATATCGGCCCCGTCAAACCCTGCCGCCTCAATCACAAAATTATTGAGCAATGCAGACCATGTGGCAAAGGCCACAGGCATCGCAAAAGCCATCAGGAACAAAAGAACCTGCGGGCGCTGCCAGCGCGGCAAATGTGAGGTTTCAGAAAGGGGCACGAGCTTCATAGACTTTGCCATAGGCCCGAAGGGTTAGGCTTGGCAATTGAAACTTTCACCCCATACGATCTGCCAAAAGAAATTCCGCCGCCGCATCAAGGCGAATATGCGGGGGGCCAAGCCCCGCGCGCAGGCTTGGGTCTGAAAAGGCGCGCGTCAATGCTTCGCCCGTGCCCTCCACGCTGTCACGCAGCATATCGCCCAAAGATGATATCACGCTTGGCCTGCCCTCATCTGATGCCTTGCGCAAAGATAGGATGCCAAAGCCGCCATGGATAGGGGGTTATGGGCAATTGCATGGCGCGCGCGTTTCCGTTAGCCAAAGCCATGGCCCGTTATGCGCTCAAAGTCGAATATGATGGTCGCCCCTTTGCGGGGTGGCAACGTCAGGCTGATCAACCCTCGGTACAGGGTGCGATTGAGGCTGCGCTTGCACAGCTTGAGGCGGATGTGCCTTCAATCGCTGCGGCAGGGCGCACAGATGCGGGCGTTCATGCCACGGGTCAGGTTGCCCAATGCGACATGGCCCAAGAATGGCAGCCCTTTCGCCTGTCCGAGGCGCTGAATTATCATTTGAAACCTTTGCCCGTGGCGATTGTGGCCTGTGCGCCCGTGTCAGAGGATTGGCACGCTCGGTTTTCCGCAGTTGAACGGCGCTATACCTATCGGCTGATCAACCGCCGCGCGCCCTTGACCCTTGATTTGGGGCAGGCATGGGCCGTCAAGCAGCCCCTTGATCTTGCCGCCATGCAAGAAGCCGCACGCCATTTGATCGGCAAGCATGATTTCACAACCTTCCGTGCCTCTATCTGTCAGGCAAAATCGCCCATCAAAACCCTTGATGAGATACGGATTGAGGCCTTCCCGCGCGGCGATGCGGTCGAGTTTCAATTTCACCTGCGCGCGCGCTCGTTCCTGCATAATCAAGTGCGCTCGATTGTCGGCACGCTTGAGCGGGTTGGCGCGGGATCATGGGCGCCTGACGATGTGCGCATCAGCCTCGAGGCGCGTGATCGGGCCGCCTGCGGCCCTGTCGCGCCGCCAGATGGATTAATCCTGACAGGCGTGGGGTATCCAGATGATCCGTTCAGGGGTCAAGGATCATGACCCCCACCGCTTGGCCCGTGACCCGCGAGATTGTGCTTGTAGGGGGCGGACATAGTCACGCGCTGGTCGCGCGCATGTGGGGGATGCAGCCACTTGCGGGTGCGCGCTTGACCCTTGTCTCGCCAAACCCAACGGCGGCCTATTCAGGGATGCTGCCCGGTGCGATTGCAGGGCATTACCAACAAGACGAAATCGAGATTGATCTGGTTCGCCTTGCCCGTTTCGCCAATGCTCGCCTCATCCTTGCCCCCGCCATTGGGATTGATCGAGCAGAAAAACGCCTGCATCTCGCAGGGGGCAGGTCTATTTCCTATGATATCATGTCGATTGATATTGGCATCACGACTGATATGCCCGCCTTAGCAGGCTTTGCAGATCATGCTTTGCCCGTCAAACCTCTCGAGGGGTTTGCAGCGGCATGGGAGGGCTTTCTAACCCAAGCGCCCAATCCTGCGCGCATCGCCCTTATCGGCGGCGGAATTGCGGGGGTTGAGGTCGCCATGGCCGTGGCGCACCGCCTGCGCACCACAGGGAGCAAGCCCGAGGTAACGATATTTGAGAGCGCAAAAGCGTTGCAAGAATTGCCTTCGCGCGCGGCACGGCTTTTGCGACAAGACTTGCGCACCCAAAACATTACCCTGCACGAGGGCGTTGAGATCACCGAGATCACCGCGCAAATGATCCATCTGCGAGATGAGCCCCCACTGCCCTTTGATTTGATCCTTGGCGCGGCAGGCGCGCGGGCGCATCCGTGGCTGGCTCAGACAGGGCTTGCCCTTAAAGATGGGTTCATCCGCGTGGGCGCCGATCTGCGAAGCGTGACAGACCCCGATATTTTCGCCACAGGGGATTGCGCGCATTTTGATCATGCCCCCCGCAGTAAGGCTGGCATTTATGCGGTGCGCGCGGCAAAGCCCCTTTTTCACAATCTGCGCGCGGCTGCGATAGGGCGCAGTTTGCGCGCCTATCAGCCGCAACGCCATTATCTCAAGCTGATTTCCTTGGGCGATAAGCGGGCCATTGCCACGCGCGGAAGGGTGGCTGCATCCTCTCCATTTCTGTGGACGTGGAAAGACCAAATTGATCGCAAGTTCATGCAACAGCTGACGCAGTTGCCTGAGATGGCGGCACGACCGCAACCGCCGCAAGACCACGCGCTTGGCATAATCGAGGCCATGGGGCCAAAACCGCAATGCGGCGGCTGTGGCGCGAAACTGGGCCAAGCCGCGCTTGAGGCCGCCCTGCCCCCACCCCCAACCCACCGCAAAGACATTGAGATTGGGCGGGGGGATGATGCGGCGGTGCTACATATGGGCGGCGCGCGCCAAGTGATCAGCACAGATCATCTGCGCGCGTTTTGCAATGACCCTGCAGTGATGGCGCGAATCACTGCCATTCACGCACTTGGCGACATTTGGGCCATGGGGGCCGCCCCGCAATCGGCCTTGGCAATGATCACCCTGCCCCCCTTATCAGAAGCGCTGCAAAGTGCTTGGTTAACCGAAATCATGTCAGCCGCCGCCGAGGTGATGTCAGCGGCAGGGGCCGATATTATCGGCGGCCATAGTGCGGCGGGGGCGGAACTGAGCATCGGGTTCACAGTCACAGGTCTTGTTGCAGATCGCGCAATCGGACTTACGGGGGCGCAAGCAGGGGATGCGCTGATCCTGACCAAACCCATTGGCACAGGCGTTCTTCTCGCGGCAGAGATGCAAGGATTGGCAACGGGCCGCGACATTGCGCGGCTTTATCAGGGGCTTACGACACCGCAGGGGACGGTGGCGGATATTCTCGCCCCCCATGCGCGCGCCATGACCGATGTGACGGGGTTCGGCCTTGCAGGCCATATCATGAATATCGCCCGCGCCTCGGGCGTGGGGGCGCAGATTTGGCTTGATCGAATTCCTCTCTATCAAAGCGCGCTTGATTTGGCGGCAGCGGGGGTGCAATCGACCCTCTACCCGCAAACCCGCGCGCATCTTTTGGGGCAACTACGGGGCACAACATCGGGCCCGCGCGCCGATCTGTTATTTGATCCTCAAACCGCAGGCGGGCTTTTGGCAGCCCTGCCCCAAACAGCCCTGCCAGAGGTGCAAGCGGGACTTCAAGCCACAGGTCACAACGGATGGGTTATTGGCGAGATAACGGATCAAACTGGCACGCTAGAGATCAGCTTAGGGGATTGAACCACAGCCCCCAAGCCGCTAATCCCGTGGCCTATGACCCAAGATGCAGTCACACCCTATTTCACCCGCGCTGATGGCAGCTATCTCTTCGCCCGTTGGGGTCGGCCTATCGCCCCTGTGGTGTTTGGGGTTGAGGATGCGACCGTGTCCATCGTCAAGGGCGCGCTTGAGGCGGTTGTCGCACTCGCCGGCCACCAGATGGCCGAGACAGATCCCGAACTGGGCGCGAATTTCATGATGTTTTTCATCCGTGATTGGGACGAAGTTCTTACCACACCCAATATGGATCGCCTGCTGCCTGATCTGGCCGAGATCATTACGCGGCTCAAATCGGTAGACGCCAATCAATATCGCGCATTTCGGTTTGATGCCGATGGTGGCATCAAAGCGGCCTTTGTTTTTGTGCGCATGGATGCGGATTTATCGCGTCTGCCCGCCGATACCATCGCGCTGTCACAAGCGGTGCAGACGATTTTACTTTGGTCGGATCAAGCCTTTCTAGGGCAATCCCCACTGGCCGCAGGGACGGATGGCGCGGCGCGCCTGAAACCTGAAATTGCCGCGATTATTCGTGCAGGCTATGATCCTGTGATGCCCGTCTGCGCTCAAGACAGTACGCATGGCCTACGCATGGTGGCACGGGTGGCTGTCTTGGAGCATAGAAATTGAGCATGACGCATCACTGGCCCATCCGTGTTTATTACGAAGATACCGATCTGGCGGGGATCGTCTATTATGCCAATTACCTAAAATTCATTGAGCGCGCCCGCAGCGAGATGGTGCGCGACCTTGGCATTGATCAAGCGGCGCTAAAGGCCACCCAAGACATCGTATTTGCCGTGCGCCGCGTTGAGGCTGATTACCGCGCGCCCGCAAAATTCGATGATGAATTGGTGGTTGAAACCAAAATTCTGCGCGCAAGCCCTGTGCGCTTGGAATTGAGCCAAGATGTCATGCGCGCAGGCACCGTGATCTTTGCCGCAAAGGTCACCCTCGCCACCATCAATGGTCAAGGCGGCGTGGCGAAACTGCCGCCCGAAATACTGTCGAAATTCTGCTAAGCCCTGAGAGCAAGGATTTGCCAATCATGCGGGCTTGAGCGCGCGCCCATTCCCAAGTGATTTTGAACCTGATATAGGTGAACGCGGCCCCATACTGAGCGCCGCAAAAAGAACGGCGCCGATTTGGGGGTGCTTTGCTCAAAAGGCAAGGTCGGGCATCGAGGCAAATAGAAAGAACGGGCATGGACGCTACAACGCTTAGCATGGCGCAAGAGGCTGATTTCACCCTCATGGCGCTGTTTTTCCGCGCATCCTTTATTGTGCAGGCCGTGATGATCGCACTGATCGTGGCCTCGGTTTGGGTCTGGGCGATCACGATCAACAAATTTCGGATTTATCGCCGCGCAAGGCAAAACACAGCGGATTTTGACGCGGCTTTTTGGTCGGGTCAGCCGCTTGATTTGCTCTATGATCAAATTGCGGAAAGCCCGCAATCGGCCGCGGAACGTGTTTTTGTTGCGGGCATGGCCGAATGGCGCAACTCGCTGCGTGACGATGGCGCGCTCATCCCTGGTGTGCAGCAACGCGTGGATCGCTCGATGGATGTGGCGATTGCCCGCGAAGCAGAGCGCCTAACCGCGGGCTTGACCTTCCTTGCCACAACAGGCGCAACGGCACCATTTGTTGGCCTCTTTGGTACAGTTTGGGGGATCATGCGATCCTTCCAAGAAATCGCGATTTCTGGCAACACATCCCTTGCCGTTGTGGCGCCTGGTATTGCTGAGGCCCTGCTTGCAACGGGTCTTGGCCTGTTGGCCGCGATCCCTGCCGTGATTTTCTACAACAAACTGTCGTCCGACTCAGATCGGATCATTGCAGGCTATGAGAGCTTTGCAGATGAGTTTTCCACCCTCTTGTCACGGCAGCTTGACTGATGGGGGCCTCGGTTGCGCAAAAAACAGGCGGCGGTCGCAGACGCGGCCGCAGACGGGCGGGCAGCAGCCGCGCCATGTCCGAAATCAACGTCACGCCCTTCGTGGACGTGATGTTATGCCTTTTAATCATCTTTATGGTGGCCGCCCCGTTGATGACTGTTGGTGTGCCGATTAACCTGCCAGACACTGCTGCAGAAGCCCTGCCGAGTGAGCAAGAAGAACCGCTTACTGTAACCATCGCGCCCGATGGGCGGGTGATGATCCAAACCACCGAAGTTTCGCGGGATGAACTGGTCACGCGGCTGTTGGCCATTGCAGGCGAGCGCGACAGCACGCGCATTTTCCTGCGCGCGGATGGCGCGATTTCCTATGAGCAAGTGATGCAAATCATGGGCGCGCTGAATGCGGGCGGCTTTCGCGAAATCGGCCTTGTGACCGATGCGGGCGGGCCTGCGCTGGATGGCGCGGCGGGCAGCGGGCCTGAGGGGTAAGTTTGATGCGGCGGGAGCTTTATGTCTCGGCTGGGCTGCACATCGCGCTGCTCTTATGGGTGGCGTTTGGGGATATTTTGTTTCACCGCAAGACGGAAACCGATTTTCAGGTGACGGGCGTTCAAATCATCTCAACCGCTGAATTTGAAGAACTCACCCGAGCGGCGAGCCTGCCGCCTGCGCCCGAACCTGCGCCAGAGCCAACGCCAGACCCTGCACCGCAACCCGAGGTGCAACCACAGCCCCCAGAAATCAGCGCACCCCCTTTGGGCGCGGAGAATGCGCCCCCTTCAGACACGCCAACACCTGAGGCTGCGCCGCGCGTGGCACCAACACCCGCGCCTGCACCGCCGCCTGATGCCGAAATCGCGCCGACTGTTGTTGAGGCAACCCCTGAGCCTGATGCACAGAGTGAAACACCCGTTGAACAAGAGGTGGCGCAAGCCCCCGAAGCCGCAACGACACAGATCGTAACAGAGGCCGAAACACCCGCAGCAAGCCTTGCACCGATTGCGTCACCTGTGCCGACCGCACGGCCACAGCGCCCCACACCCGAACCAACACCCGAACCAGAGCCGCAGCCTGAACCTGAACCCGCGCCTGAACCTGCTGACCCGCTCGCTGATGCGATTGCGGCCGCGGTTGCAGATGCGGTCAGCGCCCCTGCGACACCCTCCGTCCCCTCTGGCCCGCCCCTCAGCAGCGGCGAGGTGAATGGTTTGATCGCAGATGTGCGCGCCTGTTGGAATGTTGGCGCGCTATCCTCCGAGGCGCAGCGCACAATTGTCACCATCTCGGTCACCTTGGGCCAAGATGGGCGGCCAGATGCGGGGTCTATCCGAATGATCGACAGTTCTGGTGGCTCGGATGCATCGGTCTCCCAAGCATTTGAAGCAGGACGTCGTGCGATTTTGCGCTGTGGCGCAAACGGGTTTAACCTGCCCTCAGAAAAATATGACCAATGGCAAACCATCGAGATGGTCTTCAACCCTGAACAGATGAGGCTGAGATGAAGGCGCAGTTGATTACAGTTTTTCGCGGCTTGGGGCTGTGCCTTGCGCTTGGCGCAAGCAGCCTACCCGCATGGGCCCAAGGTGCAGGCGGGCCTTTGCGCATTGAAATCACCGAAGGTGTGATTGAGCCGCTCCCCTTCGCCCTGCCTGTCTTTATCGCAGATACGCCCGACATGGCCGATGCCGCCCAAGATATCACGCGGGTAATTGCCGCCGATCTGCGTAGCACAGGCCTGTTTCGCGAAATCCCAGCCGAGGCCCATATTTCCACAATCACCAGTTTTGACAGCCCCGTGCAATTTGCCGATTGGCAAGCCATCAATGCCCAAGCCCTGATCACAGGTTCGGTGGGCCGCACCCCAGAGGGGCAGATGGTTGTGCGCTTTCGGCTTTTTGATGTGTTCTCGCAACTGCCGCTCGGGGATGGGCTGCAATTCGTTGCAACGCCCGAAACATGGCGGCGCATGGCGCATCGGGTGGCAGATCAAGTCTATAGCCGCATCACAGGCGAAAGCGGATATTTCGACACGCGCGTGGCCCTCATCAACGAGGAAGGGCCCAAAAACGCGCGGCTTAAGCGTCTGGCCCTGATGGATTATGACGGCGCGAATGTTCAATATCTAACAGATAGCAGCGCAATTGTTCTTGCGCCCCGCTTTTCGCCAGATGGGCGCAGCTTGCTCTACACATCCTATGAAAGTGGCACACCGCGCATCTATCAGATGGATATTGCGAGCGTGACCCATCGTCCTTTGGCCGATCTTCCTGGAACCATGACCTTTGCCCCGCGCTATTCCCCTGACGGGCAGCGCGTTGTGTTTTCGGTCGAGCGTGGCGGAAATAGCGATATTTATGTGCTTGATTTGGTCACGGGCATGCAGACACGTTTGACCGAAGCGCCTTCAATTGAAACGGCTCCAAGCTTTTCACCAGATGGCAGCCAAGTCGTGTTTGAAAGCGACCGCTCTGGCAACCAGCAGCTTTACATCATGTCTGCCACGGGTGGCCCTGCGCAGCGTATCAGCCGCGGCAGCGGTCGTTATGGCACCCCCGTCTGGAGCCCGCGCGGCGACTATATCGCCTTCACCAAACAAGAGGCAGGGCGGTTCCATATCGGCGTCATGCGTATTGATGGCAGCGAAGAGCGCCTTTTGACAGCGTCTTTCCTTGATGAAGGGCCAACTTGGGCGCCGAATGGGCGCGTGGTTATGTTCACCCGCGAAACTGCAGGCACAAATGGCGCGCCCGCGCTTTATTCGGTCGATATTTCGGGTCGCAACCTTCAGCGTGTCGCGACACCGGGAATGGCGTCCGATCCCGCTTGGTCGCCGCTGTTGCAATAAACCGCACGTGATTGGCCAAATCATTATGCCCGATTCACAATGCGCTTTGGACATGTTACACAGGGCCAAAGCGGTGCCCACAATCGGGGTGGAATGACCTACCCCCTGTCTTAGGAATGTAAACGATGAAACTTTTGGTAAAATCAACTTTGATGGTTGCGATGCTTGGTCTTGCAGCCTGTTCGCAAGCAGGGCTTGGCGGCAATGGCGCAAGTGGCCAATATGGCGCGGGCGCAGGCGGGAATTACGACCCTGCAAGCCCCGAATATTTCAACCAAACCATTGGTGACCGCGTGTTCTTTGCGGTGGATCAATCGAACCTTTCGGCTGAGGGAATTGCGACCCTAGACCAACAGGCGAACTGGCTGTTGAGCAATCCAAACTACACCGCGATTATCGAGGGTCACGCGGATGAACAAGGCACGCGCGAGTATAACCTTGCGCTTGGCGCGCGCCGCGCGGCATCGGCACAGGAATATCTGATCAGCCGTGGGGTAGCCCCGAATCGTCTGTCGACCATCTCTTATGGTAAAGAGCGCCCAATTGAGATTTGCTCCAACGAAGCGTGCTATAGCCGCAACCGCCGCGCGGTGACGGTGATTGCCGCAGGTGCGGGGGTCTAAGCGATATGCTCAAGCAGGCGCTGATCTGCGGGGTTATGGTCATTGGCCTTGGGGGCGGCATGCCCCCCCATACGGCCTTTGCCCAAACTGACCAAGCCCAAAGCCTTGCCGATATTCGACAAGAGCTATCGGTGCTTTATTTCGAGATACAGCGCCTCAGGCTTGAGCTCTCAACAACGGGCGGGCCAAGCCTGCCCGCTGGAACGGCGAACCCGCTTTCGCGGCTTGATGCCATTGAGACGGAATTGCGCCGTATGACCGCCGCAACCGAAACGCTGCAATTGCGCATCGAGGCGATTGTGGGTGACGGCACCAACCGCATTGGTGATCTGGAATTCCGCCTTTGTGAATTGGAACCTGATTGCGATATCGCAACGCTGGGTGACACGCCGTCCTTGGGCGGTGTTGCCCCCAATGGGGACACAGGCACGCCCTTGGGCCAAGGCAGCACCCTTGCGCCCGCGCCAAGCACTGGCGAGGCCAATGATGGCCCGCAATTGGCCGTTGCAGAACAATCAGATTTTGACCGCGCCCTTGCGGCCTATGATGCAGGCAATTGGGCAGAGGCCGCGCAAGCCTTTAGCCGCTTCGCAGAAACTTATCCGGGCGGCCCATTATCGGGCGAAGCGCATTTCCTGCGAGGTGAGGCCGAAGTCCAGCAAGGGGCGTGGAGCCGTGCAGCCCGCGCCTTTCTTGACAGTTTCTCAGGCAGCCCCGATGGCCCACGCGCGCCTGCGGCCTTGGCCCGCCTTGGGCAATCCTTAGGCGAAGTGGGCCAAATCGAGGAAGCCTGTATCACGCTGTCAGAGGTCGCTACGCGCTATCCAGAGGCACGCAGCGAAATTGCGACTGCCGAAGCAACGCGTGCAGCGCTTGCGTGCAATTGAGTCTGAGCGATAAATTTCATAGTGAGATGGCGCGGCTATGCCCCGCGCCTTTACCGTCAGTTTTGGCCATCATGGTTTCAGGTGGCAGCGATAGCCTTGCCTTAATGATGTTGGCCCATGATTGGGCCGCAGAGATGCGCCAAGACCCTGACAATGGCCCCGTGACGCTAATTGCGATTACTGTGGATCATGGATTGCGCCCCGAAAGCGCCGCTGAGGCGGAAGGGGTAGCGAAAATCGCCCATGATCTTGGAGTTGATCACGTCACCTTGCAATGGAAATGGGATGGCGTGGGCAACCTACAGGCAGCCGCGCGCGCTGCGCGCTATAGTCTTGTTCAAGAATGGCGCAGACGCAAACGGCCTGAAATTGGCGCGATCCTTGTGGGCCATACCCGTGATGATCAGGCCGAAACCTTTTTGATGCGCCTATCGCGCGGATCGGGCGTTGAGGGGTTGTCAGCTATGAAAGCCCTGCCGCTCTCTCATAAGGCCGCAGATGCGGCAGGGGCTGCCCCTGTTATTCGCCCAATCCTTTGGGCGTCCCGCGCTGACCTGCGTGCGGCCCTGCAAGCGCGCGGGATGGGGTGGGTAGATGACCCCTCAAACGATAACGAAGATTATCTGCGCGTGCGCACGCGCAAGGCGATGCGCGATCTGGCCAAAATTGGTCTTGATGTTGACACCCTCACGCGCACGGCAGACCACATGGCCCGCGCCAGCGTTGCACTTTGGGCGCGCGCGGCGGATGTGGCACGCGATGTTGTCACCGAACCCTATCCAGGCATTCTGCGGTTTGACCTGACGCGCCTTGAACGAATTGAAGAAGAAACCCAATTGCGCCTCTTGGCACATGGGGTTGGGTGCTTGACCCAAGCCCCCTACAGGCCCCGCCTCAGCAGCCTAGAGGCCTTGGCAGAAGCCGCATATGCGGGGCGCGGGGCAACGCTTCAAGGGGTGCAAAGTTTTGTACAAGATGATGCGCTGATCTTGGTGCGTGAATTGCGCGCAGTGGCCGATTATGAATGCCCTGCAGATGGGGCGTCTGCGTGGGATGGGCGGTGGCGCATCAAAGGGCGCCGTTTGGGCGAGGCGGTGATACGCCCCTTGGGCGCGCAAAGCCTTGCTGCGCTTGAGCTGCCAAAGGGTTTGCCAAAGACCGCGTTTCAGTCTTATCCCGCGCTTTGGGCGGGGCAAGCCTTGGTCGCCGTGCCCTATTTGGCGCGCGAGGGACTATGCGCGCCGCAATATGATCCATCGGCAGAGTTCCACCGATCCATATTATCGCATTGAAGTCAGCCAAAGCTTCCTTATCTTAGAGGGAACGCAAGCGCGCATGTGGCGCGGCTGCCGCGAAAGCGAGGAGAATTCTCTTGGGCAATGCTCGTAATATCGCCTTTTGGGTCGTTTTGTTTTTGTTGATCCTTGCGCTGTTCAATCTGTTCAGCGGCAACCAGTCATCGGTCAATGCCCGATCAGTGGCTTACTCTGATTTCATCTCTCAAGTCGAACAAGGCTCGGTGAGCACGGCAACGATAGATGGCGAAGCGGTGCAGTTCACCACCTCCGAGGGCACATTTGAAACCACCCGTCCTGCGGACAGTGACATCGCCACCGCCTTGATTGACCAAGGCGTGCGGGTCGAGGTTCGCCCACAGGAGCAGTCAGGATTTATGTCCATCGTGACACTGTGGCTGCCCGTTCTGGTTCTCATCGGGATCTGGATTTTCTTCATGAATCGCATGCAGGGCGGCGGTCGTGGCGGGGCTATGGGTTTTGGAAAATCCAAGGCGAAACTGCTGACCGAAAAGCATGGCCGCGTCACCTTTGACGATGTTGCAGGGATCGATGAAGCCAAGGAAGAATTGGAAGAAATCGTTGAATTCCTAAGAAATCCGCAGAAATTCAGCAAGCTTGGCGGCAAGATCCCCAAGGGTGCGCTGCTTGTCGGCCCTCCTGGAACGGGTAAGACCTTGCTTGCACGCGCCATCGCTGGCGAGGCGGGTGTGCCCTTCTTTACCATCTCTGGCTCCGACTTTGTCGAGATGTTCGTGGGTGTCGGCGCAAGCCGCGTGCGCGATATGTTTGAGCAGGCCAAAAAGAACGCGCCTTGTATCGTCTTTATTGACGAGATTGACGCGGTCGGGCGCTCGCGCGGTGTTGGCTATGGTGGCGGCAATGATGAACGCGAGCAAACCCTGAACCAGCTTCTGGTTGAGATGGACGGCTTTGAGGCCAACGAAGGTATTATCATCGTTGCGGCGACCAACCGCCCCGATGTTCTTGACCCTGCCCTTCTGCGTCCTGGTCGTTTCGACCGGCAGGTGCAGGTGCCCAACCCAGACATCAAAGGCCGTGAAAAAATCTTGGGCGTTCATGCGCGCAAAGTGCCTCTAGGCCCGAATGTCGATCTGCGAATCATCGCACGGGGCACGCCAGGCTTTTCGGGCGCTGATCTGGCCAATTTGGTGAATGAGGCCGCTTTGATGGCGGCCCGCGTCAATCGCCGCTTTGTCACGATGGAAGATTTCGAGAATGCCAAAGACAAGGTGATGATGGGGGCTGAACGTCGCTCAATGGTGATGACTGAGGATGAAAAACGCCTCACCGCCTATCACGAAGCGGGCCACGCGGTGGTTGGATTGAACGTGCCGCAGCACGATCCAATTCACAAAGCGACAATCATCCCGCGCGGTCGTGCCTTGGGTTTGGTTCTTTCCCTGCCTGAGCGCGATCAACTGTCCGTCAGCTACACAAAATACACCTCGAAAATCGCAATGGCGATGGGGGGCCGTGTGGCTGAGGAGTTGGTATTTGGCAAAGAGAACGTCACCTCTGGGGCCGCCTCTGACATTCAACAGGTCAGCCGCATTGCACGCGCCATGGTCACGCAGTTTGGCTATGCCGAAGAGCTAGGCTATGTCGATTACGCCAATGAGCAACAATCTTATTTGGGCTCTTATGGCGGCGGCACGAACCATTCGGCGGCAACGCAAAAGATCATTGACGACAAGGTCAAGGAATTGGTGGATCAAGGCTATGAGACCGCCAAGCGCATCTTGACCGAAAAGCGCGATGATCTTGAGCGTTTGGCACAAGGTCTGCTTGAATATGAAACCCTCACGGGCTCTGAGATCACCCGTGTCATCGCGGGCGAACCTTTGAACCGCGGCAATGATGGGGATGACACAGGCACGGGGGGCGGTGCCTCGATCACCGCGATCCCAAAAACCAAATCGCGCAAACCGCGCAATGACGATGGCGGGATGGAGCCTGAACCCACGCCCTAAGCGGCCATGGTTTTCTAGACCACAAAACACCCCCCGATCCGTTTCGATCTGGGGGTGTTTTCATTTATACGCGCTCTGCTTCTGGCGCACCACGGCGCGAAAAGGTCGAAAACAGTCCGCGCGATTCAGAATCGTCTCCCTATAGTCGCGCTGAATTCGACCTTTTTTCTCAACCCCAAACTATGAATGGGACACGCGCATCATGGCCTTCAAAACCGACATCGAAATCGCACGCGCCGCAAACAAACAGCCAATCAAAGACATCGGCGAAAAGCTGGATATCCCATATGAGGCGCTGCTGCCCTATGGGCACGACAAGGCAAAAGTGTCTCAGGATTTCATCAACAGTCTTGAGGGCCGCGACAATGGCAAGCTGATCCTTGTGACTGCAATCAACCCCACCCCTGCGGGCGAAGGCAAAACCACTACCACAGTGGGGCTTGGGGATGGTCTTTGTGCGATTGGTAAAAAGGCCGCGATTTGTATCCGCGAGGCCTCGCTTGGGCCAAACTTTGGCATGAAGGGCGGCGCGGCTGGCGGCGGCTTGGCGCAAGTTGTCCCGATGGAAGAAATGAACCTGCATTTTACAGGCGATTTTCATGCGATTACGGCGGCGCATAACCTGCTCTCTGCGATGATCGACAACCATATCTACTGGGGCAACGAGCTGCAGATTGATGAGCGCCGCGTGGTCTGGCGCCGTGTTCTCGATATGAACGATCGCGCCTTGCGCGATGTTGTGACCTCGCTTGGCGGTGTGTCCAACGGCTTCCCACGGCAGACAGGGTTTGACATCACAGTGGCCTCCGAAGTGATGGCCATCTTGTGCTTGGCCGATGATTTGGCGGATTTGCAGCGCCGTTTGGGGGATATGATCGTGGCCTATCGCCGTGACCGCAGCCCAATTTACGCACGCGACATCAAGGCCGATGGCGCAATGACTGTTCTGCTCAAAGATGCCATGCAGCCAAACCTCGTGCAGACCCTCGAGAACAACCCCGCCTTTGTGCATGGTGGCCCCTTTGCCAATATCGCGCATGGCTGTAACTCGGTCATTGCCACCAAAACCGCGCTGAAATTGGCGGATTATGTGGTCACTGAAGCGGGCTTTGGTGCGGATCTCGGCGCCGAAAAATTCATGAATATCAAATGCCGCAAAGCAGGGCTTTCGCCCGATTGCGTGGTCTTGGTCGCCACTGTGCGGGCCATGAAAATGAACGGCGGCGTTGCGAAGGCTGACTTGGGCGCAGAAAATGTTGAAGCGGTCAAAAAAGGCTGCCCAAACCTTGGTCGTCACATCGAGAACCTCAAAGGTTTTGGTGTTCCTGTGGTTGTCGCAGTCAACCATTTCTACAGCGACACGGATGCCGAAGTCGCCGCCGTTCAGGACTATGTGAAATCACTGGGATCTGAGGCCATCTTGTGCCGCCACTGGGCAGAAGGATCAAAGGGGATCACCGACCTTGCGACCCGCGTGGCGCAATTGGCGGATAGCGGTTCTGCCGCCTTCCAAACGCTCTATGCCGATGACATGCCACTGTTCCAAAAAATCGAAACGGTGGCGAAGCGGATTTATCGCGCGGATGAGGTTTTGGCCGATCAGAAAATCCGCGATCAGCTCAAAGCATGGGAGGATGCAGGCTATCAAAACCTGCCCGTCTGTATGGCCAAAACGCAATATAGCTTTACCACAGATCCAAACCGCCGTGGCGCCCCAACAGGTCATGCCTTGCCCGTGCGCGAAGTGCGTCTTTCGGCAGGTGCAGGGTTTATCGTTGTGATCTGCGGCGAGATCATGACCATGCCTGGCCTGCCGCGCGTCCCCAGTGCGGAGAATATCCGCCTGAATGACGCAGGCGAGGTTGAAGGGCTGTTCTAAGCGCCTTTTTGAAAAACGCGATCCCCGCCCGTTGCAACAGTAACGCGGCGCGGATATGTGCCTTGCCAACAGACCGAAAAACGACCCCGAATAAGGAATGACGCCATGACCGCCCATATCATTGACGGCAAAGCTTTCTCAGCCAAAGTTCAGAAAATGGTGACCGACCATGTGACCGCAATGAAAGCAGATCATGGCATCACCCCAGGCCTTGCTGTGGTGTTGGTCGGCGAAGATCCTGCAAGCGAGGTTTATGTCCGCTCAAAAGGCAAGCGCACAGTTGAGGCGGGGATGAATTCCTATGAACACCGCCTTGATGCTACAACCTCGCAGGCAGATCTGTTAGCCTTGATTGATCACTTAAACGCGGATCAATCGGTGCATGGTATTTTGGTGCAATTGCCCCTGCCTGACCACATTGACAGCGCGCTTGTGCTCAATGCGATTGACCCTGCGAAAGATGTGGATGGGTTCCATATCTCGAATGTCGGTCTGCTTGGCACAGGGCAGAAGTCCATGGTGCCCTGCACGCCCTTGGGCTGCTTGATGATGTTGCGCGATTATCACGGCAGCCTTTCTGGCCTCAACGCTGTGGTTGTCGGGCGTTCGAATATTGTGGGCAAACCTATGGCGCAACTTTTGCTTGGCGACAGTTGCACTGTCACCATCGCCCATTCCCGCAGTAAGGATTTGGCCGCAATTTGCCGTGGCGCAGATATTCTGGTGGCCGCTGTAGGCCGCCCAGAGATGATCACGGGTGACTTCGTCAAAGAGGGGGCTACGGTGATTGATGTGGGCATCAACCGCATTGCCACCCCTGAGGGCAAAACCCGCCTGGTCGGCGATTGTCATTATGACAGGTGCGCTGCCAAAGCTGGCGCGATCACCCCTGTTCCTGGCGGTGTCGGGCCAATGACCATTGCCTGCCTTTTGGCCAATACTCTCACCGCCTGCGCGCGCAGCCATGGCCTGCCCGAGCCCGAAGGGCTTACCGCTTAAGCGGGATCATGACAGGCGGCTGTCCCAAAACGATGGCCGCCGCATCTGCCCCCAATAGCCCCACAAAGGCGGGATCATCGGCCCAAAGACCGCCTGTATAAGCCCCAAATGCGGGCAAGATCAGGCGCCGTTCATCCATCAAAAACGCAGCGCGCGACAGGCTACGCCCACGCAAAGCCACGCGCATTTTTGGATGATAATGCCCTGAAATCTCAAACTGCCCTAGGGCTAAATCAGCCTGCGCGATATGGCGCAGGATAAAGGGCGGCGCTTCAAATTCATCCAGATGTTCGCCTGAAAGATTTACAGGGCCTGCATCATGATTGCCCAAAATCCAAACCCATTTGCGCCCTGCTTGGATTGGCCCTAAACGCCGCGCCAAATAAGGCGAGAGGTTTCGCGCGGCCTCTAGGTCGTCAAAACTATCCCCTAGACAGATCACCACAGCGGGATCATAGGTGGCAATCTCTTCCGTCAATCGCGCAAGGGTTTCGGGGGTGTCGTAGGGCGGCAATAACCCTGCACCACGCCGCGCCATCCGTTCAGATTTTCCCAGATGAAGGTCGGACACAATAAGAACATCCGCCTTTGGCCAATAAAGCGCGCCTTGCGGCGTAGCCAAAAGGCGTTCCATGCCAAACTGGAATTCAAGATGAGCTTGCATCGCCTATAGATGCGCCAAGCCAAAGACAGGGGCAAGCCCCCTCACCTGTAACCAAGCGCGGCTTGGGGCAGGAATTTTGCGGCTTCTTCCTCCAACAGACGTTGATCGGCAGACCCATGGACAGGGATGCGCCCTGCCTCAAGCAACAAGGGCGCCGCAAATGGGCTGACACGGGGCAGCGCGATATGATCAATACGCCCGCCTGCGCGAGTCAACATCTCGTCAATGCGACCAAAATCGACCAACCCCCGCAACGCATCACGGCGCGTCATCTCAAGTAAAATATGATCGCTGTCATATTTGCGCAGTGTGTTATAAAGGATATCTGACGAAAACACAGCCTGCCGCCCTGTTTTCTTGGTGCCATTCACGCTGCGCTCGATCAGCCCAGAGATCAACGCAACCGCCTTGAAACTGCGCTTCATCACGGCGTTTTCTGACAGCCACCCTTCAAAGGCCGCACGCAATAAATCAGGCTCAAAAAGCGGCCTTGGATCAGCTATGGGATCAAGCCCCCAAATCAGCGTGGCGTAATCATTGGCCACAAAGCCCGTAGGGGCAAGACCCATTTGATCCATGCGATGGGTCAGAACAAGGCCAAGGGTCTGCTGTGCATTGCGCCCCGCAAAACCATGCACACAAAGATGCGCGCGGCCCTCATGGGGGTAGGTTTCCACCAGCAATCGGTCACGCTGCGGCAAGCGGGAAAGGCGCGTCTGATGATCCAGCCAGTCGGCAATATGGGCGGGCAAACCCGACCAATCGCCACTTTCCAATCGCGCCAAAATACGATCAGAGAGTTGCAGGGAGGTTGCGAATTTCGTTCCCATGAATGTTGCAATTTTTGGCCGCTTTTGGGGGCTTGGGCTGACCTCAACCACCAATTCGCGCATGCCCTCATAGCGCACGATCTGCCCCCCGATGAGGAAACTGTCACCTTGGCGCAATTGCGCGGCAAAGTTTTCTTCAACCTCGCCCAAAGGTGCCCCGCCGCGCCGTTTGGCCATGCGCACTTTCAACCTGTCGGTTTCGATAATCGTACCAATATTTTGGCGGATGCGCGCCGCACTGCGTGGATCTCGCAAAGCTAGCGTCCCATCGGGCCGCGTGACCAGTCTTTGCCAGCGATCATAAGCGCGCAGCGCGTAGCCACCTGTCGCGCAAAAGTCCAAGGCGCGGTCAAACTCGGCACGGGTCACGCCCGCATAGGGCGCGGCTGTTGTGATCTCGGCATAAAGATCATCGGGTGCAATTGACCCTGCACAAGCACAGATCAAGATATGCTGGCACAGAACATCCAATCCGCCCTGACGGATGGGGTCATCTTCAAGCCCGCCATCGCGCACCGCCTCAAGCGCCGCTTGGCATTCGAGATATTCAAAGCGGTTGGCGGGCAAAATACGCGCCTTGGATGCAAGATCAAAGCGGTGCCCCGCGCGCCCGATCCGTTGCACGAGGCGCTTAACCTCTTTGGGTGCACCAATTTGTATCACCAGATCAACATCGACCCAGTCGATCCCCAGATCGAGACTGCCTGTGCAGACGATTGCGCGCAGGCTACCCTCACTCATCGCGGCCTCAACCTTAGCGCGGGCCTCACGCGACAACGCGCCATGATGGATGCCAATCGGCAGGGTGTCCTCATTGGCCTGCCACAATTCGTGAAAGAACAGCTCGGCATTGGCGCGGGTGTTGTGAAAGATCAGCGTAGCGCGATGGCGTTTAATCTGGTCATAGACCGCCTGCACGCCGTATCGCCCGCCGCCCCCTGCCCATGGGGGCGGGATATCCGCCTCAAGAATTGCGATATCGGGCGCGGGGCCTTGCGGCGCGGTAATTATCTCAGCCCCGCCGTCAGGCGCCAAATAGGCCGCGATTTGAGAGGGGTCTTTTACTGTGGCGGACAAACCCACACGGGTCATCTGGGGAGACAACCGCGCAAGCCGCGCAAGACACAACATCAGTTGATCGCCCCGTTTGCTGTCAATCAGCGCATGAATTTCATCTAAAATAACCCGCTTCACCGAGGCAAAAATCTTATCCGCCTCAGGATAGGACAATAACAGCGCAAGTGATTCAGGCGTGGTCAGCAAAATCTGGGGCGGGTCAGCGCGTTGACGCCGCCGCATATGGGCCGATGTATCACCCGTTCGATCCTCAATACGAATATCAAGGCCCATCTCGGCAACGGGGGTCTGAAGATTGCGCCTGATATCTGCCGCAAGCGCCTTGAGCGGCGAGATGTAGAGCGTGTGCAGCCCTTGTTTGGGCGTATGGATCAAATCCACAAGCGAAGGGAGAAACCCCGACAGGGTTTTGCCCGCACCTGTGGGGGCAATCAAAACCTGCGCAGGTGATGTCGCACGCAGCATCGCGCGCTGATGCGGGTGCATCTGCCATCCGCGCGCAGCGAACCAACTGTCAATTTGGGCAGGCAATGCGTCCATACCCCGATCATAGGGCGGCCCGCCTGCCCGTCCAATCAAAGATCAGATTTGCGCCACACCTAAGGCAAGATAAAGGATCAACGTGCCCGCCAAGGCCACGCCCATAGGAAACAATTTGCCCGCCTCCCAACTGGCCCATGTTGCGGTAGCCTTGCGGATCGGGGTGATTTTGCCCGCGATACGATGCACCAACCACGACGCCAACAAAACGCCTGCAAAAAGAACCGAGAATTGCAGCCCATCCCCTTTGGCGATGAACAGGGACAAAGTGGCCGCAAATTTTGCATCCCCCGCCCCAATGGCAATCGGGCCGATCGTGGACATCAAAAACCCAACAACCAAGACCCCCAAGGCCCAAACCCAACGCATGGCGTAAACCTCAAGTGGTAACAGAAAAAGACCTACAACCGCGAAAATCGCAATTAGGATAAGCACCGACAAATTCGGAATGCGCATTTGGCTCAGGTCTGTCCAAGTCACATAAAGGCACAACGGTGCGGTCAGGATTAAAAAAACCAAAGCCTCAATCTGCATCAAATGTGTCATTAATTGCGAACCCCGCTGTCTAAGGCGCGCTGTGTTGCGACAGCTGCCTCGAAATATTGTGGATGGGTATCAATGGCCTCAGCCAGCAGGCCACGGCCTAGATCAATGCGATCCTGTCGAATGGCCGCCAATGCCATCGTATAGAGAAGCTGTGCGCGCTCCACTTGGGTCATATTGACAAGAGGAAGGGTAAATTCACCTTGTGCGGCGCGCGCCAGCACAAGGTTATTCTTTGCTGTGAAAACACTTGGATCATAGGCAATCGCCTCTGTGAACAGGCGCTCTGCCTCAGCGTGATCGCCGCAGGTCAGCTTGGAATAGCCCCAATTGTTTAAGACCGATGCGGGGCGTGTCGTCATCCCCGCTGCAGTCTCATAAAACGCATCAGCACGGCCCCAATCCTGCGCATAATCGGCCAGCATGGCCTCAAGCCTGTAGCGCTCATAGGTTTCATAGGTCGGCGGCACTTGATCCAAAACGCTGCGCGCCTCATTCCACTCCCCCGCGCGGATCAAGGCTTCGGCAAAGCCAACCCGATCATCTTCAGACACTTCGGGATGGGCTAAAGCCTGCCGCCGTATAACGACCGCTTCCGCCGCACGCCCCGTCCGTGTCAGACTCTGCGCAAGGCCGCGGCGCGCGCCAATGTCGTTGGGGTTTTCCGTGGTTTGGCGTGAAAAATAGCTGATTGCATCTTCGGGGTCTGCCGAGGTCAGCATGATCGACTCTAAATTCGCGGCACCAATGGCCTGCACCGCTTGATCGGGCTGTTCCGACTGGACAAGGCAGGCCGCCAAAAGCGGGCATGCCAAGCCAAGCAAAAGCCACCGAAACGGGGACAGACGCATTCTGAAATCCAATCACAACTGCTCGGGCGCGCTGTAATTGAGGATGTCAAGCCCCCTATGTTTGATCCAATTTTAGGGTCGTAGTTTCTGGTATTGGTGGGCGCATTCCGAGGCTTTGATGGGGTCGGATATGGTTGTATTCTTTGATCCAGCGATTGATTGTGGCTTGGGCTTGGCAGGTGGCGCGGCT
Source organism: Roseobacter sp. HKCC-CH-9351 (assembly GCF_037830295.1). Lineage (NCBI taxonomy): Bacteria > Pseudomonadati > Pseudomonadota > Alphaproteobacteria > Rhodobacterales > Roseobacteraceae > Roseobacter > Roseobacter sp. HKCC-CH-9351. The sequence continues at coordinate 290,158 of NZ_JBBLYM010000001.1, forward strand.
GTTGTGCATCACGCCACCTGAGTTGCTTGCGGATGGCTGCGTTTTTGCAACCATGCAGCCCTAAAGGTCAGACAATATGCGCCTCTGTTGCCGCGCGCAGTTCAGCTTCGGTGACACCATCGGCTAGTTGCACGATCTTGAGGCCGCCTTCGACCACATCCAAAACGCCCAAATTGGTGATGATACGATGCACAACGCCCGTTCCTGTCAGCGGCAAGGTGCAAGATTTCAAAACCTTGCTCTCACCATGCTTGTTGGTGTGATCCATCACAACCACAACACGGCGCACGCCTGCAACCAAATCCATCGCGCCGCCCATGCCTTTGACCAATTTTCCAGGGATCATCCAATTGGCAAGATCACCCGTCTCAGACACTTCCATCGCGCCCAAAATCGCCATAGCAATCTTGCCGCCACGGATCATCGCAAATGATGTCGCGCTGTCAAAATAGGCGGTATGGGGCAATTCAGTGATCGTCTGCTTACCCGCATTGATCAGGTCTGGATCTTCCTCGCCCTCATAAGGGAAAGGCCCCATGCCCAGCATTCCGTTTTCCGATTGCAAGGTCACGGTCATGCCTTCTGGAATATAATTTGACACGAGGGTCGGAATCCCGATGCCAAGGTTCACATACATCCCGTCTTCAAGTTCTTGTGCCGCGCGGGCGGCCATTTGATTGCGATCCCATGGCATGGATTAGGCCTCCTCACGCTGGCGCACGGTGCGCTGTTCAATTCGTTTCTCATGCTGCCCCTTGATCAAGCGATGCACGAAAATTCCAGGCAAGTGGATATGCTCAGGGTCTAGGCTGCCCGCGGGCACGATTTTTTCGACCTCCATAATGCAAACCTTGCCACAGGTCGCAGCAGGCACATTGAAATTCCGCGCGGTTTTACGGAAAATCGCATTGCCCGTTTCATCGGCCTTCCACGCTTTGACGATAGAGATATCCGCAAAGATCCCTTCCTCAAGGATATAGGTTTCGCCGTCAAAGTCTTTGTGGTCTTTGCCTTCGGCAATCACTGTGCCCACGCCTGTCTTGGTGTAGAACCCGGGAATGCCTGCCCCCCCTGCGCGCATACGCTCGGCCAAAGTGCCTTGGGGGTTGAATTCCAGTTCCAATTCACCCGCCAGATATTGGCGCATGAATTCAGCGTTCTCGCCCACATAGGAAGACATCATCTTTTTGATCTGGCGTGTGGCCAGAAGTTTGCCCAAACCAAAATCATCAACGCCCGCGTTGTTGGAGGCCACTGTCAAATCCTTAACACCGCTGTCCACGATGCCATCAATCAGCAATTCAGGAATCCCGCAGAGGCCAAAGCCGCCTGCCGCAATCAGCATTCCATCCTGCAAAAGGCCATCCAAAGCCTCAGCAGCAGAGCCATAGATTTTCTTCATCGGGTCTCACCCTTTTTCCAAAAAGATTTGTGGTAAATTGACCCGCAACCTGAGCGGTGTCAACGTGCTGCAATGCAGCAAATATCAATTTGCGGGTCTGTTAGCGCATATCGGAAACGCTTGCTTCCATCTCGGCGATCCATTCGCTCACAAATGCATCAAACCGCGCATCGGGTTGCTGTGCGGTGATCCGTTCTGACAAAGGATCAGGCGCGGTGATGCGACTGCCGCTCATAACCTCCAGAACCGCATGGGCGCAGAACGGCACGTGCAATTCGGAATAACCGCCTTCATGCACCATCACGAGGCGACCCTCGCACAGCGCGTCAGCCGCGTCCCGTACCTGTTCTGCCATCGCACGGAACGTGTGGCTGCCTGCCATCATTCGCCCCAAAGGATCAACACCTGACGCGTCAAACCCACAAGCGATGATAATCACATCCGGCGCAAAGCGTTCCAATTCGTGGATCACCAAACGCTCCATCGCCTCAAGATAGGCATTATGCCCGCCCCCAGGGGGCAGCGGGATATTGAGGTTAAACCCTGCCCCAGCACCCGATCCACGATCCTCAAACGCACCGCTATCGCGGGGATAATTGCGATCTTGGTGAAGGGAGATGGTCAGAACATCATCACGATCATAGAAAATCGCCTCAGTTCCGTTGCCGTGATGCACATCCCAGTCAATCACGGCAAATTTCGTGGCCAGCCCTTCGGCCCGCGCGGCCTCAATCGCGATGGCGATATTGGCAAGGAGGCAAAACCCATTGGGAAAATCAGGCAAACAGTGATGCCCTGGCGGACGAGACAGCGCATAGGCATTCTCCAAATCCCCCTCAAGCACTGCAAACAGGGCTGATTTGGCCAAACCGGCAGACAGGGCTGCAATCTCGAACCCATCGGGGCCGAAAGGTGTGCGCAACCCCAACTCGCCCCCACCCTGCGCTGAAATATCTTGAAACTGGCGCAAATAGGTTTCGGGATGAATGCGCAAAATATCTTCTTCGGTTGCGGGATCCGCATGGCGGGGCGCAAGTTCAGACCACAGTCCCGTGATCTCAAGTAGGTTTTTCAAGCGCCGCTTCGTTTCAGGATTTTCGGGCAGGCCGCCTGCGGCAGGGGGTTGAACCAATCCGCCCACAGGGGCGAGAAAGGCATAATTGCCACCCGAATGCCAAAAGCAGCGCTCATCCCAGAAAAACCCTGTTGCCATGATCAAACCTTTCCTCATCACCAAATCCACCGCGTGCATCTTGCACCCTAAGAGACAGAGTGCAAGTTTGCTGCTCATTGGCTTTTGAGAGGCACCCCTTGCGCAAATCCCTACCCGACCTCAGCGCCTATGCGCAGACCGGTATACGGCTAAATTTACGCGTCACCCCAAAGGCCGCGCAGAACCGTATCGTGGTCGAAGAAGACCTGTTGCGGGTCTATGTGACCCAAGCACCCGATAGCGGCAAAGCAAATCGTGCGGTTCTCAAACTCTTGGCTCAGGCAATCGGGATCGCGCCCTCACGCCTGACGCTGATACGCGGTGAGACGGATCGGAAAAAAGTGGTTGGCGAGAATATGGGCTAAACCCTGCGGCTTTGCCAAACCGTATAAAGGCCCGAGGCAACAATAATCAAACTGCCAATCAAGGTCAGGGCATCGGGACGTTCGCCAAACACGGCCACGGCCAAGACCATAGCGAAAACCAAACGGGTATACCGAAATGGGGCAATAACGGCAATTTGCCCTCTTCGCATGGCCATAGTCAGGCACATATAGGCGGCAACGCCAAATAAGATGGCAGGCCCTGTCAGAACCATGCCGCCCGCGCCTAGTGGGGCCACGCCGCCCTGATAACCCCAAACGATACCGCCTGCGATGCTCAGCATGATAAACCCGTAAACGCCAAGCTGCGCCGTTGTCATGCTCTTTGGTGCGGCGCGTGTCGCCAGATCACGGCCAGCAAAGCCGATCATGCCCAAGACCGCGAAGAGGGACAGCGGTTCAAACGCGTCCAGCCCAGGCCGTAGGATTAATAGCACCCCAACAAACCCTGCGCCAATCGCCGCCCATTGCCGCCAGCCCACGGTTTCGCGAAAGACCATCACCGCCCCCGCCGCCACCACCAAAGGTGTGGCTTGCAAAATCGCACTGGCCGAGGACAGGGGCGTTAAGGCAATCGCGACCGTGTAACATACCCGACCCGTTATTTCGAACAAGGCACGCCACGCCATGGCGCGACCAAAGGCCTGAGGGTGCAAGATCACCTCGCCCCGAAGGCGCGCCATGGCCACAAAGGCCAACAGCCCACCAAGCCCAAAGGTCACCATAACTTGGCCCAAGGGGATATGCGCCGCTGCCGCCTTGATAAAGACATCCTCGAGGGTAAAGGCAAGCATTGCCAAAACCATGAACAAACTGCCGCGCAAATTGGCCGCGTGATGGGATGTATCAGGGGTCATTGGGGGGTCTTAGCGGGTCGGGCGATCAATCCGATACACCCCTTCTGGCAAGTTCAGCGCTGCCGCCAACTCCCGCAACTGCGCCATAGAGATTGAGATTTTCTGAATGCTATCACTGCGCGGGTCATATTGTTCAACCTGAACGACCTCTTCAAAAGCCGTCAGCACGACATCCTCTTGGAGCGGGCTTTCCCCCTCATCCATCAAGGTTACAACCGTGGCGTCAAAATCATGCTCAATGCTAAACATAAGATCACGCTAGGGGGGAATTTCCCTCTTGGCAATCATGTGATCCTCTCGTGATGAGAATTCGATTGAGATATCTCAAAATGGGCTGCTAAATAGGGTTGGCCTCAACACAAAGGTATTTGGTTCTGATGCGTGCAATTCTGATTTTGCCGATGCTTGCATTCCTTGCCGCGTGTCAGGTGGCAAGCCCGTCACCAAGCGGCGCACCTACAAGCACGGCAAGCAGCGATAATCTGCCCAAACTGGCCCCAGATGTGGCAATGAATAATTTCCGCACAGTGGTCGCCAAGGTCGAACCCATTGCCGAAGATATTTGCCGCCAAGAAACACCAGATCAAAACTGTAATTTCACCATTGCGATTGAGCGTGACAGAAATGCAGGCATCAACGCGTTTCAAACCTTGGACAATGCGGGCAACCCATATCTGGTCTTTACGATTGGCCTTATTGAAGATGCGCGCAATATTGACGAATTGGCCTTTGTGATGGGTCATGAGGCTGCGCATCACATCGCCCGCCATATTCCCCGCCAACGGGCCTCTGCCCAAGGGGGGGCGTTAATTTTCGGCGTGCTTGCCGGGATTGCGGGTGGCGATGCCTCTATGGTGCAAAACGCGGCGGATATTGGCGGCACAGTGGGCGCGCGCCGTTTTAGCCAAGATCACGAATTGCAAGCCGATGCTTTGGGCACTGTCATCGCCTATCGCGCGGGGTTTGATCCGGAGCTTGGCGCACAATATTTTACCCGCCTGCCTGATCCGGGCGAAACCTTTCTTGGAACGCACCCGCCCAATGCGAACCGCATTCAAATCGTACGGGATACGATGGCAAGCTTGCGCTAAGGGTGGGGGTCAGGCGATCTGACCCCAAAGATCATATTCACTTGCCTCATCAACTGTCACAGTCACGATGTCGCCCGCTTTGAGATCTTGGAACCCTTCATCGATAAAGAGATTGCCATCAATCTCTGGCGCGTCTGATTTGGTGCGGCAGGTGGCCCCTTCATCGTCCACCTCATCCACGATCACCTCAAGACGCGTGCCAATTTTGGCGGCCAATTTCGCCTCGGAAATGCTCTGCGCCTTTTCCATAAAGCGCGCAAAACGCTCGTCCTTGACCTCTTGCGGCACATGGTCTGGCAAATCATTTGACCGCGCACCCGCAACATTTTCGTATGTGAAACAGCCAACCCGATCGAGCTGCGCCTCATCCAACCAATCAAGCAGGATCTGGAATTCGGCCTCTGTTTCGCCCGGATACCCCACGATAAAGGTTGAGCGCAGGGTGATCTCAGGGCAGTCCGCACGCCAAGCTGCGATTTCGTCTAAGGTTTTACTCGATGCCGCAGGGCGGGCCATACGTTGCAACGTATCACGATGGGCATGTTGGAATGGGATATCCAGATAAGGCAGAACCAACCCTTCGGCCATCAAAGGGATCAACTCCCGCACATGCGGATAGGGGTAGACGTAATGCAACCGCACCCACGCGCCCAGTTGGCCCAAATCGCGCGCCAAAGGAAGAATTGGGAATTTCTCATCCCGACCAGCCCAATCCGTGCCATAGGCCGAGGTGTCCTGACTGATGACCAGAAGTTCCTTCACCCCTGCCTCAACCAGTTTTTCTGCCTCACGCAACACGGCCTTTGCGGGACGGCTTTGCAGGCGGCCCCGCATATCGGGGATGATGCAAAACTTGCACTTGTGATTGCAGCCCTCGGAAATCTTGAGATAGCTATAATGACGGGGCGTTAGGCTTACGCCTGAACTTGGCAAAAGATCGACAAACGGATCAGGCGCGGGTGGAACGGCAGCATGCACCGCATCCAAGACCTGCTCATATTGGTGCGGGCCCGTTACGGCCAGAACACGCGGATGCGCGCCTGTGATATAGTCAGGCTCGGCCCCCAAACAGCCCGTCACGATCACGCGGCCATTTTCGCGCAGCGCCTCGCCAATCGCGTCCAAACTTTCGGCCTTGGCGCTGTCGAGAAAGCCGCAGGTGTTCACAATTACCGCATCGGCACCGCCATAATCGGCGCAGATCCCATAGCCTTCGGCGCGCAGTCGGGTCAGGATCCGCTCACTATCCACAAGCGCCTTGGGGCAGCCAAGCGAGACCATCCCGATTTTGGGCTGACCCTCGCGGATCGTCTCCTCAATGCGCGCACGGGCAAGATCTGGGCGAAGATTTGGTGGGTTCTGTGTCATATCCCGCGCTATAGCGTGGCTTTTGGCCATCGTGAAGCAAGAAAGCACTCAGGCACCATCGGCGCGGGGCCACATCCAGCCTAATCTTGTTCTGCCGTGACCTCGCGCAACCTTGAACATAAAGGCACCGCCACGGCTTTACGGCCCCGAACCATAGCCGCTAAACACAAAGGTGCTTGGGGTTACAAAAATAGTTTGGGGGATTCTCGATGAAGTGGGTGTTGCGGGTCATTTTGGCTGTCGTGATTTTCGTGGGCGTGGCTGTTGGAGGGATTGCGTTAATTCCAACGGACACCATTGCCAGATTGGCGACAGAGCGGCTATCGGCCAGCCTCGCGCGTGATGTGACCCTGACGGGCGCAGTGCGGCCAAGTTTTTACCCCATGATCGGGATCAGCGCCGAAGGTTTTGAAATTTCCAACCCTGACTGGGCTGCGGATCAAGGCCCGATGCTGCGGGCTGAGGCGTTGCATATCGGGGTCGAAGTCATGCCCCTTTTTTCTGGCGAGGTACGGATTGCGCGCGCGGAACTGATAAAGCCTGACATCATTTTGCTGCGAAACGCGGATGGACAGGCCAATTGGGAATTTTCAACCACCGCCCCCACAGCCGAGACAGGCACAAGCGGTGACCTGCCGCAAATCAGCCTCAGCCTTGCACAGATCAGCGATGGCACCCTGCGCTATACTGATGCCACAACAGCGCAAAGCTATGCGGCCGAAGCGGTCAATCTTCGCCTTGAAGCGCCCGATCTGAACGGCAGTCTGACAGGCAGCTTTAACGCCGCAATCAATGGCGCGCGCTTGAGGGGCGATGTGACCCTCACCACCCTTGCTGATGCGCTTGCGGGGCGTGAGGCGCGCATTGATATGTCCCTGTCTTGGACAGGCGGCAGCCTTGGCTATCGCGGCGCGCTTATGCTTGCCCCGTTCAGCCTTGCGGGCGAGGTGAATGCCGATATCACCGACCTGACCCCGATCACGACTGCGGCGGGTGTCGCAGCGGTAACTTTGCCCGCGGAATTGGGTCGTGATCGTATCGCGCTGAACGGCCCCATTGCGATCACGCCCGAGGGCGTTGCGCAGATCATGGATGCAACCCTTGCGCTAGATGACACGGCCATAACCCTATCTGCAGATCTCAGCACAGGCGGTGAGCGCCCTAAGATCACGGGCCGCATCGCGGGCGGGCGCGTTGACCTAAGCGCCCTGACAGAAGGCAGCGCAACCGAGGACAGCAGCGCAGGCGGCGGATGGCCGCGTGACGAAATCGACCTCACGGGCCTGTTCGCGGTAGATGCCAATCTTGATCTGGCCCTTGCCGAATTGGATTTGGGTATGATGCGGCTGTCAGATATTGCGCTACAAACCACGCTTGATGCGGGCCGTCTGCAGCTCGATTTGGCGCGCGCCGTGACCTATGGCGGCACGATTGCAGGGCAAACTGTGATAAATGGCCGTGGCAATGGATCCGTGGCCAGCAACATGGAGATCCGTGCGGTGCAATTGCAACCCTTGTTGCAAGATTTTGCAGATTATGACCGCCTTTCAGGCACGGGAAACGTCACATTTAACATTTTAGCGGGCGGGCGGTCTGTAGCGGCATGGATGAACAGCCTTGAGGGCAGTGCCGCGCTTGACTTTGGTCAGGGGGCGATTGAGGGGCTTGATCTTGCGGGGATGATCCGCAATCTCGACAGCTCCTATCGGGGCGAAGGCGCGCGCACAGTCTATGACAGCATCACCGCGACCCTTGCGATCACGGGCGGTGTGGCGCGCAATGACGACCTCACCCTAACCGCTGGATGGGGCGGTGTCACAGGGACGGGCGAGATCAATATTGGGGGCCAGTCAGTGGAATATCGCGTGATCCCCGCTGTGCAAACATCCTCCGATGGGTCGAATATTGCCGTGCCCATCATCGTGCGCGGCCCTTGGGCTGATGTCAGTTTTGCACCTGATCTAGAATATTTAGCCAATCAGCGGCTAGAACTGGAACGCGCAGAACTTGAAGCTGCGGCCCAAGCCCGCATTGACGAAGAGCGTGCTAGGCTGGAACAAGAGGCGCGCGATCGGCTCAACCTGACCGCCGAGGGCGATGCGCGCGATGCCATCGAAAATCAACTGCGCAATGAGGTCGAAGGTGCCTTGCGCGGCCTGTTCGGGGGGAATTGATCTATGCGCCGCCTTATGATCACAGCCCTTTGCGTGATGCTTGTGGCCTGCATTGGCACACCCGAACCTGATCTTTACCCAGGCGAAACAGCAGAAATTCGGGCCCTCGTGAATAAAATGGCGCGCCAATATGATGTGCCCGCCCCCCTGATCCACCGCGTGATCCAACGTGAAAGCGACTATCGCGCCCATGCCCGCAACGGCCCCTATTACGGGATGATGCAAATCATGCCCGCCACAGCCCGCAATATGGGGTTTACGGGTGAAGATGCCGATTTACTGGATGCAGAAACCAATCTCATCTATGCGATCAAATATCTGCGCGGCGCATGGCTGCTTTCAGATAGATCTTATGACACGGCCGTCATGCATTACGCGCGTGGCTATTACTATGTAGCACGGGACAGATGCATGTTGGTCGAGACAGGCCTGAGGGAACGCGAGGTCAGGCGCGACTGTCGGGGGTGAGGCGATTTTTGCCGCATATCACCGCTGTCTCAATGCATGCTCGGCAAAACCAGATCGGGAGGGCGGTGGCCATCTGCAAAGGTCTTGATGTTGATCAACACCTTTTCGCCCATCTCAATCCGCCCTTCAAGCGTGGCTGACCCCATATGCGGGAGGAGGATCACATTATCCAATTCCCGCAATCGGGGGTTCACATCATGGCCACGCTCAAACACATCCAAGCCCGCACCCGCGATCTCGCCCGCGCGCAACATGCGGGTGAGTGCGTTTTCATCAATCACCTCTCCCCGCGATGTATTCACAATCACCGCTGATGGCTTCATCAACTTCAACCTGCGTGCATTGATCAAATGAAAGGTCGAAGGGGTGTGCGGGCAATTCACTGAAATCACATCCATCCGCGCCAACATTTGATCCAAGCTTTCCCAATAAGTCGCGCCAAGCGCTGTCTCTATGTCAGCGTGAACCCTGCGGCGGTTGTGGTAATGAACCTGCATGCCAAAAGCAGCCGCGCGGCGGGCCACGGCCTGACCGATGCGACCCATTCCCAGAATACCCAAACGCTTACCCGAGATACGCCCCCCCATAAAGGCGGTTGGCGCCCATCCCTGCCATGTGCCCATTTGCATGACAGCCTGCCCTTCTGGCACGCGGCGCAGAACACCCAAGATCATCGCCATGGTCATATCGGCGGTATCATCCGTCATGACACCGGGTGTATTGGTGACCAAGACCCCGCGTTGGCGTGCAGTGGCAACGTCAATATGATCGACCCCTGCACCATAATTGGCAATCAGCTTGAGCCGTTCGCCCGCTTGCCCCAACATGCCTGCATCAATTTGATCCGTCACACATGGCACCAGAACATCCGCTGATTTCATCGCTGCGACCAGATCATCGCGGCTCATTTTGCGGTCTTCGTCATGGAGCTGAACATCAAACAATTCGCTCATGCGGGTTTCCACCGCTTCGGGCAAATGGCGGGTAACGACAACTTTTAACCTTGGTGCGGGCATGGGCTTCTCCTGAGGCGGATGGCATGTCTGACGCTGTTACCCTTCCCCATTCTGCGCGCGGGTGCAAGCGTTCGCGGGGCCTTGGCCGCGACAGGCGCTTCGTAATGTCATCTTCCCCCGCGATGGCTTTCTCGCTATGGTATGAGAAAGATCAAAATAACCCAGCCCAAAGCGGCGGGACGAGGCCTATTGAGGATAGTCATGCCACGGTCAGATTGGCGCATAACCCTAGCGATTGGTGCGGTTTGTTTTGTGTTTGCGGCCACCGCAGGGGCGCAAAGCACCGATGGCGCGGTGCCGTTGCCACGCCCTGACAATCTTGTGCCAGTCGAGACACTCGAACTTGAGACCGCCACCCCCACGCCAACGCCCAGTTTTGACGCCCCGACCACTGGGCCAGAAACAGGCTTTCCGCTGCCGCGCTATGTTTCGATGGATGCGACACGCGGCTATGCGCGGCGCGGCCCCTCGCGCAACCACCGCATTGATTGGGTCTTTCAAGAACGCAATATGCCGCTGATGGTTGTGGCCGAGCATGGGCATTGGCGGCGGGTCGTGGACCATGACGGCGTGGGCGGATGGATGCATTACGCCCTTTTGTCAGGGCGACGCACAGCGCAAATTGATATTGACCTTGCCGATTTGCACCAACGCCCTGATCCAGATGCCACTGTCATTGCCCAAGCCCAACGCGGCGTGGTCGGACGGGTAAGCGAATGCGAACGCGACTGGTGTCGCTTTGCCGTTGATGGGTTTACAGGATGGGTTGAGAAATCCGCCCTTTGGGGCGTGATGGAGGACGAGATTTTCGACTAGTCCCCTGCGCAAACGGGGCAAGCCGCATTGCGCTTTAGCTTGACGATCCGCGTCTCAGGCCCAAGCCCATCATATAGCAGCATACGTCCCAATAGCCCCTGACCCGCACCTGTAATCTGCTTAATGGCCTCAAGTGCCATCATGGTGCCCACCACCCCTGGAAGCGCGCCAATGACACCCGTCTCGGCACAGGTGGCAGCCATCCCTGCCTGTGGTGGATTGGGAAAGACACAGGCCATGCATGCCCCGCCAGCACTTGGATCGTAGAGGGTAATCTGCCCCTCCCATGCTGAAATTGCACCTGCCAAAAGCGGACGCTTGGCAGACACCGCAGCGCGGTTGATCATTGCCCGCATTTCGAATTGATCCGTGCCATCAATGATTAGACCATAGTCCGCGAATAGCTCTGCCGCGATCGTCTCGTCCAAAGCACGATTGTAAGGGCGGATATCAAGATGCGGATTTATCGCCTTCATCGCACGTTCTGCTGAAAACACTTTGGGCGTATCTTGATCGGCATCGCGGTGAATGATTTGGCGTTGCAGGTTCGAAAGGCTGACATGATCCGCGTCAATCACCCCAATGCGCCCGACCCCCGCAGCTGCGAGATACAGCAAAACAGGCGAGCCCAAACCACCTGCCCCCACCACCAAAACCTTGGCCGATTTCAGCGCCTTTTGCCCCTGCCCACCAATGTCAGGCAGGGTGATGTGGCGGGCATAGCGCTCTAATTCCTCTGGCGTGAAGGTGCCGCTTTGGCGCGGCGCGGGCGTGATCATGGGCTGGGCCACGCGGCGCAAGCGGTTTAGACCCGCACGATAGGCCAGAACCAACAGAACCGCGCCGCCTAAAATCAACCATGGCGCGGCAGTTTCGCCTGTCGCGATGCGCAAAGGGTGGCCCTCGGGCAATACGAAATGGCCCAATACAACCACCCCATAGACAAGGGCGATCATCACAAGACGGGGGTTATAGGCGGTTTTCATCACTGCCCCGAAGCCCCAAAGCGCAGCCATGATTGCAAGAACCGTGACCATCAGACCTGCCCAGTTGAGCCGAAACCACCCGCCCCACGCGCGGTTTCATCCAAACGCGACACAAGCGTAAAACGGACTTGGATCACTGGCGCGACAACGCCTTGAGCGATCCGATCCCCATGGCCAATAACAAAAGGTGCATCGCCCAAATTAATGAGGATAACCCCCAATGGCCCGCGATAATCGCAGTCAACCGTTCCGGGCGCATTGGCAAGCGTCACCCCATGTTTCAGGGCAAGGCCAGATCGCGGCCGAATTTGCAGCTCATACCCGCGAGGCACAGCCACACGAAACCCTGTTTGGATCAAGGCGCGTGTCTGCGGGGCAAGCGTCAGCCCGGCCTCGCGGGCGTCAGCCGTGAACTGTGCGCGCAGATCAAAACCCGCCGCCCCATCGGTTTCATATTGCGGCAGGGGCAGGTCAGGATCGGCCCAGTCTTCGCGTAAGAACTTTACCTCTACTTGCGCCATTATGCCTGCCCCAAAGCCTCGGCCACGCGCAGGGCAAGCCGTGCTGCAGTCTCAGATTTGCTCAAGCGTGGCCATGGATCAGCGCCTGTGCGCGTGATCAGCGTGACCGCATTATATGCACCCCCCATGATCCCCGTTTCAGGGGACACATCATTAGCCACAATCCAATCACATCCTTTGCGCGCCAATTTCGCTTGCGCATGATCAACCAGATTTTCGGTTTCGGCGGCAAAGCCCACAACCAAGGCCGGGCGGCCTTTTTTCATCTGCGCCACAGATGCCAAAATATCTGGGTTTTCCGTAAAGCTGAGACGGGGTAGCGCGCCATCGCCCGATTTCTTGATCTTTTGGTTTGCGGCATTATCCACGCGCCAATCTGCAACGGCAGCGGCAAATATAGCGGCATCTGCAGGTAGGGCCTCTGTCACGGCCTTTGCCATCTGCGCGGCAGTCTCGACCTTGATCACATCCACACCATACGGCGGTGGCACAGATGCAGGGCCTGTGACGAAACTGACCCGCGCGCCCAAATCGCGACAGGCCGCAGCAAGCGCCGCCCCCTGCGCCCCTGACGAGCGGTTGGCGATATAGCGCACGGGATCTATGGGTTCATGTGTTGGGCCAGAAGTAATCAGAACATGTCGCCCCGCAAGCGGGCCTTCAGCAAATTGCGCGGCAATAGCGCTGACAATCTCATCGGGTTCAGCCATGCGGCCTAAGCCAAATTCACCGCAGGCCATGCTGCCCTCATTGGGGCCAACAGAACGAATCCCATGCCCCAAAAGCTGCGCCAAATTGCGCTGGGTGGCGGGATGTTCCCACATCCGCACATTCATTGCAGGGGCGATCAGCACGGGCTTGTCAGTTGCCATCAGCAGGGTCGAGGCCAGATCATCTGCATGACCGCCCGCCATTTTGGCCATCAAATTCGCCGTTGCTGGGGCCACCACAACTAAATCTGAGGCGCGAGATAATTCGATATGGCCCATTTCGGCCTCATCGGTCAGATCAAAGAGATGCGTGTATGGCGTTTGGCCCGCGAGGGCTGCGACCGACAGAGGTGTCACAAATTCTTGTGCCGCCTGTGTCAGAACAGGGGTAACAGCGGCCCCTTGGCCTCGCAAACGGCGGATCAGCTCAAGGCATTTATAGGCCGCGATCCCGCCCCCTATGATCAACAATATACGTTTCCCCGAAATCATGATGATCTCACCTTTTCGCCTGTTCTGTTGCGAAACCTATGTGGCGCGGCGTCTTGGGGCAATGGGAAATACCCCTCACGCGGCCCCTTTGCGGCGCAGCCCGCCCAGAATTTCTTCGAATGAAAAGGCACCAAATAGGCGGCCAAAAAGGGCATAGGCCCCCGCGCCAACTGCAATAAGCCCCGCAAGCGCGAGATAGCGCAATACGCCCCCCTCAAGAACGGGGGCAAGGATCAAGCCTGCACCGTAAAGCACCGCCCCCATCGCAATAGCCGCCCCCGCAATGCGTGGAATGCGCGCGAGATAACGCGCATCATAGGCAGCGACATCACCATAGGTCTTTGCACCACGGCGCAGCTGATAGGCCATGACCCATGCAGAAATGGTGGTGGCCAATGCGGCGGCAATATAGCCGATGACAAAGGCAAGCCCGATGGCGAGAGCGGCATTTATGACCATTGCCACCACGGCATAGTGAAATGGGCGCTTGGTATCCTCGCGAGCGTAAAACACGGGCTGCCAGATTTTCTGAAGAACAAATGCGGGTAGCCCTGCCCCATAAATCGCCACCGCCCAAGCCGTGGCAATAGTGTCTTGGCCCTCAAAGGCCCCACGTTCGAACAAGACCGAGACCAAAGGCACAGGGATAACCATCAACGCAACCGCGGCAGGAATGGTCAGGGTCATCCCAATCTCAGCCGCACGCGATAAGGCGTGCCGCCCCCCTGCATCATCGCCGGCCCGCAAGCGGCGCGAGAGATCTGGCAACAACACAATCCCGATTGCGATCCCAACCACACCGAGCGGCAATTGATATAGCCTGTCGGCATAAGACAACCATGCAATCGCCCCATCAAAGAAGCTTGCAACCTGACGACCCACCAAAACATTGACCTGCACCACCCCGCCTGCAAGCATGGCAGGCCCCGCCACAATGACCAATCGGCGCAAGTCAGGCGTGAATTTCGGCCAAATCGGGCGGATGACCAACCCAGCACGTGCGGCCGCCCACCACACGAAAACCAATTGCGCAACGCCCGCCACGGGCACTCCCCAGGACAGGGCCAGCCCGATCATGCGCGTGGCTTCGGGGCTGTCAGCGGCGCTCTGCGCGCCAAAGATCAGCGCAAGGATGAGGATCACATTTAACAGCGCGGGCGCCACGGCAGCAGCCGCAAAGCGCCCCACAGCATTCAGCATGCCCGAAATCAACGCCGCCAGTGAGATCAACAAAATATAGGCGAAGCAGATACGGCCAAATTCCACCGCGATCCCAAAGCGGGGATCATCGGCAAAGCCTGATGCAATTGCCAAAATCAACCAAGGCATGGCAATCTGCGCAAGCAGGGTGAAGCCAATCAGAACCACACCCAGCATGGATAAGGCATTGCGCGCAAATGGTATCGCATCGCTGCCGTCTTCGATTTTTTTAGAAAAAATCGGCACAAAGGCCGCGTTCATTGCACCCTCAGCAAAAAAGCGGCGAAACATATTAGGTAGAGAAAACGCCACCAAAAACGCCTCGGCCACGCCGCCCGCGCCAAAATAGCGGGAAAGCAGGATATCGCGCAGAAATCCCAAGACACGGCTGACCATTGTCCAACCGCCAACAGCGAGAAAGCCAAAGCCCAATCTGATTTGCGGGGCCGCCACAGCCGCTAGACCCCTGCCCGCTCGGCCACACGCGCGATGGCATCGCGCAACTTGCGCTCCAACACGTCTTGGCGGGATTTGGAGTGGAGTTTGAGACCGAACATATCTTTCACGTAAAACACATCTACCACCTGAACACCGAAGGTCGCGATCATCGCACTGGCGATGTAAATATTGTTCGCGGCCAAAGTCTTGGTCAGATCATATAGCAGACCAGGGCGGTCGCGTGTATCCACTTCGATGATGGTGTAGATTTCCGACCCGTCATTATCGAATGTGATATTAGTCGCCACGTTAAACGTGCGCTCGCGCTTTTTGATTTTGTCGCGCCCCTCAAACGCTTTTGAGGCTACAACCTCGCCCTTTAGGGTTTTGTCGATCATCGAGGTCAGACGCGGCAGGCGGGCATCCTCATAGGGGTTGCCATCAGCATCTTGAACCCAAAACACGGCAGTCGCATAGCCATCTTTCGAGGTATAAGTGCGGGCATCGACCACATTCGCGCCCACCAGTGACAGGGCGCCAGAAAGGCGGCTAAAGATGCCTGGGTGATCCACAAGCGCAAAGCAGACGCGGGTCGCATCGCGGTCAGTATCACGCTGTGTGTCAATCCGGATTTCATCATCCCGAAGGCCAAGCAGCATATTGGCAAAGATAATCTGGCTGGCCAGATCAAGCCCTTGCCAATAGGGGCCATAATGGCGGTCTATTTCAGTTTTAAGATCCGCCTTAGGCCAAGTTGCCAAAGCATCGCGCAGGGCCTTTTTGCCCTCGCTTTCCAACTTGTCGCGGTTAAGATCCTCAAGACCCGTTTCCAAGGCTTCAGCCGTGGCGCGATAGAGGCCGCGCAACAGCGTGGCTTTCCAGTTGTTCCATGTATCAGGCCCAACCCCACGAATATCACAAACTGTCAGAACGGTCAGCAAATCCAGACGCTGCCGCGTTTTTACCAGTTTGGCAAAATCACGCACTGTGCGCGGATCCGCAATGTCGCGTTTTTGGGCCATGTCGGACATCAACAGGTGATAGCGCACGAGCCATTCGACTGTTTCAGTCTCATCGGGTTTGAGGCCCAAGCGAGGGCAGAGTGCACGCGCAATCCGCGCGCCCAAAATCGAATGATCTTCTTTCCTGCCCTTGCCAATGTCATGCAGCAAACAGGCCACATAAAGCACTTTGCGGTTTACCCCACGCTTCAAAATACCAGATGCAATCGGCAATTCCTCGACCAATTCGCCCCGTTCGATCTGCGCAAGGGTAGAGACAACTTGGATCGTATGCTCGTCCACTGTGTAGCTGTGATACATATTGAATTGCATCATCGCCACGATAGCCGCGAAATCAGGGATGAATGCGCCCAAGAACCCCAATTCATTCATCCGCCGCAAGGCACGTTCGGGATTGCCTTGCTTCAAAAGCAAATCAAGGAAAATGCGGTTCGCCTCTTTGTCGCGGCGCATTGCTGTGTCAATGAGGAGCAAATTGGCCGAGATCATCCGCATTGCATCGGGGTGCAGAAGATAGCCTGTGCGCAACGCCTCCTCAAAAATGCGTAATAGATTGATCTTATCGGCCAAAAACGCCTTTTCATTTTCGACAGTCAGACGATTTTGTTTCAGCGCATAGCCGTCTTTGATTTTCTTTTTGCGGCTGCGCCCGCGCAAAAAGCCTAAGATCATCGGTTCGCTTTTGGCGTGACTGGCCTCAAGCGCGGTCAAAAAGATGCGGGTCAATTCGCCCACGCGGGTGGCATGGCGGAAATAATCCTGCATGAAATGCTCAACCGCACGGCGGCCTGAGTGATCGGCATATTGCATGCGTTCCGCGACCTGCACTTGCAAATCGAAACTCAAACCATCCTGCGCGCGGCCTGCAATTGCATGCAAATGACAGCGTACCGACCACAAGAACCGTTCGGCCGCATCAAACGCGTCAAATTCTTCGCGGCTGAACACCTTGAGGGCGACCAGATCTTCGGCCCGCGCCACGCCATGCTGATATTTCGCAATCCAATAGAGCGTCTGCAAATCGCGCAGACCGCCCTTCCCCTCTTTTACATTCGGCTCCAACATATAGCGTTGGCCACCTTGCTTTTTGTGGCGGCTGACCCGTTCCTCAAGCTTGGCTTCGATGAATTCGGAAAGGCTGCCCTCAAACAAATCTTTGCGCAGTGCCGTCTTGAGCTTGGCCGATAATTCGGCATTGCCCGTCAAGTGGCGCATTTCCAACAAGGCCGTGCGGATTGTAAAATCCTCGCGCCCCAGACGCAGACAATCTTTGATGTTGCGGGTGGCGTGGCCCACTTTCAGCTTGAGATCCCAAAGCATGTAGAGACTAGATTCAATCACGCTTTCGACCCAACCTGTGCTTTTCCATGGGGTCAAAAACAGAAGATCAACATCCGAGAACGGGGCCATCTCGCCACGCCCATAGCCGCCAACCGCCAAGATCGCCATCCTCTCCCCCTCGGTCGGGGTGGGATTGGGGTGTAAGCGTGTAGATGAGACACGCAACACCTGCTGCACCAACCCATCGGTCAGATGGACATAGGCGCGCGTCACACGGCGTGCGGTTAGGGGATTTTCCGCAAAGGCCGCATCAATGGCAGATCGACCCTTTGCTTGGGCATCTTGCAAGATCGCCACGACCGCAGCGCGAATTTTGGCAGGATCGCTGAGATTAGATATCGCGCCATCAATTGCGGCAGTAACGGCCTCCGCGTCAAAAATATCTTCCGTGGGACAAATCAATTGCCCCGCAGCAGATGGGATGACCGAAAGGCGTGGGTTCTGTTCAGAATCCAGCGCCGAGGGTTCTTGGGGCGGGGTCAACAAGGATGATCTGCCTGTCTTGCAAAGTCACTACGGCAAGGCCGCGTTCAATAGAGCCATCGGGTAGCAATCGGAATACGCCGTTCGCGCCCGCAAAGCCAGAGCCTGATGCAAAATCCACACCGCCCAAACGGCCCGTGCGACCCACGGTGTCAATCACAGCGCGCATCCCGTCATAGGCCAAGGGCGCAAGGTTATGCGGGGCTTGCTGATAGGCCAATTGATAGCGGGTGCGGAACGCACTTTCGGCATTGGGATCGGGCAGGACAAACCACCCGCCCTGCAAGCCACGAATTTCCAAGGTCTGCGCAGGGATATCCCAACGGGTCAGACCAATGATTTTGGTGGCCTCAGTGTCAAAGCCATTATCTGGCAAGAGTTGACCGAAGAGCGGCAAAGCCCCTGAGGCGTCCGCGGTCAAAATCATCGCATTTGCGCCAGTTTGTGCGACCATTGCCTCAACCTCAGGCAAGGCAGCAACAACGCCAGTCTGACTGAACTCATAGGCGATTTCACCCACAACAGTGGCACCTGAGGCCGCCGCCGCACGGCGCACTGCATCACGCGCCACTTCACCCGCCAAATTGCGCGCATGCACCACCATGATGCGATCACGGCCATTCGCCGCCGCATAGGACACCATCCGCGCGGCGGCATTGTCGTAAGTCAGGCCAAGCACAAACAGATTGCGCCCTGCAATGCTGGCATTGTTCGAGAAACTAAGAACCGAGACATTGGTATTCGCCACGGCCACACCGACCGCCGCCGCCGCGTCCGAGCGCAATGGCCCAAGGATCACATCCGCCCCTTCCGCAACCGCCTGCTGCGCCACAGCTGCGGCCATGCCTGCGTCGGCTTGCGTTGGATAAACCACCAATTCGATTTGCGTGCCAACGGCCTCGGCGGCAGCGAGGCGCGCGGCGTTCTCAAGACTACTTGCCAGAAGGTCGTCCCCTGCATTGGGCGAACCATAGGGCAGCAGCATCGCAACGCGCACAGATTGCCCGACCTGTGGCCCTGTTCCCATTGTGGCCTGACAGGCCGACAGAACCACGCCAAAGAGCAAAAGCAAACTCAACCGCAAGAACTTGCGAAATCTTGTCAAAGTAGGGATCATAGTGATCTCTCCCAGTGGGGCCAATTTGCACAAACCCTAGCCAGTCCTGTCCGCCAAGTAAACGCTCGCAATGGACAGACCGCGCAGATATGTAAGTGAGCTGATGCGAAACGACACAGAAAACGGGCGCGAATTTGCCTACACCCCCAGCGACAGCAAACTGGCCGCAGGTTTGTATTTTGTCGCAACCCCGATTGGCAGCGCGCGCGACATCACCTTGCGCGGGTTAGACATCCTTGCAAGCTGCGATGTCATCGCCGCAGAAGACACGCGCACCTTGCGCCATTTGATGGAAATTCATGGGGTGGCGCTGAATGGCCGCGCAGTCTTGCCTTATCACGATCATAACGGCGCAGAGATGCGGCCAAAGATCATGTCCCTTTTGGGCGAAGGAAAATCCGTGGCCTATGCATCAGAGGCAGGGACGCCGTTGGTGGCCGACCCTGGTTTTGCCTTGGGGCGTGCTGCCATTGCGGATGGGCATATGGTCACCACCGCACCGGGGGCATCCGCCTCACTGGCAGCACTGACCGTGTCGGGCCTGCCCAGTGACCGCTTTCTTTTTGCGGGCTTCCCACCCTCAAAATCGGGGGAACGGCGCAAATTTCTGCAAGATTTGGATCAGACCCAAGCGACACTGATCTTATATGAAAGCCCGAAGCGCATTCATAAATTGTTAAACGAGATGGCCGAGATTTGGAGCCAAGATCGCCAGATCGCTCTGTGCCGCGAATTGACCAAGAAATTTGAGGAGGTCATTCGCGGATCGCTTGCAGATGTGATTGCGGCAATCGAAGATCGAGCATTGAAAGGTGAGATCGTGCTTGTCATTGACCGCGCGGAAAAGCAGGCCGCTGATGAGGCCACCGTGATTGCGGCGCTTCGGGCGCGACTTAAGACTGCACGACTGAAGGAGGCTGCGGCACAGGTGGCAACCGAACTGGGCCTGCCGAAACGCGATGTTTATCAATTGGGTCTGTCCTTGGACGCGGATCCGTGAGCGGGAAAGCCGCCTATCTTGCGGGGCTGTCAGCCGAGGATCAGGAGGCGCGGCTCTATGAAACCCATTGCTATCACTTGCGGGCGCGGCGATGGCGCGGGCGGGGCGGCGAGATAGATCTGATCTTCGAAAAATCAGGCGAAATAGCTTTTGTGGAAGTTAAAAAATCGCGGGATTTTGACACCGCTGTGTCACGTGTGAGTCCCGCACAAAGGGCGCGCATCCTGCAGACAGGTGATGAGTATTTGGGTCTGTGTCCCATGGGCCTTGCGACACCGTGCCGTTATGATCTCGCAGCCCTCAACCAGATCGGACAGGTTCACATCATCGCGAATGCGTTTCTCGAATAGCCTGCCTCACATGAATTGGGCATTGCGTCCTCCCCTGCCAAAGGCCATGAAAGGGTTGGTATAGATACGGGGTGAGACATGGCACTCAAAGTCGCAATTCAGATGGATCCAATCGCGCCGATTAACATTGACGCGGATAGCACGTTTCGCGTGGGGCTGGAGGCACAAGCGCGGGGGCATGAGCTGTTTTACTACACTCCAGATCGTTTGTTTTTTGACGAGGGTCGCGTCTGCGCGCGCGGGTGGCCGATCACCTTACGCCGCGAAAAAGGGAACCACTTCACCCTTGGGGCAGAGCAGACCATCGACCTAGGCGATTGGGATGTGGTGCTTTTGCGCCAAGACCCGCCTTTTGACATGGGTTACATCACCACCACCCATCTTTTGGAACGGATTCATCCCAAAACCTTGATCGTGAATGACCCGTTTTGGGTGCGCAATTATCCTGAAAAATTGTTGGTTCTGGAATTCTCCGATTTAACCCCACCCACTATGATCGCCCGCGATCTTGGCGCTTTGCGTGAGTTCCGCGCGCGCCATGGGGAAATCATCATCAAACCGCTCTACGGCAATGGTGGCGCGGGCGTGTTTCGTCTTGAGCCAAAGGATCGCAACCTCAATTCCTTGCATGAGATGTTCACCTCTATCAGCCGCGAACCCCTGATTGCGCAAAAATTCTTGCCTGATGTGACGGCGGGGGACAAGCGGATCATCTTGATTGACGGCGAGCCCGTTGGGGCGATCAACCGCGTGCCTGCCGAAGGCGAAACCCGATCAAATATGCATGTTGGCGGACGGGCTGAAAAAATCGGGCTGACCGCGCGCGAACATGAGATCTGCGCCAAAATTGGCCCGCTGCTGCGCGAAAAAGGCCAGATTTTTGTGGGGATTGATGTGATCGGCGATTACCTAACCGAGATCAACGTGACCTCACCTACGGGAATTCAAGAATTAGAACGCTTTGACGGGATCAATGTCGCCGAAATCATTTGGCAAGCCATCGAGGCACGGCGTGCGGGCTAATCTTCACGCCCTGTGCTGATGCGATAACTGACCGCTTCTAGGATATACGCCTCTTCGGTTTTGTCGGATGCTGCCAAATCCGCAATGGTGCGCCTCAGCCCGCGCAGCATCATCCTGGGGCAACAGACCATGTCGCGGGAAAGCCTCGCTCAAATGCCACGCAATGAACAGGCTATCGCGTAAGATAGTGTCGTCTTACGTGGCCACGGCAGGCACGCTTGACCCACCGCCAAAGGCACGAACCTGTGCAGCAAAGTCGGGGCTGTAGATCACGGCCTCGTCGAGGGTCACGGGAATATCGAAAAGCGCAAAGCACAGATAACCCCGAAGTGACCAACTGGAATAGGATCGTTGCCCGATCAAAAGCCTGTATGCCATGTCTCACTCCATTCTGTGCCAAGGACACCACCGCTAGGGGCAATACCCGATCCTCACAACAGACCATCTGCCTTCTCTCTGGTGAAATTCAGTGACCGAGAGAGGGGGGATTGTATGGGCATAAGCCTGATATGCGCTTAGCCCTGAATGGCGCGCGATTTGTGTTAGGATTGCGCCGAAATGGCATGTAAAGATCACATCTTGATCTGGGTGCTGCGCCAGAACGCAATCAGACGCGCGGCTCACCCGCGCCATGACCATCGCCCAACTTTCCCCGTCGGGCGGGCAGATGTCTTCCCCTCCCTCCCAAAAGGCGCGCGAAAGTTCAGGGGCGGATTGGCTAACCGCATCAGACCCCTGCCCCTCCCATTCGCCAAAATGAAATTCGCGCAGATGAGGCTCATGAGGCAGGCGCAGGCGCGGCGATAGCGCATCTGCAGTGGCCGCAGCACGGATGAGGTCAGAGGAAATCATCACTGCCTCTGCAGGAAGATAGGCATCAAGCCGCGCTATTTGCGCGTGATCGCTGAGATCAGCAGGAACATCACGCCACCCCGTGATCACCTTGGCATGGGTCGGCCCATGGCGCAGCCAAAAGGCACGGCGCATCACCCCTGCCCCTTCGGCAATTGCCCTTTGAGGACGAGAGGCAGGCCTGCGGCCACCATCACCACAAGATCCGCTGTGGCAGCGATGGCTTGGTTCAATTCCCCTTGATCCTGACGAAAGGCCCGCGAGAGGGGATGATCCGGCACAACGCCCATTCCAAGCTCGTTAGAGATAATGACAACAGGGGCTGGGCAATCGGCGATGGCGTGGGCCAGCGCCGCCCATTCAGCCCGCCAGTCCCGTTTAGCCATACCCAAATTGGCCAACCACAGCGTGGCGCAATCAATCAACACGGCCTCGCTTTTGTGAAGTTGCGTCAGAGCCGCAGGAATATCGGTCGGCACTTCGACTGTGCGCCACTGGGCCGCCGCTCGCGCGGATTTATGCTTGGCGATTTTGGCGTCCATCTCGGCATCATGGGCCTGTGCTGTCGCGAGATAAACGGGCGACAGCCCCGTGTTCAGCACCAAATCCTCGCCAAAGCGCGACTTGCCAGAAGCCGCACCGCCAAAAACCAATGTCAAACCCGCCAAACCCGTCAAAAGAAATTCCTCACCAAAAGTGATCCATTCATCATGCTGCCGCGTAACACCAATAGAACCGCACAAGATGCGGAACAAGACACTGCCAAAAATGATACGCCAACAGGGGGTGCGTTATGGCTTTGGACATGGGTGGAGAAAAAGCGCTTTCGCGCCGTGCGATGAAAGCGGAACTGTTAGACGCAGAGACGGAATTGCGGCTGGCCTATGCTTGGCGCGATCATCGCGATGAGGAAGCCTTGCACCGTCTGGTGACGGCCTATATGCGCCTTGCGATTTCCATGGCAACGAAATTCAAGCGCTACGGCGCGCCAATGAATGACCTGATCCAAGAGGCGGGTCTGGGTTTGATGAAGGCGGCAGATAAATTTGACCCTGATCGTGGCGTGCGGTTTTCAACCTATGCCGTGTGGTGGATCAAGGCATCTATCCAAGATTACGTGATGCGCAATTGGTCGATGGTGCGCACGGGGTCTACCTCCAGCCAAAAATCACTTTTTTTCAATATGCGCCGCGTGCAGACGCGCATCGAACGCGAGGCAATGGCCGCAGGCCAAAACCTCGACAAGCATCAATTGTTGCAGATGATCGCCACAGAGGTCGGCGTGCCGCTGCATGATGTTGAGATGATGGAAGGTCGCCTTGCAGGATCTGATTATTCTTTGAACGCCACGCAATCCGTTGAGGATGAAGGGCGCGAATGGATCGACACGCTTGAGGATGACAGCGAACAGGCTGCAGATTTGGTTGAGCACGCCCGCGACCGCGCGCAACTGCGCGAATGGTTGTTGAATGCCTTGTCATCATTGAACGAGCGCGAGCGGTTCATTGTGCGCGAACGCAAATTGCGGGATGAGCCGCGCACATTGGAATCGTTGGGCGAAGAACTGGGCCTGTCCAAGGAACGTGTGCGCCAACTTGAGGCTGCCGCATTTGCCAAGATGCGCAAATCCCTTGAGGCGCAATCGCATGAGGTGACAGCATTTCTCGCGGGTTGATCCTTCACGCGCCGCTTGCGGTGATTTTTGGCTTGGCCATCTTGGCCATGACCACAAACACGCCACAAGCGGTGGTAACAACATCCCCGATTGAGCCAATAATCGTGGCTGCCGCCCGCTAGATTAGCGTTTGCGAAGGCGTTGCAAAAGCAAGGCCCACCCCTCTGGGATCAATACAAACGACAGAGCAAATCCTGTCACAAATCCTGAAAGATCAGAGACCACGCTGCCCCAATCGCCTTGCAAAAAAGCGAATAAGATTTGAATGCCCAAAAGCATTGCAATCAAGGAAAAAGCACGCATCGGATTGTCGCCTGTCCGACCCATATTGGCCCAGAGGATGAAGGTGAAGGCACCGATCAGAGCATAGACACCCGGATACCCGCCGATCAGGGGATAGGTGCTGTTAAACAGGCCCACAAAGGCCAAAGCCCCGATGATGGAACCCGCAAAGAACAGAACCAAGATCGACAGCCCTGAGAAAACCTGTGACACTATTTTGCCAATGGCCAGTATGAACACACTAACGAACACGGCATGAATAAAACCGCCATGGATCAGCGGATAGGTCACAAGACGCATCAGGTCATTTGCGGGATAGCTGTTATTGGCAAACATCCAAGCGGCAATTTCGTGGAACACGCCATAATCCCGCACCGCAGCCATGCGCCACCCAATCCCGCCTGACCCGCCCAAAAGCCCAGCAGTGGCCAGCTGAAACATCACCTCAAGGCCGAAGATCACCACAGCCAAACCAAGAACGACTGGGTGAAGGTCGTTGAACAGGCTATTATTCTCTTGATCCATGGCTGCACCTTCGGTTGACCTTGTTGCGCCTCGTGGGTAAGCGATGCGCAAGGCAAATGCCAGTATTGTGGAATGATTTTCTTCTGGCATCCGATCACAACCGCAATAGGTCACTAATGGCTGAGACAAAATTCACACCACGCGTCTTTTCCGGCATCCAACCTTCGGGCGGGCTGACCCTTGGGAATTACTTAGGCGCGATGAAGCGTTTTGTAGATATGCAAGAGGCGGGCGGATTTCAGACCATCTATTGCATGGTGGACATGCACGCGATTACCGTTTGGCAGAACCCAAGTGACCTTACCAAAAACACCCGCGAGCTTTGTGCGGGCTTCATTGCCGCAGGGATTGATCCAGAAAAATCCATCCTCTTCAATCAAAGCCAAGTGCCTGAACATGCGCAGCTTGGGTGGTTGTTTAATTGCGTGGCCCGCATGGGATGGATGGGCCGCATGACCCAATGGAAGGACAAAGCGGGGAAAAACGCCGAAAACGCCTCGCTGGGGTTATTCGCATATCCCGCGCTGATGGCCGCCGATATTTTGGTCTATCACGCCACCCATGTGCCGGTCGGCGAAGATCAAAAACAACATTTGGAACTGACCCGCGATATTGCGGCCAAGTTCAACCATGATTTTGGGGTCGACTTCTTCCCGATCGCTGAGCCCGTGATTGAAGGGGCGGCAACACGGGTTATGAGCCTAAAAGACGGCACCAAAAAGATGTCGAAATCCGACCCTGCAGATGCAAGTCGGATCAATATGACCGATGATGCTGATGCGATTTCCAAGAAAATCCGCAAGGCGAAGACGGACGCTGATCCGCTACCGGATGCATTGGCCGAACTGGCGGCGCGGCCCGAGGCCCGCAATCTGGTCAATATCTACGCCGCTTTGGCAGAAATTGATCCACAGGCCGTTTTGGATCAGCATCAAGGAGCGCTCTTTGGTCATTTCAAAATGGCGCTGTCTGATTTGGCTGTGGCAAAACTTGCCCCAATCTCGGCGGAAATGGCGCGCCTGATGCAGGATCAGGCCGAAATTGATCGCATTCTCGGTCGCGGTGCAGAACGTGCGCGCGAAATTGCAGCGCCGATTTTGGCGCAGGCCTATGACATTGTCGGGATGGTGCGCAGCTAGACGCCATTAGTGCATTTTTGCACAGAACCCCTGCGAAATGGTCAGTTTATGTGCGCGTGCTTTGGGAGCAGATTGCCCGCAAAGGAGGACATCATGACATATACTGCACCTGACAGGTTGGCCATTGGCCATGTCCACCTGAAAGTCACCGATCTTGAGCGCTCTATCGCATTTTATCGCGATGTCTTGGGGTTCGAGCTAAAACAACGCTATGGCCGCCAAGCGGCATTTCTATCGGCCGGGGGGTATCACCACCATATTGGTCTCAACACGTGGGAATCCGCGGGGGCTGGCCCCGCACCGCGGCGGGCGGCAGGTCTTTACCACGTGGCTTTCCTCTATCCTGACCGCAAAAGCCTTGGCGGTGCCCTAGCGAATGTGGTTGCCAAAGGCGTGCAGCTTGAAGGGGCGGCAGATCATGGCGTGTCTGAGGCGCTCTATCTTTCTGACCCCGATGGCAATGGGATTGAACTCTACCGCGACCGCGCGCCTGCTGATTGGCCCCGCGATGCATCAGGCGCATTGGAGATGGTCAACGCCCCGCTTGATCTAGAGGCGCTCTTAGCGGAGGCTTGACTTTTTGCTGCATTGCGGCGTATATTTTGCAAGCGCGGCAAGAATAGTGCCGCGCTTAATACTTTCTTTGTCATACCGTTGTTAAGGTTTGCACGCATTCTAAGGCAGGGCGCTTTTGCGCCCTCAACCTCCGTTGGCTGATTTCGGTCGACGGTTCACGGGAAACGGAGGTTCGACATGACTACGATATCGAAGAATGGAACACCGCAGCCGCCCAAATTGGGCGCAGCAGCAAAGGCGGCAAAGCCTGCTCAAGATCCGAAAGCTGGCCCAAAACCCGCGTCATCAGCGATGGAATATCAATTGGGCTTTGCGACTGGCCCAACGGGCTGAAGCGGCCTATAGATAGCCATGAAGAGGATCACTCATGGCAACTGGCAGCAATATAAAAACCTATTTTAACGGCGCTTGGCATGATGGGGATATCCCTGTCATCCGCGCCGCTGATCATGGCGCTTGGCTTGGCTCGAATGTGTTTGACGGCGCGCGCTATGTGGACGGGCTTGCGCCTGACTTGATGGCGCATTGCGCAAGGGTCAACAGATCTGCCGAGGCGTTGATGATCACGCCAAGCCATAGCCCAAAGGCCATGTATGAAATCATTTGGGAAGGATTGGCGCGCTATCCCGCGGATGCCGCCGTATATATTCGCCCCATGTATTGGGCGCTTGATGGGGGCGAATTGGGGATATTGCCAAAGGCGGGCGCAACAGGATTTGCGATCAGCCTTGAAGAAATCCCAATGCCCGACCCCAAGAAAACCGTGCGCCTGACCACCACATATTTCCGCCGCCCCGTCTTGGCGGATAATGTGGTCAACGCAAAAGCAGGCTGCCTATACCCCAACAATGCGCGGATGCTTCTTGAGGCGAAAACCAAGGGTTTTGACAACGCACTTGTGGCCGATGCGATGGGGAATGTTGCGGAAACCGCCACCGCAAACGTCTTTATGGTGCGCGATGGCGTGGTCTATACGCCAATTCCAAATGGCACATTTTTGGCAGGCATAACACGCGCGCGCCATATCAAAAACATGCGCGAAAATGGCATCACGGTGGTTGAAACCGTGCTCAGTTTTGATGATTTCCGCCGCGCCGATGAGGTGTTTTTGACGGGCAACTTGCAAAAAATCACCCCTGTCAGCGCCTTTGACGAGATCACCTATGAGATCGGGCCCATCAGCTTGAAAGCGCGCGATCTCTATTGGGATTGGGCGCGTAGCGAGGCGGCCTCGTAAGGCATCACGCGTTTGTTGTTGAAATGGCGCGTGCAAATGCGCATCCTTTGGCGCGGTGAGAGGGGATGGAAAAATGCGCAAGTTTCTGGTGGTTCTAGACGACACGCGTGAATGTCTTAACGCGATGCGCTTTGCCGCGATGCGGGCAGCCAACACCAAGGGTGCGGTTGAAATCCTCTCCATCATCCCACCTGAGGAATTCCAACACTGGATCGGCATTGGCGATTTGATGCGTGCCGAGGCGCGGGAACGGATTGAGGCACATTTCGAAGTATTTGCAAGATGGATGCGCGACCGACAGGGGATTGATCCCAGTCTCGCCATCCGTGAAGGGGAACCTGTCCAAGAAATTCTCGCGCATATTCACGATGATCCCAATATCGGTGTATTGGTTCTTGGGGCAGGATCGGGCAAGGGTGGGCCTGGCCCATTGGTCACGCAATTGACGAAACAGGCCGGCAGTTTGCCTGCGCCGATCACCATTGTTCCAGGTGAGTTGACCAAAGAACAGCTTGAGCAGATCACCTGATTGGTAAGTTTTAGAACTATTCTAAAACTTGACTTATCGTGGGTGCCATATCATATCAGGCTCATGCTTGCGCGCAGGAGATAGCCCAATGTTTATTCAAACGGAATCCACCCCGAACCCAGCCACGCTGAAGTTTTTGCCAGGGCAAACCGTTCTGGACATGGGCACAGCCGATTTTCCATCGCGCGAGACGGCGGATAAATCGCCACTTGCCGCGCGCATTTTTGCGGTTGATGGCGTAACGGCGGTATTTTTTGGCACCGATTTCGTGACAGTGACCAAGGCCGATACAATCGAATGGGATCATATCAAGCCTGCCCTTCTCGGCGCGATTATGGAGCATTTCCAGTCTGGCGCGCCCGTGATGGGGGATGAGGGGCCCGCCGCAGGGGGCCATGCTGATCACAGCGGCGAGGATGCCGAGATCGTGGGTCAGATCAAAGAATTGCTCGACACCCGTGTGCGCCCTGCTGTGGCGCAAGATGGCGGCGACATTACCTTTCACGGCTTTGATCGTGGGGTGGTGTATCTGCACATGCAAGGGGCCTGCGCGGGCTGCCCCTCATCAACCTTGACCCTGAAAATGGGTATTGAAAATCTGTTGCGCCATTACATCCCCGAAGTGGTGGAAGTGCGCCCTGTCACGGTCTAATCCCCTTTGCTTTGCTTAGGGATAGATACATCGGCCGCGCATTGCGCGGCCGCTTTGGTAGACGGGGGCACAGTACTTGCTGCGCGGTTTGAACCAATGGCGAAAGGTCAGGCGGAACGCCTGATGCCTTTGGTAGATGAGATTTTCGCAGAAGCAGGTAAAACAGCCGCAGACTTGGGTGCCATTGGTGTTGGCATCGGGCCGGGCAATTTCACAGGCCTACGTATTTCCGTCTCAGCCGCCCGTGGTCTTGCACTGGCCTTAGCGCGACCTGCGATTGGTGTCTCAATTTTTGAAGCGCGCCGTTATGGGATCAAAGGCCCCCTCAGCGTGATCGAAGATGCCCGCCGCGATGAGGCCTATCTGCAAAGCTTTGATGATCAGGGCCAAGCAGATGAAGCGCGACTTGTCGGCTTGAACACGCTCACCCCGCGTGAGCTTGCAAAGCAGGTCACAGGAAGTCTGGGACAGCATATTGCAGATGCCTATGGGCTGATCTATGTCGCCCCATCCGTCATGATTGCCACGGCCATCGCGCATATCGCCGAAACAAAACACGCGGCAGATATGCCGCTGCCGCGCCCTTCGCCGCTTTACTTGCGCGCGGCAGATGCAGCCCCTGCGCGCGAATATGGGCCGCGTTTGCTGTGACCCGCACCGCTGCACAAATGGCCGAATTACACGCCCGCGCCTTTAACCAAGGCGGCGCATGGACGCGCAAGGATTTTGAAGAGTTGCTTGTGGCGCACAATATGACCATCAGCCATCAT
Source organism: Roseobacter sp. HKCC-CH-9351 (assembly GCF_037830295.1). Lineage (NCBI taxonomy): Bacteria > Pseudomonadati > Pseudomonadota > Alphaproteobacteria > Rhodobacterales > Roseobacteraceae > Roseobacter > Roseobacter sp. HKCC-CH-9351. Next base: position 319,866 of record NZ_JBBLYM010000001.1, read on the forward strand.
GATCACGGCTTTGCCGTTCTTCGGATCGTGCCACCAGAGGCTGAAATCTTAACCATTGCAATTGACCCAAACCATCAGGGAAAGGGTCACGGAAAAGCTCTGCTTTCTAGACTAATCTCAATAGCTAAGGAAGCTCAAATTAAAGAGATTTTTTTGGAAGTGGACAACAAAAACAGTATTGGCCGGGCGCTCTACACCTCTTTTGGTTTCAACGAAATTGGATTTCGCAAAGGCTATTATCAGTACAAAAATGGCAAGTGCAGCGATGCGATAATGTTAGCAAAAACTCTAGATACAAATTAAAAATCGCCGGTTGATTCAAAATCATTGTGAAAGTTTTATTTTTTTTCCAATATCCTCTCCTGCCAGTAGACTACCCAATAAAAAACGACTTGGCTTAGATCTCGTAACCACCAGGCCCATTCCCTAAGTTCAGATCACAAACATGGAGGTTAAAATGAATTTTGTAAAACAAACTAGCCTTGCAATAGGCTTCACGCTCTTATGCACTGCATCAGCCAATGCATTCACTGCATGCCAAGTTACTGACGTTGGCGGAATTGATGACGCTAGCTTCAACCAAACAGCTTGGCATGGGGTTGAAAACGCGATTGCCAATAGAGGGATCGAAGGAAGATTTTTAGAGTCCCAATCAGAAACTGACTACGCAGCTAATCTCAACGCATTGATGGATGGATCATGCGATATAATTGTTACAGTAGGTTTCCTGATGGGAGAAGCCACCGCTAATGCAGCCACTGCAAACCCTAATCAAAAATTCTCCATTGTGGATTTTGCATATGATCCCACAATTCCAAACGTCCTTGGGCAAGTTTTCGCGACTGACGAAGCCGCGTTTTTAGCCGGATACCTGGCCGCAGGAATGACAGAAACAGGTACTATCGGCACATTTGGGGGTTTAAACATACCTCCTGTGACAGCCTTCATGAATGGCCTTGTATATGGCGTTGACTATTATAATGAACAACACGGTACATCCGTAGCAGTTCTTGGCTGGAACCCAAGTTCACAGGAAGGCCTATTTACGAATAACTTCGATAGCTTGGATGACGGCCGTGCATTTGCACAAAACCTATATGATGAAGGTGCCGATATTGTAATGCCAGTAGCTGGTCCCGTTGGCTTGGGCTCGGCTGCACTAGCGGCAGAACTAGGTTCCGACAGTTTGAAAATTATCGGCGTGGACGCCGATTTAGTTGCTACTGATCCAGAACGTGCTGATGTATACCTAACTTCAGTCCTCAAGCGTATGGATAGTACTGTTGAAGCAGTTATCAACGCAGCTATGGATGGATCTTTTGAAGGAGGCCTTACCGTTGGCACTTTAGCTAACAACGGAGTAGGGATCGCACCATATCATAACTTTGAGAGTGCTGTCCCCTCTGAATTAAAGGCGGAAATTGACGCGGTTCGTGCCGGAATAATTGACGGCTCGATTTCTGTAGGGCCTTAACAGCCTAATCCCTCCCCTGATAAGTTCGGGGGAGGGATCCTTAAGGGTCTATGACAATGGACATAGAATTAAAAGGCATTACAAAACGGTTTGGTTCTGTAATTGCGAACGATCAAATTAACCTGCAAATCAAAGCGGGCGAAGTGCTGGGCTTACTTGGTGAAAATGGCGCTGGAAAATCCACGCTTATGAACATCCTTTCTGGGCTTTATGCGCCCGATGAAGGAAAATTACTAATCGACGGCATTGAAGTAAATTTTCGAGGCCCTGGAGACAGTATCTCTGCAGGAATAGGGATGGTCCATCAGCATTTTATGCTGGTACCAATATTTTCAGTCGCTGAAAATGTAATTCTTGGAGTTGAACCAATTAAGACAGCTGACTATTTAGATTTATCAAAGGCTCGCACTCTAGTTAATAAAATTAGCTCTGAATATGGCCTATCAGTTCCCCCAGATGCCATTATCGAAGACCTTCCAGTTGGGATACAACAGAAAGTTGAAATTATAAAAGTTTTATTTCGAGAAGCTAATGTAATTATTTTTGACGAGCCAACTGCGGTCCTGACACCAAGTGAAGTAGAAGACTTTTTTTCAATAGTAAGAGCCCTTAAAGCGGCAGGTAAGGCGATCGTATTTATTACTCATAAATTACACGAAATCAAAGAAATCGCCGATCGTGTTACAGTGCTGAGGCACGGGCGTGTTACAGGCGAAGGAAATCCTAAAAGACTTACCAAAGAAAAGCTTGCAGAGATGATGGTCGGGCGACAGGTGTCTTTTACGGTAAATAAAATAAATTCCAAAATTGGCCATCCTATTTTAAAGCTCGATAATGTCGAGCTCTATACAAAAGATAACGAACGAGTTCTAAAAAATATAAATTTCAGTATTAACGCTGGAGAGATAGTAGGTGTTGCCGGTATTCAGGGGAATGGCCAGACAGAATTAATAGAAGTCATTACAGGATTAAGAAAAAACTACGCAGGTGAAATGTTTTTAGGCGAACTAGATATTACGAAAGCTAATGCACGCCAGCGCCATATAGCAGGTATGGCCCACATTCCAGAAGACCGTCATAAATTTGGAATGGTTGAAAACTTTTCAATTACAGAAAATATTATTATCAATAATTACTATGAAAATAGTATCTCTAATTTTATCACAATAAATTGGAAAAAAGCTAGGTCGATTGCAGAACTATTGTGTGAAGAATTCGATGTGCGGACGCCGTCAGTTGAACTTAATGGCAAGAGCTTGTCTGGCGGCAATCAACAAAAAATGGTTGTTGCAAGAGAACTAGGTCGCAAACCAAAAATCGTCATTGCTGCACAACCGACGAGAGGCGTTGATGTTGGCTCGATAGAGTATATCCACAGCCGCCTCGTCCAGAGCCGTGATGATGGAAATGGTGTGTTACTTGTTTCATCTGAGTTAGACGAAATCATATCTTTATCTGACCGGATACTTGTCATGTATGATGGCTCTATTGTTGCAGAATTTGACAATACAGATGCAAAACCCAAGCGAAACCAAATTGGACTAGCGATGGCAGGTTCGACAGAAGAAATTTACAATGATCACTAAATCAACCTTTCGAAAAACTGCCGCTGATTTACTAATGCTACAGCAAGGCGCTTACCGAGACGCCATAGTTTTGCCGATCATAGCTATAGCAACTGCGCTCCTAATTGGCGCGCTTATAATGACTGCAACCGGAGTTGATATTGATACTATTGGTAGAAGTTTTTCTGCATTGGGATACGGTGCATTTGGATCAATTAATGCAATTTCTGAAACTTTTACCGCCGCGATACCGTTGATATTAGCAGGTTTGGGGATTGGCGTAGGCTTCCGAGCGGGATTATTCAACATCGGAGCAGAAGGCCAGATAATTATCGGTGGCCTACTAGCAGTAATCTTTAGTTTTACTTTCTCAGATCTGCCAACAATCGTTTTAGTTACTTTTACGTTAATTGTGGGATCCTTGGCAGGAGCAGCCTACGCGGGAATTGCGGGGGTGTTGCGTGCTGTCACAGGCGCGCACGAAGTAATTCTTACAATTATGTTGAATTTAATAAGCTATCGGATCCTTGACTATGCATTACGCCAACCATTCATACAAAAAGATGGTCGCTCGGATCCAATATCTAAGTCGGTCCCAGACAATGGACAATTACCAAAATTACTAGACTGGATAGATCCAAATCTACGCCTTCATGTAGGTGTTTTTTTGATGCTAGGGGCTGTCATCCTACTGTGGTGGTTAATAAGAAAATCAAAAATGGGTTTTGCCATTCGTACAAACGGAGAGAACTCGCATGCAGCGCTTTACGCGGGCATGAACCCCAAGATGGTAATTATAGGCTCCATGGCAATAGCCGGAGGATTAGCCGGCCTTGCTGGCGCAGTGCAAATTTCGGGCGTTTTAGAACGCGCCAGTCCTGGTTTTTCCGCGGGTATTGGGTTTGATGCAATCGCGGTGGCGCTCTTAGGTCGTAGCCATCCAATTGGCATTTTATTCGCGGGGATATTGTTTGGGGGACTTGAAGCAGGCGGCCGTCAAATGCAAATTGATGCAGGAGTTTCAATCGATCTAATTAGTATAATCCAAGCATTGGTTGTTGTGTTTATCGCTGCACCCTTAATTATTCGTACGATTACTCCATGGGCATTCTCAAAAAATAAGAGAACATCATGAGGATTTCCGATATTTTTAATCATAAAAAAATAAATAGATCTCAAACGAGTGGGATAATCCTTTTAACGCTTTCCGCTATTGTTCTGTTCTTTTTGAATGTACCAGATGGATCGTATGCAACTTTCAAACTATCGCGGCCAAACGATGCCCTACCTTTGAAAGACTTAGTTCTATCCGGTGGACCATTTAACACTGTGGCTTCAATGATCCTCGCATTTATTGGTGTGCGGCAATTTTTGAAGGGAGGTGGCCGATGGATCGCGCTTTCTTTAGGATTTGGCTTTCTGATAACAGTCGCCGCTTTTCTGGTTTGGGCCACTGCTGATAAAAGTCTTAATCTCACAGGAATGCTGCAAGCTACCGTAGTGAGGGCCGTACCAATAGCATTAGGTGCACTTGCGGGCCTTCTTTCAGAAAGAGTTGCAGTGATCAATATTGCTATCGAGGGAATGCTACTTGCGGGCGCATTCACGGGTGCACTGGCAGGATCATTGTTCGGTGGCTGGGGCGGAATGTTTAGTGCAATAATCATTGGTGGAAGCTTTGGCTTTATCCTCGCAACGTTAGTTATCACTTTCCGTATGGATCAAATTATTGCCGGAGTGGTCATAAACCTATTAGTGCTTGGACTTACCTCATACGTATCCTCGCAGGTTTTTTCCGAATACAGACATCTGAACAACGCGCCAGTATTTAGGGCAATAAAAATCCCATTACTAAGCGATATACCTATAATCGGACCAGTAATTTTTTCCCAAAATATATTTGTTTATGGCGCACTAATTTTAGTTGCAATCACCACCTATTATCTTTTCTACACGCGCAATGGCCTTAGGGCTCGAGCAGTGGGCGAACATCCGAAAGCGGCAGACACCTTAGGTATAAACGTAATTCGTACGAGGTATTTCCACGTTGTGTTGGCCGGCGCAGTCGCTGGCTTTGGCGGGGCTTGGTTCACGCTCGGTTCAGTTGGACGATTTGATGAAGGGATGACCGGCGGCCGTGGCTTCATCGGCTTGGCGGCGATGATATTTGGACGTTGGCATCCTGTCGGTGCATTGTCAGCTGCACTCGTTTTTGGCTTTGCCGATAGTCTTCAACAAAAACTTGCGCTGCTGAATACTCCAATACCATCTGAATTTCTTGCGATGGCACCTTACTTAGCAACTATAGTCGTCGTCGCAGGTATAATCGGACATGCACGGCCTCCTGGCGCAATAGGAAAACCGTACCAGAAAGAATAGCCAACCACTCAAAATGTGATTTGACTATTTGTTCTCCACCAAACGCAAACTATAAATGAAATTATTGCAGTTAAAAAATGGATAATATCTCAAAAATTCAGTCAATTACGGGAACTATGCCACCCGATATAGGTGTAATCTTAGGGTCAGGAATGGGCCATCTTTTAGATTTAGTTCAGGGACACAAGATACCCTACTCTGATCTTTTAAATTTTCCAATTTCTAAGGTTTCAGGTCACAAATCTGAACTTGTTATAGGAGAATTGGAAGGTCGCAGAGTTTTAATTTTTAATGGCCGAAGTCACTACTATGAACAAGGCAAAGCAGATGCAATGCGCACACCGTTAGAAACTTTCAAGAAACTCGGTGGCAAGAGGATTATAATCACCAACGCGGCGGGATCGTTAAGTTCAGAATCTCTTCCCGGAGACTTAATGTTAATAAACGATCACATCAATTTTTCAGGACTAAACCCACTTATCGGTATCGAAGACGATGCCCGATTTGTTCCGATGAAAAATGCTTATAGTACTGCGATGCGTGCAGACTTGCGCCATGCCGCAGAGGAAAAGGGCATCCGCCTTCGCGAAGGGGTCTATGCGTGGTATTCTGGCCCTTCCTTCGAGACGCCAGCCGAAATCCGCGCAATCCGCACCCTTGGCGCAGATGCGGTGGGAATGTCCACTGTGCCCGAAGTCATCTTATGTCGCTTTTTAGGTCTTGAGGTTGCGGCAGTATCGGTCATCACAAACATGGCAGCAGGCCTCTCTGATGAAGCCATCAGCCATGAGCATACAAAGGCCATGGCCCCCTTGGGAGCACAGAAATTCGAAAGCCTTTTGCGGCACTATCTCAAAAATGGTTAAAGAAATTTAACTTTTCCCGACTGTCTGCCTGTGCTGTAAGGGGATAAGAGTGATGAACGGCCCCCCTTATGCAAATCTATCTGCCCATCGCCGAAGTCAGTGTTGACGCTTTTGCCATTCTTGGGATTGGCGGATTGGTTGGCATATTGTCAGGTATGTTTGGGGTCGGCGGCGGCTTTTTGATCACGCCTTTGCTGTTTTTCATCGGCATCCCCCCCGCTGTGGCGGTTGCCACATCCGCCAGTCAGGTCGTGGCGTCATCCGTTTCAGGCGTGATGGCCCATCTCAAGCGGCGCACAGTTGATTTGCGCATGGGTATGGTTTTGCTGATTGGCGGCTTGATCGGCGCAGGCGCAGGTGTGCAGCTTTTCGCGATTTTGCGCGCCATGGGTCAGGTCGATCTGGTGGTGCAGATTTCCTATGTGGTGTTCTTGGGCATCATCGGCAGCATGATGTTTGTCGAAAGCCTACGCGCCTTGCGCAGAAGTCGCCATGGCACAGCCCCAAAGCGGCGCAAACATAACTGGGTTCACACCCTGCCCTTCAAAATGAAATTCCGTGTTTCGGGGCTGTATATTTCTGTAATCCCCCCACTTGTTGCAGGGGCGTTTGTCGGGCTTTTGGCGGCCATCATGGGGGTCGGTGGCGGGTTCATCATGGTGCCTGTCATGATCTATCTCCTGGGAATGCCCACCAAAGTTGTGGTTGGCACATCCCTGTTCCAGATTATTTTTGTCACTGGCTTTGCCACTGTGATGCATGCCGCAACGAACCGTACGGTCGATATTTTTTTGGCGATTGTTCTTTTGGTCGGCGGCGCGATTGGCGCGCAAATCGGAACGCAAATCGGCACAAAATTACGGGCCGAGCAATTGCGGATTTTATTGGCGAGCCTCGTCTTGATCGTCTGTGCAAAATTGGCTTTTGATCTCTTGGTCGAACCCGCCGAGCTCTATTCCATCTCTTACCAAGCGGGGGTGGGACTATGAGAATGCTTGTCGCACTCTTCGTTTATCTGTCCACGCTTCTGCCGGTCTGGGCCGAAGATGTGGTCGCTGGGTTCAGCCAAGACAGCATCTCGATTACGACCAATTTCTCTGGTTCGGAAATTTTGATTTTTGGGGCTGTGCGGCGCGAAGCGCCCATTGCACGCGATACAGACCTTGAGGTCGTGGTGACTGTCGCAGGCCCAAGCCGCCCTGTCACAATGCGGCGTAAGGAACGCTTTGGCGGGATTTGGATCAACCGCGCCTTTGCGCATATCGATGCTGCGCCAACATTTTATGCTGTCGCCACCAGCGCCCCCTATCGTGACGCGATTAGCAGTGTTTCTGATGTGCTTTATAGCATCTCTCTGCCGCGTGCGTTTCGCAATGCCGCTGGCGGAGCAGATCATGCCAGTGGGTTCCTCGAAGCCCTAGCCCGTCTGCGCGCCGAAGAAGGCCTCTATCAGATTAATGAAAACAGTGTCGATCTGCGGGAAGATACCCTATTTTCGACCTCTATCACCCTGCCCGCAAATTTGGTTGAGGGGGATTACTTGGTGCGCATTTTCCTGACCCGTGAAGGGCGCGTCATCAGTGCACATGAAAACACGATTGCCGTTCGCAAAGTCGGGATTGAGCGCGCAGCCTATCGTCTCGCCAATGAACAGCCGCTGCTTTACGGGTTTTTGGCGCTCTTCATCGCCATTGCCGTGGGGTGGCTTGTCTCCGCTCTATTCCGCATGATCCGGGCCTAATTGGGCATCTAAGACCAAAGGCACGCTTGGCACCTCCAGATCACCGACACCAAGCGGGCTTTTGGGCTTTGACAGCATATAGCGCGTTACCCAAATCAAGCGGTTCTCGGCCCGCGTAATCGCCACATAGGCCAAGCGCTTCCACAATGGTTGCCCCGCTTCGACACGGCCCATGCGGCTTGCCGCGTAAAGATCAGGGGCAAAGACCTGCACATCGGGCCATTGGCTGCCTTGTGCCTTATGGATCGTCACCGCAGCCCCGTGCAAAAACGCAGCGCCCATATGGGCGGCATAGGGGATGAATGGTTCCTCCTCATCGGGCAGTTCAATTTTCACGATAGAGGCGGCCGAAAGGCGCGGCGCCTCGGCCCCTATGACATGCAAGCGCGAAAACCCAGGTTTTGAGCCTGGCCCAACATAGACAATCTGCGCCCCCTTAATCAGACCGCGCGCCTCAAGATCAATGCGCTTCTTGCGATGCTTCAGCGGCAATTCAATCCCATCACAAATCAGAGGTTCGCCCGGCAATAGCGCATCAGAGGGCGCGCCATGCACCGATCGGAAGCCCGTGATCAATCGCACCCTTGTGGTATTGCGCCAAACCAAAACGGGGCTGCGGGCCATCAAATCACTATCAGCGCGCGGCGAAACAACCACGCGCTCATCCCGCGCGGCCGCCTGCTCAATCATCCGTTCAAATTGCTCGAACTCAAGCGCGGGATCCCCCAAGGCATGGGCCAGATCAAGGATCGGGTTATCTGCATCTTGGCGATGGATACGGCCCAAGGAAAAAACCGCTTTTTGGTTGATCTGCTCGAACACCATTTTGCCTGACTGCCCCACGGGCGCCAATTGGGCGGAATCGCCGAACAGAACAAGCGCGGGAAATATCTCGCGCAAATCCGTGAATTGCTTATCATCCAACATGCTGGCCTCATCGACCAGACCGATATCCAACGGCTCCTCTCGCCGTTTCCAGCCTGTGATGAAATCTGATCCCCGCAACCCCGCCGCTGCCAAGGCTGCAGGAACAGATTTATGCGTTTCATAGATCAGGCGCGCGCGCTCGAGCGCCTCATCACTCAGGGCTTCAATCTGCGGCCTTCCCCCCTGCCCTGTAAGCCATTCTGCGACCTTTTCAAATTCAGGGTCATAAACAGGCGTATACAGAATACGGTGGATCGTTGTGGCTGGCACCCCGCGCATGCGCAAAACGCTTGCGGCTTTATTGGTGGGGGCAAGGATTGCAGCAGACCTGCGGTCTTTTCGGCGGCGTGGCTCGAAATCACCTGTGATCAGGTCGACCCCGGCGGTCTCAAGACCTTTTACCAAGGCCGATAGTAGCATCGTTTTCCCAGAGCCCGCTTTTCCCGTAATCGCCAGAACGCCTGATTGGCCATCTGAGATTGGGGTGATCGTCTCGGCTTCAATGTCCACACCATGCCCCGCCAACATGGCGGCAACACTACCAAAGGCCTCGGCCTGATCGGAGGAGAAGGTCAACGCAGACATGGGCGCACCCTAACGCCCAAGATGCCCCCCTTCCACGGCAAAAACACCGCTTCGGATAAGTTAACCAAAATTCATGGAAAGTGTTTTTCAAATTTTGGGTTTTTTTATTCATCTTGGCACGGCATGTGCAGCACCAGAGCGCCCGCAGGGAAAGCCTGTCGGGATACGGCTCGGAGACTCCGGCCATAATTAATTGGTACGGGAAAACCCCACATGTCCATGGAAGATGAAGAACTGCTTGAGGCAGTTTTGGCTTTGCTTATTTCTGAAACATCAGATTTCAGCGATTGCGCCAAAAAACTTGCAAAAGAATGGCCCGAAGTGCGCGTGTCCGATGTGATCGGCGTAGTGCTAAAAGCCTGCGAAGTGATCGCACGCACTTTCAAGGATGGCGAAAATCGTCAAGACATCCGCAAAGGGCGTGAGTTCGCGCTATGGCTCTCTTACACGGCTTACGAATTACCCAGCGCGCGGTCGATCCCGTGCTCATGCAAGACCTGCACAAGGTTGAGGGCGCAGATTAGGCAGCGCCCAACTCGACAGCCAAAACTGCTGCACAATCCCCTGATTTAATCAGGCCAGGTGCGTGGCGAGCCACGAGCAAACCATCACGCTTGGCCAGAAGGCCGAGCGGGGGTTTGCCTGTGGCCTCAACAGGCCAAATACGGGCGACAAAATCGCCCGCGCGCAGGCGCGCGCCCAAATCAACAACGGGTTCATAAAGCCCATTCATCTCGGCAAAGGTAAAACAATCCGCATCAGGCATATCTAACAGGCTGCTTGGTGCCTGTTCTACCTTGCCCTGCAAAACGCCCAAATGAACCAAAAAATTGCGCACCCCGCGCTTGGCGATCGCGACTGTTTCCGCACGCGCCATCCCTGCGCCACCAAGCTCGGTCGTCACGAAGGTTTTCCCTGCGCGCTCAACCGCGCCGTCAAACATACCTGTGTCATCAATCTCAAGCATTTTAACAGTATATGGTGCGCCAAAGGCGCGGGCGGCCTGCGCACAAGCCTGATCTTGGGCCGCATCGGGCAAGACATGGCTAGCGGCAAAGGGCAGAAAATCCAACGTCTTGCCGCCTGAGTGGAAATCCAAAACCGCATCAACCCGCGGCAGGAGTTCATCGTTGAGATATGCTGCGATTTTCTGTGTGACCGTGCCCCGCGCATTTCCAGGAAAGGCGCGGTTCATATTACCTTGATCAATCGGCGATGTGCGGCTTGCCGCCAAAAAGGCGGGCGTATTCATCTGTGGCAGAATGATGACCCGCCCCGCGACATCAGAGGCCTCAAGCGAATAGGCCAAATCATGCAGGGCAATCGGCCCTTCATACTCATCCCCATGATTGCCGCCCGTCAACAGAACGGTCGGGCCATCCCCATTGCCGATGACGCATATCGGAATCATAACATGGCCCCATGCGCTGTCATCGCGGCTATGGGGCAGGCGCAAATGGCCATGCGCCTTGCCCATGCCATCAAGGGCAATGGTTGGGGTCATTTCACAAATACCTCGCGTGGCAAGTTAGACAGGCATTCAACACCTGTCTCGGTGATCAGGATCGGCTCAGTGATTTCAAGCCCGCCATCATCCAACCACAAAGCAGGCATGAAATGGAAGGTCATTCCTGGTTTAAGAACGGAACGATCTCCGCGCCGAAAGCTCATCGTGCGCTCGCCCCAGTCAGGCGGATAGCTTAGACCAATCGCGTAGCCACAGCGACTGTCTTTCTCGAACCCCATTTCATTGAGCTTTTTGTTAAAGGCATTCGCAATATCTTCACAGAAATTCCCTGGCTTCGCTTGCTCAAGGCCTGCATGGATTGCCTCGACCACCGCCTCTTCGGCACGGCGATATTTTTCAGGCGGCTCGCCCAAGAATAGGGTTCGCGATTGAGGGCAATGATAGCGGCGATAACAGCCTGCGATTTCAAAAAAGGTCGCTTCGCCCGCAGCCATAGGTTTGTCATCCCATGTCAGATGCGGGGCCGTGGCATCCACACCTGAGGGGGTCAGGGGCACGATGGCGGGATAATCGCCCCAATGACCATCCGCACCCAAAATGCCTGTGCGGCTAATCTCGGCCACAAGAGCGTTTTTCGGCATGCCGGGCTCAGCCGTTTCACGGATGACTTCGTGCATCCGCTCCACAATCTTTGCAGCGCGGCGCATATAGGTGATTTCCTGCTCGGATTTCACCGCGCGTTGCCAATTGACCAAACCTGTGCTGTCCACAAATTCAGCATCAGGCAGCCCCTTCACTAGAGCCGCATAGGCAGCAGCAGAGAAATAGTAATTATCCATCTCAACGCCAATGCGCCCTCGCAGGCCACCATGATCATGGATCAGGCTCGCAAGGGTTTCATGCGGGTGTTTTTCGGGGTTTTGCACATAGGTGTCATCATAGCCAACCACAGCGTCATCTAACATCCAGACTGTGCGTAAAGCACCCAATCCATCCATCGCGCGGCCCCACCAAATCGGCTCACCTTTATGGCCCAAGAGCACCGCTTGATGGACGTAAAATGACCAACCGTCATAGCCCGTCAACCACGCCATATTGGACGGGTCAGTTACAATGATGAAATCCAAATTTCGCGCGGCCATCTCGGCGCGCGTGCGCGCAATACGCGCCTGATATTCTTGGGTTGGAAAGTTATGAATGCGAGAAACCATCTGCCGCCTCCTGTTGGTGGACCAAGTTTTCGATAATTCACCGCCCACCGCTTCCCGCTTCGCGTCATTGCTTGCACCAAAAACGTCGCTTGCGCCAATCACAGTGTCGGGTCTGTGATCCATGACTTCGCCGCAAGGCATGGCACTGGGACGGATTTTCTCTTAGGCTTGCGGCAAACGTGCCAAACCACATGACAAAGGACAAAGCCGATGCTTACCAATGATCAGCTGTCGAAATGGGATCGCGACAGCTTCATGCACCCTTCAACACATCTTGCGCAGCACGCCCGCGGCGAAAGCCCCAATCGGATCGTGCAAACCGCAAGCGGCTGTCACATCACCGACCGCGATGGAAATCGTTTTTTGGACGCATTTGCTGGGCTTTACTGCGTGAATATCGGCTATGGCCGTCAAGAAGTGGCCGAGGCCATTGCCGAGCAAGCCCGCGAATTGGCATATTACCACGCCTATGTAGGCCATGGCACTGAGGCCTCAATCACGCTTGCGCAGATGGTCATGGATCGTGCGCCCGACCATATGTCAAAGGTCTATTTCGGGCTTGGTGGATCGGATGCCAATGAAACCAACATCAAACTGGTTTGGTATTACAACAATATCCGTGGGTTGCCGCAGAAGAAAAAGATCATCTCGCGCTGGCGCGGCTATCACGGCTCAGGCCTGATGTCGGGATCCCTGACAGGGTTGAGCCTGTTCCATCAAAAATTTGACCTGCCTCTTGATGCGGTCTTGCACACAACCAGCCCTTATTACTTTCGCCGTGATGACCTCAGCCTCTCCGAGGCGGAATTCTCTGCCAAATGCGCGGCTGATCTTGAGGAGCTGATCGCCCGCGAAGGTGCAGACACTATCGCGGCCTTTATCGCAGAACCCTTGCTGGGAACAGGCGGGATTGTACCGCCGCCGGCAGGGTATTGGGAGGCAATCCAACCCGTTCTGCAAAAGCATGACATCTTGTTGATTGCAGATGAAGTGGTCACGGGCTTTGGCCGCATGGGATCAATGTTTGGCTCGCCCCATTATGGGATCACACCAGACATCATGACCATCGCCAAGGGCCTAACCTCGGCCTATGCGCCGCTCTCAGGATCCATTATTTCCAACAAAGTTTGGAAGGTTCTTGAGGATGGCACCGATGAATTCGGCCCCTTGGGGCATGGTTGGACATATTCCGCCCACCCCATCGGCGCGGCGGCAGGTGTTGCCAATCTCAAACTTTTGGACAGCCTGAATTTGGTTGAGAATGCCCGCGACACGGGCGCCTATTTCAACCAAGCCATGCGCACCGCCCTTGCTGAGCATGCCCAAGTGGGCGAGGTGCGTGGTGATGGGATGCTATGCGCGGTAGAATTGGTTGAGGATCGCGACACTCGCACCTTCTTTGACCCCGCCAAAAAGATTACCCCCCAGATTGTCGCCGAAATGGCGCGGCGCGGGGTGATTGCACGGGCCATGCCACAGGGCGATATCATTGGCTATGCGCCACCGCTATGCCTCAGCCGCGAGGAAGCGGATACTGTCGTCAGCGTGACGGCCGAGGCAATCAAAGAGGTTTTGGAACGACGTTAAATGAGGTCAACGCAACTTGGCCCCATTTCAACTCCATAATTTCTCAGAAAATAGGAGCTCTTAGCAGTATCACAGAATAGCTGCCCTCAAGCGTTGTAACTTTAAAAAACCGAGTTCCCTCAAGACCATTTATCACTGCATTTTACCAGCATCAAAATACTCTTGAGAGACCTACACGCTCTTTTTGCTAACTTTTAGACGGACACGATTTGTGGCTTCTTTGGTGCCGTCATGATCTGTGCCAAACCAAACGTCTAATGGAACCTCCATAGTTCCATAGTTACATTCAAAATACCTATGATGTAACTGATGATGAAAGTCCGCCGAGTCGAGTAACGTCGTCTTTTTAGCCAGAATTTTTTCAAAACCAGAATGTGAAAAAGCCGGGCCAAGCGACGTCATAAATAGATGAACAAAGACTATAGCGGGTTCGGACGGTATCACAAAATGTATCAATACTGACGATTGATAAATTAAGTTTTCGATTGGATGCATTGAAATGCCAGACCATGGGCCGGTGTGCACGTTCCTATGATGGGTACTGTGGACGTGCTTGTACAAGAAGGGATGATGCAGCAACCGATGGATAAAATAAAAGTGACCAGATCGAACCATTGGCAGCACCAAAAGCCATGCAAAAAATTGTAAAGGGTGGTCGTTGAATGGCATCACGCTTATCAAGCCATTGGCGAGAAGATTTAAATACAAAATCTCGTATGCCGTCCACACGGTAACACCGCTAACCAGGCTCCAAAAAATATTGTCATACACCTGGTCATTAAAACTGAAAAACTTGTTTTTTTGGGCCATTTTTCGTTTTAAAAATTTAAAGTCATCTCCCTGCATCCTTAAAGAATAAAGATACATATGAAGTGACCCGGCCACCAAAAATAGTATGGCTGAGTTACGAACGTAGGTTAAAGCTATAATTTCAGAACTTGGTTCCTGAAAGGCTTCAAGGCTAGGAGTTAAGTAATGATAAGCTCCAACCGCTAGTATTGCGATAAACAATGCCCGTGAAATGCTGATCCAACGGAAAACAATCCATCTGAACGTCTTCGCGACATCGATAGGCCACTCAAACAACGGATTGTATCGAATAGGCTCATTTGGACTATAGTTCCAAGATTTTTTATCAACGGAGGAATTAGCCATTTTTTATCACCAAGCCGAAAACACAAGACACCGTACCCAAGAGACCACCTAGATCGAAAAAAGCGAATTCGTCAGCGGAACCCGTATGCTACTGCAGAATTCGTAATCTTCATAGTTCTCAAACAGTTTTGACAAAGCTTACCTTATTATTTCATGTTTCTATAAGTGTAAGCTTCAGAGGCAGTGTACCTATGACAGAACTCAAAGCATGCCCATTTCTGCGACTTCATCCTGATGACAACACACTTGTTGCGAGAATTAACGCTGATGAGGGCACAAAGATCGACATGGATGGAGGCCAGGTGCGATTGTCTCAAATGATCCCAATGGCTCACAAGATCGCCTGCAGGCATATCAAGTCTGGAGATGTAGTATTAAAATATGGCATGCCGATCGGCGTAGCTACAGTGGACATCGCGCCTGGCGAACATGTGCACGTCCACAACGTACGTTCTGCCTATACACCAAGCGTTGTATTACACGAAGCAGATGCCGTCAGCTGAGGAGAGTAAAATGATTGAAGGCTGGCTGCGACAAGATGGCAGAAAAGGTATACGAAACAGTGTTTTAGTAGCGTATTTGGTGGAATGCGCACATTTTGTAGCATCCGAAATCGTGACAGAGTTCCGGGGCCAAGACGTACAATTAATTGGTTTTCCAGGTTGCTTTCCTAATGAATATGCTGCGCAAATGATGGAGCGCCTCTGCACCCATCCCAATGTTGGTGCAGTCCTATTCGTTTCTCTGGGATGTGAAAGCTTCGACAAAGTGCGTGTTTCTGCAGCCGTAGAAGCATCGGGCAGGCCCGTCCGCACGCTTGTAATTCAGAAAGCAGGTGGCACTAAATCGACAATAAAATTAGGCCAGGACTGGATAAAAAGCGCACTTTTAGAAATTGACAATGTTTCGCGCACACCGTTGGCACCCTCTGACCTAGTAATCGGGACGGTCTGTGGCGGATCAGATGGAACATCAGGCATATCAGGTAATCCTGCCGCCGGACGCGCATTCGATTTCCTAGTAGCAGAAGGCGCAGCCTGTATTTTCGAAGAAACAGGGGAGCTAATCGGTTGCGAAGAAATCATGGCAGAACGCGCAGTGACCCCAGAATTAGGGCAGGCAATACGAGAAAGTGTACTCAAAGCCGAACGTTATTATCAAACACTTGGGTATGGGAGCTTTGCTGCAGGTAATGCCGCAGGTGGGTTATCCACAATTGAAGAAAAATCACTCGGGGCCTATGTAAAATCCGGCAGTAGTCAAATATCCGGCCTTATCAAACCAGGCGATATCCCTCCATGCGGCGGACTGTATCTAATGGACGTGGTACCGGATGGAGACGTTCGGTTTGGCTTCCCGAACATCAGCGACAATGCTGAAATCGTTGAGATGATAGCCTCTGGTGCGCACATGACCCTATTCGTCACAGGGCGCGGCTCAGTGGTAGGCTCTGCAATATCACCAGTCATTAAAATTTGTGCCAATCCAGAGACCTATCGTGCCCTATTTGACGATATGGATATTAACGCAGGCGACATTATCGAAGGTCATCGTACGATCGACGAAGTAGGACAAGAGATTAGTGAACTTGTATATGCTGTCGCAGGCGGTCAACAAACTAAATCTGAACAGCTCGGTCATCGAGAATTCATACTTACCTACAAAAGCTTTGAGCCGATTGGACCAGCCTGTTTACCAAATCTTCATTCATAACTTGAGTGTTTATTGGCAAAGCAGCTAATCATAGCTAACGGTTGCTCTGGGCTTTGAGAAACAAACAATCAAGAGTGCGCTGATTACGTGGCCGGTTGTACTGATGCGTTGGGTGCTTTTGAGCCATGTTCAAAAGGCACTACAGCGAGTAGAAAGCGCATAAGCGCGCCCCCCAGTGCGATCGCCGTCAACGCCAAGATCGCTGCGAATGACAGGGTAGGCACACCAGACAGGCCAGCACCCACGGTGCATCCGCCGGCCAGAACTGCGCCGAAGCCCATCAGTCCGGCACCAGCCAAATAGCGCGCGGTTTGGCGAGGGCTGTCAAAGCTAGACCAAGCAAATTGCCCCTGTAAGAGCGCCGCCGAACCCGCACCCAGCACTGTGCCTCCCATCAATCCCACACCAAAGCCAGGTGCAATGGCGGTCGAGGCAACAACCCAAAACAAAGTTTCGGTGACAGGTGCCGTGAAAGACAGGCTTTGCAATGCGATTGGATCGAAGTCGTCAAACAAGATATAGCCCGTGCCAACCCAGCCCAGAGGCACCAAAAGTCCCAACAGCGCTGCCAGACCCAGCATTCCGGCCCCAAGGCCCGAACGCCAGGCAAAGACCAATGCAGCGCCCGCAATCAGCGCCGCCAACAGGAGTGGCGTACCCGGCAGAGTAGGGGCTAATTCCATGGTGATAGCTTTTAAGCTAGTGTGCAGGCCCGACAGCACCCCTTTTAACGTGGCATGGGCGACAATTGCGAATACCACTAGCACCAGAAGCGCTCGCAGATTGCCGCTCGCGCTCAGCACAGTCAGCCGCGACACGCATCCGCGCGTCAAGATCATGCCAGCGCCAAAGGCGAACCCGCCAACGACAATGGCCACAACGGGCAGATTTGTGACCATGAAGCGATGACCTGCAAAATCGATCCAGCCCATCAGTGTAGCTGCCTGCGTACCCAGCGTAGCTGTGGCCAGCGCCATCAGCCAGATACCGGCGGCTTGACGGCGATCCTCACCATCGATCATCCGGCGAAAGCAGAGGCGCGTGATTTGCGCTAAAGCACCAAAAGCGCATCCCAAAACCAATGCAAACCACAGAGCGGCCTGAGGAGCAGTAAGGGTTTCAAAGCCCAGCTGTTCGAACATGACGAATCCTCACAAAAGCAGAACTTTGTCCTCTTTTGCGAGAAAATAAGGTGCTGACAAGCCCAAAATAGCCCAGAAACACGGCTAAATGTGGAACATTTGTTCTGTTTTTTTTGCATAGATGTAAACGCCTTTCTGCCCAAGCGCCGAGGCAAGAGAAAATGGCCCGCCAGATCCGGCGGGCCATAACAATGGTTCTTTTTGTTTTACCGCCCGCGAGTGCCCATACTTAGTTGAAGCGCAGCGCGTGGGTAGTCAATCCTGGCGACCCAAAGGTAACGCTCTAATAGACCCGTAGCGGCGATATAACAGTGGCAGGGTGGGGTGTTAGAGCTTTTCGGGCGGGTGACTACCCTCAGCCCCAAAATGTAATCTGACGTGGATTTTTGAGACATTTTCTGCTATCGTCATGTTGGAAGACGGCCTCTGCTGAACCGACACTCCAGAAGATGGCCTATCCCTCAAGTGGTCCAAGCATACCGTCTTCCACCCCCATCAACCACAGCGGCTTATCCCCTCAAAGCTTGACCAAGTAACCCTGTGCGCTCAAGCTCTGGTGAAACAGGAGCCACGCCATGAAGCGCATCATCTTAGCCACAACCATCGCAGCCGCCACATTCGCAGGGCCAGCTTCTGCAGGA
This sequence comes from Roseobacter sp. HKCC-CH-9351, assembly GCF_037830295.1. Classification (NCBI taxonomy): domain Bacteria; kingdom Pseudomonadati; phylum Pseudomonadota; class Alphaproteobacteria; order Rhodobacterales; family Roseobacteraceae; genus Roseobacter; species Roseobacter sp. HKCC-CH-9351. Next base: position 338,320 of record NZ_JBBLYM010000001.1, read on the forward strand.
CAGAATGATGGATAACCTTCTTCACCCAGCTAATCACTACAAGCAACGATGCCCTAGATGTCAGTCACCACTGAACACGATTGTTGTGCATGGGCATGAGCAGTGCGCAATATGTAAGTCCAATATTTTTGAATGCTGTTCAGGCGATACTTGTGAGACTGACCACAACCTGAATGTGGGCTATAAGCGGGGATGAAATTGACGGGTCATTCCGATGGCCCCCTAAACCCCTCCTTTGGAGCCTATGCGTACGTGTCGCCATACGTACCACTGTACGTAACAAATGATATTTTGTGGATTATATCTATATATTTTATAATAAAATAAATGGGTTAGGAGGATTTGGTGGAGCCTAGGGGGATCGCCACCAGTTTCCTATAGTGTCTATATTAATACAATAATATCAATATCTTATAGAATTCTTATCAGAAATATAGCCCGCTCAATATAGCCCTTCGTATAGCCCTGCGTATAGCTCCACCTCTGCACACCAAAAGTCCAAATGTTCTGCTTTTGTTCTTGACATTGGACAGCAAATGTGGTATAACTATCCATAGTAAGTTGAAGCCTGTTCGCTTGCTCAAATCCCCCTAATCAAAACTGAATGTGAAAGGAGCACAGACATGTCTGATCCTGACGATATTCGATTCAAGGACATGGTCGAAATGCGCAGACTAGAACCCACGAAATACTACGCTCGTGATATCCAAGCCCAAATCGTAGAGCTTTGCCAAAAGTTCGGCTGGTCATGGTTTGACATCCTAGGCGATGACAATGGGGCTAGTTACTTGGAAGGCCGCCAGAAATGAACGTGGTGTCTTTGGCACATCAAGGCTGCGACCGCATGGAGTTAAAGCCTGCGTTTTGCGAGAAGGTGCATCTGGTATCTGATTTGCTTAAAGGCTTTCAAATACTGAGCATCAATAGAGCCGGACTAAATAGCAAAGCCCACCGCCCCTTCTGTGCTGCCATTGCCTTGGCGAGTGAAAGCGAACTCAACACCACCTTGGATGTCCACACTCGAAACTGCGAGACCTACTATCTTGACGGTTTATCCACGAGGTTTGTGGGGTGGCTCGACAAAGCCGTAGCTGCTGGCGTTCTCGAATGTGACAACCCTTTAGGCAAAGCACACGGTCGCCTGCGTGTAGCTAACCGAACCAACCGCTTCTTAGCGAAATACGGTTAACATTATTTTAAATTAATAAAACATTTCAATACTTTAAGGTGTTTCAGAAGGTATTGATCTTGTGCTGTCTATTGCTGAATTGCTTGGCGGCCTGTCAGTAGAAACCGACCTTATTCCATACGCCCACCAGACTTTCTGACACGGCGTAAAACAAACAACCCCGACAACACGAAATAAAAGGAGCCTAATAATGGCTAATGGAATCATGAATCCTATTCAAAGAAATACAGACGCCAAATCTATCTTGGACGAGATGAAGGCCAAGCTTAATGGCAATCGCACAAAAGACCCCGAAGCGGTGTTGCAAGGTATGAGTGAGCAAGAGCGTGCGGTTATCCTGAACGCAGTCAAGATGATTGACATGATGCGCCAACTATCTGGTCAGAGTGCAGCCGAAATAATAGCCGACAGATTTCCTCATATGCCGATGGAACGCCGTGCAATCTTTTTAGCAATATTAGGTGAGGACGGGGCTCAGCCCAGCTTGGACACCAGCATCGCAGATGCCGCACATGACAGGCTATATCAGGAATATGAAGAAGCCTTGCCGCCCTTGGAACAGGTCTTGGCCAGACGTCAAACACCACTCGTAGACCGCAATGCTCAAGCCAATCTACTGCGAGAAATGAACGCAACGGCCAGAACAACCCCTCGCCCCCGTAGGCCAAATAGTAACAGTGATGACGAACTTTTGAATCTTAGAATGGCTCTGACAGCGGCAGAAAGCGGTGGAAGATCAGATGCCGTTTACACTTTGCGGGATGGGTCGGCACGGTACGTTGGTTCGCTTCAAATAGGCCAGCAGAGATTGACTGACTTTAACAGAGCCAACGGAACCGATTACACACAGGACGATATCCTAAACGATCAATCTGTGCAGGATTCCGTGAATGACTGGCACATGGAAGACTTAACTCGTCAGGTTGATAGCTACATCGAAAGTCTTGGGGATCGTGGCCGTACTGTGAGCAGGACTGGCGCAATAGCTGCAGCACACATTTCTGGAATGGGCGGCTTGGCTAGGCTCGTTGAATCGAACTTCGAAGATAATCCCACAGACGAACTTGGTGGAAGCGCTCTTGGGTATTACCAACGCTTTAGTCGATCAAACTGAGGCCGGTTATGAGTTTCCTTTGTAGGGCATCTTCAGCTTGCTCACTAGGGGTCAAATAGCCTGAGAAACAGCCTACATGTTAATAGGCGGCGTTGTGACACTGGTAAGTGTAGCGGTCACGATAAGAATCGCCACGATGGCGATAGCCTCAAATGCTATGGAACGCCGAAGCTTCTTGCTCGCAGCTTGCGCCGACCGAACCATTTCTGGAACTAATCTGAACCTGTTGAGCGCTGCTAAACTCAGAAGCCCGGCAACCAAGATAAGTTTGGCAAGGAGTGTCACGCCATAGTCTGTCGTCAATAAAAGCGACAATGACCCTAACATGCACCACGCAAATACCAGTCCGACTATCGCCAGAATTGGCACTGTCAGACCCGCCAAAACGCCAAATCTGTGCAGCAGCACAACTCCATTCGCCTCACGAGAAGCTCGATATAGGGGTGCTAGACCTGCTACCCAAAATGCCCCTGCCAAGATATGGACGACGATGAGCGGCGCAAGGAGATAACGAGGTTCTCCCAGAGAATGACCAATCGTTGCAAATGACGTTGCAACAATGATTGCCCCGATCAGACCAACAACAAGCTGTAACTGTCGCGAGACAATTGTAGCCAGAATAAGAGCGCACCCAATAACTTGAAGAAGCGCAAAGCTTCCTAAAGGACTTTCCCAAACGATCTGAAGCATGATCGGGTCAAGCATCCCCTCCAACCCACCCCCAGAAATACGGGCCGAACGGACAGCAATCCGCAAGGCAACAAGAAGCGGCAAGGCTACCGCGCATAGGATGGCGACATCCTTAGCCACTTTCTTGATCTTGCTATCGGCGTTAGGAAAAGCCGCTAAGAATAGCGGCCCTCCTAAACACAGAAGGCTTGCTGCGTAATTACCCGCCTTAAGCGCAATTGCGGTCGCAATGATGCCATCCAGCATCACTCAACCACCTCAAAAGAAAAGCTGCCCTCCATGGGATGACCATCGCTAGACAGCCCTCTCCATTCAACCTCATAGTTGCCGGGCTGAAGCGCATCTTCAGGGGTGGCGACGAACTCAGTCGTGGGATCTAGGCCTGTTTGACGCTCAAGGGCGGTATCACCACTCGGCCCCACAAGTGAGACCGCCGTCACGCGCATCGGGTCGTCAAATCGTATTTCAATTTGATCAACAGCAGTGACACGCGAGGCATTAGCCGGTGTCGTTTCTTCAGATTCAGAATGCGCGAATGCTGCCGCATAACTGCCCAGAACCAAAAGGGACGCAAAAAAGACCTGTTTCATCGTTGTCGCTCCATTTCGTCATGCATGGCCTTAATTTCTTCTGGCCAAGTAGATTTGATGTAACTCAGCACCGCGATGATCTCTTCGTCCGTCAAAATGCCCTCATAAGCGGGCATGTTTGACTGATAGCTCGGGTCATTAATAAGGGCTGCGACGCCGTATTTGGTTAAACCAAATAGCGTAAGACTATCGTGATGCCATGTGTGGCCATCTTTATTATGCGGAGGCGCGGGCAGACGCCCTTCTGCATCTCGTTGGCGCCAGTTGGGTTGACCCTCCAGATTGGCACCGTGACAAGACGCACAGTTGTTCTGATAAATTTGGCTGCCTTGTAAGACGACCATCGGGTTTTCAGCCTGTAAGGTTACTGCTTGAGCGGGCTGGTTGCTGCCCATGACAAAATAACCAACAGCCGCAAAACCTGCACCTGCTGCACCAAGAATTAATGCTCGTTTCATTTCTGATTATGTCCAATTCGATCAAGACCAAGCGACCTTTCACATCACCCAAGGCTTAGGGGGAGTGGACCTATCGCTATTACCACTAGAAAATTTTCACTGCGTCATGACGGCGAAGCGTAGCCGTCCTTCTATGACCAGCGTCACCCTCGTGGCGGGGTCCTGAGCCGTGGCACGATGAACTCATCTGGCAAGACAGTATCTACTTGGAAGTCAATAGATGCTTGCTGCGCAACAAGCTGCAATATTTCTGTAGGTGCTAGGACAGCCATAAACACTGAGCAAGTTGAAGCAGAGTGTTTGATCTCGTCACAGCATGCGACATCGCCATGTCCATCCATGCCAGCAACAGTCATGTGTGGTTCCGATATAACGGTGTGCGCGTTCGCCGACACAGCAAACATCGCCCCGAGAAGAACGAAACACCCTAAAATTGCACTGCGTAATAATGCCATGGGAGCAGGCTAAGAAAATACGACCCCAAATGCAACACACAGGCACCATAAGTCCTCTCTTATATGGAAATCTGTAAGCGATCCCTAAGGAGCATTGATGAATGCCAAGGCTTCAACCAACTACAAAGGTTATTCCTTCTTCCACAAAGATTTGATTCGAAATTGCTACACAATTAATACCTCTCACGAGATGAGGTGCAAAAAAGTGGCATTACCTAAAACGTGAAAATAAAAACAACTCTGCATTCATGAAGGTAGCTGGGGAGAATGACAAAGCCGCCAAACGCAAAGGCGATGATCCCTACGATTGGTGGGTCGTAGATCACGAGATTGACCTGTCCAAGATAGCATTTAATGTCATAATGGATGAAGACTTTATCGCCCTTGCAAAGGCAAAAGCTGCCGCAGGTTCAGAGGCAGATTTCGAGTTCTGGAAGCAGTAGCAAAAACGCCGAGGACTCAATTAAGCTATCCATTCTTAAAAACCCAATCTGTGTGGGGCAGCATATACGATATATCCCCCATAGGCCGGGGAGCCGGTATGCCCCCGTGCAAAGACTAAGTGTTTGTTTATGAATGCCAAATAGAAGCCAAGCCCTAGCAGTGCGTGGGCTGTAGCAAATAAGTATACGCTTGCGCATTCTCTGATCGGCATGAAATTCTGTAGCACAAAAGTCTTGTTTTGTCTTTTGCTACATGATATCTGTGCAACATACCCCCGTGCTACAAAGGACAGCCGAAATGCCCATCACTGTGCTATACGCCAGATGCTCCACTGCTGATCAGCAAGTCGAGATTCAGCGGGAACAAGCGGAAGCTGCCGGCTTTCAGATTGACGAGGTGGTTGAGGATCAGGGTGTTTCTGGTGTCAGTACCACGCTCCAAGAACGCACCGGAGGCAGTAGGCTTTTTGATATGTTGCGTGACGGCGACACGTTGCTAGTCCGTTGGATCGACAGGCTAGGCCGGAACTATGATGACATCTCTCAAAACATGCGCCACTTCCTCGACAAGGGCGTGACCATCAAGACCGTTATCAACGGTATGACATTTGACGCTAAGCCGAAGGATGCGATGGCGAAGGCGGTACGTGATGCGATGCTTTCTTTTATGTCAGCTATGGCAGAAGCAAATGCCGTTGCGATGAAGGAAGCACAGGCGGCGGGAATTGCACATGCCAAAGAGAAGAATCCGAACACGTTCAAGGGTCGCAAGCCCACGTTCACGTATGGCGATGTTAAGAATGTGATGGAACTTAAATCTCAGGGCATTGGAGTGAATGAAATTGCGAGGCAGTTAGGCCTCAATAAGTTTCTTGTCTCTCGTATTCACCGTGATCCGGCAGGGCATATGGACAAACTAAAACGTTGGTTTGACGGTGCAGACCGCAGACTTGAAGCAAACGTTAAACGTGTCATTCCCAACTTCAATTTGGAGAAGAACGAACGCATTAAAGCCCGTGATGGCAAAACTCCACTCCAACGAAACAAAGAAGAGATCGAACGCCGTAAAGCTGTGGCAGAAGAACGAAACAAGGAAACAAAAGTCCTAGATCACGGCATCAATGCAGGACTTAAATCTTCGTTAAAGAAGAAGAGTGGAGGACATGGAGGCAAAAACAAACTTTCTAGCTCGTAAGGTTGTAGATAGTTTTGCTCTGACCCGTCATATCCTCCACCTCCTCCACTAATGCACCTGCGTCCAAGTGGTTTTGATGCCTAACCACATGTTGCCGGACGATGTCTTTTTTTGTTCGACACCATCAAGTTTTGACAGGGCCTTCTTGAAATGAATCGTGTTCTTTGGACGCTTGCCAAGGTTTCCGCAGAACCTCTGATAATCTGCGTAAAGAGATGAAGCTGGTGTTCGTGCTTGCATTTCTAAATCGCACTCGTCCTGAATAAACTGCGTAACCGTGTCCATCGCATTCTGATACTCTGCGACTTCATCAAGTACGGCTTTCGGTGGATTTAAGCCCTCTTTCTGCCACGCCAGACAACCGTCTATTACCCAATTCAATATTCCAGACATTTCCGCTTTAAGCTTTTTACTCAGATCACGATCTTGCTCCTCCGGCCGAAATGTACGGTTGAAGGGTATTGTGTTTATTCTGCGCCAAATCCCGTAATCAGAGTTATTGATCTGCGGCAGACTATTGGTTGCGAGAAACAGCTTAGCAATTAAAGCAAATTCCACCCACTTTCCGTAAAGAGGTCTGCCCTTCAGAAAGTCACCGCCCGTCATTTGCTTGACCTTGGCCTCCGCTAAGGCTTGGCCTTCCTCTGTTTCATTAACGGAAACCAGTCTGGCTCCAATCAAATCTACGAGGTCATCGCCTACACCGGAGTTTCCTGCGATCAACATCTGTGATGCGGCAGACGTTCCGTAGTCACCCCAAAGCGAGTTAAGTGTGTTTAGGAATGTGGACTTACCATTTGCGCCATCGCCAATCAAAAAGAACATTGCTTGCTCTTTCGTAAGTCCGGTCAGGCTGTAACCTAAAACCTTTTTAACGAAGTGAACCAAGTCACGATCGCCTTCGAACACCTCGTCAATAAAGCCCTCAAATACGGGGCAGGAAGCACTCGCATCGTAGGACACGTCTAAACTTTTGCTGACCAGCTTATCGGGGTCAGGGGCGAATATTTCCCCTGTCTCTAAGTCCAGATAAGTATCACGGGTTGCGACAAGCATTGGGTTTTGATCGAACGCTGTGACATGAATAGCCTGTTGAGTTGCCGCCACTTTGATCAAGTTCTCAAGACGGTTGACGCTCTTAAACTTGTCCAATTCCTCTGCGGGCTTGTACTGCGTATCACGAATAAGCTCAGCTTTTGTTTCGTCCACAAACTGGATGGCACGTTGAAGTATCTGGTTGGCGTGATCCGGAACCCACTTAACACCATCCCACAGAAACCATTGCTTGTGTTCAATAACGTAAAGCCCTTTGCGGTTTAGCCAGAAACCAAGCTCATTTCCCAAGTCACCTTCATTGTGTTGGGTTGGATTGCGAAAGCGCCCATGGTTCACAATGTCAGATGTCCGGTCTGCCCCGAACTGGAGCGAGTGAGATGGGTCTTTACCCAAGTACAAAGCTATGCGGTCTGCGATGCGGTTTGCTTTGTCAGGGCCTAATATACGCACGAGCCCACGAAAGCCTTCGAGTTTCTCTTTTGGTTTTTGCGCAGATGTCTTGACGGCGTTCAATCTGTCCTGACGATCTTTGTCGCCTGTCAAGCTAACGATACGGTCAATCAAATCCACTAATAGCTGCGCACCAATACCCTCTTTCAAGCAATAACCTGCGAAGGCCAAAGCAAGATCGTGGCGGGTACCCTCCCTCCAATTTGCTGCAACTTCTGCAACTGCTGCAACAAACGAGACATCTTTGTGGAGTTCGTCATAAGTAACGAGCGGTGCGGAGAGATTCAGGCTCGTCACCCGAAGCGGAACTCCAGTCTCGTGTACGGAGGGAGGGATCATTGTTTGGCCACCCTCACCTCGCAACTCAATAAGCGTGTTGCCTTCCGTTGAGGTCATCCTTTGCGTGGTGCCAAAAGTCGAAGCTTTGTAGAGATAATGTGCGCTGTCGTTAGTGCCACGATTAAAGCTGGCGTGGGGTGGCGGCAGTATCAAATCAGCTACGGCAACAGCCGCAGGGCTATCTAAATCGGCATCCAGTACACCCGATGCTTCGCCTAATAATAAGCCGACATTTCCGTGAGGAGTATTAGCGGCATCGAAAGTCTTACCCTTGTTGCGCCAGTCGCTTTCAACAGGGCGCTTACTACGAGGACGTAGTTCAAGAAAGGCTTCCTTGTCACTGATATGTTTAAACGCTTCTTCCATGATTTTCCCTTAATTTCAGTAGGTTACGGTTTCATTGTCTCTCCTCACAATGTTACTGTAGCATTAACTCCTGTAGCATATCAATAAAAAAGTGTAGCACTAGTCTACGTTGCACAGTTAAAGTATTGAAAATAAACCAAAAGAAAATTGCATTAACGCCTGTAGCACAGACATTAATTGCCAAGAATCATCTCGAATCGTGGTGTTTTTTAGAGGAAGAAAGGAAGGAGGCCGTATATCAGCCTACCCAACTCTTGGATTATGCCCTCGTAAATCAAGTACAAGAAGATGCCCACTCCAGCCGCAATGCCATATGCGGTCACTTCTGTGCCCTGTCTGTCATCAAAAAACCTGTAGGCAATGTATCCACCGATAAAGCCAAAGAGCATGAGCACTCCGGTGAAGAGAGCCAAACCAAAAACCCACCGAAGCAAACCTTCAAACATCAGACGCTCTCCTGATAAAGGACAGGTCTAGGCGGCGTATTTCATTCAACACAGTAGCCACCTGTGCTGCCTCACCATACGTGCCGGCTGTCTGCGTAGTACCATGACCCAACATTCTTTCTCTAAGCTCCCAGTCGATGGTTGGAACAGCATTTCGGCAGATGGTTGTGAAGGTGTGCCGGAAGCTGTGAAGCGTTAATCTCCTATCATTGGGATCATCACGTACTGCGTGGACATAGCTAATCAAACGGCGTGAGGCTTTGTTGGAAACCTTGTTGTCTGCGCCAGATACAGGGTAACTAAACAGGCGATCTTTATCGCTTTTATTCCAGCTAAACCCCCGTTCCGGTAACATTCGCACTATCTCCGGATGAAGAGGCACATTACGGCGAGAAGGGGCGTTTTTAACGACCATATTCTGAGTGTCGAGCCAGTGGACGGTAACGCCATTTACTTCTCGTTCGTGGATATCACGCCACCGAACACTTGCAATCTCCTCTAAGCGACAGCCGGTCGTGGCCAACATCGCTAAGCAAAGACGGTCTTGGTCAGGAATATCCATAGACCACAGCTTGGCATATTCATGATCACGGAAGTCACGATAGGATTGCTTGGCTGCTCCTCGCCCCGCAAACTCCAAACCTTCCCACAAAAGCCCCGAAGAATAACCTTGCTGATACGCAAACTTCAGAACGTTTGTGAGCGGCACGAAATACTGTTTCAAAGTTTCAACAGCGACCCCTGCCTCTTGATCTTTAACGTCAACAATATCCTGCAAGGCATCCATGTACTTATAGGCCAGAGGTTGGTTGAACTCTGATAAGCGAACTCGCCCTGCCCACTTTTGAAATGTCTTTAATTTGCTGCGTTGATCATTAAGCGTCTTTTGTCTTTTGGGTTCGTTGGTTTTGGCATTTCTCAAAAACGAGGGGTGTTCGAGATATTCCTCTACAACAGCGTCAAAAGTCTTGGTTTCTTTAACAGGAACAAACCTTTCGCTATTCAACCTACGGAACTCAAGTAGGAAGCTTTCTAGCGCATCACGAACCAAATCAGCGTGCTCTGCTATGAGAGGAGCGTCCTCCCAGTCCGTAGCTTGGGTTTCTATTACGCCCCCTGCCCTGACACGGACATCATCTTCGATTTGGTAACGAGATTCTTCTTCGAATAGTTTTTTACAGATGCTGTTCAAATCTTTAGGCATTTGATCTGGTCGGTTTTTATAGATCAAAGATTCAAGCTGCATGTAAGCTATCGAAAGAGGGTGGTTTGTTAGTTCTGCTTGATCGAACTCAGCCCATATCTGAGCCTCTAAATCCCGCAACTTATCACGAGCGAGCTCCCAATTATCCGTGCCTGTGGACTTATATCTCTGCTTTGATCCTATGATGCTGCGCAGATTGGAAGGTACTGTCACATAAGCATACAGGCTCTTCTTGCCACTCTTTGGCGCAAGGGTTGCCTTTGGATAAACAGCCATTGCGTATAGCCCTTCGTATAGCCCTGCGTATAGCCCTAATGGTGGCACATAGGCTAAATCAGGTCAACGAAATAAGGAAATCAATGGGTTAGGAGGATTTGGTGGAGCCTAGGGGGATCGAACCCCTGACCTCTTGCATGCCATGCAAGCGCTCTCCCAGCTGAGCTAAGGCCCCAAAACCGTTTGCAACATTCGTTGCGATCTGCGGTTTATGGTGTCGCGCGGGGCAGATCAAGGGAAAAAACCGCCCCACACGCAATGGTCAGCAGAGTGATCTACTCTTCATCATCCGAGCCGACATCGGCAATGTCATCAAGCGAGACATTATCGTCATCGTCATCTTCGAGAAGATCGTCATCCAGATCGGAATCATCATCCAATACCAAATCATCTTCATCATCCAAGATCACTTCATCGTCCGCACGGTCTTTGGCCTTGGCGGCAGACGCAGCAGATGGTTTTTCCGCAACCAAGCTGCGGCCACCTTTACCGGTGTCCAATGTGACCACCTCGCCCGTATATGGGCTAACGATCGGGTCTTTTTTAAGGTCGTAGAAACGCTTGCCTGTGGTTGGGCATACGCGTTTAAAACCCCATTCCTCTTTGGGCATGACACCCCCTTCAATGAACGCTATCGAGAGAATTGCGATCCCCTGCCATAATGTGAATAGGGTGTCAAAGGCTTTCCGAATACTAATTCAAGGATTGCCCGTTTAATTGACGAAAGACGGAGGCTTATTGCGATGCTGCGCAAGATATCATCTTGGATTCACCATTTGGATGGGCCACAGCCCGTTGAGGTGGTGATGAAGAAATCAGTGCGCGCCACGCGGTTTTCCTTACGGGTGTCCAACAGAGATGGCACTGTCAGCCTAACCATGCCCCATTGGGCGCTCGAAAGTGAGGCTTTGGCCTTTTTGAACGCTCGCCGTGAATGGTTGATGAGGCATTTACAAGACCGCCCAGCAGCACAGCGCCCTGCTATTGGTGCGGTGATTCCCATCGAAGGTGCTCCCCATCCGATCATCGAAGGCAGTGGCCGTTCGGCAAAGCTTGCCGATGGGTGTTTAAGCGTTGCCGATGATCCACGCTTGCCCATTCGCGTGGCCGCGTTTCTGAAAACCCGCGCCAATGCGCGGCTCCACACAGCCTCGGAATATTACGCGAATAAACTGGGAAGACAGTTTTCCAAGCTCACACTTCGTGACACCAAAAGCCGCTGGGGCAGTTGCTCGGCGCAGGGTCATTTGATGTATTCTTGGCGACTGATCATGGCCCCGCCTGAGGTGCTAGATTATGTCGCCGCCCATGAGGTTGCGCATTTGGCAGAAATGAACCACGGTCCAAAATTCTGGGCACATTGCGCCTCGCTCTGCCCTGAGTATCAACGGCATCGCGCATGGCTGAAAACCCATGGGAACGAGATTTTAGCGTGGCGCTTTGAGAGCTTGCCAACAGGATAGGGTTTGTGATCACATATGGCCTATGCCGACTAACCCGCGCCCAACTGAACAAACCGTTGCGGTGGCCCATGAACGGGTCTATCGCGCTTTGCGCTCGCGCATTATGCATGGCGAAATTTTGCCAGGGCGGGCAATGACGCTGCGTGGAATTGGCCAAGAATTTCAGGTCTCGATGACGCCTGCACGCGAGGCGGTTAGGCGTTTGGTGAGCGAAGGCGCACTGTCCCTATCGGCGTCAGGCCGCGTGTCGACCCCCGAACTCAGCAATGAACGGATCGAAGAACTGGCGGCGTTGCGCGCATTGCTTGAGCCTGAATTGGCCGCACGCGCCCTGCCGCGGGCGCATATGGCCCTCATCGAACGAATGGAAAGCACTAATAGCGCTATTGCAGGGGTGATCCATACGGGCGATGCCATTGCCTATATCCGCCACAACCTTGAATTCCACCGCACGCTCTATTTGCGGGCGCAAGCGCCAGCAATGTTAGCTTTGGCCGAAACGGTTTGGCTGCAATTGGGACCAACAATGCGCGCGCTCTACGGGCGGCTACACCGAACCGATGCGCCACAGCATCATCGTTCCATCCTCGCCGCATTAAAAGCTGGAGATGAGCCAGGGCTGCGATTGGCTGTTCGGGCCGATGTCACCCATGGATTGAGGCTATTGGCCACCTGAGGCTGACCATTAACCATTGCTTAAACTGCATCAGGTTTTGAATGGGCCATGCGGTTTACAGTCCCCCAATCAAGAACCCGCCGTCAGACTTGCCCAAGGTTTTTTCAACTGTTGTGCAAGACACCCCAATGGAGAGATGCCGAATGCCTCCCCTGCATTCGGCATCTCTTTGTTTTAGACGCCGCAAGTCAGGCGTGGATCGCCCCATCCCCACAGGCCAATGCCGCCTCGCGCACTGCCTCAGAGAATGTAGGATGCGCATGACAAGTCAGCGCCAAATCCTGCGCACTGGCGCCAAATTCCATCGCGACACAAACCTCATGGATCAAATCCCCTGCCGCAGGGCCAATGATATGAGCCCCCAAAATGCGGTCAGTGTCTTTGTCGGCAAGGATTTTCACAAAACCATCCGCCGCGAAATTCGCCTTAGCGCGGCCGTTGCCCATAAAGGAGAATTTCCCAACCTTATAGGCACGGCCCTCAGCCTTCAGCATCTCCTCAGTCGCGCCGACCGAAGCCACTTCGGGGTTTGTGTAAACCACGCCAGGGATCACACCATAATTCACATGGCCATGTTTGCCCGCAACAACCTCGGCAACGGCCATACCTTCGTCCTCGGCTTTATGCGCCAACATTGGGCCTGCGATACAATCACCAATCGCATAAACGCCCTTAATATTGGTCTGCCAGTGGCCATCCGTTTTGATTTGTCCGCGCTCGGACAGTTCCACCCCAAGCGCATCAAGGCCAAGCCCCTCAGTGTAGGGTTTGCGCCCAGTCGCAACCAGAACCACATCTGCAACAACCTGATGGTCGCTGTCATCTTTCTTCAATTTGTAGCTGACAGTCGCATTGGTCTTGGTTGTTTTTACCCCTTGAACAGCTGCCCCAAGCGTAAATTTCAAACCCTGTTTTGAAAGGATTTTTTGGAAATTCTTGGCAACTTCACTGTCCATACCGGGGGTAATGGTATCGAGATACTCAATCACCTCGACTTCGGCCCCAAGACGGGCATAGACCGAGCCAAGCTCAAGACCAATGACCCCAGCACCAATGACAACCATTTTCTTGGGCACTTTACCCAGAGCCAAGGCACCCTCAGAAGTGACCACGATTTTTTCGTCTACCTCAATGCCTGGCAGCGTGGACGGCATTGAGCCAGATGCAATGATGATCGATTTTGCGTTGTGGGTTGTGTCGCCAACCTTCACCTGCCCCGCTGCAGGGATGGAGCCGAACCCTTTGATCCAATCCACCTTGTTCTTTTTGAACAGGAATTCGATCCCTTTGGTGTTTTGGCCAATCACATCATCTTTATAGGCCAGCATACCTTTCCAATCGACCTTGGGCGCAGCACCTTTGAGGCCCATCTTGGCGAAGTTATGTTCTGCCTCGTGCAAGGCATGGCTTGCGTGCAGCAGCGCCTTAGACGGAATGCAGCCAATATTAAGGCATGTGCCGCCCAATGTGTCGCGGGCTTCGACACAGGCGGTTTTTAGACCCAACTGTGCGCAACGGATTGCGCACACATAGCCACCAGGGCCTGCGCCAATAACGATAACATCATAATCTGCCATAATCTTCGCCTCCTTAGCGCTCGGTCGTGGCCCTGTGTCAGGCCAAATTTGCCAAGCGCATAGGAAATTGGCGTGCGCGAAACAAGGATTTTCACCCCTCACCCCCCCAAAAACGGGCCAAAATAGCGCGGCTCAGGGGGTGATTTTCGACTTTGTGATCACAAATTAAAAAACTGCGATCACAACCATAGAGATTGTCGCAAAGAACCCAACCGCCCAAATGATAGACCGCCACGGCGTAAGTCCCTGCGCATAGGCAGGCACATAAAGAATCCGCGCCACCAAATAGGCATGTGCGCAGATTTCAGTGGCGGCATTAGACGCCCCAAGCGCTGTCACCAAACCCACCGCTATGGCAAAAAGGATCAATGCCTCAAAATGGTTGTTTAACGCGCGCTGCAATCGGCCCGCCACACCCGTTAGGCTTTTGGCTGTATCCCTCGGGCTCATGGAATACCCGACCCCGACCTGTAAATTCGCAACAACGCCGTAAAGTATCAATTGGAATACCTGTAAAAAGAAAGCGAGGGCGAGAATGTAGAGCTCGGTCGTCAATGTGGTTTGCATGCCTAAGCCTTTCGTTGCAGCGGGCCAAGCTATCGCAGCTTGGGTGGTTTATCTGGATCCGATCCAGGCGCGGGGCGTTTCCGTGGCTTTTCAACCTGCGGCAAATCAAAACGCAAGCCAACCTTCGCTAATTTCGCGACAAAGGCCTCATGTGCCGGCAAAAACACCACATCAAGCATGCCCGCCTCAACGCCCGACAGATGGAGCGTTTCTGAAACGGCACGCGCCAAGGCCTCATGCGCCTCGGGCGCAGCATCGATAAAGCATAGGATATGGCTGTGACTGCCATCGGCATACTCGGCTAAGGCAAGATAGGCACCTGCGGCCAACCCCGTCAGCCCTGCTAATTTGGCGTCCAAAGCAATCAACACATCTTGCGGCAGGCCGCGTGGTGCGTTCAGCGACACGGGGCGCGCATCTATGGATGTTGGCCCCTGCTCTGCAATATCGCGCAGCCAAATCATCGCAGCGCCGTCAAGCAAGATCTCGCTGGGCGCGACCCCAAGGTTCAAGCCCAGACCAATATCCTGAGGCGCCAACATTTTGGCCAAGGCCCGCCCCGTAAGCGCAGCATAGGGCGCTTCTATCCCGTCCACGAACTGAGACAGCCGCTCTTCTCGGTCAAAGGCTAAGACGAAGGAAACCCCCTCAGATGTCAGGATTTTTGGCTCAATCCGATCCTGCCCAGCGGCCATTGGGCGCTCAAGCAGCACGAATAGCTCAGCCCCCAAAAGGCGGTCATAGAACCGCAGTCGCGGCATCTGGGCATCTGGGTCTGCTTGCATTTGCGCATAGGCATGATCCAAGGGCGTTTCGGTCATCCATCAACACTCCAACATCTTGCGCAAAAGACGCGCAGGTCAGGATTATTCACCCCATCCCGTATTGCCCCGCCTCGGCCTGCGCAAGGGCGGGGGGCAGGATCACACGCAATCTTGCAACAAAATGCCAAACACTTTACCTGTCTATGAGTGTCTTTCCTGTCGCGCCTGACGAGGTGGCTTATCAGCGCAGTTTTGAAAATACATTGCTTGCCTTCCTTGTGTTTTCGGGCATCTACCTGTTGATATCAATGACAGCATCCATTCTTCGCGAACAGGTATCGGCGTAAAAAATATGAGAGACGTGCAAATCGGAAACCTGACGGTCGGCAACGACCGCCCGCTCACCCTTATTGCGGGGCCTTGCCAATTGGAAAGCGCGGATCATGCGCAGATGATTGCAGGTATCCTAAAAGAGGCCTGCGAAAAGGCAGGCGCGCAGTATATTTTCAAGGGCAGCTTTGATAAGGCCAATCGCACCTCACTCAATGCCGCGCCCCCCTTGGGCTTGGATAAAGGCCTTGAGGTTTTGGCATCTGTTAAATCCACGATTGGCGTGCCTGTTCTGACCGATATTCACGAAAAAGAGCAATGCGCGCCCGTGGCCGAGGTGGTGGACGTTCTCCAGATCCCTGCTTTTCTGTGTCGCCAAACCGCCCTTTTGCTAGCGGCGGGAAGGACGGGTGCCGTGATCAACGTCAAAAAGGGACAGTTTCTTGCCCCGTGGGATATTCCCAATGTGGTCGCCAAAATCGAAAGCACGGGCAATGATCGGATCCTGCTCACCGAGCGCGGAGTCAGTTTCGGCTATAACCGCCTCGTGGTTGATATGCAGTCTCTGCCCGAGATGGCAAAAACGGGCTGCCCCGTTGTAATGGATGCAACCCACGCTGTGGCACAACCTGGGGGCTTGGGTGGCGCATCAGGCGGGCAGCGCGAATTTGCACCTGTTTTGGCCCGCGCCGCCGTGGCGGTTGGTGTGGCCGCGGTCTTTACCGAGACGCACCAAGACCCCGACAACGCCCCTTGCGATGGCCCCAACATGATCCGCCTGACGGATATGCCCGCATTAATTGAAATGTTGATGCAGCTTGACCACTTGGCCAAAGCCAACCCAATCCGCATTTAACCCAAGCCCAATAAGGTATTCGTCATGACAAAACCCCTCACCGAGGTCACCCCGAATACATGGGCCTTCTTGCGCGATCCGATGATCAAACCGACAGGGTTTCGCGAATATGATGCACGCTGGCGTTTTCCCGAAGAGATTAACCTGCCAGGCGTTACTGCCTTGGGTCTAGGGCTTGGAACACAAATGCATGAGGCCGGCATTCGCCCTGAGATCGTGGTGGCCAATGATTACCGCGACTATTCGCTCTCGGTCAAAAACGCGCTGATCTTGGGCTTGATGCGGGCGGGGATCAAGGTGCGGGATATCGGCCCCGCCCTCAGCCCGATGGCCTATTTCGCGCAATTTCACCTTGATGCGCCCGCGGTGGCCATGGTGACAGCCAGCCATAACCCCAATGGATGGACAGGGGTGAAAATGGGATTTGAAAAGCCCCTCACCCATGGCCCAGTCGAGATGGCGCGTTTGCGCGATATCGTTTTGGACGGCGCGGGCGTGGCGCGCACGGGCGGCGCGTATGAGTTTGTCGATGGCGTCAAAGAGGCCTATTTGGATGATCTCGTTGGCGATTTCAAAATGACCCGCAAGCTGCGCGTGGTCTGCGCCACGGGCAATGGCACGGCTTCGGCCTTTGCCCCTGAGTTATTCGCGCGCATAGGGGTCGAGGTGGTCGCATCGCATAATGCGCTTGATTACACATTCCCGCATTACAACCCAAACCCCGAAGCGATGGAAATGTTGCATGACATGGCGGACACGGTGCGTGAAAGCGGCGCTGATTTCGCGCTTGGGTTTGACGGGGACGGCGATCGTTGCGGCGTGGTCGACAATGAAGGCGAAGAAATTTTCGCCGATAAGATGGGCGTGATCTTGGCCCGCGATCTGGCCAAACATCACAAGGGTGCGATTTTCGTAGCTGATGTGAAATCTACGGGGCTGTATGCCTCTGACCCTGAATTGCGGGCGCTTGGCGCGCGGGCGGATTATTGGAAAACCGGCCACAGCCATATGAAACGCCGCGTGCATGAATTGGGCGCACTCGCGGGGTTCGAAAAATCGGGCCACTACTTCTTCGCGCCGCCTCTGGGACGTGGCTATGATTGCGGCATGCGCGTTGCGGTAGAAATCTGCAAATTGATGGATCGCAACCCTTACGCCTCTATGGCGGATCTGCGCCGCGCTTTGCCCCAAACCTACGCCACCCCGACCATGTCGCCCTATTGCGCGGACACGCAAAAATACGATGTTCTCGCTCGGTTGGTGGAAAAACTCGTGGCTTTACATGGTCAAGGCGGCTCACTGGGCGGGCAGAAAATCGTGGATGTCGTAACGGTAAATGGCGCGCGGGTGGTGTTGGAAAATGGCGGATGGGGCCTTGTGCGGGCCTCATCCAACACGCCAAATTTGGTGGTTGTCTGCGAAAGTCCCGCCAGTGAAGCAGAAATGCGCGCAATCTTCCAAGACCTAGACGCGATCATTCGAACAGAACCCGATGTCGGGGCCTATGATCAAACGATTTGAGACCACGAAAATAAACCAAAGATTTTTCACACAAGGGTCTTGATCCTACGACCCGCGCAAAGTAACTAGCGCGTCACAGTTGGGGTGTAGCCAAGTGGTAAGGCAACGGTTTTTGGTACCGCGTACCGTAGGTTCGAATCCTACCACCCCAGCCAGTTCTTCCCAAAACTGACCGCTACACCCGACAGGTAACAAAATGGCGCGCTCGCGGCTGATCATGCCATCCCAGCAGTGGATACGTCTATATTTCGTTGGGATTGCGCGCTTTGATGCGCGCATCCTTTCGCGATAGCTGATAGGGTCTCTCATTGGACAGGTTCGGAATTTGTGCCCGCGCGTGATCTGCACGGCTCAAATCCAAATCGCAGATATGCAAGGCGGGCGCGGCCGTGCCTGCATCCAATAAAATCTCGCCCCATGGAGCGACAACCATCGAATGACCATAGGTGCTGCGCCCATCTTCATGGCTGCCTGATTGGGCGGCGGCTACGATAAAACTACCCGTCTCAATGGCACGAGCACGCAGCAGAACCTCCCAATGAGCTTGGCCCGTGGTCACCGTAAAGGCCGATGGCACAAAGATCATGCGCGCGCCCGCCTTGGCATAGTCGCGAAAGAGATGGGCAAAGCGGATATCATAACACACGCTCATCCCCCACGGGCCCCAAGGGGTGTCGACCAACACCGCCTGATCCCCCGGATCAAATCGGCTCGATTCTCCAATTGGGGCCTGCCCGTCCAGTGCGATATCAAACAGATGAATTTTATCATAGGCTGCGACCACATCCCCATCAGGCGCGATCAAAACAGCGTGATTACGGAATTTTTCTGCGCCTTCAGGTCGGATCGGTGTTGTGCCTGCTTGGATCCAAAAGTTGTGCCTGCGCGCCGCATTGCGCGCGGCATCCAGAAACGGATCTTCCGAAGCGGTCTTGACCTGTGCCAAAGCTTTCTCACGATCGCGGCACATCAAACCCGCCACTTCAGGCAGACATAAAAGATCTGCGCCCGCTGCCGCCGCATCGCGTGCAAACTCTTGCATCACGGCGATATTTGGGGCGTGGGTCGTGGCAGAACACATCTGCCCAAGAGCCACACGCAGATGATCGGCAGCCTCGCTCATCACCCGCCTGCCTCGGCGCGGGCAATAAGGTTTGCAACCTCAGGGCCAAGTGCCTCGACCACCAAAGCCACGCCCTTGGCATTAGGGTGAATGCCATCGGGCTGCATCAAATCGCTCAATGCCTCTTGGCGGTTACTTTCTGCGGCCGCGGCAATAGGCCCAAGAAAATCAAGCACAAGACTAGTCTCATATTGGGCCGCGAGATCGGGGTAAATCGCGTCAAATTCAGCCTTAAATGCGGGGCCGTAATTATTGGGCGCGGGCAAGCCCACCAAAAGAACAGGCAAATTGCGCGCAGATATTTTCTGCAAAATTGCCTCAAGGTTGGCGCGACTGGTTGCAGGTGGAATCCCACGCAATAGGTCATTTCCCCCCAATGCCACGATCACGGCATCCACATCAGGGGTCAGCGTCCAGTCAATCCGAGACAGCCCCCCTGCGGTCGTGTCACCCGAGACACCCGCATTGACGACTTGTGCATCAAGACCTTGCTCATTGATCCAATTTTGCAGCTGCGGCACGAAACCTTCGCCTTGGGGCAAGCCGTATCCTTGGGTCAGACTGTCGCCCAGGGCAACGACCTGCACCTGCGCGACCCCCGTCTGTGGCAGCAGCATCAGCAGCACGCCAAAGAGCGCCGCCCAGACAAGCCGCCCCTTGCCGCAGCGCGGCAAAACCCCATATCGAGTTTCAACCAAGTATGCGGGGTTATTGAACATGGCCGAAACCATCCTTTCGCTTGAAGACGCAAGTCTGTCCTTGATGGGCAATGCGGGCCCTGTCGATATCCTACATGGGGTGTCTTTGACGATAAGCAAAGGGGAAAGCGTCAGCCTCGTTGGGCCATCGGGTTCGGGTAAGTCTTCGCTCTTAATGTTGATGGGTGGATTAGAGCGCCCCACATCGGGCACAGTGCGTGCGCTTGATCATGATTTGGGACGTATGGATGAAGATGCCTTAGCGCGGTTTCGCCGCAACCATATGGGCATTGTTTTTCAATCTTTTCACCTGATCCCAACCATGACTGCGCTTGAGAATGTTGCAACGCCCCTTGAATTGGCAGGGGTGGCAGATGCGTTTGATCGGGCCGAGGCGGAACTGGCTTCGGTTGGCCTTGCGCATCGTGCGGGGCATTATCCTGCGCAAATGTCAGGCGGTGAACAACAGCGCGTAGCCTTGGCCCGTGCGGCAGCACCGCGCCCCTCGATCTTATTGGCGGATGAACCCACAGGTAATTTGGACGCAACCAATGGGGCGCAGATCATGGACCTTTTGATAGATCTGCAAACCCGTCACGGGGCTACGCTGATCCTCGTCACCCATTCTTCGGAACTGGCCGCAAAATGTGACCGCATGGTCACCTTGCGCGATGGTCGGGTCGTCTCAGAAACACGCCCGCAAAAAGGATCGTGCATATGATCATGGCGTGGCGAATTGCGCAGCGCGAATTGCGCGCGCAATGGCGTGCGGAGTTGCGTGGTTTTCGCATTTTTCTCGCCTGTTTGATTTTGGGCGTGGCGACTATCGGCACTGTTGGCACAGTGCGCAGCGCAATTGGCGATGGCTTGTCGCGTGAGGGGGCGGTGATCCTTGGCGGAGACGCTGAAATGGAATTCACCTATCGCGGCCCAAATGATGAAGAGCGCGCCTTTATAGCAGCAATCTCAACGGATCTCTCTGAGACCATCGAACTGCGGTCTATGGCGGGTTTCACGGGGCCCGAGGGGATGGATTACACCCTGACCCAATTGCGAGCGGTCGATGCGGCCTATCCGCTCTATGGCGCGGCGGGTCTTATACCAGATCACCCGATCCAAGAGGCCATTTCAGCGCAAAACGGCCTGTATGGCGCGGTGATGCAGCAAGTGCTGATTGATCGTTTGGGCATGCAAATTGGTGATATCTTCACCATTGGAACAGCAGAATTTCAACTGCGCGCCGCCCTTGATGCAGAACCTGATGGCGCGGCAGGCGGCTTTGGCCTTGGCCCGCGCACCATCATATCGCTGGACGGATTAACCGCCTCAGGCCTGATCCAACCCGGCACACTATATGAAACCGAAGTGCGGCTGAAACTGCCCGAAGGGGCAAATTTCGATAGCTTGCGGAGTCAGATGGAGGCAGCTTTTCCCGAAGGCGGTATCCGCTGGCAAGACAGCCGCCGCGCGGCCCCAGGGGTGCAACGCTTTGTCGATCGTATCGGCACGTTCTTGGTGTTGGTTGGCCTCGCAGGTCTGGCCGTAGGTGGGGTTGGCATTGCTGCCGCGGTGCGGGCCTATTTGGAAAATCGTCTATCCACCATTGCGATCCTGAAAACCATCGGGGCCGAGGGGCATACGATCTTTGCCGCATATCTGATCCAAATTATTATTTTGGGTGCCGTTGGCGTTGGCATGGGCGTGGTGCTTGGGGCGCTGTTGCCGCTTGTGGCGGCTCCGTTCTTGGACCCGCATATGCCTGTGGATTTGAACATAACCATCGCCCCTGCTGCCCTTCTTGAGGCGGCGAGCTATGGCGCGCTGACGGCGTTAATCTTTACGCTGCTACCCTTGGCGCAAACCGAACGCCTGCGCGCCGCAGCGATCTTTCGAGATGCGGCAAGCCCAGCCATTGCCATCCCGCGCAAACGCTATATCGCAGCGCTGCTTGGCCTATGCGCCGCGCTCTTGGGACTGGCGCTATGGCGGTCTGGCGTGCCGATTTTGACGCTTGGCGCAGCAGGGGGGATTGCCGCAGCCCTTTTGATCCTATGGGTGGCTGCATGGGTGTTGCGCCGCGTCTTGCGCAATTTGGCGCGCGGGCGCGCCTTACGCGGACGGGTCATGTTGCGCGCGGCCCTCGCTGCGATTGCCGCCCCCCGTTCAGAAGCGACCGCGGTGATGATTTCGCTGGGTCTGGGCCTGTCAGTTCTGGCGGCGGTGGGGCAAATCTCGTCCAATCTACAAAATGCGATTGACCGCGACCTTCCCGAGGTTGCCCCCTCCTATTTCTTTGTCGATATCCAACCAAACCAGATTGACCCCTTTCTCACCCGCACGGCAAGCGACCCTGCGGTATCACGGGTGGAAACCGCGCCCATGCTGCGCGGTATCGTGACGGGGATCAACGGGCAAGACGCGCGCGAAGTAGCAGGGGATCACTGGGTCGTGCGCGGGGATCGTGGCCTGACCTATCTGGACGAAGCCCCACCATCTGACCAAATTGTTGCAGGGCAATGGTGGGATCAAGGCTATGACGGGCCACCATTGATGGCCTTTGCCGCCGAAGAGGCCGCCGAATTAGGTGTCGGGCTTGGCGATCAGATCACTGTTAACGTTTTGGGGCGGGAAATCACCGCGACCATTGCAGCGCTGCGTGAGGTTGATTTCTCGAATGCAGGGATTGGGTTTGTTATGACCCTCTCCTCTAACGCGTTTGCAGGCGCACCTCATACATTCATCGCAACAGTCTATGCCGAAGAGTCCGCAGAAGCGCAGTTGTTGCGTGATATTGCGGGCGATGCCCCCAATATTACCGCCATTCGCATCCGTGATGCACTAGACCGCGTGGCCGAGGCGCTTGGGGCCATTGCAACGGCAACGTCCCTTGGCGCAGGCGTGACCCTGTTGACAGGATTGATCGTCTTAATCGGTGCGGCCGCATCGGGCGAACGGGCGCGCAGCTATGAGGCGGCACTTTTGAAAACCCTCGGCGCCTCGCGTGGGCAAATCCTGTCATCCTTCGCCCTTCGTTCCGCATTGTTAGGGGCGATGGCGGGCTTGGTCGCCCTTGGTGCAGGCACGCTTGGAGGCTTTGCGGTCATGGAATTTGTGATGGAGGCGCCCTTTCAGTTTGATCTTACCTCGGCCATTCTCATCATTGGGGGCGGTGCCTTGGTCAGCCTTGCTGCGGGGCTTGGTTACGCATGGCGACCTTTGGCCATGCGCCCTGCGGGACGGTTGCGCGCGCGCGATTAAGCGCGCGGCCGCGCCGCAAATTTAGCCTTGCTTATGCGCCCATATCCGCGCAGATTTTAACCATGTTCAAACTGTTCAAGCGCACCCCCAAACCCACAGGACAGGCAGCCTTAGGTCAGGGCAAAGGCGGGCAACCGCGGCCTGAATTGGCAAGCTATATCGTGGGCGACCTTATGGGCTGCGCCAGTTTGCTTGAAGGCATTTTGGCGCGCATTGATGCCCATATCGGCAATAGTGGCGCAACAAATCCACAATTGGTTTTCGTTGGAAATTACTTGCACGCGGGCGGGCAAGGGTTAGCCACGCTCGACCGCCTGATGGATCTGACCCAAGAATTTCCAAATAACGTCACCTGTCTTTGCGGTGCGCAGGAACGGCTTTTGCTCGATAGTTTAGATGCGCCGGCGGTGCGACTTCAACGCTGGCTGCGTGCAGGGGCACCGCGATTTTTGCAGGAACTCAAGCTTGACCCGAACCTGCCACCCGATGACTTGGTTACACATTTATCAGAAGTCTTGGGAGAGGCGCGCATTACATGGTTAGCCAACCTGCCGTTGTTTTGGAAATCAGGCAGCTTGGCTGCAACCCATGCTGGCGCTGATCCGCATCATCCGCTTGACCAACAAAGCGGGCGCAATCTGATCTGGGGCCATCCTGAATTTGCCTATCGCCTGCGTGGAGATGGCCTATGGATAGCCCACGGCCATAACGCTGTCGAAAGCGCAACCCAAGCGGAGGGGCGCATCGCGCTAAACACCCGCCCCGATGAAACAGGACGCCTAAGCGCCGTGGCAATTTTGCCCGATGGCAGCACCACCGAATTGCATACCTAAGAGAGAGGTGAGTGCGGACTAACCGGGGAGAGCTGATTAATCCGCGCTTTTAAGGAGAAATCGGGTGTCCCTCAGGGGTGACGGCAGGATCCCGTCAGGACACCCGAAACGCTTTGCACATCTCAAACCACTGGAAGGGACTAACAACCAGAGACTTGGGCCTTGCGTGTAAATGGCCTTTGCGCGCGTGGCTTCGCATCGGCCCAATCAGGTTTGCGCCTGATCATGACCAAGATTTAGGGTCACCCTTGCTGAAAGAAAATATTGCATTACAACATATTTTGATAGGAAAAAACTAACGAGGCATCTGCCATGCCAATTCCAAAAATTCCGCTTACCTTGCGCCAACTTCGGTACTTGGTCGCGATTGAGGAAACGGGCCATTTCCGCCTAGCGGCAGAATCCTGTGGGATATCGCAACCCTCGCTCTCGGTGCAGATCAAAAACCTGGAGGAGGCATTATCCCTGACCCTGATTGAACGGGGGCGCGGGCCTGTAAAATTGACCCTAGCGGGACGCGAAGTTGTGGCGCGCGCGCGCGATATTTTGGACGCGACTCAAGCGATTGTTGATCTATCCGCAACCTTGCAAACGGGCCTCGCGGGCACATTGCGCCTTGGCACGTCCACCACGCTGGGGCCTTATCTAATGCCACATATCGTGGGCGATTTGCATCGCTCCCACCCTGATCTGCGCCTATATGTGCGCGAGGCGGCCCCACATGACCTTGCCCGTCAAATCAGCGAAGGGGGCCATGATCTGATCCTGACGCAATTGCCAATCCCTGGCGCGTCTTTGGTCACGGAGCGGTTGTTCCGAGAGCCCTTGGTCGTGGCAATCTCAGCCGATCATCCGCTCGCGCAGCTCAGCCAAATTGAACCGCAAGACCTCAGCGGCGAAACAATCCTGTCACTGTCGCCGAATTATGCGCTGCATGATCAGATATCTGCACTTTGTGTTGAAACAGGGGCGACATTGTCGCGCGAATATGAGGGCACATCGCTTGATGCCCTGCGCCAGATGGTTGCAATGGGGATGGGGGCCACGTTTTTGCCTGCGCTTTATGTGCGTTCTGAAATATTGGGGCGCGCGCAGGATGTTGCGGTAAGGCCTTTTAAGGGCAAGCGTTTTTCGCGCTCTATTGGGCTTGTATGGCGCTCAACCTCAGGGGCCAGCACTGCGCATCGGCAATTGGCCGATGTGATCCGCGGCTATGCGCGTCAATTGCCCGAACTGATCATCGAGGGCTAGGCGCGCCCCAATATCGCACCGCTTTTGCCACGCTTGCGCCCTTCTGCCGCCGTTCTTGAGTGAAACAATCTGTCCCATAGAGGCTCAATGTTGAGCCGCAGTGTAGAAGGCGATAGAGTATGAATGAGCAGCAAGACGAAAACAATCAACGGCTAAGCCTTGCCGATTTAGAGGCGCTGAGTTTTGACAGCCTCAGCAGATTGTCAGCCAAAACACATCAAGCCAAACCTCTTGCACGCCGCATCGCCCGCGCCGAAGCCGAGGGACGCGCCCGCGCAGGCCTTCGCTATTTATTGCATTGCCTTGAGGATCTGGCGCTTGGTCGCTGTGATGGGGGGGCGATGCCGAAATTGCAGCCCAGACAAGGCGTGCGGTTACATTGTGACATCGCCAACGGCTTTTTGCCCGCGGCCTTTGATCTGGCCCTGCCCGAGTTTCTGCAGATCGCCGAGGCGGAAGGCACGGCCTGTTTGGCCTTTGCCAATGGTCATAGCCCAGGATTTCTGCCGCAGATGGCCGAAGACGTTGCGCGGCGCGGCTATGTGAGCTTGGCGCTATCGACCGACACGGCATGCATCAGCATAAACCCGCCTTTGCCCCCGACTTTGGGGGATAATCCAATGGCACTGGCAGTCCCTGACAAGCGCGGACAGGGTGTGTTGATTTTTGAACAAGGCCAAGCCGCGATACCGCGCGACACTGTGTTTGATCACATCAAATCAGGAACCACGCTGCCGCCCCACCTTGCGCTTGATGACCACGGGCGCGCCACGCAAAATCCCCGCGCGGCGATTGAGGGCAGCATCTTGCCTGTTCAGGGCAGCTACGGGTTAAATATTGCGGTAATGGTCGAAATTCTCGTGCTCAGCCTTGTTGGGGCGGGGGCCTCGGCCATGATCAGTGGCCCTGATGATCCAAGCAGCGGGCCGCTGCGCATGGGGCATTGTCTTTTTGCCATCAAGCCGCAATCATACGGGCAGGTATCGGCGCTTGAGCAATTCACCCAAGCCCTTCTTGCCGATGCCCCCAATAGGTTGCAGGCGCTTTCGCGTAGGCAAAAATTTGAAACCGCGCTGACAGAAGGGGTCGCTGTGCCTCAGGCGCTATTGGAACGGATCATCGCCGCATGACGCGACCCGATCTTAAGGGGATCAGCCTCAAGAGCCTTGAGACCTTCGAGGTCATGGCGCGCACGGGATCGCTGTCCGATGCGGCAGAGGAAATGGGTCTATCCGTGCCCGCCGCCTCGCAACAACTGCGCAATTTATCTTTGGCGGTGGGGGTTGAATTGATTGACACCCGCAGGCGGCCTATTGGCCTGACACCTGCGGGGCGGTTGTTCCTAAAACGGGTGCAAGTGGCGCTTGGCGCGCTGCGTGCAGGGCAAAAAGATCTCAGCCGCCTAAACCTATCGAGCATATCCGCCCTTGGTCTTGGGGTTATTGATGATTTTGAGAATGATCTAACCCCACAATTGGCCGCACGTTTGGCCGAGACGCTCAGCGATTGTAAATTCCGCCTACAAACTGGGGCGAGCCACATCTTGCTCAATATGTTGGCCAAGCGGAACCTTGATATGATCATTTGCGCCGCACCGCAGACCGCGCCCGCAGATATCGTGGCGCACCCGATTGTGCAGGATCCCTATATTTTGGCCCTCCCAAAAGGATATGCCTTTGAGGGAAGGTTCGAAGACTTGGGCGGGCTTGCTTTTTTGGGGCGCGACCCTGCGCAGGTCATGGCGCGGCATATTGATGAGTATCTTCAGATGCATGATATGCAGGTTAGTCGCAGATTTGAGATCGACTCGAACCAATCCATTTCGGCCCTCGTGGCGGCAGGGCTTGGTTTCACCATCACAACGCCCCTGAGCCTGATGCGGGGCGAGCGATTTGCGGATGGGATTGACACCTACCCCTTGCCCTCACCCGCGCAACCGCGCCAGATCATGCTCTATTGCAGTGATGACTGGACGGGCGCCATTCCCAGTGAAATGGCGAACCTGATCCGCGATCTTTCACAAAAGCTGTTCATCGCGCCAGCCCTGCAAAGGATGCCTTGGCTGGGGGCGGATTTCCGCGTGCTTTAGCGCCCTTAATTTCGGGTGACTCGCGCGCGGTTTTGGCCCTCCATCAACCGATAATCAGGAAAAACACCACATGTTGGGGTTGCGCCGCAGCGCAGAATTTAGCGCTAACTCTCTAAAACCGCACAAATACAACCTATGGTTTAAATTTGCTCGCCACCAAACTAGGTATGTTTTCCACGGAAATTTTCGAAAATTGTTAATAAATTTACAAATTCTGCAACGCAGTGTAAAGTTGTTACACAGAAATCGCGGAAATCAGGATGTATTACTTCTGAAGCCAAAAACTTGGTGTAAACTGTTTGTCATTGATAGCGGTGTGCCTGATCGGGAAATCAGGCCAAGAATGGGGCCACTGTCGACTTTGCGAAACCGCCCAATGGAGGGGGCAAGGACGCAAAATTTGGGGATCGGGGAGGATCTGTTTTAGTCATCACATGAGCTGCGTTTGTGTCGTTTGTTTACGTTGAACAGGCACGAACCGCCATATTTCCACGAAGGGATCGGGGTGAGCGACACCCAAGCTGCGGCGCGGCACCCTTTGTCAAACGACATCCGCGCCGCCACCTTTGAGGGAGAACTACATTGCCAACGACTTCGAAATTCCCTGACCTTCTTGCTGGCGCGCATATTGACGCGGATAAGTACACAGCAATGTATGAAGCCTCCATTTCCGATCCCGAGGCGTTTTGGGGCGAACACGGCAAGCGCCTTGATTGGATCAAGCCCTACACCAAGGTCAAAAACGCCTCCTTTGCCTATGATAAAGTAGATATCCGTTGGTATGAGGACGGCACGCTGAACGTAGCGGCAAACTGCATTGATCGCCATTTGGCAACGCGCGGCGATCAGACCGCGATTTTGTTTGAACCAGACGATCCCAACGAAGCCGCGCAGCATATCACCTACGCACAGCTTGGCGATGAAGTGGGCCGTTTTGCCAACACCCTGAAATCATTGGGCGTTAAGCGCGGTGATCGTGTTGTTCTCTATTTGCCTATGATCCCCGAGGCATCCTATGCCATGCTTGCGTGCGCGCGCATCGGCGCAATCCACTCGGTGGTCTTCGCGGGCTTCTCGCCTGACGCATTGGCAAATCGGATCAATGACTCGAAAGCACGGGTTGTCATCACTTCGGACGGCGCCCCCCGCGGCGGTCGTGTGACCGATCTGAAATCTAACGTGGATAAGGCGCTTTTGCATTGTGATGACAATGTGAAATGCTTGGTCGTGAAGCGCACAGGTCAAGATGTAACTTGGACCGATGGTCGCGATATCTGGTATCATGACGCCTCTGCGGGCCAATCCACCGCCTGCCCTGCGGAAGAAATGAACGCTGAAGATCCGCTGTTCATTCTTTACACCTCGGGCTCAACGGGAAAGCCGAAGGGCGTTGTTCATACGTCAGGTGGCTATCTGACTTATGCTGCGATGACGCATCAATACACATTCGACTATCATGATGGCGATGTGTTCTGGTGCACCGCCGATGTGGGTTGGGTGACAGGCCACAGCTATATCATCTACGGCCCGCTTGCGAATGGCGCGACAACCTTGATGTTTGAAGGCGTGCCAACCTATCCAGACGCGGGCCGTTTCTGGGCTGTTTGTGAAAAGCACAAAGTGAACCAATTCTACACCGCCCCTACAGCCATTCGTTTGCTGATGGGTCAGGGTAATGAATTCGTGAACAAATATGATCTCTCTAGCCTCAAGCTTTTGGGGTCGGTGGGCGAGCCTATCAACCCAGAAGCATGGAATTGGTATAATGACGTTGTTGGCAAGGGGAACTGCCCCATTGTTGACACATGGTGGCAGACCGAAACGGGCGGCCATTTGATTACGCCTCTGCCAGGTGCAACCAAACTTAAGCCGGGCTCAGCGACAAATCCATTCTTCGGTGTTCAGCCCGTGCTGTTGGATGCGACCACTGGTCAAGAAATCCACGAAACCGCCGCAGAAGGCGTTTTGTGTATCAAAGACAGTTGGCCTGGTCAGATGCGCACTCTGTGGGGTGATCCTGATCGCTTTGTGCAGGCTTATTTCAGTGACTACAAAGGCTATTACTTCACAGGGGACGGATGCCGCCGTGACGAAGATGGCTATTACTGGATCACGGGCCGCGTGGATGATGTGATCAACGTGTCGGGCCACCGCATGGGCACAGCCGAGGTTGAATCGGCGCTTGTGGCACATGAAAAAGTATCAGAGGCCGCAGTGGTGGGCTTCCCCCATGATCTCAAAGGTCAGGGGATCTACTGCTACGTTACGTTGATGGCGGGCGAAGAGCCCTCCGAAGAATTGCGGGCAGAATTGACCAATTGGGTGCGTAAAGAGATCGGCCCAATTGCAAAACCAGACGCGCTGCAATTTGCACCTGGCCTGCCAAAAACGCGGTCGGGGAAAATCATGCGCCGCATTTTGCGTAAGATTGCCGAAAACGATTTCGGCAGCCTTGGCGACACATCGACCTTGGCAGATCCAAGCGTGGTGGATGACCTCATCGCCAATCGCATCGTTAAGTAACGCGTGGAATTCAGTAAATGACGGCAGATACGATGACACGACCAGTTAACTTAATCCTTCTCGGGCCTCCAGGCGCTGGGAAGGGCACCCAAGCCCGCATGCTAGAAGAGGCATTCGGGCTTGTGCAGCTGTCCACTGGTGACTTGCTGCGTGGCGCAGTCAATGCAGGCACACCCGCAGGCTTGACCGCGAAATCGGTTATGGAAAAGGGCGAGTTGGTCTCGGATGAGATTGTGCTCGCCGTTCTCGAAGAACGCCTTCAGCAGCCCGATGTGGCCGCAGGCACAATTCTGGATGGTTTCCCCCGCACCGCCGCGCAAGCCGAGGCACTTGATGGCCTTTTGGCGGCACGGAACCAGCAGATTGACGCTGTCATCAGCCTTGAGGTGGATGATGAAGCGATGGTGGCCCGCGTATCGGGTCGCTATACCTGCGCCGATTGTGGCGAAGGATATCATGACGAATTCAAGCAACCCGCAACACAGGGTGTTTGTGACAAATGTCAGGGCAGCTCGTTTAAGCGCCGCCCTGATGATAATGCCGAAACAGTGCGCACGCGCCTGTCGGCATATCATGCCCAAACGGCCCCCCTTATCGAGTATTACAATGCTCGCGGCACGCTTAGCAAAGTCGCGGCTATGGGGGCTATTGACGATATTGCCAAGGCACTTGGCAATATCGTGTCCCACCTCACTGGGGCGTAATTGGGCAAAAGAATTCTGTCGGCGCCTTAGGAGGAGGCGGCGTCAGATGTCACCGTTGGGGCAGTGCCTCACTGGTTAGAAACCGAAGGGAGATATCAATGGCCGAAAAGGCAAATAACTCTGAATACTGGGCCGCGAACATCCGCTTGGTCACCCTATGCTTGGTGATCTGGGCGCTGTGTTCCTATGGCTTTGCTATTCTTTTCCGCCCGATGCTTAGCGGCATCGCGGTGGGTGGCACAGATCTGGGCTTCTGGTTTGCTCAGCAAGGTTCAATCCTCGTATTCCTTGTTCTGATTTTCTTCTACGCAGCGCGTATGAACAAATTAGACAAAGAATATGGCGTGGACGAAGAGTAAGGGACGGGCCAGATTATGGAACAAACAACACTCAATATTATCGTTGTGGGGCTGTCGTTTGCGCTCTACTTCGGTATCGCAATTTGGGCCCGCGCGGGCTCCACATCTGAATTCTACGCCGCTGGGCGTGGTGTTCCGCCTGTCTTGAACGGTATGGCAACTGCAGCTGACTGGATGTCGGCGGCCTCCTTCATCTCAATGGCAGGTCTTATCGCATTCGTAGGCTATAACAACTCGACCTTCCTCATGGGCTGGACGGGCGGTTACGTGCTTATGGCGATGCTTCTTGCACCCTATTTGCGCAAATTTGGCAAGTATACGGTTCCTGAGTTCGTAGGCGACCGTTTCTACAGCCAAACTGCACGCGTTGTGGCCGTAGCCTCACTGATTGTGATGTCCGTGACTTACGTTATCGGTCAGATGACTGGTGCTGGCGTGGCCTTCTCTCGCTTCCTCGAAGTTGACAAAACAACGGGTCTCTACATTGCCTCCGCAACCGTTTTCGTTTACGCGGTTTTAGGTGGCATGAAGGGCATCACCTATACGCAGGTGGCGCAGTATTGTGTTCTGATCACTGCGTATACGATCCCTGCTGTGTTCATCTCACTGCAACTGACAGGTAACCCAATCCCAAGCCTCGGCCTCTTCTCCGAGCACACCGCCTCTGGCCAGCCTCTGCTGACCACATTGGACGGCTTGCTGACGGATCTGGGCTTCAATGCTTACACCACAGGCTCTAGCCCATGGTTGATGGCCTTGTTTACCTTGTCTCTAATGATTGGTACCGCGGGCCTGCCCCACGTGATCATTCGCTTCTTCACCGTTCCCAAAGTGTCAGACGCACGTTGGTCTGCTGGCTGGGCACTGGTGTTCATCGCGCTGCTTTACCTAACCGCTCCTGCGGTGGGTGCTATGGCTCGTTTGAACATCATGACCACCATGTGGCCAAATGGCGTTGAAGGTGAGCCTGTTGCACAAGCTGATCTGCCTGATTGGTTCAACACTTGGTCGGTGACTGGCCTTCTGGCTGTTGAAGACAAGAACGGCGATGGCCTGATCCAGTACTACAATGAAAATAACGCTGGTATGGCTGAAATGGCAGCTGAGCGTGGTTGGGCAGGAAACGAGCTTGTCACGTTCAACCGTGACATCCTCGTTTTGGCAAACCCAGAAATCGCACAGCTTCCAGGTTGGGTTATCGCTCTGATCGCGGCAGGTGGTCTGGCAGCGGCTCTGTCCACTGCGGCGGGTCTTCTGTTGGCGATCTCCTCTTCCATCAGCCACGATTTGATCAAGTCGGTGATCAATCCTGACATCACGGAGAGAGGCGAGCTTCTGGCCGCACGCATCTCGATGGCAGGCGCGATTGCTTTGGCAACCTATCTTGGTCTGAACCCTCCAGGCTTTGCGGCGCAAACCGTGGCTCTGGCATTCGGTCTGGCAGCAGCTTCGCTGTTCCCAACACTGATGATGGGTATCTTCTCCAAGCGCATGAACTCCGCAGGTGCAACAGCAGGTATGCTTGCAGGTTTGATTTCAACCTGTCTCTACCTGTTCACATTCTTGGGTTGGTTCTTCATCCCAGGCACCAACATGCTGGATAACACTGCAGCGAACTACCTGTTCGGCATCCCACCAACCCATTTCGGGCCAGTGGGCGCATTGCTGAACTTTGCAGTTGCATTCGCAGTATCCCGCGTGACAGCAGAGCCGCCGCAGGAGATCCAAGACCTCGTGGAATCCGTACGTATCCCACGTGGCGCAGGTGCAGCCATCAACAAGTGATCCTTTGATCACTTAGGGGCTACCCCTTAAGAAAAATGGGCGCATTCCGATCAATCGGGATGCGCCTTTTTCATAAATAGTCTAGGCTGAGCCAGACCGACCAAACAGACCCAGATCCAGATGCCAAAAGAAATCCTGACACTTCTGTCACAAACGCACCCCTATGACAGCTTACCGCATGATTATCTGGTGGAACTGGCAGGGCAGGTGAACCGCTCCATGGCGAAAGCGGGCGCTGTGATTTATCACGCGGGCACGCCGCTTGAGGCGCTTTACCTCATCGTGTCAGGGCAGGTTGATATCACCGAACCCAATGGTGAACTGGTCTCGATCCTCGGCCCAAAAAACTCCTTCGGAGAGCGTGGCTTGATGCGCGATGGTATTGCGCCTGTCACCGCAACCGCGGTGAAACCAACCGAACTTTTGGAAGTCACGGCGCCACTTTTCCATAAATTGGTGAAAGAGCACCCCGCCTTTCTAGATTTCTTTGACCGCACCCGCCCAGCCCGCGCCAAGCGCAGTGCGTTGTCGACCCAAACCTTGGGCGATTTAATGACGCGCAATCCTCTGACTTGCACAGCGCAAGACAGCTTGCTGAGCGCCGCGAAAAAGATGCGGGATCACCGCGTCTCTTGCTTGCTTGTCACCTCCGAAACGGGGGCGCTGCAAGGGATCATCACCACACGCGACTTAACCAATCGCGCGATGGCGGCGGGGCTGCCATCAGACACGGCCGTGGCTGAAGTGATGACGCGCGACCCCAAGACCTTGCCCGCCTCCGCCCTTGTGGCTGATGCGCTGCATTTGATGGTCGAGCATGGGTTTACCCATATGCCCGTCATGGATCGCGGGCAGCCCGAAGGCATATTAAGCCAGACCGATATGATGCGCTTTCAGGCGACCAGTTCCGCCTCAATCATCATGGATATCGCCTATGCCGCAAATAGCGCAGAAATTGCCAAATATGTAAAAGGCATCCCTGCCCTTTTGATGCAATTAGTTGGGGCAAATAATGATCATCAGGTGGTCACACGCCTGATCACCGATATCGGTGATGCCGCGACCCGGCGGTTGCTAAAACTTGCCGAAGACCATCTTGGGCCGCCGCCTGTGCCCTATCTGTGGCTGGCCTGTGGCAGCCAAGGTCGGCAAGAACAAACGGGCGTGTCCGACCAAGACAATTGCCTGATCATAGACGATGCCATGCGCCCAGAAGACGACGCGTATTTCGCCGCTTTGGCAAAATTCGTCTCGGATGGTTTAGATGAGGCAGGCTATTTCTACTGCCCAGGTGATATGATGGCGACCGCCGCGCGTTGGCGGCAACCCTTACGCGTTTGGCGAAACTATTTCTCGAAATGGATTAACAAACCTGACACCGAGGCGCAGATGTTGGCATCGGTGATGTTTGACCTGCGGCCCATTGGCGGCACGATGGCCCTATTTGACGATCTTCACGCCTCGACCCTTGCAGAGGCTTCGGGAAATTCGATTTTTGTGGCTCATATGATTTCCAATTCGCTCAAGCATACGCCCCCGCTTGGTCTCTTTCGGGGCTTTGCCACTGTTCGGTCGGGCGAGCATAAAGATCGCATTGATCTCAAGCATAACGGCGTTGTGCCCGTGGTGGATTTGGGGCGCATCTATGCGCTGAAAGGACAGTTGACCGAAGTAAACACCCGCGCGCGCTTGGTTGCCGCAATTGACGGAGGTGCGGTTTCTGCCTCGGGCGGACGGGATTTATTGGATGCCTATGACATGATCGCGGAAGCGCGGCTTGCGCATCAAGCGCGCCAAATCTGCAATGGCCACGCGCCCGATAATTTCATGGCACCTGCTTATTTATCCGATTTTGATCGAAGTCATCTCCGCGATGCCTTCGTTGTGATTAAAACAATGCAATCGGCAATCGGACAGCGGAGCGGGTTTTTATAACCCCCACGCCTGTTTTTGGTTGCCACGAAAAGAGAAAGACCAACGAAATGCAAATGTTCCTCGTCCTTATTGCGGCACTGTCCTCGGCCTTTGCAGGGGCAGGCATCGCCTATGGCCTGCGCCGCCTGATAGGAGAGCGGATACCAAAATGGTTCGTGCCTGCAGGCGCGGGGCTGGCGATGATCCTGACCACAATATCCCTCGAATATTCATGGGCGCGCGGCGTCATGGCAACCCTGCCCACAGACACTGTAATGATCGCCACGCGCGAACAGCGCGCTGTTTGGCAGCCGTGGACATATGTGAAGCCATGGATCAAAGGCTTTGTCGCGGTTACCCCGTCAGAGACTATCGAAACAGTCGAAGGCTCGGGCCAATGGGTTGTGCAAACGCGCCTGCATGAGCGGTGGCAGCCCGCGATCATCAAACCCATCTTGGTGGATTGCACCACCCCCGCCCGCGCAGAGATTTTTCCAACCACCAGTTTTGATGCTGATGGCCGCGCCGAGAATGCCGATTGGTTAGCGGTTTCCGCGGATGATCCGTTGATTGCCGTGGTCTGCCCAACTCTGGGCGGCTAGGCCGCGTAACCGCTGCGGGAGGAGGAGGCCCGCACGCACATGTTCACCCATCTTAGTTTGCGTTTGCGCATCTTTTTGTTCTTTGCGCTCTTGGCCCTTGGGGGCGCGGCCCTGCTGACCGCGGGTCTGGTGATTGGGTATGTTCGTTTGGGCGAGGATCACGCGCTATCGGCCTTTATCACCGCAGGGGCGGTTGGGGCATTTGCAATTATCGGCCTGTCTGCTTGGGTTTGGACGAAGTTCGATGAGTATGTCGCCCGTCCCCTTGAGGCATTGGCCGCGGATATGCGCGCCCGCGCCCATGCCGATGTGGATGATGAAATCAATCCAAACTATGCGCGATATTTGGGTGATTTAGCCCCTGCTGCTGCGGCTGTTGCCGCGCATTTGACCGAAACGCGCAACGCAATGGCATTGGCCGTGGGGCGTGAAACAGCACGGCTTGGCCTTGAGAAGCAGCGCCTTGAAACCTTACTAGCCGAAATTCCCGATGGGGTCGTGTTCTGCACGCCTGACCATAAAATCGCGCTTTACAATGGCAAGATGCGGGACCTCTTCAATGATGATGAGGGGTTGGGTCTGAACCGCCCCCTTGATCAGCTTTTGCGCATGGCCCCCTTGCGCGAGGCTTATGGCAGGCTGTTGCGCGCACAGAGCGCCAAGGGCACGGATATTTTGGTAACAACCCGCCACGATGCCCGCCTTTTCGAGGCACGGATGCGCTTATTCTGGCTCGAAGGTCAGGAAACAGCCGATCCTGCCTATCTCTTGTGCTTGCAGGACCGATCCAAGGATTTGGCACTGCATGGCATGCGCGAGGCCCTGTTTGCCGATTTAATTGAGGCCGTGGATGCTGTTTTGCCAGACCTTCCCCAAGGGACGCCGCGTGCGCAGTTGGAAAAGACGTTACGCGATGTGCAAAAAGAAAAAGCCAAAACCGATACAGCATGGTGGCCCCTTGAGCAGCTTGACCTATCCGATATTGCAATCGCGCTTGCCACGCGCTTGGCGCAAAAGGATATCCAACTGCAGTATGACGCGCTGCCTGACCTGCGACTGCGCGCCGATGGCTTTGCCATCAGCCGCTTGTTAGAGCGCCTGACGCTGTCGTGGATTGGCGCAGGGGCGTCTGACATTCGACTTTCGGCCCGACTAACAGAGGGAGAGGCCATTCTTGACCTGCAGGGAGATGCAAAGGCCCCTGACGCGGCACGGCTCAATGATTGGTTAGACAGCCCCCTGATCACGGGCCATTCACGCTTTGCGGGGGCCGATGTTTTGCGCAGCCACGGCGCCAAGATCGAAACCACAGATCAACGGATCAGCCTGTCCCTAGCCGCCGCCCCCGAAGCGCTACAAACGCCGCGCGTGATCCAATATGATTTTGACCTGTTGCAAACCGCACTGCCTGCTGAGCTGTCACAGGCCCCGCTGAAAAACTTGTCTTTCGTAGTGTTCGATACAGAAACCACCGGGCTGAACCCGCAAGTCGATGAAATCTGTCAGATCGCCGCGATGCGGATTGTAAACGGCAAATTGGTCGAGAGCGAACGCTTTGACACATTGGTCAACCCTGCGCGCAAAATCCCTGCGGCCTCAACAGCGGTGCATCACATCACCAATGAGATGGTGGCAGACGCCCCATCGGTTGTTGATGCCTTATCGCGGTTTCATCGCTTTGCCGATGGCGCGGTTCTGGTGGCACATAATGCCCCCTTTGACATGGCTTTTCTACAGCGCCGCGAAGCGGCCATTGGCGCGCGTTTTGATCAGCCGATCTTGGACACTGTTCTGTGTTCGGCCATCCTTTTTGGTCAGTCTGCGGAACACACATTGGACGCGCTATGTGACCGCCTCAGCATCCGCATACCCGACAATGCCCGTCATACCGCACTTGGCGACACATTGGGAACGGCGCGGGCCTTTGTGAAGATGTTGCCCATGCTTGAGGCGACAGATATTCAAAATTTAGGGCAGTTGATCACGGCCTTTGATCGTCATGCGCGGCTCTTGCGCCATTTGAACTAAGGCGCGAAGGCTTGACATTCCCCTCTTCGCGCGCATAAGACCAGTGCAACTTCCAGCAAGCTTTGGCTTTCTGGTCTTAGGACATGTCCAAGATCGCCCCCCGTCAGCGAGTTTCGCCCACGGGGGCCTTGGTGCATTGCAATGCGGTGGCCTGATGCACAGATCACCAGAGAGATGACGCGACAAAGGGGCCTTGGCCAATGTTTGAAACACTTTCAGAACGCCTCTCCTCGGTCTTTGAGGGGCTGACAAAGCAAGGCGCTTTGTCTGCTGATGATGTGAAAACAGCCCTGCGCGAAGTGCGGGTGGCTTTGCTTGAGGCAGATGTTTCTTTGCCCGTGGCGCGGGAATTTATTCGCGCGGTCGAGAAAAAGGCCACAGGCGCTGCGGTGACAAAATCGGTGACCCCGGGTCAACAGGTCGTCAAAATTGTGCATGACGAATTGATCGCCACCCTTCAGGGCGAAGGCGAGATTGGCGCACTGAAAATCGACAACCCGCCTGCACCCATCCTGATGGTGGGTCTGCAAGGCTCAGGGAAAACCACAACAACCGCGAAACTGGCCAAGCGCCTGAAGGAGCGCGAAGGCAAGCGCGTTTTGATGGCATCCCTTGACACAAACCGCCCTGCCGCGATGGAGCAGTTGGCCATCCTTGGCCAACAAATTGGCGTGGATACCCTGCCCATCATCCAAGGTGAAAACCCTGAGACGATTGCAAAGCGCGCCAAAACCCAAGCGGGGCTTGGTGGCTATGATGTCTATATCCTCGACACCGCAGGGCGCTTGCATATTGATCAAGACCTGATCGCGCAGGCCGCAGCCGTGCGTGACATTGCCAACCCACGCGAGACACTCTTGGTCGTGGATGGCCTCACGGGCCAAGATGCGGTGAATGTTGCGCAGGAATTTGACGATAAAATTGGCGTTTCTGGCATCGTTTTAACTCGTATGGATGGCGATGGTCGCGGCGGCGCGGCACTGTCGATGCGCGCCGTCACGGGCAAACCGATCCGCTTTGTGGGGTTGGGTGAAAAGCTCGAGGCGCTTGAGACATTCGAAGCACAGCGTGTCGCTGGCCGCATCTTAGGCATGGGCGATATCGTGGCCCTTGTTGAAAAAGCCCAAGAAACCCTCGAGGCTGAACAGGCCGAGCGCATGATGAAGCGCTTCCAAAAAGGTCAGTTCAACATGAACGACCTTAAAGGCCAGTTAGAGCAGATGCTGAAAATGGGCGGGATGCAGGGCATGATGTCGATGATGCCGGGCATGGCCAAGATGCAAAAGCAGCTTGATGATGCAGGGCTTGATGACAAGGTGATCAAACGCCAGATCGCGCTGATCCAATCCATGACAAAGCGGGAAAGGGCCAACCCTGACCTTTTGCAGGCAAGCCGCAAAAAGCGCATTGCCGCAGGCGCAGGGCAAGATGTCTCTGACCTGAACAAGCTTTTGAAAATGCACCGCCAAATGGCCGATGCGATGAAGAAGCTGGGAAAAATGGGCAAAGGAGGAATGCTCAAGCAGGGCCTTGGCGCATTAATGGGCAAAGGCGCACCCAAAGATTTGGCGGGCATGGATCCTTCAGCAATGGATCCCAAAGCGATGGAGGCCGCAGCCCGCAAGATGGGGCTTGGCGGCTTGGGTGGCGGCGGTGGTCTGCCGCCCCTGACGGGCTTTGGCAAAAAGAAATAAAGGGATCACATCATGACTGATACAGCCGCCCGCGCCGCAGCGTTGCTCAAGGAACATCGCGCCTCGATTGATCGCTTAGACGCAATTCTTGTCTATACCCTTGGCGAGCGGTTTAAGCACACCCAAGCCGTAGGGAAGTTGAAGGCACAGCATGATTTGCCCCCTTCCGACCCAGACCGCGAAGCCAAACAAATCGCGCGGCTTGAGCGTTTGGCTGAGGAGGCCGATCTCGACCCCGAATTCGCCAAGACCTTTCTGAAATTCATCATTCAGGAGGTCATCCGTCACCATGAACAACACATTGAAAACGGGCAATAAACAAAGACGCCCCGATCATCTATCCGAAGGAGAAGACTAACATGGCAATGAAAATCCGCTTGGCCCGTGGTGGCTCGAAAAAGCGCCCATTCTACAGCATCGTGGCCTCTGACAGCCGCATGCCTCGCGATGGCCGCTTCATCGAGAAGCTCGGCACATATAACCCGCTCTTGGCAAAAGACAGCGAAGATCGCGTGAAAATGAACATGGAGCGCATGAAATACTGGCTCGAGCAGGGTGCGCAGCCCACCGACCGCGTAAGCCGTTTCTTGGAAGCAGCTGGCGTTTTGGCAGCGAAAACCCGCAACAACCCGAACAAAGCCGTTCCAGGCAAAAAAGCACAAGAGCGCGCAGAAGAAAAAGCCGCTAAGGCCGCAGAAGCAGCAGCCGCACCTGCACCTACCGCTGAAGAAGCGCCCGCAGAAGAGGCCGTTGTTGAAGAAGCAGCAGCACCTGAAGAAGCGCCTGCCGCTGAGGAAGCGCCTGCCGCTGAGGAAGCGCCTGCCGCTGAGGAAGCCGCAGAAGAAGCAAAGGCTGAGTAATCAGCCCCCTGCCTTGCCCCCGCTTGTTGTGTACTGGGGGCAAGGTGGCCTTAGGGCCAAGCGTAGATGTGGCTTTGAGTATCTTAAATGCGCCGCCTGATCCTAATTTCGATCCTATGCCTTTTCGCCTACATAGGTGGGCGCGTTGAAGAACGGCGCAATGCGCAAGCGGCCTGTATTGCCCTTTCGGGCGAATGGGTCAGCGCAGATCGGTTATGCCTAAGAGAGGGCCCCGTGGAATGAGCGATCAAAACCTGATTTGTGTCGGTGCGATTGCAGGCTCCTTTGGCGTGCGCGGTGAAGTGCGCCTCAAAAGTTTTTGCGCCAATCCCGAAGATATCGGCACTTACACGCCACTGTTTTCTGAAAAAGGCGACCGCAGTTTTGAGCTTAAAATCACCCGTGCCGTCAAAGGTGGCTTTGCCGCGCGGGTTGTTGGGGTGATGACAAAAGAAGCGGCAGATGGCCTTCGCGGCACCCGTCTGTTTGCACCGCGCACGGCCCTGCCCGCCCTTCCTGATGATGAGTTTTATCACAGCGACCTTCTCGGTCTTAACGTGGTCGACACAGGCGGCGCGGCGCGCGGCAAGGTGGCGGCCGTGTTGAACCATGGCGCAGGTGATATTCTCGAACTGCGCAGCGTGCCCAATCACAAAGGCAGCGTTCTTGTGCCTTTTACACAGGCGGTTGTTCCCACAGTCGACCTCAGCGCCAAGCGCATCGTGATTGATCCGCCAGAAGGCTTGTTTGACGATGACGTCTAAACCACCCCGCAGCTATGGCCGTCTGTCGATTTCGGCCAATGCGGCCCCACGGGACTTGATGGGGCCGCAGCGCCTGAAGGACGCATGGTGCGCGAAGGTCATCACACTCTTCCCTGACATGTTTCCAGGTGTCTTGGGGGGCTCACTGACGGGTAAGGCATTGCAAAGCGGTCTTTGGGCATTAGACACCATCGACCTGCGCATCTTCGGCGAGGGCAAGCACCGCAATGTTGATGATACGCCCGCAGGGGGCGGCGCAGGGCTGGTCTTGCGTCCCGACATTTTGGGGCGCGCCATGGACATGGCCGCTAATAACACACCACCTAACCCCGCACGATGGCCACGCATCTATCTGTCACCTCGGGGGCGGCCTTTTACACAGGCCGATGCCGCGCGCTTTGCGGGCTGTGACGGCATGACCCTGTTGTGCGGGCGGTTCGAAGGGGTGGATCAACGTGTGATTGACCATTACGAGATGGAAGAAATCTCACTAGGTGATTTTGTTCTGACGGGCGGCGAGATTGCCGCCCAAGCGGTGCTTGATGCCACCATTCGCCTTATTCCGGGTGTCTTGGGAAATTTTGACTCGACCCAAGAAGAAAGTTTTTCCAATGGCCTGTTGGAGCATCCGCACTATACCCGCCCCGCTGAATGGCGTGGGATGGTGATCCCCGAGGTTTTGACATCTGGCAATCACGCCCGCGTTGCCGAGTGGCGCCATGCCCAAGCCGAGGCTTTGACGCAATCGCGCCGCCCTGATCTTTGGGCGGAATATCTCTCTAAACAGGGCAAGACAGGGCGCGATAAGGCTTGATCCTTTAGGATTTGCAGCCTATACGCCATCCGTCCGCAGTCGGAATCGGCTGATCGGGCCTCTTTGGTTTTTCTTGGGGCTTTGTCCCCGCGCTTTTGCGGAACTTCGGCGCAAGGCAGATTGGCCAAAGATCACATTAGGAAAGTCAGCGTGACCTCTGGCGGACACCCCCATATGGGAACAGGTGGATCCGGTCGAAGACCAGAGCTCTCAGATGCGACCACACCTTCGCGGAGCAACCGCGAGCATTTAGAGGAGAAGATCCAATGGATCTGATCGCACAAATCGAGGCGGAACAGATTGCCGCCCTTGGGAAGACCGTTCCCGATTTCAAAGCTGGCGACACCATTCGCGTTGGCTTTAAAGTGACCGAAGGGTCGCGTTCTCGTGTG
This sequence comes from Roseobacter sp. HKCC-CH-9351, assembly GCF_037830295.1. Lineage (NCBI taxonomy): Bacteria > Pseudomonadati > Pseudomonadota > Alphaproteobacteria > Rhodobacterales > Roseobacteraceae > Roseobacter > Roseobacter sp. HKCC-CH-9351. Next base: position 380,036 of record NZ_JBBLYM010000001.1, read on the forward strand.
CAGATGTATGAAGGCGTTTGCATCAGCCGTAAAAACGGCAAAGGGATCGCAGGTTCGTTCACTGTTCGCAAAATTTCATTTGGTGAAGGCGTAGAGCGCGTATTCCCCCTCTACTCGACCAATATCGATTCAATCGAAGTGGTGCGCCGCGGCCGTGTTCGCCGCGCGAAGCTGTACTACTTGCGTGATCGCCGTGGTAAGTCGGCCCGTATCGCCGAGAAAACAAACTATCGCGAACTCAGCAATAACGCAGAAGCGTAAGAAGGGCTTAGACGATGAAAAAAGACATCCATCCCGATTACCACGTCATCGATGTCAAAATGACCGATGGCACCGTTGTTCAGATGAAATCCACTTGGGGTTCCGAGGGCGATACGCTTGCGCTGGATATTGACCCTTCTGTGCACCCTGCATGGACAGGTGGTGGCGCGCGCTTGATGGATACAGGCGGCCGCGTTTCCAAGTTCAAAAAGAAATACGAAGGTCTGGGTTTCTAATCCAATCGCACCTAACTGTTTCAAAACACCGTCCCTTTGGGGCGGTGTTTTTCATTTTAGCCATAAGTTAAATGTCTTTCTTGATAAATAGCGCAGCATTCCTTCCGTATATTGAGGATCAACGGAATGCGCCCACAATATCGGGTGCGCAGTGGGGTAAGTGAGGTTCGTTTTGGCGCATATTATCGTATTCGGGAACGAAAAGGGCGATTCGGGCAAGTCGACCACAACCATGCATGTGGCCACAGCACTGGTGTGCGAGGGGTTTAAGGTTGGTGGTCTAGATCTGGATTTGCGGCAGCGCAGTTTCAACCGCTATATCGAAAACCGCCAAGCCACGATGCAAAAACGTGCAATCTCTCTGCCCTGCCCGCATTGATGCTTAGTTCTCCAGCAAGGCGCAAAAGATGAAAAATCTATGGGCTGCGACAGCCTGTCGCTCCGACAAAGAAAAAGCCCCGCTCTGCTGAGCGGGGCAATTCCATCTCATAACGGGGCGAAGGCCCGCGTGATGATTATTCGTCTTTGTTCAATGCAGCGCCAAGGATATCGCCCAAGCTTGCACCAGAATCGGATGAGCCATACTGCTCGACCGCTTCTTTTTCTTCGGCGATTTCGCGTGCCTTGATCGACAGGCCCAGTTTGCGGGTCTTCGCATCGATATTGGTTACGCGCACATCGATCTTGTCACCAACCGAGAAACGGTCAGAGCGCTGATCACCACGGTCGCGGCTGAGGTCAGAGCGGCGAATGAAGGATTTCATGCCTTCATATTCCACTTCCAAACCGCCTTCTTCGACCGAAGTCACAACAACAGTGATGACCGAGCCACGCTTCACACCGCCAACGGCATCTGCGAATGGGTCACCATCAACAGCTTTGATCGACAGGGAGATACGCTCTTTCTCAACGTCAACTTCGGCTACAACCGCTTTGACCATATCGCCTTTGCCGTAATCGCCGATCACATCCTCGCCACGGCCTTCCCATGTCAGGTCAGACAGGTGAACCATGCCGTCAATGTCGTTGTCGAGGCCGATGAACAAACCGAATTCGGTGATGTTCTTGATCTCGCCTTCAACCGCGGTGCCAACAGGATGGGTTTCTGCAAACACTTCCCATGGATTGCGCATGGTCTGCTTGAGACCAAGCGATACGCGGCGTTTGGAGCTGTCGATCTCCAGAACCATAACTTCGACTTCTTGGCTGGTCGAAACGATCTTGCCAGGATGCACGTTCTTCTTTGTCCAAGACATCTCAGAAACGTGCACGAGACCTTCAACGCCAGGCTCCAGCTCAACAAATGCACCGTAATCGGTGATGTTGGTCACGCGGCCCATGTGAACGGATTCAAGCGGGAATTTCGCTTCAACGGAATCCCATGGATCGTCCAACAGCTGCTTCATGCCGAGGCTGATGCGATGGGTATCTTTGTTGACCTTGATCACCTGAACCTTCACGGTCTCACCAATTGTGAGAACCTCTTTTGGATCATTCACACGGCGCCATGCCATGTCGGTGACGTGCAACAGGCCGTCAACACCGCCCAAGTCAACAAATGCGCCGTATTCGGTGATGTTCTTGACCACACCATCCACGATGTCGCCTTCGCCCAGTTTGCCGATAACTTCGGCGCGCTGCTCGGCGCGGCTTTCCTCAAGGATTGCACGGCGGGACACAACGATATTGCCACGGCGGCGATCCATTTTCAGGATTTGGAATGGCTGCTTGAGGCCCATCAAAGGCCCTGCATCCCGCACGGGGCGCACGTCAACCTGAGACCCAGGCAAGAACGCAACAGCACCGCCAAGATCAACGGTGAAGCCACCTTTGACGCGGCCAAAGATTGCGCCATCGACACGCTCTTCTGCGGCATATGCTTTTTCCAAGCGATCCCATGCGGCTTCGCGGCGGGCCATTTCGCGGCTCAGAACCGCTTCGCCACGCGCGTTTTCCACATTGCGCAAGTACACCTCTACCTCATCGCCAACTGCGATTTCGGGGGCCTCGCCGGGATTTGCGAATTCTTTAAGGTCGATGCGGCCTTCCATTTTGTAGCCCACATCAATGATGGCTTGGCCCGCTTCGATTGCGATGACCTTACCAGTGACAACCGCACCTTCCGCGGGGGTGTCAATCTCGAAGCTTTCATTCAGAAGGGCTTCGAATTCTTCCATAGTTGCTTTAGCGCACATAGATATTCAGTTCCTTTTCATAGAGCTATTCGGGCCATGCGGTTGTCTCCGCAGGTCTTTGGTTTCGTTTTCAATCGCCCCCTCGAAAATGATGAAGGGCCGGAGGATATCCCGACCCTGCTCAATCCGAGACGTTGACCGTCTACTTGATTGCGTGGCTCTTACAGTCATTGCGCCAGTATGACAAGGGTTTTGGCCATTTTTCACACTAGCCCTTGAGGCGGGCTGTCACATGTTCTGCCGCAAGGCGAACAGCCGCCTCAATGTCCAAATCGCTGGTGTCGATCACCACCGCATCCTCGGCGGCACGCAATGGGGCATCTGCACGCGACATATCGCGGCTGTCGCGCTCAATGATCTCGTTCAAGATGTGCGCTTCATCTCCCCCAAGTTCCAAATAGCGGCGATGCGCGCGCACTTCGGGGCGGGCTGTGATGAATAATTTCAAATCCGCATCGGGGCAGATCACCGTGCCAATATCGCGCCCATCTAAAACGGCGCCGCCACTTTGACGGGCAAACTCGCGTTGAAATGTCACCAAGGCACTGCGCACCTCGGGGATCACAGCAACTTTTGAGGCAGCTTGCCCCGCCGTATGGCTGCGCAGATCAGTGCGGGCCAGATCGGCAGCTGTCAGATTTTGCGCGGCCATCTCAGGCGCGGCGCCATCGGCCACTTTTGCCCCAACGGCCCGATAAAGCAGGCCTGTATCGAGATGGGCAAAGCCAAATTGATCAGCCAAGCGGCGGCTTATCGTGCCCTTACCTGCGGCCGCAGGCCCATCAATGGCGACCGTGAAAATCAAACGTCCACCTCGCCAAGCGTGGCGCCAAGCCCCCGCATCAGGTCAATGAAGATGGGGAATGAAGTCGTAATTGGCCCGCCATCATCAATTTGCACGGGTTCTTTCGTGGACAGCCCCAAGCACAAGAAAGACATGGCGATCCGATGATCCAAATGCGTTGCACATATCGCGCCGCCTTGCACACCGCCCGCACCGCGGCCCTGCACAATCCACCAATCAGGGCCATCTTCCACCTCAACCCCATTTGCGCGCAGACCTGTGGCCATGGCATCAATGCGGTCGCTTTCCTTGACGCGCAGTTCTTTGACCCCGCGCATCACAGTCGCGCCCGTGGCATTCGCGGCCACAACCGACAGAATTGGGTATTCATCAATCATACTTGCGGCGCGCTCAGGCGGAACTTCGATCCCCTTGAGATGAGGTGAGAAACGCGCACGGATGTCTGCCATAGGCTCTCCGCCTTCATCGCGGATGTTTTCATAGGTCAAATCCGCCCCCATCTCGATCAGGGTTTCAAACAAACCTGCGCGGGTGGGGTTAAGTCCGATATTTGGCACCAATACATCTGAGCCTTCCGTGATAAGCGCCGCACAAATTGGAAAGGCCGCGGAGGAGGGATCACGGGGCACAGTGATATCCTGTGGGCGCAATTCTGGTTGGCCCTCTAAGGTGATCACGCGCCCCTCATCGGTCTGCTCGCTCGTAATCGTTGCGCCAAAACCCGCAAGCATCCGTTCGGTATGGTCCCGCGTGGCCTCTTCTTCGATGACCACAGTTTGTCCGCGCACATTCAAGCCCGCCAACAGAACCGCAGATTTGACCTGCGCTGAGGGCACAGGCAACTTATAGCGCACAGGCACGGGGGTTTCCGCACCGATAATCGTCATCGGCAAGCGCCCGCCTGAGCGCCCAAAGGCCTGTGCACCAAAAAGGGCGAGCGGGTCTGTGACCCGTGCCATGGGGCGCTTATTGAGGCTTGCATCGCCTGTAAAGGTGGCGGCAATTGGGGTTGTGGCCATAGCCCCCATAATCAGACGCACACCCGTTCCAGAATTGCCGCAATCAATCACATGATCAGGCTCGGCAAAGCCACCAACACCAACGCCGTCCACATGCCACTCGCCATCCGCAACACGCGTGACGCGGGCACCGAAGGAGGCCATCGCCTTGGCCGTATCCAAAACATCTTGCCCCTCAAGCAACCCTTTGATGCGCGTCTGCCCAATGGCCATCGCCCCAAAAATAAGGCTGCGATGCGAGATGGATTTATCGCCTGGCACATGCGCCTCGCCCGACAAACCCGCGGATTTCCGCGCCTGCATTTTTATAGGTTTTCCGTGGGCAGACATGCTTCATTCCCTCGCAAATTAACTTGGCCCATCTGATAGCGGTGACAGCCCGCCGCGTCCACAGGCTTTGGGGGGTATTACCCCAATCGGCGGAAGGTCAGATAATGGGGAACCCGCCCCTCCCGCAGGGCTTTTTGTTCGTAACGGGTGGAAATCCAATCGCCCCAAGGTTTGCGCCAATCCTCTGGTCCTTCGGCCAACCATTCAAACCCTGCCTTTGGAACTTCCTCCAATGTCTGGCGGACATAGTCGGGAATATCAGTGGCAACCCGAAAAATCCCGCCGGGCTGCAAAACCCGCGCTAAAGGTTCCAAATGCTCAGGCGTGACGAAACGGCGGCGATGGTGGCGTTTCTTCGGCCACGGATCAGGATAAAGCAAAAACGCACGCACTATTGATGCATCAGGCAGCACATCAAACATATCGCGCACATCGCCCGGAAAAACCCGCAGATTGGCGACACCGCTGGCGCGGATTTTGCCAAGCAGCATGGCCACGCCATTGATATAGGGCTCGCAGCCAATCAATCCGACATTGGGGTTCAGCGCAGCTTGGTGCACCATGTGCTCGCCGCCGCCAAACCCAACCTCAAGCCAAACATCGCGCCCGCCAAATATCGTCTCAAGATCAAGGGCTGTGCGATCGGGGTTCTCGTCCCAATCAACCGCGCCAGGACTAAGCTTGGCCAAGTCTTGTTCCAAATAGGCTTCTTGGCTGTCGCGCAGGTTATGCCCTTTGCGGCGGCCATAGAAATTGCGGTGAGGTCTGGCTTCAGTCATCTTTGAAAGAAGGCCCCAACCAAATCGGTCAGGGCCATACTCCATGTGCAAGGTTCAAATTAGAGCGCGGATTTGATCGCATCAACCAGATCAGTGCGCTCCCACGAGAAGCCACCATCTGCCTCGGGGGCGCGGCCAAAATGGCCATAGGCCGCGGTGCGCTGGAAGATTGGCTTATTCAAACCCAAATGCAGGCGAATGCCGCGTGGGGTCAGGTTCATCGCCTGCGCCACGGCGCGCTCAATCGCGGCCTCATCGACATTGCCCGTGCCATGTGTGTCGGCATAGATCGACAAAGGCTTGGCCACGCCAATCGCATAGGACAGCTGAATAGTGCAGCGATCTGCAAGACCCGCAGCCACCACGTTTTTCGCCAAATAGCGCGCCGCATAGGCGGCTGAGCGATCCACCTTGGTTGGATCTTTGCCCGAGAACGCACCGCCGCCATGTGGGGCCGCGCCACCATAGGTGTCTACGATGATCTTGCGCCCCGTGAGGCCCGCATCGCCATCAGGGCCACCAATGACGAATTTACCCGTTGGGTTAACGTGCCATTCTGTGGCGGCGGTCAGCCACCCCTCGGGCAGCACTTCGCGGATATAAGGCTCGACCAAGTCCCGCACATCAGCGGAGGTCATGCTTTCGTCCAAATGCTGTGTCGACAAAACCAAGGAAGTGATTTCAACTGGCTTGCCATCCTCATAGCGCACAGAAAGCTGCGATTTCGCATCTGGCCCAAGCTGCGGGGCCGCACCCGATTTGCGTGCCTCAGCCAAACGGCGTAGGATCGCATGAGAATATTGGATCGGGGCGGGCATCAGATCAGGGGTTTCATTGGTGGCAAAGCCAAACATGATCCCTTGGTCGCCTGCACCCTCGTCTTTATCCTCTGCGGCGTTCACGCCTTGTGCGATATGGGCGGATTGCTCGTGCAAGAGGTTGGTGATCTCACAGGTTTTCCAATGGAATTTGTCCTGCTCATACCCAATGTCGCGGATACACGCGCGGGCGATATCTTCGATACGGCCCATGTAGTCGCGCAGCTTATCTTGGTCGGACAAACCAACCTCGCCTCCGATAACAACGCGATTGGTCGTGGCGAAAGTCTCGCAGGCAACACGCGCTTCTGGTTCTTCGGACAAAAACGCGTCCAAGACCGCATCAGAGATACGATCGCATACTTTATCAGGATGACCTTCCGAAACGGATTCGGAGGTGAAAACATAGTGCTTACGGGACATGATAAGTGCTCCATTGGGGTTAAAGCCGCCACGTCAGGAAGCCGTTGTGGGGCCAAGATTGCGCCGCTTTATCTTCAACTGCGGGTGGGATCAACCATATCAACACGCCGCTTGCGCAAAAATGCGCCCAAGAGCCCCAAAAGCATCACCCCATAAGCTACATCCCCAAACCGCGCATAAAGGGTCGGGGGTAAGGATGGGGGCAAGGTGGCATCAATCACACCCATCTCTCCCATTCCCAAAGCAGACATGATTTCGCCACGCGCATCTATCACGGCGCTGACCCCTGTATTGGCGGCGCGCAAAATAGGCAAACCTTGCTCCGCTGCGCGCAGCTGAAGCAGGGCCAAATGCTGGTACGGGCCTGAAAACTGACCAAACCACGCATCATTGGTGGCATGGAACATCCAATCAGGGCGCGGCACATCCGCAATATAATGCGGGAAAATAGCCTCGTAACAGACCATCGGGAACACCGTTCCAAGATCTGCGCCGAGGTCAAAGACCTGTGGCCCTGACCCGCGTGAGAAACCTAGACCCATGCGATTTGCGAGCCCGTGTAACCCCATCTCGCGCGCAAGGGATTGCAAGGGCATATATTCCCCGAAAGGCACCAAATGATGCTTATCATAGGTTGCGGTAACTGCGCCCGTTTGATCCACCAAGGCAAGGGAGTTATATGCAACCTCCCCCTCAAGACGTTGTGCGCCCAAAAACAACAGGCCACCGCCTGCAGCAGAGGCCAGATCTTGGCGGATGGTTTCGGTATTCTCCAGGAGCGAAGTTAAAACCGTTTCGGGATAAAGCACCAAATCGGGCCGTGCGCCCCCTGCATCACGGACGGGCAGAGCGGTGAGATCAAGAATCCGATCTTGAAAAAACGGCTTCATCTCAGGCCGCCATTTGAGGTCTTGTGCAGCATTGGGTTGAATGATGCGGATCAGCGGCGCATCTGGGGCCGCCTGTGGCGCGGGAAAGACTGGCATGAACACCCAAAGCGCCACAATGCCGCCCAACAGCCCCCCAACGAAACGCCACGCGCCTTTAATTGTAAAATGGGCCAAAAGACCCGCAGCACTGAGCAACAGGAGGCCCATCCCATGCGCACCGATGACCCCCGCCAAAATCCGCAAATTGGTGCCAATCATGGCGTGGCCAAACATTGCCCAAGGAAACCCCGTCAGGATATAGGCGCGCAGATATTCCCCAAATGACAGCGCCAGAACAATCGCCATGATGCGGGCCGCACGGCCTTGGGGACGGGCCAAAGCGCATGTCACCCAGACGGGCAGTGCGAAAAACAGAGCCAACCCACCTGATAAGGCCAAAATAGCAAAAGGGGCCATCCACCCCTCTTGCGCTGCATAGACCATGAAGGGCTCGACAATCCAATGCAGCGCAAGGATGAAGTAGCCCAATCCCCCCCAAAACGCGAAAACCGCGGCGGCCTTAGGGGTTGGCGATTGGGCCAAGAGATAGATCAAAGCGCCCAATCCCAACGGGGTCGCGATGAGTATGTTAAACGGCGCAATGCCCAGAGCCGCGCCTAAACCTGCGCAAAATGCCAACAGACGCGGATCGCGCAGCCGTGTCATGATCACGCAGCGTCACCTTTGGGCAATCGCACACGCAACCGTTTGATCCGCCGCGCATCGGCATCGACAACTTCGAACTCGGCACCAGAAGGGTGCGGAACGATTTCCCCGCGCGCGGGAATACGCCCCGTCAGTTTGAACACCAAACCACCAAGGGTGTCTATTTCCTCATCTTCGTCAGCGTCCAGCAGTTTGATCCCAATCTCGGCTTCAAACTCGTCTAATGGGGCACGGGCAAGGGCGAGATAAGCGCCTGATTTCTCATGGCTCCATGGGCTGTCTTCTTCGACATCATGCTCATCTTCGATCTCACCGATAACCTGTTCGATCAAATCTTCGATGGTCACCAAACCATCGACACCGCCATATTCGTCAATCACCAAAGCCATATGGGTGCGCTCGGTCTGCATTTTTTGCAGAAGCACCCCAATCGGCATGGAGGGCGGCGCATAAAGCAAGGGCCGCAGCATAGAGCGTAAATCGAAATCACCGTCCGACTTGTGAAAGCCATGGCCTAAGGCAACGTCTTTCAAATGGACGAGGCCGATGGGGCTATCGAGGGTGCCATCGTAAACAGGTAGGCGCGTGTTGCCGCTTTCGCGAAACACCGCGATGAGATCGTCAAGGCTGATATCAGCGGGCACCGCCGTTATCTCGACACGCGGGATCGACACATCCTCGACCCGCAAACGGCGCAGATTGGACATGCCAAATTGCGCAAAGGATTTACCCTCGCTTGCGGGGTGGCTCAGGCTTTCGCCTTCGGCATGATCTGCATGATCGGGGTCTGATGGGCTAGACCCAAAAAGACGGGAGAAGAAACTTTGCCTTTGCGGCAGAGGCTCGTCATCAAGGGGCGCGCTTTGCGCCGCGATAGACGAGGGTTCGGGATTTGAGCTCATAGCCCCTTTCCAAGGTTACACTGACAAAACTTGTGCCATCCGCCCTAATATGGGTCAGCAACCCCCAGTCTGGCAAGGATGCGTGTCTCTAAACTTTCCATCACCGTGGCATCGGGATCATTTATATGATCAAATCCCAACAAATGAAGGATCGAATGAACCATCAAATGGGTCAAATGATCATCAAAATCTTTGCCCTGCTCCTCCGCCTCGCGGGCGCAAGTTTCATAGGCGACTGCAATATCGCCCAATTCATGTGGTGGGCCATCCGCGGCGGGGGTCGGCAATTTGGGCATTTGACCACGGGGCAGATCAATCTCTTCTGCGGGCCAAGACAACACATTGGTCGGTGTCGGCTTGCCACGAAAATCGCTGTTTAGGGTTGCGATTCTGGTATCGCCACAGGCCAAAACCGAAACTGCAAACCGCGCAGGATCAAGCCTAAGCTCGGCACAAATACCTTCCGCCGCGCGCGCAGTGACATCTTCAATGTCACAAGCCTGCCACGCAGGGGTTTCGATCAGAATGTCAATTTCCATGCGCCTTGCGCCTAACCTTTAACCTCATCGGCGTCATAGGCCTCGATAATCTTGGCGACCATCGGATGACGCACCACATCTTTTGCGGTGAAATAGTTAAAGCTGATCCCTGAGACAGCACCCAAAATGCGTTCGGCCTCAGCAAGGCCAGAATTTACGCCACGCGGCAAATCAACCTGACTGCGATCACCCGTGATAACCATGCGGCTGCCGCGTCCCAGACGGGTCAAGAACATCTTCATTTGCATTGTGGTTGCGTTTTGGGCTTCGTCTAAAACCACATAGGCATTGGCCAATGTCCGCCCCCGCATAAACGCCAAAGGTGCAATTTCAATGGTTTTTTCTTCCATCAATTTCTGCAATTGCCGACCGGGTAGAAAATCGTGCAGCGCATCATAAAGGGGCTGCATATAGGGATCGACCTTGTCCTTCATATCCCCAGGCAAGAATCCCAAACGCTCGCCCGCTTCCACAGCAGGGCGCGACAAGATGATACGATCCACATGGCCATTGATCAAGCGGTTCACAGCGACAGCAACCGCCAAATAGGTTTTTCCCGTTCCCGCAGGGCCAATCCCAAAGGCCAGTTCGTTTTTCAGCAAGTTTTGAACATAGGCTTTTTGCGCATCGGTGCGAGGCTCGACCGTTTTCTTTCGGGTGCCGATTTCCAACGAGGATGCACCAAACATTTCAATCTGGTCCCCCGCGCGAACGCCTGTCCCCTCAACAGAGCCAGGCATACGGATTGCGCCCTCGACATCTTCGGCCTCTACTGATTTTCCCGCCTCTAATCGCGCATAGAGACTGCCCAAAACTTCGGCCGCGCGCTCCCGCGCCTCGCCATGCACGGCCAATTGGTTGCCACGGCGAATGATCTGCACCGACAGCGTTGTTTCAATTTGCGTGAGATTTCGATCAAATTCTCCACAAAGGTCGATCAGAAGGCGATTGTCAGGAAAGCTCAGCTGCAAATCCGCAGGGGGGCCAGATTTAGGGGTGGCGGGTGCGCTCAACGTGGACAATGCCAACATACTCTCCTTCGCTTAGAGAAGATTCCTGAGTTGAGAGTGCCAAGCCCTCGCAGCCAAATCAATAGTTAGTGTGATATGCACGAAAATTTCACATATCTAGGCGACAGATGACCGATATTTGCGCCTAGAACAGACCAGCAGAGCGAGTATCAGGCACAACCCCACCTGTAGCGTAGTCACCAACAACTGAATTTGGCGGGGCAAAAGCCGTGCAAACAGGCAAGCCAGACACGGGATCACGGCAGCGCGACCAATACCCTTCTGCGCCATCGTCAATCATCCAAATGTGGCAACCATCAGGGTCGACATAGATGGCGGCCTGTAACTGGCTAGGGTCTTTTGCGTCCAAACCGCGATCACGATTGCTCACAATTGGGCGGTCTAGACCTGAACAGCCCGACAAAACAGTAGCCGCCCCAATTAGGGCAATCGCCAAATATCGCTGACGCATCATGGCCCCCTTCACCTATAACATACGATTTCAACGCGGCGGTTGCGCTGCATATTGGAGGCGCTGTCATTGGGCGCAATTGGTCGGCGTTCACCATAGCCAATTTCACGCGCCACGCGCGCCCCAACACCGCGCGCCATATTGGCCACCGATTCGGCACGGGCCTGCGAGAGGCGGATATTGTATTCATCTGAGGCGCGCGCATCAGTATGCCCATAAATCACATAGGCAAACGCACCCGCCGAGCGGAAAAACTGTTCCAATTGCGCGCGACCATTTGCGGTCAAATGCGCGCTGTCTGTCGCGAAAAGAACATCGCTATTCGTCACTGCGCAGGTGTTGACGCGCATACAGACAAGCATCCCCGTTTGGGGATTCACACGTCCCTCCATGTAGCCCTCAAGACCGCCATCGGCGACTCAATGCATACAGCCGTCAGGATCAATCCAGATCCCCGGCTGCACGCGACCAGGAATAGCCCCACTCTGCGCCGCCGCGAATTGTGGCACAAAGGCAAGCAGCCCAATCGCCAAAAACCGCGCAGAATGTGCCATTCCATGTTGGATAAAGCTGTTCAAAAGCACGCCCAATCTCAAAATTCTTTCCCTGCGACCATCCCGCTAAAACGCGGAAGAATGGTTAACAGCGCGATTATTCGAGAGAATATCCGAGCAATTTCGCTTCAGAAAGAAAAATATTTTAATATTTAGATATAAATTAATAATAAATCTTAACAAATCGTTAGAAATTGTTCCTGTTGGGGCATCCTAACCGCCGAAGGCCACCCCAGACATCCGCAGACTATACCAACGCGCCTGTCAAGGAATTAGTGGCAGACTTAATGATTCGAACCATTACCACTTGACCAATTAATTCAGCAGGCGCGATAGCATGAACCGAATGCAAATAGCCCGATTTTCCAATCAATTGCCCCTCTTGGCGCCCATGCTTTTCAAACAGAACTGGCATTTCGCGCCCCACCATGCTGTCTTGAGCCGCCCTTTGTTGTTCGGTCAAAAGCGCCTGCAATTCTTGCAAACGGGCATCTGCAATCTCAGGCGCAACATCTGCACGCTCGGCTGCGGGCGTGCCGGGACGCGCGGAATATTTGAACGAATAAGCCTGTCCGTAATTCACTTTGCGCACCAAATCCATCGTTTGCGCAAAATCTTCATCTGTCTCGCCGGGGAAGCCCACGATGAAATCCCCAGACAGCAACAAATCAGGGCGCGCGTCGCGGATGCGCGCAATCAGGTCGAGATAGTCCTGCGCGGTATGTTTGCGGTTCATCGCTTTGAGAATACGATCAGACCCAGATTGCACAGGCAAATGAAGATAGGGCATCAGCTTGTCACTATCGCCAAAAGCCGCGATCAAGTCATCTTCCATGTCATTGGGGTGCGATGTGGTAAAGCGGATACGCGCCAAATCTTCGATTTTCGCCAATTCACGGATCAGGCGCGCAAGCCCCCATTCACGCCCATCCTCATCTTGCCCATGATAGGCATTCACATTTTGCCCCAAAAGCGTGATTTCGCGCACGCCGCGTTCGACCAGATCGCGCGCCTCCCCCAAAATGCGCGCAACGGGGCGACTGACCTCAGCGCCGCGAGTATAGGGCACAACGCAAAACGCACAGAATTTGTCGCAGCCTTCCTGCACCGTTAAAAACGCACAAGGCCCGCGCTTGGCACGGCGATCTTTTGGCAGATGCAGAAACTTATCTTCTTCGGGGAAATCCGTATCAAGGGCCTTTTCCCCTGCCTCAACCGCGCGCATCATGGCAGGAAGGCGGTGATAGGTCTGCGGGCCAACGACCAAGTCCACAATCGGTTGACGGCGCATAATCTCTTCGCCTTCGGCCTGCGCGACACAGCCCGCAACACCGATTTTCAGATTGGGGTTCTCATCGCGCAAAGGTTTCAGGCGGCCCAATTCCGAGTAGATCTTTTCCGATGCTTTCTCGCGAATGTGGCACGTGTTCAGCAGGATCACATCCGCTTCTGCCGCACTGCCCACCTGCTCATAGCCCTGACCAGACAGCGCCTCTGCCATACGCTCGCTGTCATAGACATTCATCTGGCAGCCATAGGTTTTCACAAATAGCTTTTTGGGTTCAGTCATTGCACGGGGCCTTTTTCGCAGATCGCAGCACAGGGTCATTTAGCCCAATAGGGGGCGCACATCAACGCATGTGACCCATTGAAATAGACCACAAAGCCCCGCAAATTGGGGTTGGGTTACAAAAATTTCATAATTGGTCGGAATAAACCGCATATGCAGATCAAAGACTATGCATCTTTGGCCGAATTTCGCCGCCTGCCGCGGGGCGGGTTTGGCAAGGGGCCTTTTGCAATTTTGATTGCAGAGGATCGGGTTGAATTGGCCTCGACACTGTCTCATTTGATGCAATTGGGGTTTCGCCATGTGTTCATCGCAGCCCCCGCTGGTTTAGACATCTCACCCGAGACAGAGGGGCACACCCCAAACACTGTTTCGATTATTCGCGCGCAAACCCGCCGCGCAGATGCCGCTGCCAGTCTTGTGAATGCGCTGATCCCTCTCGTGCCAAATGAATGGGTGCATTACTGCTATAACGCTGAATATTTCTTTTACCCGTTCTGCGAGGATCGCACTGTGGGAGAAATGGCAGCCTTCATCGCGGAAGAACGCCGCGACTGCGCGCTGACCTATGTGATTGATCTCTACGCACAAGACCTGAACATTGCACCAAATGCCGTGAACCTAGATCATGCCATGCTCGACAGTGCAGGGTATTTTGCCGATGCGCGCCGTGATGAAACGGGCCGCGCTAAGGACCGCCAACATGATTTTTTTGGCGGTTTACGCTGGCGCTTTGAGGAACATGTTCCCAAAGAACGGCGGCGCATTGATCGGATCGGGTTCTTTCGGGAGAAGGAAGGGCTGCAAATGTTCGAAGATCATCGCCTCAGTGACGAGGAAATGAACACTTTTGCGTGCCAATGGCACCATTCCATCACCGCAACCATATGTTCGTTTCGCGTGGCCAAAGCACTGCGCAGCAATGCAGGATCTCGCTATGATATCGGGGATTTTCGCTAGCACCGCTCAAAGCGGTTCCAATGGTCTAGTCAGCAATTGATGGATTTGGGCCTGATGGAACCAGGGCAGTGGTTCTAGTCTCACAGACGCCCCTGCTACGGAACACCGCCTGCGCGCACGAGGGAGGGCGCGCGCGCAGGGGTGTCTGAAGGTCTGTCTCAGACCTCTACATCTGTCACTTCAAGTGCAGGTGTTTGTTTGGATGCCTTGCCAGATGTGATTGCAATCTGACGCGGTTTTTTTGCCTCTGGCACCTCACGCAAGAGATCGACATGCAACATGCCGTTCTCATGGCTTGCTTGGGTCACGCGCACATGATCGGCCAATTGGAACCGCTTCTCAAAAGCGCGGGTTGCAATGCCACGATGCAAATAGGTGCGGGCGGTGTCGTCTTTTTCTTTGCGGGCCGCGATGACCAGTTCCGTCTCGCGTTGCTCAACACGCAATTCAGCCTCTGAAAAACCCGCAACAGCGATTGAGATACGATAGGTATTCTCATCGGTTTTTTCGATATTATAAGGGGGGTAGCTGTTCGCGCCCGTTTCTTGCGTCAGCAGGCTGTCTAACAAATCAGCCATACGATCAAAGCCGACAGTGGCGCGGTATAGGGGGGTTAGGTCGTAGTTTCGCATAGGACATCCTCCATCAGAAGCGATACCAAGATTTGCGTGGCGCTCTACATCATGAGACACGCCAACAAGGGTTCAGGTCGGCCCGCTTGGCGGCACCGACCTTTCTGATATTGGAAGCAGCTGTTTGGGTTTCAAGACCCCTGAAACAGGGATTTAGCGCAAGATTGGCACAGGCATTTCCTGAGGTGCGCGCGACATCGCAGGCGGTTTCGGCCCACCTGTGGCCCAATCAAGCAACTCGACAGTATGCACTATAGGATGCCCTGTGCCTGACCCAATTTGCATCATGCAGCCGATATTGCCCGCAGCAATCACATCGGGCTGCAGGGCCTCAAGCGTGCGGATTTTGCGCGCCTTAAGCTTGCCCGAGATTTCAGGTTGCATAAGGTTATATGTGCCTGCCGATCCACAGCATAAGTGACTGTCGGCAGGTTCCAGCACCGTGAACCCCGCGGCTCTGAGCAAATCCTTCGGCGCGGTTTTCACCTTTTGGCCATGTTGCAGCGAACAGGCTGCATGATAGGCCACGTTCAAATCTTCGGGGGCTTTGGCGTCAGAGAAGTCCAGCTTTTGCAGAAGCTCCGAAATATCCATCGCAAGACCTGATATGGTTGCAGCATCTTCCGCCAAAGGATCGTTGCGGAACATATGTGCGTAATCCTTGACTGTGGTTCCACAGCCAGACGTGTTGATCACAATCGCGTCCAATCCTGCGCCGCGCGCCTCGCGCATCCATGCTTTGATATTGGCTGCCGCAAAGGCACGCGATTCCGTCTCGCGGCCCATGTGATGGGTCAAGGCCCCACAGCAGCCTGCACCTTCGGCCACAACCACCTCGCAGCCCAAACGGCGCAACAGGCGAATTGTGGCATCGTTGATATCCGTATTCAGCGCCCGTTGTGCGCATCCCGTCATCAAAGCAACCCGCATTTTGCGCGCGCCATGCGGCGCAAAACTTTGTGCATCATCATTGCGACTAACGGGCGGGATTTGCGCAGGTACCATGCTCAACATCGCCTTGAGCCGCGCATCAGGCATCAAAAAGGCAAAAGGCCGCCCAATCTTCGCCCCCAAAAGTGCAAGGCGAAACCGTGTCGGATAGGGCAGAATTTTCGCCAAGGCAAAGCGCAGAACACGATCCGTAAAAGGGCGCTTATAGGTGCGCTCAATATGGGCGCGGGCGTGGTCGACCAAATGCATGTAATGCACCCCCGAAGGGCAGGTGGTCATGCAGGCCAAACAGGACAAGCAGCGGTCAATATGTTTGACGGTCTTTGCGTCTGCTGGGCGCCCAGATTCAAGCATCTCCTTGATCAGATAAATCCGCCCACGCGGACTGTCCAATTCATCGCCCAACACTTGATAGGTTGGGCAAGTGGCCGTGCAAAATCCGCAATGCACACAGGCGCGCAAAATCTCGTTCGAGCGCGCGGTGGCAGGATCGGCAAGCTGTTCTGGGGTGAATGTCGTCTGCATGGCGAAACACGCCCTTCCTTATGCGGCGGGCATGGCCGTGGCCATCAGCCCTGTGTTCAATATTCCTTTTGGGTCAAATTTGCGGCGCAACCCATCTGACAGCGCCGCCAAAGGCGCAGGCTCAGGGTGGAAGGTCGGGATGCGGGCATGCGTGGCCTCAGACGCACGGATCAGCGTAGCATGGCCACCAAATGCACCAAGGGTCTTGCGCAGATCATGCCCTTCGCCAACCAAGGCCCAAATGAGACCGCCACCCCAGTCATAGATCACTTCGCCCTTGATTTTCGCGCCGATTGCAGGCCCGTCACTGGGTTTGCACGAGATGCGCCAGACATCGCCCGTTTGCCCCGCATACGCAGTCACATCGCGTTGATCTTTCCACATCTGGCGCACCAGATCGGGATCAGATATCATCTCCACTTCCCCAAACTCGGCAAGAACGGCGCGTAGGGCATCTGTGCGATAGGCCACGCTTTTGGCAAAGCCTTCAAGACGCAGCATGGTGCGTGACCTGCCACCACGATTGGCGGCATGCGCGGCCCCTGTCACCTCATAGGGTGAGGCTAGGGCACGCGACAGCGCGGCCACGGCGGACTGATCCGACAGCCCCTCAAGGATCAGGCAGGCGCAGGTTTCGACTTCAGGAAGAAGCTTGAAGGAGACTTCGGAAAGAACCCCAAGCGTGCCGTAACTGCCTGCAATCAGTTTCACGAGGTCATAGCCCGTGACGTTTTTCATCACGCGACCGCCATTCTTGATGACGGTTCCCGCCCCATCAACAAAACGCACGCCAATCAAGCCGTCACGCGCGGCGCCCGCTTGAATGCGGCGCGGCCCCGAAACATTGCCAGCAACCACCCCACCGATTGTGGGCGTTCCGTCTGTGCCCAATAGCGCGCGATGATCCATCGGCTCGAAGGGCAGGCGTTGGTTCTCGGCATGAAGCACTGCCTCAATTTCGGCCAATGGCGTGCCAGCTTGCGCGACCAAGGTCAGCGCGCCAGGCTCGTAAAGCGTGATCCCCTTCAAGGCCGCCGTTGACAAAACTTCGCCCGCAACCGCGCGGCCAATCGGGCGTGTGCCACCCCCACGGATCGCCATGGGATGTTTTGCTGCGGCGAGAAAATCGGCCAATTCAGCCTCGGATTTCGGTTGCAACATAGCGCAACGTCCCTTTCATAAGGTAGGCCCCCAAGATGAGATCAGGAGATGAAATTTCGCTTAGGCAGCGTGATCGCGGCGGGTTTCAGTGACCGAAAGCGGAAACACCTTTGCTGGGTTCAAGAGCCATTTGGGGTCGAACACATCCTTCACCCAAAGCTGCGCTTCGAGGTCTGTTGGGTTATATTGCGTCAGCATCAGATCACGCTTTTCAATGCCCACCCCATGTTCGCCCGTCAGGCAACCGCCCACCTCAACACAGAGCTTGAGGATATCCGCCCCAAAAGCCTCGCACAGTTCCAGATCGCCTGGTTTGTTGGCATCAAACAGGATCAACGGGTGCATATTGCCATCCCCTGCATGAAAGACATTGGCAACGCCAAGTCCGTATTCCTTGCTCATCTCGCCGATGCGGCGCAGAACGTAAGGCAAGCTTGAGACGGGGATCGTGCCATCAAGGCACATATAATCATTGATCTGGCCCATCGCACCGAAGGCTGATTTTCGGCCCAACCAAATGCGTGCGGCCTGATCGGCATCTGCTGCCTCGCGCAATTCCACGGGATTGTGGCGCTTGGCAATGTCGAGGATCACATCAAGTTGTTCGCGGATTTCCGCTTCAGATCCTTCTACCTCGACAATCAACAAAGCCTCGCACATCGGGTAGCCCGCCTTGGCAAAGGCCTCAGTCGCCTCGATACAGGGTCGATCCATGAATTCGATTGCCACAGGCAGAACGCCCGCCTTGATAATATCAGAGACGCATTCCCCTGCGACCTCATTGCTGTCAAATCCCATCAATACGGGGCGCGCACCTTCAGGTTTGCGGAGGATACGCAAAGTGGCCTCCGTGACCACGCCAAGCTGTCCTTCGCTGCCGCAAATCACGCCCAATAGATCAAGGCCGCCCGCATCCAAATGCGCGCCACCAATCTCAACGACTGTGCCATCCATCATCACCATCGTGACGCCCAATAAGTTGTTGGTCGTCACCCCATATTTTAAACAATGCGCACCGCCAGAATTCATCCCGATATTCCCCGCAATCGCACAGGCCAATTGGCTTGATGGGTCGGGGGCATAGAAAAAATCATTCGCCTCAACAGCGCCCGTCACGCTGAGATTGGTGCGCCCTGTCTGCACACGGATGAATCGATTGTCGTAATCGGTTTCCAACACCTGTGTCAGGCGCGCCACCCCCAAAATGACGCTATCTGCCGTAGGCAAGGCCCCGCCCGCAAGCGAAGTGCCAGAACCACGCGGAACAACGGGCACACCCTCCTCGTGACAAATGCGCAGCACCTCAGAGACTTCAGCCGTGGACTGGGGCAACACCGCCGCCAAAGGCGGGCAGCGATAGGCCGTCAAAGCGTCACATTCATAGGCCCGCGTTTCATGCGGATCATCAATAACCGCATCATGGGGCAGCACATCGCGCAACCGCGAAATGATCCGCGTGCGCTTGGCCAAAATGGCGGGGTTTGGTTTTGGCATTTCCATAATCAGCCCTCCCTGCGGTATTGGTAAGATTTCTAGACCAATTTGGAGGATTGCGCAAGCAAAAGCCATGCGCGACCGAATTGCCCATAGACGAAACTTAACAAAACAGGCAGCAAGGCAGCATGGATTGGGTCAAAGTCATACATATTCTTTGCGTCATGGGCTGGATGACAGGTATTTTTGCCGTCCCCCGCGCCATTATCTTTTGGAAACGGGAATATGCGCGGCTTGGTGAATTTGGCCCAACAGGCGATCTGACGATTCGCATTTACCGCTTTTCGCTAGGGCTTGGTGTGATTGCGATTGCCACTGGGCTATGGCTTGGGTGGTTTTGGAATTTCGCGCCTTGGGTCTGGGTAAAACTGAGCCTCGTCAGCCTGCTTGGCGCGCATTACGCCTGGACGGGTCGCTTAATCCTGCGCGCCCTAAAAGGCGAGTTCCGCGAAAGCGATTTTTACCTACGGGTCTTTAATGAGGTCAGCGTGTTTGGCGCCATCGCCGTTTTGATCGTGGTGGTCTTTAAGCCCCTCTAAAGCGCCCTTCGCGCAGCCATGCGGCGGCAAGCGCAGCCAAACCTGCGATGAGATACACCCAAACAGGAACAAGCGGTCGGGCGCGCATATCCTGTGTAACAAAGGCATCACGGGCATAAAGCCCCATCCAACCGCGTCCTACTGCACCGCGCCCTTCGGGCACAAGACGCAGATCAGGCAGGGCATCGCGCAGGAAAAACACCACCCCGCCCGTTGCCTCAAGGTGAGGACGAAGAAGATCGCCTGTCGCTATAACCTCGCTAAATTCGCGCGGGTTGGCAGGGCCAATGCCCACAACGATATCTGACAGATCTGCCGCATTTGGATCACTTACGCGGTAAAGCCCATCTTCGGGGGCAAGATAGCTGCCTTCAAACATGCCTTCGGCCGTCTCATGCAATGGCACGGTGATGTCTTCCCCATCTGGCGCTGTCACAATGACTGAGGCAACGCCCGCCCCCATAGTTTGACGGGTAATGCGCATCTCGCGACCATCGGCTTCGGCGCTTAGCGCCTCCTCCTCAAGATCTGGCTCTTTCATCATCCAATGGGCCAGACGGCGCAAAAGCTCTAATTGTGGGCCGCCGCCCTCGTATCCCCGATCCCACAGCCATGCATGATCCGAGGCCAAGAGCGCGACACGCCCCTCACCCACGCGATCCAAGATCAAAAGCGGCGCATCACCTACCCCCTCAAGCACGACATCGCCCGCGTTTGGGGCAACCTCAACTTGCCGGAACCACCGCCCCCATGGCTGATCTGATCCTGCAATGGGTAAATGCGCCGCCTCAAGGCCCCGCGTCACAGGGTGGCGCGCACCAAGGCGGGAAAGATGCGGCACATATGGTTCTTCAAACACGCGCGCGGTCGGCTCGGCGGGCAGAATATCGGCCAAAGGTGAACGATAAAGCGACCCTGCCCCCGCAAAATCAGGGCCTGCCGCCACCAAAACCGCGCCGCCAACGCGGACATAGCGCGCCACGTTTTCAAGATAGATCAGGGGCAATATCCCGCGCCGTTGATACCGATCAAAGATGATCAAATCGAAATCATCAATTTGATCCATGAACAGCTCACGTGTGGGAAAGGCTATCAAGGACAATTCTGACACAGGAACATTGTCGCGCTTTTCAGGGGGGCGCAGAATGGTAAAATGCACCAAATCCACCGCAGGGTCAGATTTCAACAAATTGCGCCATGTCCGTTGGCCCATATGTGGCTCGCCTGAGACAAGCAGCACCGACAAACGATCCCGCACCCCATTGACCTGCGCATAAGCGACATTGTTGCGCGGGGTTAATTCCCCCGCCTGCACAGGCACCTCAAAGCGCACAACGTTCCGCCCTGCATGGGCGAGGTTCAATGTTAATTCAAGCGGCTGCCCAACTGGCACAATCGCGCGTTGAGGTTCGTTCCCGTCAATCGAATAAATCACCTCGGTCTGGCGCGCATCCACCCCATCAGGGAGGGGGCCGAAATCACTGACACGCAATGCGATTTTTACATCTTCGCCCAAAATGCCATAGGCGGGGGCAGTTTCAATTTGAAGGGCGCGATCCCAATCATCCGCCTGCCCCGTGATCAGCGCGTGAACGGGGCCAACGCCTGTGAGCATTGCGTCCAGATCATGCACTTGCCCATCTGTCAGCAAAAATGAGCCTGCAATGCGCTCTTGGGGCAATTCCGCAGCAAGCCCGCTTAAGGCAGACAAAAGCTGCGTCCCTTGATTGCCATCAGCATCGGCCACATAGCGCAGTTCAACCTCGACCCCTTTTGTCTCTAATTCTGCGACAAGGGCTGCAAGCGTGGCTTCGGTTTGGGCGGGACGATCGGCCAAACCTTGCGATGCCGATTGATCCACCACCACTAGGGCGATATCGGCCAGAGGGGCGCGGGTTTCCTCCTGCCAGATTGGGCGCATCAGCGCCACAAGTGCAACCATCGCCGCAACGGCACGATAGGGCCACCCGCGCAGGCCGCGCAGTGCAGCATAGCCCGTGATCATCAACAACACAGCCGCCACAACAGCCACGACCATGGGAGGGAGATAAGGATCAAATAGGATCATCATACCCATCCCTTAATTCCCCAATCTTTGCAGCAAGGCCGGCACATGGGCTTGGTCGGATTTGTAATTTCCAGACAAGACATGCATCACAAGATTGACCCCAAACCGGAGCGCAATTTCACGCTGACGCTCACCCGCATATCCGCGCCCAATGGGCAAGAGTGGGCGACCTGCCTCATCAACCGCCCATGCCGCAGCCCAGTCATTGTCACCAATAATCACGGGGCTCACCCCATCATTGAGCGCGCGAAAGGGCATGCCCTCGGCAGGATCAGGTTCGGGTGGGGCCGCCTCAACCCAAATATCGCGCGAAGTATAGCGCC
The DNA here is from genome assembly GCF_037830295.1 of Roseobacter sp. HKCC-CH-9351. Classification (NCBI taxonomy): domain Bacteria; kingdom Pseudomonadati; phylum Pseudomonadota; class Alphaproteobacteria; order Rhodobacterales; family Roseobacteraceae; genus Roseobacter; species Roseobacter sp. HKCC-CH-9351. The sequence continues at coordinate 402,197 of NZ_JBBLYM010000001.1, forward strand.
CTGGGAAATCGGCCAATAAATAGAAGGCGCGGGTCAAAACATGATCCTCAGGGATTGGCGCGAGGGGCGGAATGTCCAAGCCCTGCGCCAAATCCTGCAAACGGCGTGCAGCGGGCGTTGCGCCACCAATGCCGCCAAGATCTCCATCTCGGGTATCGAAAACAATCATGCCCCCGCCGCGCAAATAGGCGTTGAGGCGCTGATAGACATCATCAGAAGGGCGGTTTTGACTTTCTGTCACGGGCCAATACAGGAGCGGGAAAAACGCCAACTCATCGCGCGTCAACTCCACGCCTACGGGTGGGCTCGGCTCAATCGTGGTGCGCGCCCAAAGCGTATCGGACAAACCCTGCAGCCCTGCGCGCGAAATCTCGTCCACCGCATCATCGCCCGTAACGACATATGCCAAGCGCAAATCTTCGGTAGCGATCAGGCCAAACATGTCTTCGGGCGTTAGGGTTTGCGCGTCACTGGGTGCAAAGGGCGCCACCAAGACCACCACAAAAAGCGCGGCTTTGGCCCGCACAGGCAGCCGCCCCGTAACAGCCAAGCTGCCAATCATATCTGCGGCAAGCGCAATCAGCGCCAACAGGAACAACCAAGGCGCAAGGAGCGTTGGTGGGGCGCTTAGTCCCCGTATGACCAACACATTTGCAGGCCAATCTGCCACAGTCAGATCCTGCGAAGATTTGATCACATTTAGAGCCACGCGACCCGTAGTGGTCTGATACAGGCCTGGCGGCATATCGGCCGATAGTGCCCCGCTTTGCAAATCTTCACCCGCAACTGTGATTTCGCCCTGCGCATCATAAAGCGCACCAAACCCGTCCAACACCTGCGCGGAAACAAAGCTAAGCCCTGTGTAATCTTTGCCCTCCGCGCTGATCGGGGGGGTAGAGACAGAGAGCCGCTCTAACATCTGCACAAACAGACCCGACAGCGGCAGGTTTGACCATTCTGCATTGGCGGTCACATGGAATAACACAGCACGCCCTGCCCCCCGTGTCATTTGCGTGACCAATGGCGTGCCATCTTCCAAGGCGGCCAAACTGCGCGCCGCCATATCTGGGCCTGGCTGCGCCAAAACCTGTTGGCTGATCGTAACCTCATCAGGGATGGCAAGGCCAAAAAACGGGGATGTCTCTGGGAAAGGGTTTAGCTTGCGCGGATCGGCCCATGACATCGCCCCGCCCAAAGCACGCCCGCCTTGGCGCAGTTGCACGGGCATCAGTGCATCGGCTTGCATCTCGGCGGGTGACAATGCGGCCATTCGTGGCCCAGCAAAGCGCAGTAACAGGCCACCTTGCTCCACCCATGCCATCAAATCGGATTGGTCTGTTTCCGGCAAACGGGTCACATCAACCAAAATGATCACATCGGGATTTGCGGGCAAAATCTCGGCCAAACCGCCCTCGATAAGATCGACATTCGGGGACAGCGCCTCGCGCAGATAATGGAAGGGGGAAAGCAAGGCCTGCCCCTCTTGAGGGGCATTTGACGCAACCAACCCAATCTCGCGCCGTGCGAGACTGTCATCAATCAATAAACGGGCAGCCGCCTGCAGTTGTCCCGCCACCTCAAAGCGGGTTAGGCGATTGCGCAATTCGGGCGGCAGGGTAAGGGCAAGGTTGGCCTCTACAGCCCCCTCTTCAAAGACCGCTTCAGCCTCAACCAACACGCGCGGCACGCCTGATGGATCAAGCCCAAAGCCTTGCACGAGATAACGCGCCGTTGGCAACGCGGGCCATTCCGCGCGCAAGAGCCTGAGCGTGACACCATCCCCGCCTTGCTCAAGCGGGGCAAGGGCGACCATCCGCGAAAGGTTGTCGCCCGTTTCGATCACGCGCAGCCGCGCCGCCCGCGCCGCCAAAAGCTCAGCCAAGCCCGCGCGTTCACTGCCATGCGCCAATCCGTCTGAAAACCAAAGCCCGTCAAAGGGAATGGATTGCTCTGCGAACCAATCTGACCAAGCGGCATAATCGGGCGCGAAGGGTGCGGGGCGCATCGCAGAGAGCCGCGTGATTTGCTCATCCCCAGAGGTCAGCAGCGCCTCAAGCGAAGCCAGAGGCTGCTCGGTCAGGCTAATGACGACAGCAGCACGCCCATCGCGGATGGCGGCGCGCAAATTGGCCTCTATGGCCTGTTGTTCTGCAGACCAATCAAGCGCGCTTGCCCAACCTCCATCGCGCAAAATCACCAAAGGTGCTTGTGGCGTTTCATCTCCCTCAGACGCAGGCGGGTTCACCACGGGGCCAGACAAGGCCAAGATTAAAAACCCTGCCGCCATAAGGCGTAGCATCAACAGCCACCACGGGGTTTTGGCACTGTCATTTTCTTTATCGGTCAATCCCAGCAAAAAGATCAGCGCGGGGAAGTAAACGCGCGTTGGCTGCGGCGGCACAACGCGCAACAGCCACCAAAGGGCGGGCAACACCGCCAAAGCCGCCAAGACCCACGCCGCCGAAAATCCAAGCGCCCCAATCATTGCCGCGCCTCTGACAAAGCCTGATAGAGGGACATCAACGCCACACTGGCAGGGTGGTCGGTTACATGAGTGAAAAAGGGCCATCCATGGCGCTGTGCCTCGATCATCAGATTGGCACGATGGGCGTCTAACCGCGCTTGATACTCATCGCGCAATACATCTGCCGCTTGCGTCTCGAACTCGGGCCCTGCGGGATGATCTTGGAACAAAACACGCCCCGCAAAAGGGAAGGCCATTTCAGCGGGATCCATAAGATGAAGAATGACACCGCGCGCGCGCGCCTCGGTCGCCTTGCGCAGAACCATGACCAATTCATCCGTTCCCCGCAGAAAATCGGACAGGATCACAATCTTTGCGCCGTTGGGTATAGTCTGCGCAATGACCTCGCCTGATTTTGGGGCAAGTAAATCGCGCGCTAAACCTTCGCGCTGTGTAACCCCTGCACGCGGCGGGGTCTGGCTATTTAACCACCCGACCCGTTCACCTGCGCGCAAAACCAATTCGGCCAAGGCCAACGCAATCACATCAGCGCGCATCCGTTTTTGCGCCATTGGACCCGAGAGAGAGCTATACCGCATAGACTCTGCAGGGTCAGACCATATCAGCAGGCTTTGCGCAGCCTGCCATTCGGTTTGGCGGGCGTAATATCCATCCCCTCGCCCCGACCTGCGCCAATCAATCGCTGTGGCGCTATCCCCTGCTTGGACATGCCGATACTGCCAAAACTCATCCCCCCCGCCTGCGCGGCGGCGGCCATGATCCCCTAAATGCAGGCTGGACGCCAAATGCTCTGCAGCAACCAACAACGCGGGCAAACCTGCCGCATGGGCAGCCGCATCAGCGCGGAGGCGCATGAGATCAGTTGGATCACTATGCGAGGCGCGCGGGGGCATTTAGGCTGCGTGATCCAAAACAAGATCAATTTCGCGGGCCAAGAGAACGGCCAGATCATGGCCTTCGGCCCGCGCGGCAAAACCAAGCGCCATTCGGTGGATCAAAACCGCAGGGGCCATAGCGCGAATATCCTCGACAGAAGGCGCATATCGCCCCTCCATCAACGCCCGTGCGCGCACCGAAACCATTAAGGCCTGCGCGGCACGCGGCCCCGCACCCCAAGCCAAATGCGCCGCGATCCGCGCGGGATCAGCCGTAGGGTCAGGGCGACATCCGCGCACCAAATCAAGGATCATGTCACAAATCCGATCCCCTACGGGCATGTGGCGCACCAAATTTTGTGCCGCAATCAAATCGGCTTCGGTAAAAACTTGGGCTGTTGCCGCCTCACTTGGGCCCGTTGTCGCAATCAATATGTCCCGCTCCGCCGCGCGATCAGGATAGGCCACATCAATGCGCAACAAAAAGCGATCAAGCTGCGCCTCAGGCAATGGATATGTGCCCTCTTGTTCAATCGGGTTCTGCGTGGCCAGAACCAAAAATGGGGCGGGCAATGGGCGTGCAGCACCCGCGATTGTGACCTCTCGCTCCTGCATCGCTTGCAGGAGGGCGCTTTGCGTGCGCGGGCTGGCGCGATTGATCTCATCGGCCATCAACAGCTGACAAAATATAGGCCCCTCCAAAAAGCGAAAGCTGCGCTGCCCATCGGGGCCTGTATCCAAAATTTCGGACCCCAGAATATCGGCGGGCATCAGGTCAGGGGTAAATTGCACCCGATTGGCACGCAGACCCATGACTTGGGCCATCGTGTCGACAAGCCGTGTTTTCCCCAAACCCGGCAACCCCATCAGCAGGGCATGGCCGTTTGACAACATCGCCGCCAAAGCCAGACTGACCACTTGATCTTGACCGATAATGCGTTTGGAAATTTCTGCCCGCGCCCGACCAAGCTGCGCACCAAGCCGATCAATCTCGGATGTCAGGTTTTCAAGCTCAGCCATAGAAATGCTCCGCATAATGATTATGTTGGGGTCGTAACCTGTTCGCTAGTAAATCTAACTATGGCGCCGACCACAAATGGCAAAAGCCCATAGGAGACAAAACATCGTGACCATGACGCCTGAATCCCTGCTTGCCGCCGCGACCAATGCGCAAAAGCAAGGCAAACTGCCCCCTGTTGATCAATGGAACCCACCTTTTTGCGGCGATATCGACATGGAAATTCGGCGTGACGGGACATGGTTTTACAACGGCACCCCGATTGGGCGACCGCGCATGGTGCGCCTGTTTTCAACGATTCTGAATCGGGAGGGGGATAAATATTTCCTCGTGACCCCCGTAGAAAAGGTGGGGATCCGGGTCGAAGATGCCCCGTTCGTAGCACAGGATTTTATTGTGAGAGGCGAGGGCGCGGCGCAAGAGGTGCAATTTACAACCAATGTGGGCGACACCATCAGCGCCAGCGCCCAAAGCCCCATTCGCCTCACCCGCAGCGCGGATGGGGAACCTTCGCCTTACGTTTTAGTGCGGCGCGGTCTTGAGGCGCTTATCGATCGCAAGAGCTTTTATCGGCTTGTCGATCTTGGTGTGGCGCATAACACGGGCGGCGCAGATTGGTTCGGCGTTTGGTCTTGCGGGACATTCTTTCCCTTTATTCCTGTCTCAGAACTCACAACCTAACCCAAAGCTCTACTGGCGTCATGCCGCTGAAACTCAAGCGCAGAGGCGAGACACTACCGACAAACAAACCTAAACTGTAAGGGAAATGGCGCGCTGGGGAGGATTCGAACCCCCGACCCCTTGATTCGTAGTCAAGTACTCTATCCAACTGAGCTACCAGCGCGTGGAGGAGGCTCTTAACGCCCATGTCACCGCAGCGCAAGGGCGAATTCACCCCAAAGGTTGTGAGGGCAGCCAAATTCTAAATTCAGTGCCCTCAGAGGTGCTGCATTCTAAAGTCAGCGCGCCACCATGCCCGCGCACCAATTCCGCCGCTATGGCAAGGCCTAGACCCGAGCCACCTTTGCGCGCGCCGCCTTGGAAAGGTTTGAACAAATGTTCTAGAGCTTTTTCTGGCAGTCCCGGCCCCGTGTCGCGAATACGAATTTCCCACCCGTCTTCATTTGGCGCAGCTTGAGCCGAGATACGGATCACGCCTGCCCCCCCTTGTGCTGCAATGGCCTGCCTTGCGTTACGGATAAGGTTGCTCAACACGCGGAAAATCTGTTCAGCATCACAGCGCAGGGTCAAACCTGTTTCAACAGAGACATCGAATTCAATCGCCTCTGCATCTGGCCCCAACGATTCACTTTCCACCACATCGCGCAGCAGCCCCGCTGCATTCACCCGTGCTAAGGCAGGTGGTGGCTCTTGCGCACGGCCAAAGGCCAAGGTGCCTTCGCAAAGATTGACCGCCCGTGACAAAGATTGCAGCAACTTTGGTGCGGTGCGCTGCACGGCAGGATCATCGCTGCCCTCCAAACGATCTGCCATCAGACTGGCTGTGGTCAGAATATTTCGCAAATCATGGCTGATTTTGGCCACAGCCGCGCCCATCTGCGCAAGATGATCCTTCTGCTTCAGGGCGGCGGTCAGTTGGGTCTGCATCTTGTTCAAAGCGACCTCGGCATCCCGCAACTCATGCAAGCCCGCGCTTGGCGTTATGATGCGGCGGGCATCTTCGGGTGCATCCGCATAGGCGCGCACCTGCCCGACCACGCGGTTCATCGGTGTCACAAGGAAATACCGCACAGAGAAAAATAAAAGCGCTGCCGTGAAGGCAGAAATCACCGCCGACAGGGCAAGGATCCGCAGACCAAACTCGACCATCGCGGCGCGTAAGGGGGCGCTGTGCATGGTCACCTCGATCTCAAGGCCTGCATCGCGCACAGGCGCGCCAATCACGCGGATTGTGCGATCTCTTTGATCCCAAAGCTGCATCATGGCATCGCGGATCAAGCCCAAGGATGGAGGATTGCGTAGATCATAGGTGGTGGCCACAGGTGGGATTTGCGGCGCAGCGAGCACCAGTTCCCGCACCGCGTCCCGCCGCAACACTACGTTTAAAACATCTGCATTGCGCAGCAATTCATCCTCAAGCGCAGGATCAACCATCCCATCATTCGCCAAAAGGGCAAGTGACGCAATTTGCGCCCTCTCAAGGCGCGACAAAAGATAATCCTCACGGAATCGGGCCACCGATGGCACGAAGATCAAAACCTCTGCCAACATTACGAAGCACAGGGTCAAAATCAAAAATCGTCCCGAGAGTGTGTTAAACACGAAACCTTCCCCGCATACCCTCAGCCACATAGATAGTTGTTTTATTGTGGAATTGTAACGCCCCGCGCATATGTTGCGCGATTCTATGCCCATCACAATAAACTTGAGTTAGGTTGCATTTTACCGCGCGCATTTATTGACACGCCGCTTTGCTTTGCGTATTCCGCAAGCCTTATACGGATTCTTTTGGTCGTGTGACTTGCGCGCGTAGGCGCGCGCCGACCAGCAAACTGGAGCAAGCCGATGTCAAAACGGACTTTTCAGCCTTCAAACCTCGTGCGAAAGCGCCGTCATGGCTTCCGCGCACGCATGGCGACCAAAGCAGGCCGCAAGGTTTTGAACGCGCGCCGCGCGCGTGGCCGCAAATCTCTGAGCGCATAAGCGTTTCTCAGGCTTTGAGGGGCAACCCTCAACGCGCCCCTGCCGAGATTTCGTCAGGGGCTTTTTGCATTTGAACGCCAAATCGGGCTTGGATCATGGAAACCTTGCGCAAACGTGCCGATTTCTTACGGGCTGCCAAAGCGGCCCGTGCGCCTGCGCCTGCCTTCTTGCTTCAGGCGCGCAAGCGTGATGCGGATGAGGGCGTGGATCCAAAGGTGATCCGCGTTGGCTATACCTGCTCCAAAAAGATCGGCAATGCGGTGGCGCGTAACCGCGCAAAGCGCCGCTTGCGTGAAATTGCGCGCGACACATTAGCCCTGCATGGGCAAGCGGGGTGGGACTATGTATTGGTGGGCCGTCCCGAAGTCACCTTGTTGCATCCTTTTGTGCAAATGCAGGTAGAGTTGGTCGCAGCCTTATCCCGCATCCACGCGCCGCGAAAGCGGGGGGCGTAGATGCGCATATTGGCATGGATCCTATCTTTGCCTATTCGGGCTTATCGGCTGATTTTCAGTCCATGGGTAGGGTTTAACTGCCGCTATCAGCCGACCTGCAGCGCCTATGCGCTTGAGGCGCTTGAGCGACATGGGCCGATCAAAGGCAGCTATCTTTTGCTGCGCCGCATTGGACGCTGCCACCCTCTTGGCGGATCAGGTTACGACCCAGTGCCACCAAAGGGCGGAGATCAAACCCGTTCGAAATAAATGATGACCTCGCCGATGGTCACGCCAAAGCGCTTCATATAGGCACGGTTGAGCAATCGGTCACCACTCAAGAGCCACATCCAGTCATCAAAGCTGACCCGCAGGGTTTCACCCTGCCCCACTGGCAGGTCAATCGTGTAGGCCCAATTAAAGACATCTCCACGCTCCTCGCCTGTTGCGATGCCGATCACCCCGTCAGCCGTTCCTTGCCATCGTTGTTCGTCCAGCTTTTCCAAGAGCCAAATACGCTGTTCGGTGCTGCCATCTTCATAAACGAAATCTTCGACCAAACGCAGGGTTTCCCCATCCCATGTCCCGTTGATCTTCACCTCAAAGCGGCGGCGCACCTCGCCCAAGACATCCTGAAACTGACCATAGGCCACAAGATCACCTTGAAAAAATTCTTCTAGGTTCAAGGCGCGGGTGCTGAGATTTGGATCATCAAGCGCAGGTTTACCCGTGCAGGCCGTCAACATCAAAAGCGCCGCCAATGCCAATTTTTTCATGATGCCCCGTCCTTATCTGCCTATTTGCGAAGCTAGCGCAAACGAGCAGAAAGCAAGTTTACTTGACGTTTCTGCCTTGCCTCGCCTATGGCAGGCACATCAAAACCGCGTGAAGATGAAGGCCGCACCATGTTGGACGATGCAGAGGATATCCACCCGCTCTTTCACGGCGCGCCCTCAAGCACCGAATTTAAAAAACTGCGCAAGCGGATCATCCGTGAAACCCGCGAGGCGATTGACCGCTACGGCATGATCGAGCGAGGCGCGAAATGGTTGGTCTGTCTGTCGGGCGGCAAAGACAGTTACACGCTTTTGGCAGCCTTGACCGAATTGCAGTGGCGCGGCGTGCTGCCCGTAGAGATTTTGGCCTGCAACTTAGATCAGGGCCAACCTGGATTTCCTGCAACGGTGTTGCCAGAGTTTCTCAAAAAGATGGGCGTGCCGCATCGGATTCAATATCAAGACACCTATTCAATTGTGATGGATAAAGTACCGCAAGGCCGCACCTATTGCGCGCTGTGTTCACGATTGCGCCGTGGCAACTTATATCGCATTGCCCGCGAAGAAGGGTGTTCAGCCGTTGTTTTGGGCCACCACCGCGATGATATTCTGGAAACATTTTTCCTCAATCTGTTTCACGGCGGCAAACTGGCCTCGATGCCACCCAAGCTTTTGAATGATGAAGGGGATCTTTTTGTCTATCGTCCGCTGGCCCATGTCAGCGAAGCGGATTGTGAAACCTTCGCCCGCGCGATGAACTATCCCATCATTCCCTGTGATCTGTGCGGATCGCAAGACGGGCTACAACGCCAAGCCATCAAACGCCTCTTGGATGAGTGGGAAGCCCGCGCACCTGGGCGGCGGCAAAAGATTTTCTCGGCCTTAATGAATGCGCGCCCCTCGCATCTGCTTGACCCTGAATTATTTGATTTCATCGGCCTGACGCGGCGTGCCGAAAATACGGGACAAGACTAGGCCAGATTGGCGCAGTTCTCGCGATATTCGGCGCAAACCCCTTGACCTTTGCGCCGCTAGCCTATTGAACCCGACTGTCAATAAATCATAGGGCATAGCGCGATCATGGAAGATCAGAACAAGAACCTGATCCTGGCCACGGCCTTGAGCTTTCTCGTCATTTTGGTGTGGTTTCTTCTGTTTCCCCCCGAAGACTCACAGGTAACGCAAACGGACGCGGCAGTCGCATCCGATACGACCGCGCCCGCAGATGCCATTCTGCCGCCAAGCGCAGGATCAGGCGACCCTGTTCTGACCGGCGCGGAAGAAACACGCGCCGTGGCTTTATCCTCCTCGGCACGCGTGGCGATTGAAACCGATGAATTGCTCGGCTCAATCTCACTCTTGGGCGGGCGGATTGATGACCTATCCCTGAAAAACTACCGTGAAACGATTGATGAAGACGCAAATATCGTGCGCCTTCTATCGCCAGTTGGCGGCCCAAATGCCTATTACGCCCTTTATGGATGGGCGCCCGGCGGCGCGCTTGATTTTGACCAAGTGCCTGGCCCTAACAGCGAATGGCGTTTGGTCGAGGGCGAAACCCTAACGACCACGACCCCCGTTACCCTTGAATGGGATAATGGCAACGGCCTGGTTTTCAATCGCGTGATCTCGGTCGATGAGAATTTCATTTTCTCTGTAACGCAATCTGTGCGCAACACCACGGGCGCGCCAGTGCGCTTGGCTCCTTACGGTATCGTGGCCCGCCACGGCCTACCCGCAGATTTGCAGAATTTCTTCATCCTTCACGAAGGTGTTGTTCGTAAAGCAGACAGCACTTTGGACGAGATCGGTTATGAAAACGTCACCGAATTCGATGTCATGCCAAGCGAAGGCGCGGCGGCAGAATTGGTGGATGTTGCCGAAAACGGCTGGATCGGTTTTACCGATAAATATTGGATGACCACCTTGATCCCTGGTGCGGGTCAGCCCTTTGTGGCCGCAACGCGCCACGTGGCGGGGGCAGACATCTATCAAACAGAAGCGCGGATGCCCGCAGTTGATGTTGCTGCTGGGGCAACGGCCGAAGTCACCACCATGCTCTTTGCAGGGGCGAAGGAATGGGAAACCATCCGCAACTATCAGGACGCAGGCGGGATTGATCGCTTTCTCGACTCGATTGACTGGGGTTGGTTCTATTTCATCACCAAGCCGATGTTCTGGCTGCTGCACAATCTGAATGTGATGATTGGCAATATGGGTCTTGCGATTATTGCGCTGACCTTCATCGTCAAGGCTGTCTTATTCCCGCTTGCCTATAAATCCTATGCCTCCATGGCGCGGATGAAAGAGCTTCAACCAGAGATGGAGAAGCTGAAAGAGCGCGCAGGTGATGACCGCGAAGCCATGCAAAAAGGCATGATGGAGCTGTATAAGAAGAACAAGGTGAACCCCGCTTCGGGCTGCTTGCCGATTTTGCTGCAAATCCCGATTTTCTTTTCGCTCTATAAGGTGATTTTCGTGACGCTAGAATTGCGCCACGCACCGTTCTTTGGCTGGATTCGGGATCTGTCAGCACCTGATACAACCTCGATCTTCAACCTGTTCGGCCTGTTCCCATGGCCAGCGCCAGAGCCAGGCAGTATCCTTGCGCTGATCTTTATCGGGGTTCTGCCCATCCTTTTAGGCATCTCGATGTGGTTGCAGCAAAAGCTGAATCCAGCGCCCACTGACCCAACACAGGCCGCGATTTTCGCGTGGCTGCCCTTTATCTTTATGTTCATGTTGGGCCATTTCGCGACAGGCTTGTTGATTTACTGGATCGTGAACAACACCCTGACCTTTGCGCAGCAATACACGATCATGCGCCACCAAGGGTATAAGCCAGATCTGTTTGGCAATATCCTCGCCAGTTTCAAACGCGGCGGCGCAAAGAACGCCAAGTGAGCGTCACACTCGACCAAATATGGCGACACCCGATTAAGGGTATTGGCGCAGAACGTATTTCGGGGGCCTTTATGGCCCCCGATTGCGCTTTGCCGCTTGATCGTGCCTATGCGGTCATTGAAGCGGGGGCTGACCCCTTACACGGGCAATGGCAGCCCTGCCGAAATTTCTTGCGCGGCGCAAAGGCCCCTCAGCTTATGGCCATCACGGCCTGCTGTTTGGACAATGGCACAATCCGCCTGTCGCATCCTGCTTTGCCCGATCACATATTCGACCCAAAACGCGACCACAGCGATTTGATTGCATGGCTAGGGGCAATTTATCCGCCCGAGCGACCCGCCCCGATGGCGGTGGTCGCAGCGCCTAAATCAGGCATGACCGATGCGAATTTTGCCTCGATCTCAATTCTAAATCTTGCCTCGCTGCGCGCCTTAGAGGCGCGGGCCGATATGCCACTGGATCCGCGCCGCTTTCGTGGGAATCTTTGGCTTGAGGGTCTAGCCCCTTGGGAAGAGCTTGACCTGATTAGGGCGACCCTCGTGATTGGCGAGGCCCGCCTAAAAATCGTAGAACCAATAACCCGTTGTCGTGCAACTGAAGCAAATCCTGACACAGGGATAAGGGATGTGCCAACTCTGCAAATATTGCAAAGCGGTTGGGATCACAGCGAATTTGGCGTATACGCTGAAACCACCCAAGCAGGGCATATCGCCCAAGGGGATAAAGTGGAGATTATCTGGTGAGTGCAGCCCTGCCTTTCCCGCTGGCCGAAGATGCCGATGAGATCAGCCTCGAGAAGGGGCGGCTGCTGTTTGCGCGCGGTGCAGATTTTGTCAAAGGCGTTGTTGCCATGGATGGCCTGCCCCCAGCAGATCGGCTTGAAATATGCTTTGCTGGGCGCTCGAATGTTGGGAAATCTTCGCTGATCAATGCGCTGACTGGGCGTAAAAACTTAGCACGGGCCTCAAACACACCCGGACGGACACAGGAGATCAACTTCTTCACACTTGGCGAGAGCCATTATGTGGTCGACTTGCCTGGCTATGGCTATGCAGAAGCGCCTGTTGCGGTGGTCGAAAAATGGCAGAAATTGCTCAAGACCTATCTGTCAGGCCGCGTCTCATTGCGCCGCGCTTTCGTGCTCATCGACACACGGCATGGGATCAAGGCGGTTGATGACGAGATCATGACCCTGCTTGATCAATCAGCTGTGACCTTTCAGGTCGTGATGACCAAAGCCGACAAGGTAAAAGAAGCTGAACGCGATAAAATTTTAGCTCAAGTGCGCAAGGCGCTGTCAAAACACCCCGCCGCCTATCCCGAGCTCTTGATGACCTCGTCAGAAAAAGGTTGGGGTATTGAAAACCTTCGGGCCTTGATCGCAGGGCTTGCTTGAGAACAGCCACCTTCACAGCCAAGCCTTCCTGCCTTATGGAAGTAATCGAGCGCGCCCAATATGGCGCGGGATCAGTTTGGAACGCCAAAGATGAAGAAGCAGACAGCCAAAATGCGTGATTTTCTCTCGACCGCCCGCACCTTGAACGAAGCCCTGCCTTACTTGCAGCGCTATCACGGGGCGATTGTGGTGATCAAATTGGGCGGTCATGCGATGGGATCGGATGAGGGGATGGCCTCATTCGCGCGCGATGTGATGCTGATGCGCACTGTTGGGGTGAACCCTGTGGTGGTGCATGGCGGCGGGCCAATGATCAATGAGATGCTTGAAAAGCTTGGCGTGACCTCCACCTTCACGCGCGGCAAGCGGGTCACGGATGCCGCCACGATGGATGTTGTGGAAATGGTTCTATCGGGTCAGGTCAATAAGCGAATCGTGCAGGCGATCAACGCCGAAGGCGGGCGCGCTGTTGGTCTGTCGGGCAAAGATGCCTCGATGATCACCTGCACAATGGCCGACCCCGAACTTGGCTTTGTCGGCGAACCCAGTGAGGTAGACACGACCCTTCTGCGGCAACTCTTTGAGGCCGAGATGATCCCTGTGATTGCCCCCATTGGTGCAGATCGTGATGGTCACAGCTATAATATCAATGGCGACACGGCAGCGGGGGCTATTGCCGCCGCCCTGAAGGCAGATCGCCTGCTGCTTTTGACTGATGTGTCGGGCGTCAAAAATGCCGATGGCGAAGTGGTAACCGAATTGAGCGCCGCCGATGTTGAGGCCATGACCGAAAGCGGGGTCATCGCAGGCGGCATGATCCCCAAAACCGAAACGGCCCTTTCAGCCGTGCGCGCAGGCGTGCGCGCTGCCGTAATTTTGGACGGGCGCGCGCCCAATGCCTGCCTTTTGGAATTGTTCACGGATCACGGGGCAGGATCAATCATCCGCGCCTAGTTTCGCTTGCGCAGCGCAGAGCAATCAGCGCAGGCTAAAGAATGAACCTAACCGACCTTTTACAAGGCGCGCATGCGCGGCACCTTCGCATTTTGGGGCATTTTTCCCCAGAGGACAGTCACGGCCTAGGCCCTGAGGTAAAAACCGTCGTACTTTTAGGGCCTGATGAGCCTCAGTTTTGGTCTGTGTTTGAAGACAGCTCCGAATATCGTGATGGCGCCACTGACCCGATGGATCGCTGGTCTGCGCGGGTCATCGGTGACTGGGCCCACGAGATTGGGGGGGAAGCCTATTTTCCCTTTGGTGGCCCACCCTATGCACCATTTTACCAATGGGCTTTGGCGACAGGTGCGGTATGGCCCAGCCCAATAAGGCTGCTCATCCATGCGCAATCGGGATTGTTTGTCTCCTTTCGCGGCGCACTTGGCTTGCCCTATGCAGTGCCTCAAGCGCCTGCCCAAGACCGCCCATGCGACAGCTGCACGCACCAACCCTGCCGCAGCGCATGCCCTGTCGCAGCCTTTGACAGATCGGGCTATGATACGATCCGATGCCACGACCATCTAAACACAATGGCGGGGGCAGATTGCATTACCAAGGGCTGCAGGGCGCGGCGCGCCTGCCCGATCTCACAAAACTTTGGACGCGTTGAGGCGCAATCACATTTCCACATGCGGAGCTTTCACCCATGACCCTGACGTTGACCTTAATCCGCCATGCAAAATCAGATTGGGGCGATGCAGGGTTGGATGACCATGACCGCCCCCTCAATGCCCGCGGAATAGAGGATGCACCGCGCGTTGGAACATGGCTTAAGGCGCAGGGGTATCGGCCTGATCATGTGCTTTGCTCGACCGCAACCCGTGCTGTCGATACATGGGCGGCGATTTCCCGATGCTTGAGCGGTGCGGAAATCGAAGTTTCTTATACACGCGCGCTCTATCTCGCGATGCCGCCTGATATGCTGAATGTCATCAGGGCCAGTGAGGGCCACACATTGGCCGTCATCGGGCATAATCCTGGTATTGGTAGCTTGGCGCGCTCTCTGGTGGCGACACAGCCCCAACACGAGAAATTTACCCGTTACCCTACAGCTGCGACCTTGGTCGTGGACTTTAACGCAACATCTTGGGCCAATATAGAAATAGGCGCGGGGGTCGCCCGCGCCTTTATCACACCGCGTGACTTGCCCTAAGCGGGATCAGTGACCCAAGATTTGGCTCAAGAACAGCTTGGTGCGGTCATTTTGCGGGTTGGTGAAGAACGGCTCAGGCTCGTTTTGCTCAACAATCTGGCCTGCATCCATAAAGATCACGCGATTGGCAACCTGACGGGCAAAGCCCATCTCATGGGTCACGCAGAGCATGGTCATACCTTCTTCAGCCAATTGGATCATCGTATCCAAAACTTCCTTGATCATCTCAGGATCAAGTGCCGATGTCGGTTCGTCAAACAGCATGATACGCGGACGCATGCAGAGGCTGCGCGCGATGGCCACACGCTGCTGCTGGCCCCCTGACAGCTGCCCTGGATATTTATGCGCTTGATCAGGGATTTTCACCTTCTCAAGGAAATACATTGCCGTTTCTTCGGCATCTTTCTTGGGCGTCTTGCGCACCCAAATTGGGGCCAATGTGCAGTTTTCCAAAATGGTCAAATGCGGAAACAGGTTGAAATGCTGAAAGCACATCCCGACCTCGGAACGGATTTTGTCAATGTTCTTGAGGTCATTTGACAGCAATGTGCCATCCACAGTGATGGAGCCCTTTTGATGCTCCTCCAATGCATTGATGCAGCGGATTAGCGTAGATTTCCCCGAGCCAGATGGCCCACAGATGACGATACGTTCGCCGCGGTTCACAGTGAGGTTGATGTCCCGCAAAACATGGAACGAACCATACCATTTGTTCATATCGCGAATTTCAACCGCCACCTCATCGGTGACTTTCATCTGCGAACGGTTGATCTCACGATCTTGGATGGAGGGGGTGGCTTCACTCATATCGGCCTCTCCTTAATGACGATCCGTTGCGAGCTTACGCTCAAGATATTGCGAATAGCGGGACATCGCGTAGCAAAACACAAAGAAGCAAAGCCCGATGAAGATGAACAATTCCCAGTAAATCCCGTTCCATTCGGTCGTGGCGCGGATTGCGTTAGACAAACCGATTGGGTCAAGCAAACCGATGAACACCACGAGGGTTGTGTCTTTGAACAAACCTATAAACGTGTTCACGATGCCCGGAATTGAGATTTTCAAAGCCTGAGGCAGGATGATCAAGCGCATGGATTGCCAGTAATCCAAGCCCAGACTATCTGCCCCCTCATATTGCCCGCGAGGCAGGGCGGCCAAACCACCGCGCACAACCTCGGCCATATAGGCAGCGGCAAAGAGCGTGACCATGATAATCACGCGGAGCATCAGGTCAAAATTCGTTCCTGGAGGAAGAAAATAACTCAACAGAAGAGACGCCGTGAAAAGCCATACTATGAGTGGGACGCCACGAATGGTCTCAATAAATATTATCGAAAATTTATTAATGATGAACATGTCAGACTGACGTCCAAGTGCCAGGAGTATCCCGAGCGGCAATGACAATATTATGCCCGTAATTCCGATAATCAGCGCTAACATGAACCCGCCAAAATCCTTGGATTGGATATTTTCAATTCCAATGGGCAAAATGCCATCGGCCAATCCGGTTAGCGGGGCAACCCCAAAGCGCCAATAGATCAGCGGCACAAGGATACTCGCCACGATACCCGCCAAAGCCCCGAATTGCCGTGTGATCTGACCATAGGCCAGCCATGCCAAAACAAAGCCCAGAGCCGTTAGGATTGGGCCCCAAATCGACCCGCCCCATAACAGCCAGTAGCAAATGAACGGCGATATTGCAGAAAAAACCAACAAGTTGCGGCCACCAAAGTTATACAACACGGGAGCGACGGCCATGAAAAACACAACCAATGCCACAACAGGGCGCCAATATGCCTCGGCAGGGTAGAAACCAAATAGAAGTTGGTTCCAACGTTCGCTCAATACGGCCCAACAGGCGACATTGCGACCATCAGCATAAAGCGCGTCACGCACCTCACGGCATTCACTCAGTGAATTTGCAGTCCAAATGCCATAGGCGAACCATTGGAAAACATGGCTGACCACCCAATAGATCGCGACCAAAGACAGAACTGTTAGAATTGTATTGAACGGGCCAGAGAACAGATTTTCGCGCGCCCATTTCATAAGGCCGGCTTCCGAGACAGGTGGCGCCTGTTCAGGCAGCATTTCGGTGCGCACATAAGAAACGGAGCTTTTCACAGAATTTGCCATCTCAGCGCTCCTTCAACTTAACGGCGTTGTTGTAGACATTCATCACGCCCGAAATAATCAGGGATGTGACCAAGTAAAAGACGCCCAAGAGTAGCATCCCTTCTAGCTCGCGGCCTGTTTGATTGATCGTGATCCCACCCAAGGTAGACCGCACATCCATATAACCCACAGCAATCGCCAAAGAGGAGTTCTTGGTCAGGTTAAGATATTGCGAAATCAGTGGTGGGATGATCACGCGCAAGGCCTGCGGCAGGATCACCAAATTCATCGTGCGGTTGGGGCGCAGGCCCAAAGCATAGGCCGCCTCGGTTTGCCCGCGTGACACCGCCAAAATCCCTGAGCGCACAATCTCTGCGATGAACGCACCCGTGTAGAGCGACAACGCAAACCACAAGGCAATCAGCGAGTTGCGCACCTGTAGGCCACCCGTAAAGTTGAACCCACCCAATTCAGGCATTTGCAGCGTGACTGGCCCGCCCAGAATGAAGTAGAAAACAACCGAAGGCACAAAGAACAAAGCCACAGAAATCCAGAACACAGGTAGGATTTGACCAGTAGCTTCTTGTTTTTTGCGCGCGTAGCGGCGGAAGGCCCAAATGGCAAAGAGCGAAGCAACAAACACCGCCACAAGCAGGGTTGAGCCCTCACCCCAAATCGGACGCGGGATAAAGATACCGCGGTTTGTAATCGCGATACTGTCGAACAGGATCATGGAAGCATCTCCGCCTTCGCGGAAATCGCGCGGCTGTGGGGTGGCTTCGGTCATGACGGCGAAGATCACAAGGATCCACAACAGCAACGGCACATTGCGGAACCCTTCCACATAAACCGCCATCAAACGCGCTATGATCCAGTTTTTTGAAAGACGTAAAACGCCTGCTATCACACCAATAATGGTGGCAAGAAAACAACCCAGAAACGCGACAAGTAATGTGTTGAGCACACCGATGATTGCAGCACGGCCATGAGTTGAGTCATTGGTGTAATGGATTAAGCGCTGATTGATATCGTACCCAGCTCTATTTAACAAAAATCCAAAGTTAAAATCTTTTCCAAGAGCTTGGAGGTTCTGTACCACGTTGATACTTAGTTCGGTAAGACCAAGCATGATTAACATAAAAGCAAATACTTGGATTGTAGTACTACGATACCTGCGATCGTAGAGCAGATTTGAAAGTTGGTTCCTATTCAAAATGATGGCCTACCGCTTGATAAAAGAAAAGCGCATTAACAGCGCTTAAATACCCCATGGGAAAAGTAAGTCGGCGATATAACCGCCGACTTACATTGTTTACATCAACGGAAGGGCGGGCTGTACAACAGACCACCGTCAGACCACTGAGCATTCAAACCGCGTGCAATCCCAATGGGAGTAGACTCGCCAATGTTGCGAGCGAAAGACTCTCCATAGTTACCGACTGCGGAAATCACGTTTACGGCCCAGTCAGCGTCA
The DNA here is from genome assembly GCF_037830295.1 of Roseobacter sp. HKCC-CH-9351. Taxonomy (NCBI): domain Bacteria; kingdom Pseudomonadati; phylum Pseudomonadota; class Alphaproteobacteria; order Rhodobacterales; family Roseobacteraceae; genus Roseobacter; species Roseobacter sp. HKCC-CH-9351. The sequence continues at coordinate 420,487 of NZ_JBBLYM010000001.1, forward strand.
AGACCCAGCATAGCGCCAAGCTCACCCTCTGTACCCAACAAACGGTTCACTTCGGGATTGTTCGTTGGTGAGGCGGCAAGCTCCGCTACGTTTGTAGAGGTAACACCGAGTTCTTCAGCTGTAATCATCGCGTTTAGCGTCCAGCGCACTACGTCACCCCAATCGTTGTCGCCATGACGCACCAAGGGACCGAGAGGTTCTTTGGAAATGATTTCGGGCAATACCACGTGCTCGCCTGGATTTTCAAACGTTGCACGAGTTGCAGCAAGGCCAGAGGCGTCTGTGGTGTAGATATCGCATGCTCTTGCCAAATACTGCTGTTGTGCTTCAGCATTGGTTTCTACAGGAACAGGCTCGTAGCTCATGTTATTGGCAGAGAAGAAGTCTGCCAAGTTTAGCTCTGTTGTTGTACCAGTTTGAATACATACCGTCGCACCGTCAAGCTCGAGCGCCGACGACACGCCGAGGTCGGTCGGTACCATAAACCCTTGGCCATCGTAGTAATTTACACCGGTAAATTCTTGCTTGAGGTCTACATCGCGACTAAAAGTCCACGTGGTATTGCGAGCCAACATGTCAATCTCACCAGACGCCAAAACGGTGAAACGCGTTTGGGTCGTTGTGGGGACGAATTCTACAGCCATTGGGTCACCGAGCACCGCAGCTGCAACCGCCCGGCACATGTCTACATCGAAGCCTTCCCACTCACCGCTAGCATTTGGAGCCGCAAAACCGGGCAAACCGGTGGAGACACCACACTTTAGAACACCAGCGCTTTGAACTTGCTCCAGCGTTTGCGCACTAACCACACCGCCAGCTACTCCAGCCGCAGCCACCGTGGCCAGGAATACAGATTTTTTCATATTTACCTCTTCCTATTGGACCGCCCTTTTGGGCTGTTTCCTCAATGGCCGTAAGACCACCTTCATATCATTGGCCCGCAGAGGCGAGCCAGTGCCGGTTAGTTGGGCAAATATACCGCCCAAGGTCAAGGCTTTAAGCTAGGTTTACGAAACGTAAAGCCTAACTTTATAGCAGCCGTTCGTGGGATGCTTGCTGCTTGGGCAGATTACATATTCATTAAAAAACAAGGCCTCAACCTGCCCCAAGGGCCTAGTGCCCGTCTGCAAGTCTGTAAAAATGTGCTGCGTGAAGAAAAGCGTCCTTTTTCTTCGCGGCCACATCCAAGGCTTCTTCGTCTTCGCCCCAAAGCTCTGCCTGAAAATTTTCATCGATTCGCGACAGATTCCATGCTTCTTGCGGCGAGAACTGGCCTTTCGCCACGGCAAGCCCCAATAGGGCTGAGCCAGAGATGGAAATCAGGTCATGCAATGCGGTCAAAGAAAAATTATCAAACTGCGAGAGAATCTGATGCACCCGATCAAGGCTATCTTGCGGTTGCGGCACGGGCAAAACGCCGATTGTGACGATCAAGGGCGCGTTCAACTCGCTCGCAGCCCAGTCCAAAACGGGTCGCCATCCCGCCTCCTGGCGTGTGGCCAATTCCTGTGGGTGATCAGCCCTGTGACAGAGTAAATCTGTCTCAGCATAGGCCGCTAGCATTGCCACAACCTCTGGCTTTTGTGCGCTGACCTTATCAATCGCGGCATTTGCCGACCGTGTGACAGGCATGGTGAGGGGATTAATCTCTTCGGCTTGGGCCGTCCATTCTGCTGCAATCGCCTCGGCCATGGTTTGGGTTGGCACAATCAGCGGCGCCTTAAGCGGTGTTTTGACGGCCCGTGTGTCCAAGTGAACCGTATAGCCACCTTCCAACGTTTCAACGCTGGCAGATGTCCAAAAACGGCGGGCTTTCCATTCGCTCATGTCAGGCTCCAAATTCGTTCAAGGGCAGCGGGCAAATCACCAAAGCGCTGCAAAATGGGGTCGGCTCCAGACTGCCGCAAATCCTCTACGCTGTGATACCCCCAAGAGACGCCTATAGCCTGTGCGCCTGCGGCCTTCGCCATTTCGACATCATAGGTGGTGTCACCGATCACCACGGCCCGCGCAGCGGGCACATCACATTCAGACAAACAGGCCTTCACCATCGCGGGATGTGGCTTTGAGGGGTGATCATCGGCGACCTGAACGGAGGCAAAATAGGGTCGCAGCCCGTGTTGATCCAAAATATGTTCCATCCCCCGCCGTGACTTGCCAGTCGCAATAGCCAAAACAAAGCGCGGGTCAGCCTGCAGTGTCTCTAGAACTGAGATCGCCCCCTCAAACAACGGCGACAAGGCCGCGCCATCCGCGCTGAGGCGCAATGATTGAAAGGCCGCCTTATACCCTTCGAGCAAATCGGCGTGCATCTCGGCACTATGATCAGGCGCAAGGCGCAGCATGGCCACGGGTAGCGATAGGCCTACGATTGACAAGGTCTGCGCACGGCTTGGCGCAGGCAAATCAAGGCCGCCAAATGCCGCCTCCATCGAAGCTACAATATGTGCCTGACTGTCGATTAACGTGCCATCGACATCGAAAATGATCAGATAAGGCGCAGTCATCCAAGCTCATCATAAAACGGGTCAACGGGCACATCTTCGGCGCGCCAGTCGAACAAATCCCATGTGCAGGCCATGTGATCAGGCAAGGCTGCGGTTAGCGTGAGATCCCGTTTGGTGAAAGGGTGACGGAATTTCAGATAGCGCGCGTGAAGATGCAGCTTGCGGCTGATTTCACCCCCCAATTGCGCGCCCCATCCATCGCCCAAATTTTCCTGACTGCTGCCGCCATATTTGCCATCCCCCACGATCGGGTGGCCAAGTTCTGCGATATGGGCGCGCAATTGATGGGTGCGGCCAGTAATCGGCACCATCGCCACCCATGACACCCGCCCCCCAAGCGCAGAGAGCGTTGCATAATCCGTCTCGGCCCGCTTGGCCCCATCGGTGGTGGCGATTTCAGACGGATGAAGGCAGCGCATCTTTTCGCCTTCGCCCCCTTTGCCATGGCCTGCGGCCTTTACCAATCCAAACTTGATTTTACCCATTCGGGGCAAAGGCGCGCCTGCAACGGCGGCCCAGTAAATCTTGCGCGTCTCACGATGGCGAAAGGCATCGGTGAGAGCCTGCGCGGCTTGCCTGCTGCGCGCCAAGAGCAAAACGCCCGATGTGTCCTTATCCAAGCGATGAACAAGGCGCGGCTTATCCTCACCCTCGCGCGCAAGACAGGCCGCCAACGCATCAGCGTGCCGCCCCCCTTGCCCGCTGCCGCCTTGTGTGGGCAAACCTGCGGGTTTGTTAATCGCAATCAGATGATCATCTTGATAGATGACCGCGCGGCGCATCATCGCGGCATCCGCGTCCGAGATGGCCGATTTCTGCACCCGCGGCGCGCCAAGCGCATCTTCGGGCATTGGGTCAGGCAAGGGGGGGATGCGCACCTCCTGCCCAGATTGCAGGCGTGTTGCGGGTTTCACGCGCCCACCATCGACACGGATTTCACCTTTACGGCACATCTTTTCAATGCGGCCTTGCGGGATATGCGGGAAAAGGCGGCGGAACCACCGATCAAGCCGCTGGTCCGCATCTGCATCCGCGACAGCCAAAACCTGAACACCCATCATGGCAGCGCCACCCGTGTCAGCATCAACCCCAAGAAAATCGCAACGAGAGAAAGGATGACCGAGCCCAGAATATAGGCCGCCGCCAACCCTAAATCGCCCCGCTCATAAAGCGTGATGACCTCAAGCGAAAAGGAAGAAAATGTTGTAAACCCGCCCAAGATCCCCGTCATGACGAAAGGGGATAAATGGGTCAGCCCGCGCTGTGCGGCAAGGCCCACAAAAAGACCCATCAAGAAAGAGCCAAGAATATTGACCGAGATCACCCCAACGGGAAAAGCGGTCGGCCCAAGCGCACGATGTAGACCTACGCCAACAAGATAGCGCAGCGATGCACCAATCGCGCCCCCAAGGGCCACCTGAAAAACTGTCCAAATCATGGGTGGCTCTTTCTGCCCCTGCCTGTCTGTTGTCAACCAAAAGCCGCGGCACGGGTCACTCATCGCGGTTTCGGTCGCGCCTAAGCTTCGCAAAATATGCTACCCGCTTTCCAAGATCGCGCTCAAACCCACGCTCTACAGGTTCATAGAAACTGGGGCGCGTGATTGTATCGGGAAAGTAATTCTGCCCAGAAAACCCATCTTCAGTATCGTGATCATAGGCATAGCCTGCGCCATAGCCCTGCTCTTTCATCAGCTTGGTTGGGGCGTTTAAGATATGCTTCGGCGGGGCAAGCGATCCTGTCTGCGCCGCCAATTTACGCGCGGCCTTATAGGCGACATAGGCGGCATTCGATTTTGGCGCGAGGGCCAGATAGATCACAGCATTGGCCAAGGCCAGCTCACCCTCGGGCGAGCCCAAACGCTCGTAGCTTTGCCACGCGGCCAAACACACCTGCTGCGCCTGTGGGTCAGCAAGGGCAACATCCTCTACCGCCATACGCGTCAGACGGCGCGCCAAGAACCGCGGGTCTTCGCCCCCCTCCAACATGCGCGAGAACCAATAAAGAGCCGCGTCTGGATCAGACCCGCGAATGGATTTGTGCAAAGCAGAAATCAGGTTGTAATGGCCATCGCCCGACTTGTCATATTGAGCGGCGCGGCGCTGTAGCCGCGCAGAGAGCGTGGCCGCGGACACCCCCGCATGGTCGGGCCATGCAGCCACCTGTTCGATGAGGTTTAACATGGCGCGCCCGTCCCCATCGGCCATGGCAATGAGGGCCGCTTGAGTTTCTTCAGGTAAGGCCAAATCGCGCGCCAATTCGCGCTCAGCCCGTGCCAAAAGGGCGCGCAGGTCGTCCTCGCTAAGGCGGTTCAAGGTGAGAACCTGCGCGCGTGACAGCACAGCGGAATTGATCTCAAAACTTGGGTTCTCGGTCGTGGCCCCCACTAATAAGATTGTGCCATCCTCCATCAGGGGCAAAAAACTATCTTGTTGGGCTTTGTTAAAGCGGTGGATTTCATCCACGAATAAAAGCGTGCCCTGCCCCGCTTTGCGGCGCAGCTTTGCGGCATCGAATGTTTTGCGCAGCTCTGCCACGCCAGAAAAAATCGCGCTGATCTGCTCAAAGTGGAAATCCGTCTCGCGCGCCAAAAGCCGCGCAAGCGTGGTCTTTCCCACACCAGGTGGCCCCCAGAAAATCAACGAGGACAGCACCCCGGTATCCAGCATCAACCGCAAACTGCCCTCAGGCCCTAGCAAATGCTGCTGACCAATCACATCCTTCAACTCGGACGGGCGCACACGATCTGCCAAGGGGCGCATAGCCTGCGCCTTTGGGGAGGGGTCTGGATCAGATTGAAAGAGCTCACTCATGGCCAAAGCCTAGCCTTTGCAGGGGCAGAGGAAAATCCCCCATGCGCGGTCGCACAAAAAGAAAACCCCCCGCGATTGGCGCGAGGGGTTTTCAAAACTATTCGCAAAAGGGGTGTGCTTATTCAGCAGCCGCTTCTTCTGCAGCAAGGCGCGCACGATCTGCGGCACCTTTTGCTTCGGGATCACGATCCACGAATTCGATGATGGCCATTGGCGCCATATCACCATAGCGGAAACCCGCCTTGAGAACGCGCACATAGCCGCCCTGACGCTCCGCATAGCGGGGGCCAAGAACTTCGAACAATTTCTTTACATGGGCGTCTTGCTTCAGCGCAGCAGCCGCTTGACGGCGTGCGTGCAAGTCACCGCGCTTGCCCAATGTGATCAGCTTCTCAACCACACGGCGCAGGTCTTTCGCCTTAGGCAAGGTGGTTTTGATCTGCTCATGCTCAATCAATGAGCCAGCAAGGTTCGAGAACATCGCTTTGCGGTGTTCATGGGTTCTGTTCAGACGGCGATAGCCAGATCCGTGACGCATGGTTAAATCTCCTTCATTTCATGCTTTGTCCGAGAGCCGTGCGTTGCGTCTCTCTCCTTATTGGGGCGGGATGCCCGGGGGGTGCGAGAGGCGCGCATCACGCGCGCCCCTTGCGAAATCAAAAATTGTCTTCGTATTTCTTGGCCAGCTCTTCGATGTTGTCTGGCGGCCAATCAACGATATCCATTCCCAAATGCAGACCCATGCCAGACAGCACTTCCTTGATCTCGTTCAAGGATTTGCGGCCAAAGTTTGGTGTGCGCAGCATCTCGGCTTCGGTTTTCTGAATCAGATCACCGATATAGACGATGTTGTCGTTCTTCAGGCAGTTTGCAGAGCGAACCGACAATTCCAACTCGTCCACCTTCTTGAGAAGCAGCGGGTTGAATTCGAGATCATCATCATCATCCTGACGACCTGCGGCTTCTGGCTCGTCAAAGTTGACGAAGATCTGCAATTGATCCTGCAAAATACGTGCAGCATAGGCCAAGGCATCCTCAGGGGTGACCGAGCCATCTGTTTCGACTTTGACAGTCAGTTTGTCATAATCGAGAACCTGACCTTCACGGGTCGGCTGCACGTCATAGGATACTTTCTTGACGGGCGAATAGATCGCGTCAATCGGGATCAGACCAATTGGCGCATCTTCTGGGCGGTTCTTATCTGCAGAGACATAGCCTTTGCCCGTGTTCACCGTCAGTTCCATGAAGAAATCCGCGCCGTCATCCAAGTGACAGATCACGTGATCCTTGTTCAGAACTTCGATACCTGCGCTTTCGGAAATGTCGCCTGCGGTGACAACCTTAGGCCCTTTTGCGGTCACGGAAAGGCGCTTTGGCCCCTCAACTTCCATGCGCAAGGCCACGCCTTTAAGGTTGAGAACGATGTCCGTTACATCCTCGCGCACACCAGCGACCGAGGAAAACTCGTGCAAGACGTTGTCGATCTGCACAGAGGTGATGGCCGCGCCTTGCAGCGAGCTCATCAAAACGCGGCGAAGCGCGTTGCCAAGGGTCAGACCAAAGCCACGCTCAAGCGGCTCGGCAATCGCTGTTGCCTTGCGCGCAGGGTCGGTGCCAGGGTTTACAACCAGCTGGGTTGGCTTGATCAGTTCTTGCCAATTCTTATGGATCATTGTGGAGCCTCCATTCCTGTCGCTGACCGATCCAAGGCCAGAGACGCTCGAGGATCAAATAACCACTCAGGCCGCGTGACGCGCACGCGGCCCAAGAAAAATCGCACGTGTCACACGCGGCGACGCTTTGGCGGGCGGCAGCCATTGTGCGCGATTGGGGTCACGTCGCGGATAGACGTGATCTGAAACCCAACAGCGGCCAAAGCACGAAGTGCGGATTCACGACCAGAGCCTGGCCCCTGCACTTCAACTTCGAGTGTTTTCACACCATGTTCCTGTGCCTTGCGGCCCGCATCTTCTGCGGCCATCTGCGCGGCATAGGGGGTGGATTTACGGCTGCCTTTGAACCCCATCGTGCCAGCAGACGACCAAGAGATCGCATTGCCCTGCACGTCAGAGATCAGGATTTTTGTGTTGTTGAACGAGCTGTTCACATGCGCCACACCGGCAGCGATGTTTTTACGTTCTTTGCGTTTTACGCGGGTCTTGTCACGAGCCATTTATCTGCCTCCCCTTACTTCTTCTTACCCGCGATTGCCTTTGCAGGCCCCTTACGGGTTCGCGCGTTGGTGTGGGTGCGCTGACCGCGCACAGGCAGGTTGCGGCGATGACGGAGGCCACGATAGCACCCCAAATCCATCAAACGCTTTACGTTCATCTGAACTTCACGGCGCAAGTCACCTTCTACGGTGAAGTTCGCATCGATATGTTCACGAATTTTCAAGACTTCGGCGTCAGACAATTCATTCACGCGGCGCGCAGGGTCGATCCCTACGGCTTCGCAGATTGAATATGCGGATGATTGGCCAATGCCAGTGATATATGTCAGCGCAATGGGAACGCGCTTGGCTGTGGGGATGTTGACCCCTGCGATACGTGCCACTTATCTTTCCTCTCGTTGCGGTTCCGTAGCCCCAGAACCTTTTTTCACAACCAAAAGGTCTTGCTGCAAAAAAGCCGCAAGACCTTTTTCGATTTATCGGGCGGCATCCACCCGATGATTCCCTTAATGGGAAGCCTGCGCATAGGCTTTTTCCCTTCCCCCGTCAAGGGGATAGGGGTTAAGATTTGGGCTGATCCAATATGGCTGCGATGCCGCTTGCGACCGCATCAATCTCGCCCAAACCATCCACCGCCTGCAAATGCCCCTTGGCATGGTAGTAGCCAATCAGCGGCGATGTCTTTTTGTAATATTCCATCAGGCGCTGTCGCAGACTGTCTTCATTGTCATCCGCGCGGCGCTTGAACTCGGTACCGCTACAGGTGCTGCAGGTGCCATCGGCACGAATTGGTTTGGTGATGTCATTATACACCTCACCGCAACCACCGCAGGTTGAACGCGCCGTGATCCGCGCCACAAGAGCCTCATCATCCACACGCATTTCAATCACGGCATCAAGTGCAAGACCCATCTCGGCCAGCAATGCCTCAAGCGCATCTGCCTGTGCCAAGGTGCGGGGAAACCCGTCAAAGATGACGCCGCCAGCAGGGCCAGCATCTAGTTTCTCGCGGATCAGGCCAATGACAATCTCATCCGTCACCAATTCACCACGGGCCATCACATCGGCGACCCGTTTGCCCATTTCCGTGCCAGAGGCCTGCGCCTCGCGCAACATATCCCCAGTGGAAAGCTGAACCATGCCACGCGCCTCAACCAAGCGGCGCGCTTGGGTTCCCTTACCCGCGCCTGGGGGGCCGAGAAGAATAATCGCAGTCATTTGCGCTGTGGCGTGCGGCGCTTGGCACGCCCCGCGCCCGTCCCTTTGCGGCCACGCAGTTGAGATCGCTCAAGCAAGCCCTCGTATTGATGGGCCAGCAAATGCGATTGGATCTGCTGCACCGTATCCATGCCGACCGAGACGATGATCAGAATGGATGTGCCGCCGAAATAAGCCGTGATTGACAAGTTCGAGCGCACAATCTCGGGCAAGAGGGCGACTAAGGTCAAATACCCTGCACCAAGCACAAGAACACGGTTCACAACATATTCCAAATATTCCGAAGTGCGCTGACCAGGACGGATGCCCGGGATAAACCCATTTTGGTTTTTCAGATTGTCCGCCACATCATCGGTCTTAAAGGCCACGTTCAGCGTGTAGAAATAGGTGAAGAAAATCAGCATACCTGCAAAGAACAGCAGATAGAGGGGCTGACCGGGGCCAAAATTTGCAAGGATCCATGACAGAACTGGCCCTGCCGCCTCACTGCCCGAAAAGGTCGTCATGGTTGTTGGCAACAACAACAAGGATGATGCGAAGATCGCTGGGATCACGCCCGCGGGGTTAACTTTGATCGGCAAATGACTGCTGCCGCCATCATAGACCTTCATGCCGACTTGGCGGCGGGGGTATTGGATGTGGATCTTGCGAAGGCTGCGTTCCATGAACACCACGAAAAACAGCGTTGCGATCAACATCACAATCACGCCCAAAACCATAGGCGTCGACAAGGCACCAGAACGGCCCTGTTCAAAAAACTGCGCCAGAGCCGCAGGGATTTCTGCGATGATACCAACAAAGATGATCAGAGAAATGCCGTTACCGATGCCGCGCTGCGTGATCTGCTCGCCAAGCCACATCAGGAACATCGTGCCGCCCACAAGGGTGATCAGACAGGCCGCGCGGAAATACCAACCCGGATCCGAGGCAAGACCGCCCGACTCCATGCTGACGGCCAGACCATAGGCCTGCGCGGTTGCCAAGGCGACCGTGCCGTAGCGCGTATATTGGTTGATTTTCTTACGGCCCTGTTCGCCCTCTTTCTTCAACTGCTCCAAGGCAGGCACCATCGAGGTCATCAGCTGCACAATGATCGAGGCCGAGATATAGGGCATGATCCCCAATGCGAACACACCCATGCGGCTTAGGGCGCCGCCTGTGAACATGTTCAAAACACCGCCCAGACCTGCAGAGGCCGCGTCAAAGAAATTGCGCAACTCTTGTCCGTCAATCCCTGGAACAGGAATATAGGTGCCGATCCGATAAATGATCAAAAGACCAAGCGTGAACCAAATGCGCTGGCGCAATTCGGACGCTTTGCCAAACGACTTCCAACTCAGATTAGCCGCCATCTGTTCAGCTGCTGAAGCCATACCGCCCCTCATCATATATTGCGCCGCAAGACCGAGCTTGCGATCTTGCGGCGCGAAAAACCCTGCCCTTGATGTATGCGGCTCAGCCGCAAGTCTCAAGGCTCATCTTGGTCGAAAGCCTGCGGCAGATTACTCTGCCGCTGCTGGTGCCGCTACGTTGAGCTTGCCACCTGCTTTTTCAACAGCTTCAACCGCTGCTTTGGAAGCACCTGTGACAGTGATCGTTACTTTCTTCGAGATGTCACCTTTGGCCAAAACGCGGATGCCGTCCAACTTGCGGCGCACCAAGCCCGATGCAACCAATGCATCTTCGGTAATTTCTGCTTTTGCGTCCAATTTGCCCGCCTCGAGGAATTTCTCGATCAGGCCCAAATTGATGACAGCGAATTCTTTACGGTTTGGCTTGTTGAAGCCACGCTTTGGAAGGCGCTGATAGAGGGGCATCTGACCGCCTTCATAGGCGTTGATGGCCACACCCGAACGGGATTTCTGACCTTTGATACCACGGCCACCCATTTTACCTTTGCCAGAACCAGGGCCACGACCAATTCGCTTGGCTTTCTTGGTTGCACCTGGGTTATCGCGCAATTCATTCAGTTTCATGTCGCTACTCCTTTAGCCGGAATTGCCACCCGAGCGACCGTGGCGGCAAACGCGGCACAATGATCAAAAGCGCCCCAGAAAGCTGGGGCAGGATTAAGGGCGCGGATTACCCGCGCTCCTCAATGATTTCTACCAGATGCGGGATCTTGTTGATCATGCCACGCACGGAAGGGGTATCTTCCAACTCGCGGGTTTTGTGCATCTTGTTCAAACCCAAACCAATCAGCGTTGCGCGCTGATCTTGAGGGCGGCGGATCGGCGAGCCGATCTGTTTTACAACGATAGTTTTAGCCATTGCTCACTCTCCTCAGGCGTCTGCCGCAACTTCGGCTTCGGGCTTGCGCAGGATGTCGGCAACTTTCTTGCCGCGGCGCGCAGCCACCTGACGAGGCGAGCTTTCCTGACGCAGACCATCAAGGGTTGCGCGGATCATGTTGTAAGGGTTCTGCGAGCCCAATGATTTCGCAACAACGTCCTTGATGCCAAGCATCTCGAACACGGCGCGCATTGGACCACCCGCGATGATCCCCGTCCCTTCAGGGGCGGTGCGCATCACGACATTGCCTGCGCCATGACGGCCCTGCGCATCGTGGTGCAGGGTGCGGCCTTCGCGCAGAGGCACGCGAATAAGGTTGCGCTTGGCTTGTTCGGTTGCCTTACGGATCGCTTCAGGAACTTCTTTGGCTTTCCCTTTGCCAAAGCCCACACGACCACGCTGGTCACCGACAACCACCAGAGCGGCAAAGCCGAAACGCTTACCACCTTTTACGGTCTTCGATACGCGGTTGATTGCGACCAGACGGTCGGCGAATTCTGGGGTTTCTTCGCGCTCTTCGCGGCGACGGCCCCGACGTTGTTCACGTTCTGCCATGTTTGGCATCCTTCAGTTCTGGCGCATCCCGCGCGCCTGTTTTGGTCAATCGCAGTGAGGGGCACATGAAAGGCCCTCTCCCCGATCATCGAGGCGGCACTTGCGCGCCGCCTACATGGATTAGAACTTCAAACCACCTTCGCGGGCTGCGTCAGCCAAAGCTTTGACGCGGCCGTGGAACAAGAAACCGCCACGGTCGAAATAGCATTCCGACACGCCCGCTTTCTTTGCACGGTCTGCAATCGCTGCGCCCACTTTTGCGGCCGCTTCGACATTGTTCTTGCCAAGAACGCCCAGATCTTTTTCGAGCGAAGATGCCGAGGCCAAAGTCACGCCTTTTACATCGTCGATCAACTGAACGCTGATATTCTTGTTCGAGCGGTGAACAGAGAGGCGCGCGCGCCCGTCTGCCATTTTCCGCAGCTTGTTCCGAACGCGCAGGCGGCGCTTGAGGAACAGTTCTCGTTTGCTGTTTGCCATCTTCGTCGCCCTTACTTCTTCTTACCTTCCTTGCGGAAGATATATTCGCCCTTATAGCGGATCCCCTTGCCCTTGTAAGGCTCGGGCGCACGCCATTCGCGAATGTTTGCTGCAACCTGACCGACCAATTGCTGATCAATCCCTTCGATCACCACTTCGGTTGGCTTTGGTGTTGTCACCGTCACACCTTGTGGCACTTGGAAATCCACATCGTGGCTATAACCCAAGGACAGTTTCAGAACATTGCCTTGGATAGCGGCGCGATAACCCACACCTGTGATCTCCAGCTCTTTCTTGAAGCCATCCGTCACGCCAGTGACGAGGTTCTGAACCATCGAACGGCTCATACCCCATTGCTGGCGCGCACGCTTGGACTTGCCGCGTGGTGTCACATCAACCGCGTTGTCATTGACTGCGATTGTGACATCATCGGTGGCGGTAAAGCTACGGGTGCCTTTTGGCCCCTTCACCTCGATCGTCTGGCCAGACACAGTGGCTGTTACACCACCAGGCAGTCCGACCGGTTTTTTCCCAATACGAGACATGCTTCAGGCCTCCTTAGAATACGGTGCAGAGAACTTCGCCGCCGACATTGGCCTGACGTGCATTCGCATCGGACATCACACCTTTGGAGGTGGAGACGATGGAAACACCAAGACCTTGCCGAACCTGCGGAATATCCTGCACGTTCATGTAAACACGACGACCGGGGGTGGATACGCGCTTAATCTCGCGGATCACGGGGCTGCCTTCATAGTATTTCAGGCTGATTTCCAGCGCAGGATGCCCTGCGGCATCAGAGGTGCGCTCGTAGCCGCGGATATAGCCTTCATCGGCCAACACATCCAAAACCCAAGCACGCAGCTTGGAAGCGGGCGTCACGACTGTGGACTTGCCACGCATCTGCGCATTGCGGATGCGGGTCAGCATATCACCAAGAGGATCATTCATCTGTCAGACCTCCTTACCAGCTCGACTTAACCATGCCGGGGATTTGGCCGTTCGAGGCCAATTCACGCAGCATGATACGCGAGACTTTCAGCTTACGGTAATAGGCCTTTGGGCGCCCCGTGAGCTGGCAACGGTTATGAAGACGAGTGGCGGAGCTGTTACGTGGCAGCTCTGCCAGTTTCAGACGAGCTTTAAAACGCTCTTCCATCGGCTTCGATTCATCATTCGCGATTTCTTTCAGCGCGGCACGCTTTGTTGCGTATTTCGCAACAAGCTTTTGGCGCTTAACTTCGCGTGCAACCATGGACTTCTTTGCCATTGTTCTACTCTCCTCCCGCGATCACGAATTGAAGGGCATGTTGAAATGCTTCAACAGCGCCTTGGCTTCCGCGTCAGTTTTCGCGGTGGTGCAAATGATAATGTCCATTCCCCAAACCTCGTCGACCTTGTCGAAGTTGATTTCAGGGAAAACGATATGTTCTTTGATGCCCATGGCGTAGTTGCCACGGCCGTCAAAGGATTTGCCAGACACGCCGCGGAAGTCGCGGATGCGCGGCATAGCCACAGTGATCAGACGATCAAGGAATTCATACATGCGGTCGCCGCGCAGGGTAACCTTTGCGCCAAGAGGCATATCTTCGCGAACACGGAAGCCCGCGATGGATTTCTTTGCCTTGGTCACAACGGCCTGCTGGCCTGCAATCGCGCTGAGGTCTTCCTGAGCGGATTTGACTTTTTTACTGTCACGCACGGCTTCGGCGCCTGCGCCGATGTTCAGAACAATTTTATCCAAACGTGGGATTTGCATATCGTTCTTATAGCCGAACTCTTCCTTCATCGCAGGGCGAACAGTCGAAGCAAAAGCCGCCTTCAGGCGTGGGGTATAGTTTGCCGTATCAAGCATTAGATGGCCTCCCCCGTGGTTTTGGCGATACGCACCTTCTTGCCGTCTTCAACCTTGAAGCCAACACGGGTGGGTTTGCCGTTTTTGTCCAGAAGCGCCAGATTGGACAGGTCAATTGGCATCGCCTTTGGAAGGCGGCCGCCTTGGCCCTGTGCAGATTGGCGGGTGTGACGGATGGCGATGTTCACGCCGTCCACGATGGCTTTGTTGGCCTTTGGCATAACGGCAGAGATTTCACCCTCTTTGCCCTTATCCTTGCCAGCAAGCACGACGACCTTGTCGCCCTTTTTCAACTTGGCAGCCATATTACAGCACCTCCGGAGCGAGCGAGATGATCTTCATGAAGTTCTTCGCACGCAACTCACGCACAACTGGCCCGAAGATACGGGTGCCAACAGGCTCGTTGTTGTTGTTGAGGATCACGGCCGCATTGCGGTCGAAACGGATGGCTGTGCCATCTTCGCGGCGTACTTCTTTTGCGGTTCGCACGACAACGGCCTTCCGGACATCGCCCTTCTTTACACGACCGCGTGGGATGGCTTCCTTAACGGAGACCACGATGATGTCACCCACCGAGGCATATTTCCGCTTGGATCCACCCAGAACCTTGATGCACTGAACTCGGCGAGCGCCAGAGTTGTCAGCTACATCCAGATTGGTCTGCATCTGGATCATAGTGGTATCTCCCGACCTTTGGGGGCGCCGATGCGGACATTACCCCCAGGGTTTCGTTAAACTGAAATTCAGCGCTTAGTTTGCGATGACTTCCCAGCGTTTCGACTTCGAAATTGGCGCACATTCCTGAATGCGGACGATATCGCCAACTTTGAATTGGTTCTGCGGATCGTGGGCCCGATACTTCTTGGACTTACGAACCGTCTTCTTCATCACTGGGTGCGTAAAGCGGCGCTCTACAGACACGGTGACGGTTTGTTCATTCTGATCAGAGGTGACAACACCTTGCAGGATACGTTTGGGCATTAGTTGGCCTCCCCTGCGGCTGCTGCTGCCTTCTGAGATAGAATCGTGTTCACACGGGCCACGTCACGGCGCACTTGGCGCATACGGGCGGTGTTTTCCAATTGGCCAGTGGCCTGTTGGAAGCGCAGGTTAAACGCTTCCTTCTTCAACTGAACAAGCTGATCACGCAGCTGGTCAGGCGTTTTATCACGTAGGTCTTGCGCGTTCATCGCGTTGGTCTTCCTTTTCAACAATCAACGGAGGGCCGCAAAAAGCGTCACCCTGATTCCGTTGGAGTAGGTGGATAAGGGCGGCACATACGCGCATCTTGGGCATATGGCAACCCCACGGGGGAATTTATCCGCGTTTTTCAAAGGCGGTTGTGGTCTGCCCTCGCCCCGCACCTAGACCTAGGCTATGGTTCCGTCATCCGCTCCGCGCGGCTTGGCGCATCTTGATCTAAGGAAGGCCTATGGCACAGATATCATCCTTATTCGTCACACTCCTCTATCACGGCAATCTGCACGAGGCAGCCCCTCACCTTGATTTGGCCGAGTTAGAGCAATCTTGCCTGGTTATCGCAGAAGATGACGAAGCAGGTCAAACATGGTGCGAGGAAAACGGATATCCTGGATATACGTCCTATGCCTCGCTCACCGATCTGCCTTGGCGCTTTCCGATCTTTGCGGATTTGGTGAAAATTCTCGATCATCATGTCGCTGAATTCGTCAAGGATTTGGAATTCGATCTGGATGGCCGCGCTCTGATTCTTGAAGATTTATGGATCAACATCCTGCCCGAAGGCGGCACGCATAGCTCGCATATTCATCCGCATTCGGTGATTTCGGGGACGACCTATGTTTCAATGCCCGAAGGTGCATCGGCGTTGAAACTGGAAGACCCGCGCCTGTCGCGCATGATGGCGGCCCCAACGCGGGCCAAGACCGCACGCGCAGAATTACAGCCCTTTATCTATGTAAAACCGAATGTCGGTGATGTGCTGCTATGGGAAAGCTGGTTGCGCCATGAGGTGCCGATGAATATGGCCGAGGATGAGCGGATCAGCGTCAGCTTTAATTATCGTTGGGACTAAAGAAAAACCCCCGCAGATTGCTCTGCGGGGGTTTTGATTTTCACAAACGAAACTGAAATTACCAGTCTTCGCGTGCCACGGTGCGTGTTTTGATTGGCAGCTTCATCGCGGCAAGGCGCAGCGCCTCGCGTGCGATTTCTTCGTTAACGCCGTCAATCTCAAACATAACGCGGCCTGGTTTGACCTTGCATGCCCAGTAATCGACCGAACCTTTACCTTTACCCATACGCACTTCGGTTGGTTTCGAAGTTACAGGGGTGTCAGGGAAGATGCGGATCCATACACGACCTTGACGCTTCATGTGGCGTGTCAGGGCGCGGCGGGCAGCTTCGATCTGGCGCGCGGTAACGCGCTCAGGCTGAAGGGCTTTCAGGCCAAAAGTGCCAAAGTTCAGGTCAGACCCGCCTTTTGCTTCACCCTTGATGCGGCCTTTGTGCATCTTGCGGAATTTTGTGCGCTTTGGTTGCAGCATCTGTCAAACTCCTCAGCGATCACGGCGCGGGCGTGGTGCCCCACCGCTATCCTGCATTTCGGCCAAACGGCGATCACGCGCCGATGGATCATGCTCAAGGATTTCACCCTTGAAGATCCAGACCTTGATCCCAATGATCCCGTAAGGTGTGGACGCTTGTGCATGCGCGTAGTCAATGTCTGCGCGCAATGTGTGAAGCGGCACGCGGCCCTCACGATACCATTCGGTGCGGGCGATTTCAGCGCCACCCAAGCGACCAGCCACGTTAACACGGATACCCAAGGCACCCATGCGCATCGCGTTCTGCACGGCGCGCTTCATTGCGCGGCGGAACGAAACGCGGCGCTCAAGCTGCTGAGCGATGGACTCTGCCACCAATGCCGCATCAACTTCTGGCTTGCGCACTTCAACGATGTTGAGGTGCAATTCGCTGTCGGTCATTGCGGCCAGCTTTTTGCGCAGGCCTTCAATATCCGCACCTTTTTTCCCGATAATAACACCAGGGCGAGCGGTGTGGATGGTGACGCGGCACTTGCGGTGCGGGCGCTCGATGATGACTTTGGAGACACCAGCTTGCTTGCACTCTTTCGCCACGAATTCACGCATACGCAGATCTTCGAGCAACAGGTTGCCGTAATCCTTGGTGTCCGCATACCAGCGGCTGTCCCAAGTGCGGTTGACCTGCAGGCGCATGCCAATTGGATTTACCTTATGACCCATTACGCTTGCTCCTCGACCTGGCGAACCTTGATGGTTAGTTCAGAGAACGGCTTGTGGATGCGGCCAAACCGACCACGGGCACGTGGACGACCACGCTTCATGATCAGGTTCTTGCCAACATATGCTTCGGCAACGACCAATTCATCCACATCAAGGCTGTGGTTGTTTTCAGCATTCGCAATGGCAGACTGAAGGCATTTCTTCACGTCAATCGCGATGCGCTTGTTGGAAAAGGTCAACGCGGTCAAAGCCTTGTCAACTTTCTTCCCACGGATCATTTGCGCGACGAGGTTCAATTTCTGCGGGCTTGTGCGCAACATGCGCAGTTTTGCCATCGCTTCATTGTCCGCCACGCGGCGGGGATTCTTATCCTTGCCCATGGCTTACTTCCTTTTCGCTTTCTTATCCGCAGCGTGCCCGTAATAGGTGCGCGTTGGAGAATATTCACCGAATTTCTGACCGATCATGTCTTCAGTGACGTTCACGGGGATGTGCTTTTGCCCGTTATAGACACCAAAGGTGAGGCCAACGAATTGCGGCAGGATGGTTGAACGGCGCGACCAGATTTTGATCACTTCGTTGCGCCCAGACTCCCGCGCTTTTTCTGCCTTCTTGAGGACGTATGCGTCGACAAAAGGGCCTTTCCATACAGAACGGCTCATCTATTAACGCCCTTTCTTCTTGGCATGACGCGAGCGGATAATCAGCTTCTGCGATGCCTTGTTCTTGTTGCGGGTGCGTGTGCCCTTGGTATCCTTACCCCATGGGGTAACTGGCGTACGGCCACCAGATGTGCGGCCTTCACCACCACCATGTGGGTGATCGATTGGGTTCATCGCAACACCACGGACGCTTGGACGCTTTCCCATGTGGCGGACGCGGCCCGCTTTACCAAGGTTTTGGTTCGAGTTGTCAGGGTTTGACACGGCACCAATGGTTGCCATGCATTCCTGACGCACCAAACGCAATTCACCAGAAGAGAGGCGGATCTGAGCATAGCCACCGTCACGACCAACGAACTGGGCATACGTGCCCGCCGCGCGTGCGATTTGGCCACCCTTGCCGGGCTTCAATTCGATATTGTGAACGATTGTCCCGATGGGCATGCCCGAAAATGGCATTGCGTTACCGGGCTTAATATCTGCTTTTGCAGAGGCGACAACCGCATCCCCAACAGCCAAACGCTGTGGCGCGAGGATATAGGCCTGCTCGCCATCGCTGTAGCGGAGCAACGCGATGAAGGCGGTGCGGTTAGGATCGTATTCGATCCGTTCAACCGTGGCTGTGACGTCAAATTTACGACGCTTGAAATCCACGATACGATAGAGACGCTTCGCGCCACCACCGCGGCGGCGTGCGGTAATCCGTCCGGTATTGTTCCGACCGCCCTTTTTCGTCAAACCCTCAGTCAAGGATTTGACAGGACGTCCTTTCCACAGCTCCGAACGGTCGATCAGCACCAGCCCGCGCTGGCCCGGCGTCGTCGGCTTATACGACTTAAGTGCCATGCTTTCTGTCTTCCGTTTGCTAACGGCAGGTAATTAAAAACCCACCTATGTTGTAAGTCCCCCGAATTGGGTGACCGATAAATGAGGGCCCCGAAGGTCCCAGTGAAATGTCGTTCATGCGAACAACAGCAAAGCCCCAGACGAATCTGGGGCTATCGCGATGGCGCTGTGTAGGAAAGTGAAGCCCCAAGGTCAAGGCCCCTTCCCGACTGTGCAGCCGCCTTTGCGATGAACAAGGCCCCAACCGCATCCGCAGTCGGGGCCTCGCTGAGGTCAGATCAGGCAAAACGCCCGAACGTGGGACAGATCAAAGACCTGTGGCCACGTCGATTGTGTTGCCTTCTTCGAGCGTTACATAGGCCTTCTTGACATCCTTACGGGTGCCCGCGATGCCACGGAAACGCTTGTTCTTGCCTTTGGTGACAGTTGTATTGACCGCTTTCACCTTCACACCAAACAGGCTTTCAACAGCCTCCTTGATCTGGGGTTTATTCGCATCAATCGCAACTTCGAACACAACCGCATTGTTCTCGGAGGCCATAGTGGCTTTTTCCGTGATGATCGGGCGGCGGATCACGTCATAATGTTCTGGCTTAGTGCTCATTTTAGGCGAGCCTCCAGTGCTTCGACACCCGCCTTCGTCAACACCAGAGTGTCGCGCTTGAGGATGTCATAGACATTCGCGCCCATGGATGGCAGCACATCGAGACCCTCGATGTTGCGCGCCGCTTGGGCGAAGTTCGCATCAACCGTTGCACCGTCAATGATCAAGGCACGCTTCCAACCAAGGTTCTTCACCTGCTTGGCCAATTGTGCGGTTTTCGCCTCGGCCATGGCCGCTGCTTCGATGATCACCAACTCGCCTGCCGCCACTTTGGCAGACAAAGCGTGCTTCAGACCAAGCTTACGAAACTTCTTAGGAAGCTCGTGCGCATGGCTGCGTGGGGTTGGGCCTTTGTAAATGCCACCCTTACGGAAGATCGGCGCCTTACGAGACCCGTGGCGCGCGCCACCAGTGCCCTTTTGGCGATAGATCTTCTTGGTCGAATAGCTGACTTCAGAACGGGTTTTAACCTTGTGCGTGCCTGCCTGCGCCTTGTTACGCTGCCAACGGACAACGCGGTGCAGGATGTCAGCACGGGGCTCAAGACCAAAAATGTCATCGCCAAGATCAACAGATCCCGCTTTGCCACCGTCCAATTTAATGACGTTAAGTTTCATTATGCTTCACCTCCCTCGGCGGGGGCGTCCTCTGCGGGGGCCTCGATTGCAGGCGCAGCTGCGGCGGCGGCGGATTTCAAAGCAGCAGGCAAAACAGCATTCTCAGGGAATGGCTTTTTCACCGCGTCTTTGATGGTCACCCAACCACCTTTGGTGCCAGGAACAGCGCCTTTGACCATGATCAGGCCACGATCTGCATCGGTGCGAACAACTTGCAGGTTTTGAGTGGTGACGCGCACCGAGCCCAAATGGCCTGCCATTTTCTTGCCCTTAAACACGCGACCAGGATCTTGACACTGACCTGTCGAACCATGCGAACGGTGGCTGATCGAAACGCCGTGAGACGCACGCAAACCGCCAAAGTTATGGCGCTTCATCGCACCCGCGAAACCTTTACCGGTCGAGGTGCCAGACACGTCAACGAATTGACCTTCGAAATAATGGTCTGCAGTGATTTCTTCACCAACGGCCACCAAATTCTCAGGGTCAACACGGAATTCCGCAAGCTTACGCTTAGGCTCAACCTTTGCAGCGGCGAAATGGCCGCGCATTGGCGCCGAAACGCGCTTTGCTTTTGCGGAACCTGCACCGAGCTGGATGGCAGTGTAGCCATCTTTGTCAGTGGTGCGCTGTGCCACAACCTGAAGACCATCCAATTGCAAAACAGTCACAGGGATCTGACGACCATCTTCCATGAACAGGCGGGTCATACCCAATTTTTTAGCGATCACTCCAGAGCGCAACATATCCGATGCCCCCCTTAGACCTTGATCTCGACATCCACGCCAGCGGCGAGGTCGAGCTTCATCAATGCATCCACAGTCTGTGGTGTTGGATCAACAATATCCAACAGACGCTTATGGGTGCGAATTTCCCACTGGTCGCGGCTCTTCTTGTCGATGTGAGGCCCACGCAGAACAGTGAATTTTTCGATCTTGTTTGGCAGCGGGATAGGCCCGCGCACCTGTGCACCCGTCCGCTTGGCGGTGTTCACGATTTCCTGCGTGCTGGCATCCAGAACGCGGTAATCAAACGCCTTGAGGCGGATACGGATGTTTTGGCTTTGAATGGCCATTACTCTGATCCTTTACGATTGAGAGGAGGGCAATGTGTCACCACATTCCCTCGTCGAACCGGTTTCAATTTGGGTGCGAAATTGCACCCAGCGGGTGAAGATGGCACGCGGGGTTTCCCCCGCGTGCCAATCTCAAATCTTAAGCGATGATTTTGGAGACCACGCCTGCGCCGACTGTGCGGCCGCCTTCGCGGATGGCGAAGCGCAGACCATCTTCCATCGCGATGGGGGCGATCAGCTCGACTTCGAACTTCAGGTTGTCGCCAGGCATAACCATTTCCGTGCCAGAAGGCAGGGTCACAGTGCCGGTAACGTCCGTGGTGCGGAAGTAGAACTGAGGACGGTAGTTCGCGAAGAATGGGGTGTGACGACCACCTTCTTCTTTTGTGAGGATATAGGCCTCAGCTTCGAACTTCGTATGTGGCTTCACAGAACCTGGCTTGCAGAGAACCTGACCACGCTCAACGCCCTCACGGTCGACACCACGCAGAAGCGCGCCGATATTGTCGCCCGCTTCACCACGGTCAAGCAGCTTGCGGAACATCTCAACGCCTGTGCAGGTCGTCTTGGAGGTGTCGCGGATACCAACGATCTCAATCTCGTCACCCACATTGATCACACCACGCTCAACACGGCCCGTCACAACTGTGCCGCGGCCAGAAATCGAGAACACGTCTTCAATTGGCATCAAGAATGGCTGGTCAACTGCGCGTGCAGGCGTTGGGATGTAGCTGTCAACAGCTTCCATCAACGCGCGGATCGAGTTCTCACCGATCTCTGCGTCACGGCCTTCCATCGCAGCCAAAGCAGACCCTTTAACAACAGGAATGTCATCGCCAGGGAAGTCGTAGGAAGACAGAAGCTCGCGGATTTCCATCTCAACAAGTTCCAACAACTCTTCGTCATCAACCTGATCGACTTTGTTCATGTAAACAACCATCGCAGGGATACCAACCTGACGACCAAGCAAAATGTGCTCGCGCGTCTGTGGCATAGGGCCGTCCGCCGCGTTCACAACCAAGATCGCGCCGTCCATCTGCGCCGCACCGGTGATCATGTTCTTCACATAGTCAGCGTGACCAGGGCAGTCCACATGCGCGTAGTGACGCGCATCTGTCTCATACTCAACATGCGCAGTCGAAATCGTGATCCCACGCGCCTTCTCTTCAGGTGCGCCGTCAATCTGATCATACGCCTTAAAATCACCAAAATACTTCGTGATCGCCGCTGTCAGTGTCGTCTTGCCGTGGTCAACGTGACCAATCGTGCCAATGTTCACGTGCGGCTTATTACGTTCAAACTTTTCCTTTGCCATGATGGCCTCCTTGTCTTGTTCAGAGCGGCGGGAAACTGCCCGCCCTACGGTTGGTGGGTAGGGCGGGGTTCACCCCGCCACCCTGGTTTAGGCGTATTTCGATTGAATCTCGTCCGAGATGTTCTGCGGAACAGGATTGTAGTGATCGAACAGCATGGTGAACTGCGCGCGGCCCGAAGACATCGAACGCAGAGTGTTGATGTAGCCAAACATATTCGCCAACGGAACGAAGGCATTGATCGCAACAGCGTTACCGCGTGGCTCTTGGCCAGAAACCTGACCACGGCGCGATGTCAAATCGCCAATGATCGACCCTGTGTATTCTTCAGGGGTGACCACCTCGACCTTCATCATCGGCTCAAGCAGTTTCGCGCCTGCTTTTTTCAGACCTTCGCGCATACACATACGAGATGCGATTTCGAAGGCGAGAACGGAGGAGTCCACATCGTGGAATTTACCGTCCAAAAGCGCGACTTTGAAGTCGATCACAGGGAAGCCTGCGAGCGGGCCAGAGTCCATAACAGACTGGATGCCCTTTTCAACACCGGGGATGTATTCCTTAGGAACAGCACCACCAACGATGCGCGACTCAAAGCTATAGCCTTCGCCAGGTTCAGTTGGCGTGATTTCCAACTTAACTTCGGCGTATTGACCCGAACCACCCGACTGCTTCTTGTGGGTGTAGGTATGCTCAACCGCGTGACCAATGGTTTCGCGATAGGCCACCTGAGGCGCACCAATATTCGCTTCCACTTTGAATTCACGCTTCAGACGATCCACCAGAATGTCGAGGTGCAATTCGCCCATGCCCTTCATGATGGTCTGGCCTGATTCAAGGTCAGTTTCCACACGGAAGGAGGGGTCTTCTGCCGCCAAACGCTGAAGACCTTGAGACATTTTCTCTTGGTCGTTCTTTGTCTTTGGCTCAATCGCGATCTCGATCACAGGATCGGGGAAGGTCATGGTTTCGAGAACCACAGGATCTGCCGCATCACAAAGCGTGTCACCTGTTGTGGTTTCTTTCAGACCTGCCAAGGCGATGATGTCGCCTGCAAAGGCCTCATCAATCTCTTCGCGGTTGTTGGAGTGCATCATCATCATACGACCAACACGCTCTTTTTTGCCTTTGGTCGCATTGAGGATAGAACCGCCCTTTTCCAATTTGCCCGAGTAGATACGGGTAAAGGTCAAGGAGCCAACAAACGGGTCGTTCATGATTTTGAACGCCAGACCTGCAAAGGCCATGTTGTCATCTGCGCGGCGTGCAATGTTACGAGTTTCCGTCTCATCGCCTGGCTTAAAGCCCATGTAGTCGACCACATCGAGAGGGCCGGGCAAGAAGTCAATCACAGCGTTGAGCAAAGGCTGAACGCCTTTGTTCTTGAACGCAGAGCCGCCCAATACAGGCACAAAGCTCAAGGACAAGGTGCCTTTACGGATCAGCTTGCGCAGGGTCGCGATGTCTGGCTCGTTGCCTTCGAGATAGGCTTCCATCGCCGCATCGTCCTGCTCAACCGCATTCTCGATCAGGATCGAGCGCCACTCGTCAGCCGTATCCTGCAAGTCAGCGCGGATTGGCTGGCGCTTCCAAGATGCACCAAGGTCTTCGCCTTCCCAAACCCATTCTTCCATCGTGATCAGGTCGACAATGCCTTCCAGCTTGTCTTCGGCACCGATGGGGAAGTTCACAGGAACAGGTGTTGCACCTGTGCGGTCTTTGATCATCTTCACGCAGTTGAAGAAGTCAGCGCCGATCTTGTCCATCTTGTTTACGAACACGATACGGGGAACCTTGTAGCGATCCGCCTGACGCCAAACGGTTTCCGTCTGAGGCTCAACGCCCGCGTTACCATCAAGCAAGCAAACCGCTCCATCGAGAACAGCCAAAGAACGCTCAACTTCGATGGTGAAGTCAACGTGTCCGGGTGTGTCGATGATGTTATAGCGGAACTTCGTGTCCGAAGTGCCTTCCGCGGATGGGTCTTCTTGCCACTGCCAGAACGTGGTGGTCGCAGCGGAGGTAATGGTGATCCCACGCTCCTGCTCCTGCTCCATCCAGTCCATGGTGGCCGCGCCATCATGCACTTCGCCGATCTTGTGCGAGCGGCCTGTGTAATACAGGATACGTTCTGTGGTTGTGGTTTTGCCCGCGTCAATATGGGCCATAATCCCAAAGTTGCGGTAGCGCTCCAGCGGATATTCGCGTGCCATCTGGTGGTCCTCAGGCTAGAATTAAAATTACCAACGATAATGGCTGAACGCTTTGTTCGCATCCGCCATCTTGTGGGTGTCTTCACGTTTCTTGACGGCTGCGCCGCGTGCGTTGACCGCATCCACCAATTCGCCTGCAAGGCGCTCTTCCATGGTGTTTTCGTTACGAGCACGGGCCGCGTTGATCAGCCAGCGGATCGCAAGCGCTTCACGGCGCTCGGGGCGCACTTCAACGGGAACCTGATAGGTCGCACCGCCCACACGGCGGGAGCGCACTTCAACAGCAGGTTTGATGTTGTCGAGCGCTTCGTGGAACACTTCCACAGGCGCGCGCTTGAGACGCTGCTCAACGCGATCAAACGCGTTGTAAACGATCTTTTCTGCGACCGATTTTTTACCATCGATCATCAGATTATTCATGAACTTTGTCAGAACACGATCACCAAATTTGGCGTCGGGCAAAACTTCGCGTTTTTCAGCGCTGTGACGACGGGACATGTCTGTATCCTCTTACTTCGGACGCTTCGCGCCATATTTCGAACGACGCTGACGGCGATCTTTAACGCCCTGCGTATCAAGCACACCGCGCAGAATGTGATAACGCACACCTGGAAGGTCTTTCACACGGCCGCCACGGATCAGAACAACAGAGTGCTCTTGAAGGTTGTGCTTCTCACCAGGAATGTAGCTGATGACCTCAAAACCATTCGTCAGGCGCACCTTGGCAACCTTACGCATAGCCGAGTTCGGCTTCTTTGGCGTCGTGGTGTAGACGCGTGTGCATACGCCGCGCTTCTGCGGGCAGGATTCCAAGTGCTGCGACTTGGAGCGTTTTACTTTGGGCTGCCGTGGTTTACGGATCAGCTGTTGAATCGTAGGCATTCGGTTCCCCGTCTTGCTCATGTCAAAGGGCATCTTGCGTATGCAAAACACCAAAACCGCAAGCGCCCTTTCCCTACCTGGAGGCCGCCGCGGTGGAATTCTCAGAGGATCGAGGCATCAAATCGCCTGGATCATGACCACTCAGTTCTGTATCTCGGGCAAGCTCGCGCAAGGCGCAAAATGCCACTCATGGCGCGGCGTATAGGGGGAATCGTATAGGGTGTCAACAGCGGCAGGGTCTGCGCTAGTCCCGCTGCATTTGAGACGGGCCAGATATTGGGGCATCGGCCACTGCGGTTGCCGTCAGCGAGGCCGCCAACCGTTCAGCACGGCGCGCCACGCGATGTTCACGCAGTAGCGTGAAAATGCCCGAGGCCACGACAATCGCAGCCCCAATTAAAGTCAAAAGATCGGGCCAATCCCCAAACACGAAGAACCCCAAAATCAGCGCCCAAACAAGGGCTGTATAGCGAAACGGCGCGACCACGCCAATTTCACCCACGCGCATGGTCATGATAGAAAACAGATAGCCCCCAATGATGCAGATTGCAGCGCCAATGATATAGGTCGCCTCAATCATGTTGATCGGTTGCCAATCTTCACTGATGGACAAAACCCCACCCGATAGGCCAACTGCAATGGCCGTGATAAAGGCCACACCCATCGAGGGGGCCTCGGGTGACAAGCGGCGGGTCAGAAGATCACGAATGGTCACGAAACCCACAGTCATCAGCGCATAGATGGAGTAGATAGTGAACCCCTCACCCCCGGGTTTTACGATCAGCATGACACCCGCAAAACCAACCGTAATGGCCAGCATCCGCCGCCACCCCACAGGTTCGCAGAACACGAGAAAGGCAACCAATGTCACACTTAGCGGCAGTGCCGCCAGAATTGCGGCAACATTGGCCAAGGGCATATGGATCAATGCAATCATAAACGTGATCATGGCGGCTATTTCGGCCAATATGCGGCCGATCACCTTGCCGCGATCCACAGGTGGAATGTGAAAGCGCAGCTGCCCCATCCACCAAAGCAAGGCCACCATCATAATGGCTGTCAGAAGCCCCCGCAAAAAGATCATCTGAAACAGTGGCACAGTCTGGGTGACCAGTTTCACCAATGTATCATTGAGCGTAAAGGCGGCCATGGCGCCAGACATCAGCAATGCGCCCTTGATATTGGGTGTCAAAAACCGCGCTCCTTGGTGGTCTGAGCGAAAATCTAGGCTCAGTCATCGTCACTAGTGGGGTCACTTTCGCGCAATCGTGCAAGCGCAGCAAGGATCTTGATCGGTTGCAGCGCAAAGCGGTCGCGCATCAGGGTTTGTGCTTTGGTGATCTCCATCAACTCGGCAGTGGGGGGATAGAACGATCACTGTCATTCACCCCATGCAGCGTACGCACGAACATCATATCATTTGGATCGCACCATGTGCGCACATTGGCCGCAATCTTGCGATGGTTCCACCGATAAACATTGGCGAGACTGTCATTATGCGTGACCATCGCGCTGGCCAATCCCAAAGGGCCGATTTCCGAAAATTCCCAATAGGGTTTTTCTTGGAAATTCATGTTCCAATAAATGCCACGATGAAAGGTGATGGCGGCAGGGTTGTCTTCATCAGCCCACCCCAGTTTCAACAACTGATCTGCGACCGCGCGGGTCTTGGCGATATAGTCACAGGCCACGGCATCATCAATGCGAAACCCCGTGATGAATTTCGAATGCCGATCCCACCCACGCCGAAAGGCGCGGCGGGTGGAGTTTAGAGGCCCCGCTGCCTCAAGGGTGCAAACCTGCAGGAAGGGATAAGGGGCCATCAAATCCTTCAGACGCCGCCACCACCGATAGGGCATCGTATCCGCAATCAAAGCGATCAATTTGAAATCCTGATCCGTTTGAGCGGCCAAGGACGGGAGGCAGATTTGTTCAAACAACACAAATCGCTGCTTCATGCGCGCAGGATCATAGAGCATGGCCTCTAGCGCCCATTGCTCCATAGTGGCCGAAGCAAAGCCACCTTCGCCCGCATAGGAAAAACGGCAGACGCCCACAATCTGATTGGATAAATCCTTGGCCATATGCCGCTTTCATTCCCAGTTTAGGACCCCAAGCTTACGGGATGGGCACGCATCGGGAAAGAGGCGGTATAAAAAAGGAAACGCCCCATTGCGAGATCGCAACGGGGCGCTTCAATAGCTTACTGCGCACAGCGCAAGACGCTCTTACTGTTCGCCTTCGCTTGCAGCGTCTGACGCGGCATCGGCCAGATCTGCTTCGCTTGGTGCAGCAAGGGCTGCAGCGGCTTCTGCCTCAGCGCGGGCCGCCTCAATTACCTTGTTGTCACGCTCGGCTGCGATGCGGCGAACGCGCTGTGTCGCGCCGCCTGTGCCCGCAGGGATCAAGCGACCCACGATGACGTTTTCCTTGAGGCCAACCAACTTGTCACGCTTGCCCTGCACCGAAGCCTCGGTGAGAACGCGGGTTGTCTCCTGGAAGGACGCCGCAGAGATAAAGCTACGAGTCTGCAAGCTGGCCTTAGTGATACCAAGCAACACGGGCTCACCTGTCGCTGGACGACCACCACGGGCTTCGACTTTGGCGTTCTCCTCATCGAATTCCGCCTTGTCGACATGCTCACCCTTCAGCAGCGTTGTCTCGCCTGAGTCGAGGATTTCAATCTTCTGCAGCATCTGGCGCACGATCACTTCGATATGCTTATCGTTGATCTTCACACCTTGCAGACGATAGACGTCCTGCACCTCGTCAATGAGGTAATCTGCCAAAGCCTCGATCCCCATGATCCGCAAAATATCATGCGGCGCAGGGTTGCCGTCCATGATGTAATCGCCCTTCTGAACGAAATCACCTTCGACAACGGGGATGTGCTTGCCTTTTGGAACCATGTATTCCACGGGCTCCATTGACTCATCAACAGGCACAACACTGATGCGGCGCTTGTTTTTGAAGTCACGGCCAAAGCGCACATAACCATCAACCTCTGCGATGATGGCGTGGTCTTTTGGACGGCGGGCTTCGAACAATTCCGCAACGCGCGGCAGACCACCGGTAATGTCCTTGGTCTTTGCACCTTCGCGCGGGATACGGGCCACAACATCACCCGCCTCAACAGATTGGCCATCTTCCACCGAAAGAATGGCGTCCACCGACATCGGATAGGTCACAGGGTTGCCCTGATCATTGCGCACAGGTTCGCCATCGGCACCTACGATCAAGATTTCGGGCTTGAGTTCATTGCCCTTTGGCGCAGCGCGCCAATCCATCACGATCTTCTGGGTCATGCCAGTCGCATCATCGGTTTCATCGCGAACTGCGATGCCGCTGACGAGGTCGACATATTTCACTGTGCCCGATTTCTCGGCGATGATTGGAAGGGTGTATGGATCCCACTCAAACAAGCGGTCGCCACGAGACACTTTGGCGCCCTCGGCCACATGCACCTTGGTGCCGTATCCCAGTTTGAACGCGGCGCGCTCGACCCCGTTATCATCAATGATAGCAATCTGCATATTGCGGCCAACAACGATCACATCGCCTGCGGCGTTCTTCAGCGTGTTGGCGTTGCGATACTCAATTTTGCCTTCTTGACCAGCTTCTTGGAAACTCTGCTGGCCACCTTGTGCAACCCCACCAATGTGGAATGTGCGCATCGTCAGCTGCGTGCCAGGTTCACCAATGGACTGAGCCGCGATGATACCGACCGCTTCACCCACGTTTACACGGGTGCCGCGTGCAAGGTCACGACCATAGCAGACGGCGCAAACACCCTCTTCCGCCTCACAGGTCAAAGGCGAACGGATTTTGATCGAAGCCAGACCGGCGGCTTCCACCGCATCTGCCTTGCGCTCGTCAATCAGCTCACCCTTGGAGACGATCACTTCGCCCGTTGCAGGTGCGATGACGTCTTCGCCAGCCGAACGGCCCAAAATCCGCTCTGCCAATGAAGAGACAACCTCGCCATCATTGATCGCTGCTTCAGCGGTAATTGTGGCATCAGTGCCGCAATCGACCATACGCACGATACAATCCTGCGCCACGTCCACCAAACGGCGGGTCAAGTAGCCCGAGTTCGCCGTTTTAAGCGCCGTGTCAGACAGACCCTTACGGGCGCCGTGGGTCGAGTTGAAGTATTCAAGAACGGTCAGACCTTCCTTAAAGTTCGAGATGATTGGCGTCTCGATGATCTCGCCCGATGGTTTGGCCATCAGACCGCGCATACCACCCAGCTGCTTCATCTGCGTCACAGAACCCCGCGCGCCCGAGTGGGCCATCATGTAAACGGAGTTTGGTTCGGACTCTGCGCCATTCTCATCGAATTTCTTCGCAGAGATGGTCGCCATCATCGCGTCAGTGACTTTGTCATTGGCCTTTGACCACGCATCAATCACCTTGTTGTATTTCTCACCTTGGGTGATGAGACCGTCCATATATTGCTGTTCAAATTCCTTCACTTGGTCGCGGGTTTCATCAACCAACGTCCATTTCGTGTCAGGAACAACCATGTCGTCCTTACCGAAGGAGATACCAGCACGGAACGCTTCACGGAAACCAAGGCTCATGATCTGGTCACAGAAAATGACGCTCTCTTTTTGACCGCAATAGCGATAGACAGTGTCGATGACCTGCTGCACTTCTTTTTTGCGCAGCAAGCGGTTCACCAATTCAAACGGCGCTTTTGCGTTTAGCGGCAGAAGCGCGCCAATGCGCAAGCGGCCAGGCGTGGTTTCAAACCGCTGATAAACCTCGTTGCCCTCGTCATCAATTTGCTTGATGCGCGCGGTCACTTTGGCGTGCAGATGCACCTCACCTGCGGTCAGGGCGTGCTCGACCTCCTCGATGGAGGAGAAGGACATGCCTTCACCCTTCATGCCTTCGCGTTCCATGGTCACATAGTAAAGACCCAAAACCATGTCCTGAGACGGAACAATGATCGGTGCGCCGTTTGCAGGCGACAGAACGTTGTTCGTGGACATCATCAAAACGCGGGCTTCAAGCTGCGCTTCAAGGCTCAATGGAACGTGAACGGCCATCTGGTCGCCGTCAAAGTCTGCGTTAAACGCAGAACAGACCAAGGGGTGCAGCTGAATAGCCTTACCTTCAATCAAGACAGGCTCGAACGCCTGAATGCCCAAGCGGTGCAAGGTCGGCGCGCGGTTCAAAAGAACAGGATGCTCGCGGATCACTTCGTCCAAGATATCCCAAACTTCGGGGCGCTCTTTTTCAACCAATTTCTTGGCTTGCTTGACTGTCGAAGACAGGCCCTTGGCTTCAAGGCGCGAATAGATAAACGGCTTGAACAGTTCCAACGCCATTTTCTTTGGCAGGCCACACTGGTGCAGTTTCAACTCTGGGCCCGTCACAATGACCGAACGACCCGAGAAGTCGACCCGCTTACCCAAAAGGTTTTGACGGAAACGACCCTGCTTGCCCTTGAGCATATCAGACAGCGATTTCAGCGGGCGCTTATTGGCACCTGTGATCACGCGACCACGGCGGCCATTGTCAAACAACGCATCCACAGATTCCTGCAACATCCGCTTTTCGTTACGGATGATGATGTCAGGTGCCCGCAATTCGATCAGACGCTTCAGACGGTTGTTGCGGTTGATCACGCGGCGATAAAGATCGTTCAAATCCGATGTCGCGAAACGACCACCATCAAGCGGCACAAGCGGACGCAATTCTGGTGGGATCACGGGGATCACTGTCAGCACCATCCATTCTGGGCGGTTGCCAGACTCGATGAAATTTTCAACGATCTTGAGGCGCTTGATGATCTTCTTCGGCTTCAACTCACCGGTGGCTTCCTTAAGGTCTTCGCGCAACTGTGCTGCTTCGGCCTCAAGGTCGATATTGGCAAGCATTTCGCGGATCGCTTCCGCGCCGATATTCGCTTGGAACGCATCCGACCCATAGGCGTCCTGCGCATCCAGGAATTCTTCTTCGGACAAGAGCTGACCATAGCTCAGATCGGTCAGACCTGGCTCAATCACCACATAGTTTTCGAAATACAGGATCCGCTCCAGATCGCGCAGCGTCATATCCAGCATCAGACCAATGCGGGATGGCAGCGACTTCAGGAACCAAATATGCGCAACAGGAGCAGCCAATTCGATATGGCCCATGCGTTCGCGGCGCACCTTCTGCAAGGTCACCTCAACGCCGCATTTTTCGCAGACAACGCCACGATACTTCATGCGCTTATATTTGCCGCACAGACATTCGTAATCTTTTACAGGCCCAAAGATACGCGCGCAGAACAGGCCGTCACGCTCGGGCTTAAATGTGCGGTAGTTGATCGTCTCAGGCTTTTTGATCTCGCCATACGACCAGCTGAGAATACGCTCAGGGCTGGCAAGCGAGACTTTGATCTCGTCAAACGCTTTTGGCGCGACAAGCGGGTTGAACGGGTTGTTCGTGAGTTCCTGGTTCATTTTCAAATCCTTGAATTCGGGCAGAGAGATGGGGGATCAGGCAGCGGCGGGGACGGGCCCCGCCAACCGCTTACTCTTCATCCTCCGCATCCAGGAGTTCCATGTTGAGGCCGAGGCCACGCACTTCCTTGACGAGAACGTTGAACGATTCAGGCACGCCTGCTTCGAAATTGTCCTCGCCTTTGACGATCGATTCATAGACCTTGGTGCGGCCTGCAACGTCATCCGACTTAACAGTGAGCATTTCCTGCAAGGTGTATGCAGCGCCATAAGCCTCCAAGGCCCAGACCTCCATCTCACCAAAGCGCTGCCCACCGAATTGCGCCTTACCGCCGAGCGGCTGTTGGGTGACAAGGCTGTATGGCCCTGTGGAGCGCGCATGGATTTTGTCATCCACGAGGTGATGCAGTTTCAGCAGGTATTTCACACCCACGGTGACGGGACGGGCGAATTGCTCACCCGAGCGGCCATCGTAAAGAACCGATTGGCCCGATGTGTCAAAGCCCGCGCGGGTCAGCGCATCGTTTACATCGGCCTCTTTTGCACCGTCAAATACAGGCGTTGCAATCGGAACACCGCGGGTCACGGTTGAAGCGGACTCAACCAATGCTGTGTCGTCCAGATCGGCAAAGGCCTCGCCATACACCTCATCACCATAAGCGATTTTGAGGGCATCGCGCACAGGCGTCATGTCACCAGAGCGGCGATATTCGTCCAAGGCTTCGTCAATCTTCAGACCCAGACCGCGTGCGGCCCAACCCATATGGGTTTCCAAAATCTGACCCACGTTCATACGCGAAGGCACACCGAGAGGGTTCAGAACGAAATCGACAGGGGTGCCATCTGCAAGGAAAGGCATATCTTCCATCGGAACCACTTTCGAGATCACACCCTTGTTGCCGTGACGGCCCGCCATCTTATCACCTGGCTGAAGCTTGCGCTTCACGGCGATAAAGACTTTGACCATTTTCATCACGCCTGGAGGCAGGTCATCGCCGCGGCGAACTTTCTCGACCTTATCCTCAAAACGGTGATCCAAGGTGCGCTTCTGTGCGTCAAACTGTTGGTTCAGCGCCTCTACTTCAGCGGCGTCTTTCTCATCAGCAAGGGCAAGCTGCCACCACTGGCCGTGGCTGAGCGTTTCAAGCAACTCTTCCGTGATCTCAGACCCTGCTTTGACGCCTTTTGGCCCTTTTACCGCAGTTTTTCCTAGCAGCATGGACTTGAGACGCGCATAGATATTGCGCTCAAGAATTGCCAACTCGTCATCACGGTCGCGTGCCAGACGCTCGACAATCTCGCGCTCGATTTGCAGCGCGCGCTCGTCCTTGTCGACACCATGGCGGTTGAAAACGCGCACTTCCACGACTGTCCCGAAATCACCAGGTGGCAGGCGCAAAGATGTATCACGCACATCAGACGCTTTTTCGCCAAAGATCGCCCGCAGAAGTTTTTCTTCTGGGGTCATTGGGCTTTCACCCTTTGGCGTGATCTTGCCAACAAGAATGTCACCGGGCCCAACTTCGGCGCCGATATAGACGATGCCCGCCTCATCGAGGTTGCGAAGGGCTTCTTCCCCTACGTTTGGAATGTCGCGGGTGATTTCCTCAGGCCCAAGCTTGGTGTCACGGGCAGCAACTTCGAATTCCTCGATATGGATCGAGGTGAAAACGTCATCACGCACGATGCGCTCGGAAATGAGGATCGAGTCTTCGTAGTTGTAGCCATTCCATGGCATAAACGCCACGACCACGTTCTTACCCAAGGCCAATTCGCCCATATCGGTCGAGGGGCCATCGGCAATCACTTCACCTTTGCCAACACGATCGCCCACTTTCACCAAGGGGCGCTGGTTGATGCAGGTGTTCTGGTTTGAGCGCTGGAATTTACGAAGGCGGTAGATATCCACGCCCGCATCGCCCAGTTCCAGATCTTCGGTGGCGCGCACAACGATACGTTCTGCATCCACTTGGTCGATGATCCCGCCACGTTTGGCCATGATCGCCGCACCAGAATCGCGTGCAACAACACTTTCGATGCCTGTGCCTACGAAAGGCGCGTCAGCTTGCAACAGCGGAACCGCCTGACGTTGCATGTTAGAGCCCATCAAAGCGCGGTTCGCGTCATCGTTTTCCAAGAATGGAATGAGCGAGGCAGCAACCGAAACCAACTGCTTGGGCGATACGTCAATCAGATCAACCTGATCGCGCGGTGCAAGCGTGTATTCGCCCGATTGACGGGTGTTCACCAGATCATTGATGAACTTGCCGCTTGCGTCCAAAGTCGCGTTGGCCTGCGCAACTGTGTGGCGCATTTCTTCGGTCGCGGACATGTAGACGACCTCATCGGTCACTTTGGTGTCCACAACGCGGCGATATGGGGTTTCGATGAAGCCGTATTTGTTCACCCGTGCGAAGGTCGCAAGCGAGTTGATCAGACCAATATTCGGCCCTTCGGGCGTTTCAATCGGGCACATACGGCCGTAATGGGTTGGGTGAACGTCACGAACCTCAAACCCTGCGCGCTCGCGCGTCAGACCGCCAGGCCCAAGAGCCGACAAGCGGCGCTTATGGGTGACTTCCGACAGTGGGTTGGTCTGGTCCATGAACTGAGACAACTGGCTTGAGCCAAAGAATTCGCGAACAGCCGCAGCGGCGGGTTTCGCGTTGATCAGATCCTGTGGCATCACAGTATCGATTTCGACCGAGGACATACGTTCCTTGATCGCGCGCTCCATACGAAGCAGGCCCACGCGATACTGGTTCTCCATCAATTCACCCACCGAACGCACACGGCGGTTGCCCAAATGGTCAATATCGTCAATGTCGCCCTTGCCATCGCGCAGTTCAACCAAGGCCTTGATGCAGGCAACGATATCTTCGCGGCGCAGAATGCGGGTTGTGTCAGGCGCATCGAGATCGAGGCGCATGTTCATCTTCACGCGACCAACGGCAGACAGATCATAGCGCTCGCTGTCGAAGAACAGCGTGTCAAAGAGGGCGCTTGCCGCTTCAACGGTTGGTGGCTCGCCTGGGCGCATGACTCGATAGATATCCATCAACGCGCCTTCGCGGCTCATGTTCTTATCAACGGCCATAGTGTTGCGGATATAGGCGCCAACATTGATGTTATCGATGTCGAGAACTGGGATGTCGGTGATGCCCGCATCCATCAGATCCATCAGCGTGCCGCCCGTGACATTGCCATCCTTGTCGGTTTCCCATGTCAACTCGTCCCCAGCTTCGACATAAATCGCGCCAGTTTCTTCGTTGATGATATCCTTCGCAACAAAGCGGCCCAAGATGTGATCGAAAGGCACCAACAGCTCGGAGACTTTACCCTCGTCAATCAGCTGCTTCACAGCGCGCGGGGTGATCTTCTTGCCTGCTTCAGCGATGACTTCGCCCGTGGCTGCATCAACAAGATCAAATGTAGGACGGGTGCCGCGCACGCGCTCGGGGAAGAACTTGGTTGCCCAACCTTTGTTCTTAATAGAGCGGAACATCACAGTGTCATAATAGGCATCCATGATGCCTTCTTGATCCAAACCAAGTGCATAAAGCAGCGTGGTCACTGGCAATTTGCGGCGGCGATCAATGCGCGCGAATACGATGTCCTTGGCGTCAAACTCGAAATCCAACCAAGAGCCGCGATAAGGGATGATGCGGCAAGCAAACAAAAGCTTGCCCGAAGAATGGGTTTTGCCTTTGTCATGGTCGAAGAACACACCAGGGGAACGGTGCATTTGGCTGACGATCACGCGCTCGGTGCCGTTCACGATGAACGTGCCATTTGGCGTCATCAAAGGCATATCGCCCATGAACACATCTTGCTCTTTGATGTCTTTGACGGATTTTGCGCCCGTATCCTCGTCAACATCAAATACGATCAAACGCAAGGTCACCTTGAGCGGCGCAGCATAAGTCAAATCGCGGCTTTGGCATTCCTCGACATCAAACTTCGGGGCTTCCAATTCGTATTTAACGAATTCCAAAACCGAAGTTTCGTTGAAATCTTTGATCGGGAAAACCGACTGGAAAACACCCTTGATGCCTTCACCATCCAAAGGCGCGTCTTGGTCGCCTGATTTCAGGAAAAGGTCATAGGAAGATTTCTGAACCTCGATGAGGTTCGGCATTTCCAATACTTCACGGATTTTGCCATAGAATTTGCGAATGCGCTTCTGGCCTGCGTAGGTCTGAGCCATGCTCTGATACACCTTTCGTTTCTTTCGCTCCACGCGCACCGTCGGGGCCACGGCACGGGGGGCTTTGAAACAAGCGGATGGAGGATCCATTCATGCCTGCCGTCCCACCGGCAAGCTCCCGATCCTGCACCACACCTAGAAGAAGGTCTTGGCCACCAAGGCCCTCATCTAGGTGAGGATGGCTGGACAGGAAAAACCCGCCCAGCCACATCGCAACATGGGGAATGCGCCACGCGCATCCCTACCATGATTACTTGAGTTCGACTTCTGCGCCAGCTGCTTCGAGCTTGGCTTTGATGTCGTCTGCTTCTGCTTTTGCAACGCCTTCTTTGACGGCCTTGCCACCTGCTTCAACGAGGTTCTTAGCTTCAACGAGGCCAAGACCTGTGATGCCGCGAACTTCTTTGATGACAGCAATTTTATTGCCGCCAGCAGATTTCAGGATAACGTCAAATTCGGTTTTCTCTTCAGCAGCTGCGCCGGCGTCACCACCAGCAGCAGGGCCTGCCATCATGACAGCGCCGCCTGCAGCAGGCTCGATGCCATATTCGTCTTTGAGGTAGTTCTTCAGTTCTTGTGCTTCGAGAAGGGTCAAGCCCACGATCTCTTCGGCAAGTTTTTTGATATCAGCCATTTTTCGGTTTCCGTATCTAAAATTTGTGATCCAACGTCATGCGGCATAGCCAAACATAACGGGTCTCGAGGTTGCATTATGCGGCTTCGGCCTTCTCTTCGATGGTCGAAAGGATGCTCGCAATATTCGAAGCAGGTGCGCCAATTGCGCCGGCGATGTTGGAAGCAGGTGCCCCAATGCAGCCCACGATCGAAGCAATAAGCTCCTCACGGGATGGCATGGACGCAACGGCTTTAACGCCAGCTTGATCAAGCACAGTGCCACCCATAGCACCGCCAATGATAACGAATTTCGCATTCGCCTTGGCGTAGTCCTCGGCAACCTTGGCCGCAGCCACAGGATCCTCGGAATAGGACAACACAGTCATACCCGTCATCAGGTCAGCAATGCCTTCGGCAGGCGTTCCTTGAAGGGCGATCTTGGCGAGCCTGTTCTTGGCGACGCGTACAGACCCACCAGCTTCGCGCATTTTCGCGCGCAGGTCTTGCATCTCAGCAACCGTGAGGCCCGCGTAGTGAGACACCACGACAACGCCAGAGCTTTCAAAGATTTGGCCGAGTTCCTCGACCACTCTCTCTTTCTGGGCTCTATCCACAGTTCTACTCCAATTAGGGGGTCACCCCCCGGCTCAAGTTTGGCAGGTTTCCCTACCTCTTCGAGTCCAAGTGAGGGGCCCGAGCCAGACCGCCCGAAGGCGCGGTGGCCTTGCGGAAATCCGAAACTCGTTTCCCATCTCAGGAAGGATTTACGGGCATGCGCCCACCCTCCGTCTCGGACAGGTGACCGCACCCACGAGCGAATCGCAGACACGGGTCGAGATGGGGCCATACGACAGAACGCAAAGAAACCCAAGAGGGAACACCACTTTGTGACCAAAGTTGTCCCACCCGAGTTCTTGCGGTCAAACCCCGCGGCTTTCGGCCCCCTCGCACAGAGAGGGCCAAAACTGTTTACGCGTTGGTCGCGCTTTCAACGCTAACCGACACGCCAGGCCCCATGGTGGAGCTGAGCGTGATACGCTTCAAATAAGTGCCTTTTGCGCCTGCTGGCTTGGACTTCGATACAGCGTCGACAAAGGCGCGGATGTTTTCCGCCAGTTTCGCTGCGTCAAAGCTGGCTTTTCCAACTGCACAATGAACGATGCCCGCCTTCTCGACCTTAAACTGAACCTGACCGCCTTTGGCCGCTTCTACTGCCTCTTTAACGTCCATGGTCACAGTGCCGATTTTTGGGTTTGGCATCAGGTTACGAGGCCCAAGAACCTTACCCAAACGGCCCACGATTGGCATCATGTCAGGGGTTGCGATGCAGCGATCAAACTCGATCTTTCCGCCCTGAACGATTTCCATCAGGTCTTCCGCGCCAACGATATCCGCGCCTGCAGCCTTGGCTTCATCTGCCTTAGGGCCGCGTGCGAAAACCGCAACGCGCACAGATTTGCCTGTGCCATTTGGCAAGGTCACTGTGCCGCGCACCATTTGGTCAGCGTGACGAGGGTCAACGCCCAAGTTCATTGAAATATCAACCGATTCATCGAATTTTGCCGAAGCATTGGCTTTGATCAGCTCAACGGCTTCTTCGATTGTGATGTCTTCTTTTCCTGCGAAGGCGGCACGGGCTGCCGTTACGCGCTTACCAATCTTGCCCATAACTTACCCTTTCACCTCAATACCCATCGACTTTGCAGAGCCGAGGATGATTTTCATTGCCGCTTCAACATCGTTCGCGCTGAGGTCTTTCATCTTAGCTTCAGCGATTTCACGAACCTGAGCAACAGTCACAGTTGCGATAGTCTCACGACCAGGATTTTCGGCACCGCGTGGGCGGTTGCGCTTGCCAACAGATTTCAAACCTGCCGCCTTTTTCAGGTAATAAGACGCAGGCGGCGTCTTGATTTCCATCGCAAAAGATTTGTCTTGGTAATAGGTGATCAAGGTGGGGCAAGGGGCGCCCTGCTCCATATCTGCGGTCTTGGCGTTGAACGCCTTGCAGAATTCCATGATGTTAATCCCGCGCTGACCTAATGCAGGGCCAACAGGTGGGGATGGGTTAGCTTGACCTGCAGGGATCTGCAGCTTCATCGTTCCAGCAAGTTTCTTGGCCATCTGGCCTCTCCTTTTTTTCATCGGCACAGCTTTGCTGCACCCTATCAGGATCGGGACGCGTCCCTTTTCCAGTCGCTAGCGTGGTTCGGCAGATCATGCGCGCATGATCCTGCCTCCCACGAATGAGCGGCGCCTGCGCGCCGCACCCACATCAGGCGGTTTTCGACACCTGCGTGAATTCCAATTCCACGGGCGTTGCGCGCCCGAAAATCGAGACCGTCACCTTGAGGCGCTGGTTTTCATCATCAACTTCTTCGACCATGCCATCGAAATCTTCAAACGGCCCGTCATTAACCTTAACCTTTTCACCAACATCAAAGGTGATGGTCGAGCGGGGGCTGGCCTCGCCCTCTTCAACACGGTTTAGGATCGCGTTCACTTCATCATCGCGCATCGGCATGGGGCGGCCCTGCGGCCCAAGGAACCCTGTGACGCGCGGGATCGAAGACACAGCATGATAGGCGCGGTCGGTCAATTCCATGCGCACCAGAACATAGCCAGGCATAAAGCGGCGCGGGACGGTGACTTTCTTGCCACGGCGAATCTCGATCACTTCCTCTTCAGGAACGAGAACTTCTTCGATCTCATCCTCGAGGCCCTTTTCGGCCACGGCGTTTCTGATCTGCTCGGCGATGCGCTTCTCAAAATTTGACAGCACGCTCACCGAATACCACCGTTTCGCCATCCGCTTCTTCCATCCTCGACATAAGGCGCGATCGCGCGCCAGTTATTTTAGTGTCCAACCGCTTGGCATCATGCCGCGCGTGCCGTCCCGAAACAAAAAATCAGCGTGTATCTCGAATCGATACACGCCGCCGGGAAATTTTCTCCGTCCCCCTACCCCCCGAAATAGGGAAAATCAAGGGTTCAAGGGTCTTAGCCTACCGCCGTCAGCAGCAATTCCAAACCTTGGCGGATCAGCCAATCGACCATGAAAAAGAACAACGCCGCCAAAACCGCCATCGCGAATACCATCGCGGTGGTGGTCACAAGCTCGCGGCGGGTCGGCCAAACGATCTTGGAAATCTCGGCGCGGGTTTGTTGAACAAATTGGATCGGGTTGGCCATGGTCTTTTACCTTTTTCGATTGTCGGCTGGTATAGGCAAGCGCGCCCGATGATGCAAGCCGCGAAGCACGCTATGTGCAGTCCAAGGTTGATAATCAAGGAAAGTGGCAGGGGCAGCAGGATTCGAACCCGCGGCCTACGGATTTGGAATCCGTTGCTCTACCAACTGAGCTATACCCCTAAGGCCGTGCATGCTGATAGCGGGGCTTGGCCCCCAATGCAAGAGGAAGGCTGCGCAGATTTCCATGGTTTATCTCCCGCTTGATGCTTGCACGGCAGGACAGTTTGCGCGAAGGAACCTAGCTATGACCAAGACCGCCACAACACTACGCAAAAGGATCGCAAATTCCGCCTTTGCAAATCGCGCGGTTGCAGCGGCTTTCGGGGCATGGGCGCGGTTGGTGCGCATAACCTCGCGCCGCGAGGAAGAGGGTTGGACACAGATTGAGACGGCATTGGCCACCCACGGCGCTGTGATCATCGTTTGTTGGCATCAACGGCTGATGATGACGCCCTTTATGTTTGATCTTTCTAAATATCGCTGTCGCAGCCTGACGTCTGATGCACGGGCGGGGCGGTTGGTGGGCCATATCCACCGCCATTTCGGCTATGAAAGCGTGCCAATGCCGCGCGGTATCCTTGGGGCCGCCGAAATGCGCCTGATCCTAAAAGGGTTGCGCGAGGGCATCTCGATTGGCGTTTCGCCAGATGGGCCGCGCGGGCCTGCGCGGGTCGCAAAATCAACCCCGATCCAATGGGCGCGCTCCGCCCAAGTGCCTGTGGTCAGTTTTACGTTTTCAGCCAAACATTATCTCAAATGGCCAACATGGGATCGGCTGATCTTCCCGCTGCCTTTTACCAAACTGCATCTGCGTTGGCGGGTTTGGGAGGAGACTGTGCCCCCGAAGCTCTCGGAGGCCGAGACCGCCGCACTGGCCGAAAGACTGCAATCCTTCATGGATGCAGAGGCGCTCGCAGCAGATCACAAAGCAGGTCACAATACCGCACAGCTTTAATGAAGAAAGCCGCCCCCGAAGGCGCGGCTTTCTTTGAGTTTAGAAAATCGCTAGCGATTAAGCGATGATTTTGGAGACCACGCCTGCGCCGACTGTGCGGCCGCCTTCGCGGATGGCGAAGCGCAGACCATCTTCCATCGCGATGGGGGCGATCAGCTCGACTTCGAACTTCAGGTTGTCGCCAGGCATAACCATTTCCGTGCCAGAAGGCAGGGTCACAGTGCCGGTAACGTCCGTGGTGCGGAAGTAGAACTGAGGACGGTAGTTCGCGAAGAATGGGGTGTGACGACCACCTTCTTC
Organism: Roseobacter sp. HKCC-CH-9351; assembly: GCF_037830295.1. Lineage (NCBI taxonomy): Bacteria > Pseudomonadati > Pseudomonadota > Alphaproteobacteria > Rhodobacterales > Roseobacteraceae > Roseobacter > Roseobacter sp. HKCC-CH-9351. Next base: position 461,624 of record NZ_JBBLYM010000001.1, read on the forward strand.
TTTTGTGAGGATATAGGCCTCAGCTTCGAACTTCGTATGTGGCTTCACAGAACCTGGCTTGCAGAGAACCTGACCACGCTCAACGCCCTCACGGTCGACACCACGCAGAAGCGCGCCGATATTGTCGCCCGCTTCACCACGGTCAAGCAGCTTGCGGAACATCTCAACGCCTGTGCAGGTCGTCTTGGAGGTGTCGCGGATACCAACGATCTCAATCTCGTCACCCACATTGATCACACCACGCTCAACACGGCCCGTCACAACTGTGCCGCGGCCAGAAATCGAGAACACGTCTTCAATTGGCATCAAGAATGGCTGGTCAACTGCGCGTGCAGGCGTTGGGATGTAGCTGTCAACAGCTTCCATCAACGCGCGGATCGAGTTCTCACCGATCTCTGCGTCACGGCCTTCCATCGCAGCCAAAGCAGACCCTTTAACAACAGGAATGTCATCGCCAGGGAAGTCGTAGGAAGACAGAAGCTCGCGGATTTCCATCTCAACAAGTTCCAACAACTCTTCGTCATCAACCTGATCGACTTTGTTCATGTAAACAACCATCGCAGGGATACCAACCTGACGACCAAGCAAAATGTGCTCGCGCGTCTGTGGCATAGGGCCGTCCGCCGCGTTCACAACCAAGATCGCGCCGTCCATCTGCGCCGCACCGGTGATCATGTTCTTCACATAGTCAGCGTGACCAGGGCAGTCCACATGCGCGTAGTGACGCGCATCTGTCTCATACTCAACATGCGCAGTCGAAATCGTGATCCCACGCGCCTTCTCTTCAGGTGCGCCGTCAATCTGATCATACGCCTTAAAATCACCAAAATACTTCGTGATCGCCGCTGTCAGTGTCGTCTTGCCGTGGTCAACGTGACCAATCGTGCCAATGTTCACGTGCGGCTTATTACGTTCAAACTTTTCCTTTGCCATAGCCCTGGCGCCTCATTTTTTGGGGGGCAAAATCTGTGCCCGAGTTTAACACGCGCGCTCGTTACGAGGCCTGAGACAAAAAATCAAGACGACATTCAAATCATTCAGCCCATGGTTGCTAACTGGGTTAGGGCGCAGGACGTGGAACGGGCGTGACAGTTGGCGTGGCACTGGTTCCTGTAACGGCCATTTCGGGCACCTCAAGGGCAGTAAGATCCGCCTCAGCCAAAGGATCGGGGGGCACATCTAATCCCTCAAGCGCCGCATTTGCCGCATCGGGGTCAATGCCAAACCATTGCGGGTTTTCAAGCATCCATGCCTGCACGCGCTTGGCCGCGTTGCGGGCCAAAATCTGCATCTGTTCTTCGCGGTCACGGGTGAAGCCCGACCCAAATATCGTATCGGGTGACGCGCCCTCAAAAATGGTGATTTGGTTGGGTGCCTCATGCAATTTCACCCCTGCCGCATCGTCCCAAATATTGGCAGAAATCACCAAAGCCGATTTTGGGCTGAGAAGGACGGGAATACCAGGAGGGGCCAGAGAATAGGCATCTACACTCAGCGCAATATGGTAGAGCTTATCCCCCTCATATGCGCCAAATCGGCGATCAATCTCTGAGGAGAGCACCGCAATCCACTCTTCGGGTGTGGCATCGCGTGAGGGGGGGACTTGCTGCATATTATCAGCAACAACAATATTGAACCCCAAGGCAAAATCCCCCATCGGGATTTGCGCCTGCCCCAAAGGATCGGGGGCTGCACAACCAATTAGCAGCAGGGACATCATTCCCGCCGCAACACTGCGCCTTGAGAATGTTAAAAATCGCATGACAGACCCCCAGTGTTGTCAAAGCGGTTATGTAAAGCGGTTATCCCTTGGGAAACCGCGCGGTGCCATGCGCCCTGCTGTGGCCCGTTTGCCAATCCAATCGGCAAGTTCTGTTTCCGTGCGGGTGCGTCCCGCAGGATCAGACCAACTTAGACCATCGGCCAAACGCAAGCCACGCGCATCGACCAAACCGCCATCTTTGTATTTTTGCAGCCGCACACCTTTACCGCGCCCAAGTTCGGGCAATTCGTCAAGAGAGAAGATCAGCACTTTGCGATTTTCACCGACAACGGCGATGTGATCATCCTCTGCCGCCAATCTATGACAGACAACCGCGCGCACACCTTCGCGCAGGTTTAAAACTTGCCGCCCCGTGCGCGTCTGCGCCAAAACCTCATCTTCAGCAACGAGGAACCCGTCCCCCGCACTGGAGGCCAACAGTAGCTTTTGCCCCTCACGATAGGGGAAGAACGCCAAAATCTCGGCCTCATTGGGCAAATCTACCATCAGGCGCAACGGTTCGCCCAAGCCGCGCCCGCCAGGCAGGTTTGAGGCTTGGATCGTGTAGAAACGTCCGTTGGAGGCAAAAGCCAGCAGCTTATCGGTTGTTTCCGCATGGAACAGGAAACGGCCCGCATCACCATCGCGGAACTTCATCTCTGTGCCAAGATCAACATGGCCTTTGACTGCCCGCACCCATCCCATGGCTGAACACACCACCGTAATCGGTTCGCGCTCAATCATCGCCTCAAGCGGCACATCTTCAATCTCGCCCGCTTCGGCAAAGGCGGTGCGGCGTGCGCCACCTTCGGCGCTTGCGCCAAATTTCTTGCGGAATTCACGCAATTCATCGGCAATCCGCGCCCATTGCAGGCTTTCGGTTTCCAACAAATCCTCTAGGCCCGCACGCTCCTCCATCAGCGCGTCACGTTCGCGCTGCAATTCCATCTCCTCCAGTCGGCGCAGACTGCGCAGACGCATGTTGAGAATGGCATCGGTTTGCGTTTCGGTCAGTTCACCCTCGCCTTCGGGCGGGGTCTGATAATCCAATTCGGAGGTGGCGCGCACGAATGTGCGTGACCAATCTTCGCGCATCAGTGCAGCTTTGGGGTCTTGGTCATAGCGGATAATATCAATCACGCGGTCAAGGTTGAGGAAGGCGATCAGAAAGCCCTCAAGAACCTCTAAGCGGTGATCGATTTTTGCCACGCGATGCTCAGAACGGCGAATCAACACATCGCGGCGATGGTCGAGGAAGGCGCGCAGCACTTCCTTGAGGCTGCAAACTTTTGGCACGCGCCCATCGATCAGCACATTCATATTTAGCGAAAACCGCGTCTCAAGGTCTGAATTGCGGAACAGCATCCCCATCAAAACTTCTGGGTCTACATTGCGCGAGCGCGGCTCAAGCACGATGCGAATATCTTCGGTCGATTCATCTCGAAGATCCGCCAAAATCGGCACTTTTTTTGTTTGGATCAGTTCGGCCAGCTTTTCGATCAGCTTGGATTTTTGAACCTGAAACGGGATTTCTGTAACCACGATCACCCATGATCCGCGGCCTTGATCCTCGACCTCCCATTTTGCACGCAAGCGAAACGCGCCACGGCCCGTGCGATATGTTTCCGCGATACTATCACGCGGCTCGACAATCACGCCTCCTGTGGGGAAATCGGGGCCTTGGATATAATTCAAAAGTGTTTCATCGCGGGCATCTGGGGTTTTGATCAAATGCAAACATGCGGCGATGAGCTCGTCCAAATTATGCGGAGGAATGTTTGTGGCCATGCCCACCGCAATCCCGCTCGCCCCGTTGGCCAAAAGATTGGGGAAGGCTGCGGGCAGAACCTCGGGTTCCGTCAAGGTGCCATCGTAATTGGGGCGGAAATCAACGGCGTTTTCGTCCAAACCTTCAAGCAGCGCCTCGGCCATCGCAGTCATGCGCGCCTCAGTATATCGGCTTGCCGCGGGGTTATCGCCATCAATATTTCCAAAATTTCCCTGACCATCGACCAATGGATAGCGCAGGTTAAAATCTTGGGCCAAACGCGCCATTGCGTCATAAATCGCGGCATCGCCATGTGGGTGGTAATTCCCCATCACATCGCCCGAGATTTTCGCAGATTTACGGAAGCCCCCGTTCGAGGCCAAACGCAACTCGCGCATTGCAAACAGGATGCGGCGATGAACAGGTTTCAGGCCATCACGCGCATCAGGCAGGGCGCGATGCATGATGGTAGACAGCGCATATTGCAGATAGCGCGTGCCAATGGCACGGCTGAGCGGCTCAACTTCCCGCTTCTCGTGAAAACTGTCATTCTGCTCGCTCATTGCACAACCTGATAGGCAAATTGCCCTGACCAAACAAGCGCCCCGTGCGCCCATTGCGATAAATTATTCCTCGCCTGCGCGGTTTTTTGCCCCAGATCGCCAGAATAGCAGGTCACCGCTGTGATCCGTGATTGCGCATTTTGTGCGTCACACATAGGCAAAGGCTGCGACAGGGCGAAGGCAAAGACCATGACAAAATCTATTATGATAACAGGCTGTTCGTCAGGCATCGGGGCGTGCTGCGCGCACGGGTTGCGGGCACGCGGTTGGCGGGTCATCGCAAGCGCCCGCAAAACGGCGGATGTTGTGGCGCTGCGCGCCGATGGGTTCGAGGCCGTGCAATTGGATTACGCCGACCCTGCATCTGTGGAGACGGGGCTTGCAAACTGCCTTGAGCTGACGGGCGGCACCCTTGACGCGCTTTTCTCAAACGGGGCCTTTGGCATCCCTGGTGCAGTCGAAGATTTGCCACGCGGCGCACTGGCCGAGATTTTCGAAACCAATGTCTTTGGCGTTCATGATCTGACGCGCCGCGTGATCCCTGTGATGCGCGCACAGGGGCATGGCCGCATCGTGCAACATTCGTCTATCTTAGGGCTTGTGACCTTGAAATGGCGCGCGGCTTATGTGTCGACCAAATTCGCGCTTGAAGGGCTGACCGACACACTGCGCCTTGAGATGCGGGATACAAATATCAGCATCAGCACATTGAACACGGGGCCCGTCACCTCGAAAATCCGACAGAATTCTATTCCGCTTTTCGAAAAATGGATTGATTGGGAAAATTCTGCACGCGCGGATCAATATCGCAACGGCTTGTTGAAACGCCTCTACGAAGAGCGCGGGCCTGACCCCTTTGAACTGCCTCCTGAGGCGGTTCTGAAGAAACTTGTTCATGCGCTTGAGGCACCACGCCCCAAGCCGCGCTATTACGTCACAACGCCAAGCTATTTCATGTCGACCGCGAAACGGGTGTTACCGACCCGCGCCCTTGATTGGCTGATCGCAAAAGGGTGAGATTGCCGCATCCGTCCACTGCCCTCTGGCAAAAATAATTCGCCTCTGTGAAAAACGCCCTAGCTGTGGCCTATCACAGACCGCCACGACCGAAGGGAAACCCAAATGATCAACGACCCACTTTTTATTGTTGTCGCCTTGGCCTGTCTGGTCGTTGTGGCGATCTTGTTTCTTGGCATTAATTCCTTCCGCAAAGGCACCGCCGAAAGCGCGAAGCAATCCAATAAATTCATGCAAGCCCGTATCATCGCGCAATTTGTGGCGGTGATTTTGATCGTTCTTTTTGTCATTTTGCGCGGCTAGCCAGCCAATTAAGGGAGCAGACCCATGGTTGTTTTGAACAAAATTTACACAAAAACAGGTGATGACGGTGAAACCGCCTTGGGTGATGGCAGCCGCGTGGCGAAACATTCCATGCGCGTCACAGCATATGGAACCGTGGACGAGTTAAACGCGACCTTGGGCATCACGCGGCTTGAAGCCAGTGACGAGATGAGTGCGCATCTTGCCCGCATTCAAAACGATCTTTTCGACCTAGGGGCTGATCTTTGCACCCCAAATATCGAGAAAGACGCCGAACGCCCCTATCCCGCCCTACGAATTGTTGAGGCGCAAGTGACGCGTGTGGAAAAAGAAATCGACAAGATGAACGCCGATTTGGAACCGCTGCGCAGTTTCATTTTGCCAGGTGGCACCGCCTTGTCGGCACATCTGCACATGTGTCGCACCGTCTGCCGCCGTGCCGAGCGGAATTGCGTGGAATTGGCAACGATGGAATCGGTCAACCCTATGGCGGTGAAATATCTAAACCGCCTCTCTGATTGGTTCTTCGTTGCGGGTCGCGTGGCCAATGAGGGTGGCAAAGCCGATATTTTGTGGACACCAGGCGCCAATCGCGAGGCTGAGTAGGTTACCGCAAACAAGCTTTTAAAATTAGTTTTCTCGAGAGCAGCGCCGCGTTAGAGCGTCTCAGATGCCGCTTTTGGTCTGTTGCCGCAGGGAATCAGCGATTACAACAGCGTCTGAATAATCGCGCCGCGGCGCATGATCGAAATGCTTTAACTGGAGAACGTGCGGATGAAAATTCTGGTGCCGGTCAAGCGCGTGATCGACTATAACGTAAAAGTTCGTGTCAAAGCGGATGGCTCGGGTGTTGATCTCGCCAATGTGAAAATGTCGATGAACCCGTTTGACGAGATTGCCGTGGAACAGGCAATCCGCCTGAAAGAAGCGGGCAAGGCTGAGGAAGTGGTGGTTGTGTCCATCGGCGTCAAACAGGCGCAAGACACATTGCGCACCGCTTTGGCTATGGGGGCAGATCGCGCGATCCTTGTAGAAGCCGCCGATGATGTGCATCACGATATCGAGCCTCTAGCCGTTGCCAAAATCCTGAAAGCTGTGATTGCAGACGAGGGCCCGAGCCTTGTGGTTGCAGGCAAGCAGGCCATCGACAATGACATGAACGCAACCGGTCAGATGCTTGCCGCCCTGCTGGGATGGAGCCAAGCAACCTTCGCCTCTGCCCTTGAGGTCGAGGGCGACAGCGCCACTGTGACCCGCGAGGTTGATGGCGGCTTGCAGACAATTAAGGTCAAAATGCCCGCAATCGTCACAGTTGACCTGCGCTTGAACGAGCCGCGTTACGCATCACTGCCAAACATCATGAAGGCGAAGAAAAAGCCCCTCGATGAAAAAACGGCGGCAGATTACGGCGTGGATGTGACCCCGCGTTTGACAGTGATCAAAACGAGCGAGCCAGAAACCCGCAAAGCGGGCATCAAGGTGGCTTCGGTTGAAGAGCTTATCTCGAAACTTAAAGACGAAGCGGGGGTAATCTGATGGCGGTTCTTCTTCTTGCAGATGTCACCAACGGCCAGCTTGCCGTTGATCAGGTGTCCAAGGCCCTCACAGCCGTATCTGGCTTGAGCGATGTTCATATTCTGGTTGCAGGCGAAGGTAGCGATGCCGCTGCTGCAGAGGCCGCGACCCTTGCAGGCGCATCCAAAGTAATCTTTGCGGGCGATCACGGCTTTTGCCACATGTTGGCCGAACCAGTTGCCGATTTGATCGTGTCGATGGCGGGCGGCTATAGCCATATTGCTGCTGCGGCGACCTCGGACGCAAAAAACGTGCTGCCCCGTGTGGCCGCTTTGCTGGATGTGATGATCATTTCCGAAGTTGTGGGCGTTGTGGATGCCGACACGTTCGAGCGCCCCATCTACGCTGGCAACGCCATCCAAACCGTAAAATCAAACGACAGCGTGAAGGTCATGACCATCCGCACCGCAGGGTTCGATGCCGCCGCCACTGGCAACTCGGCCCCTGTTGAGGCCCTTGGCACAGCCGCCACAACAGGCCTGTCCCAATGGGTTGAGGATAAAGTGGCTGCTTCGGATCGTCCCGAACTGACCTCTGCAGGGATCGTTGTTTCGGGTGGTCGCGGGGTTGGCAGCCAAGAACAATTCGCCCTCATTGAAGGACTGGCCGACAAGCTGGGCGCTGCGGTTGGTGCAAGCCGTGCTGCTGTCGATTCTGGCTACGCCCCCAATGATTGGCAGGTGGGCCAGACGGGTAAGGTTGTCGCGCCGGATCTCTATGTTGCCGTTGGTATCTCAGGTGCCATTCAGCACCTTGCGGGTATGAAGGACAGCAAGGTGATTGTGGCAATCAACAAAGACGAAGAAGCCCCCATCTTCCAAGTGGCGGATTACGGGCTGGTTGGGGATTTGTTTGATGTCGTGCCTGAATTGACAGGCAAGCTCTGATCCAATCAAACTTGGCTCTAAAGACCCGCGCCGCGAATTGGTGGCGCGGGTTTTTTTTCTACAGCTTGAGGATTTTCTCTGAGAGGTCACGCGCCGCGCGGACATGGATATCAGGCCCAAGCAAAGCGCGCACTATTTTCTCTTCTCCCAATCCAAAGAACATGCCCCGCGTTGGTTTTTCTTGTTCCTCAGGCGTTGTCACGCATATCGTCAATGAGGCCGCTTGGGCGGCTATTTCTTCCAACATCCCTTTGGTGACAAAAAGCGGGTCTGCCCCCAACTCACAGCAATAGCCCGTTTCCGCAGGCGGGAGGTGCCCGATCCATAGCAAGTGAACTGGGCAAATAGCGCGGTTCAAAAGGCTACGCATACGCGCCATCCAAGCCATCTTTAATTCATCCACAACGATCTGAAACCGATCTTCGGAACAGGTTAAAAGATGTTCCAACATATGGCGCGAGAAATGGAAATCCGTGAAATCAACCTCGCGATAGATTGCCCGCAATATGTCAGAGGGTTGCAGGAACCTATCATTGCGGCGTGGATGCACCTGATAAAAGCGGTTGGTCAGGTGATGCGCACCTGTAATTTGCAACACAATCGCCTCGGCCCTACTCATCGCATCGGCGATAGCCCCATCGCCAAGCGCCAATTCCAACCCCGCATTCATTGCGGCCATATTCGCCACGGGGCGCCCCAACATCGCCGACAAGCGGTCAGGATAGGGCTGCGGTACGAATTTGCCGAATGTCTCAGAGCCGCCCAAACACAGCAAAAACGGCTTGGTTAGATCAATTTGCGGCCCACGAAACCGCATCAGTGACCCCTCATAGGTCACAAGTTTATAATCGAGGGGGCCATGCCCCTTGAAGGCAAAGCTCATTGCCTGCTCCCACCTTGATTCGTCTCACCCAAGGGAAAGAATGGCCAAAGCCTCTTACGAATTCCCTAACCATCAGATTTTACGAGATTTTATGTTGATTTTTGAATGATCCTGCAGCTTTGCGTTCTCAACTGCTGCAGCGCTTTTGCGCGGTTACGGCTTGTGTCTTTGGGGCTTCGCCTTTTATGGTGCAGCATGCAAAGACCACGCGTTTTCAAGACAAAGGTTCAGCGATGGAAATCAGCAAAATCGGCATCGTAGGCGCAGGCCAGATGGGCAATGGGATCGCGCATGTCTGCGCCTTGGCAGGTTATGAAATCTGGCTGAACGATGTCAGCCAAGATCAGTTGGACAAGGGCGTAGCGCTGATTGACCGCAACCTTGAGCGCCAAGTGAGCCGCGAGAAAATCTCGGCCGCAGATAAGGCAAATGCCTTGGCGCGCATCCATACGACATTGCACCTCTCTGACTTAGGCAAAACTGATCTCGTCATCGAGGCCGCGACTGAACGCGAAACTGTGAAGCAAGCCATCTTCGAAGATCTGCTTCCACATTTGCAGCCGCATACTATTTTGACATCCAACACCTCCTCTATCTCCATCACGCGCTTGGCCAGTCGCACGGATCGGCCTGAGAAATTTATGGGGTTCCACTTTATGAACCCTGTGCCCGTGATGCAGTTGGTTGAACTGATCCGCGGCATCGCAACAGATGACGAAACCTTTACGGCCTGTAAGGCGGTCGTGGATCGCCTTGGGAAAACATCGGCCACAGCAGAAGATTTTCCTGCGTTCATCGTTAATCGCATCCTGATGCCGATGATCAACGAGGCGGTTTATACCCTCTATGAAGGTGTCGGCAGCGTGCAATCAATTGACGAGTCGATGAAGCTTGGCGCCAATCATCCAATGGGGCCGCTTGAATTGGCGGATTTTATCGGTTTGGACACCTGCCTTGCCATTATGAATGTCTTACATGATGGATTGGCCGATACGAAATATCGGCCTTGCCCGCTTTTGACCAAATATGTCGAGGCAGGGTGGCTGGGACGCAAGACCGAGCGTGGCTTTTACGATTATCGGGGCGAAGTGCCCGTGCCCACCCGCTAGGGCCTAGACATAAATCGCGCGTCAGGGTTGTCTTTCAAAGACAAAACATGCGCCCTCAAATCAGCCATAAATTGACGCGGGGAGGCGCTGGCCTCCTTCCAGTCTTCTGGTAGGATCGGATGCCCGATTACAGGGGCCTGCGGTTTATCAAACGCATGGGCCACCTCATGCAGCAAAAGACCCTGCCGCAAAATGGGCGAAATCCGATTGGCAATTTGATACCACCGCGAATTTGATCCAGGGAAATTGAGCGGCAAAATTGTTGCCCCCGATGTGCGGATCATCTTTGCGGTAAACACATTCCATTCCGCTTCAACCGCAGGGCCGAAGGCGGTTTTTGCGGCGGCGACCACCCCTGATGGGAAAAGCGCAATCAACCCGCCCGCCTTGAGATGACTCATCGCTTTGTCGCGCATTTCAACCATTTTGCGCTGAGCCTCGGATTCATGGGGAAACGGCACGGGGATCATGTATTGAGCCGCGCTTTCATCAATTCCAGTCAACAGCGCGCGGGTCAAAATGCGGTAATCTGGCCTTTTGCGCCCGATCAGATCAGCCAAGATCATGCCATCCACCAAACCATGCGGATGATTGGCCACCAACACCACGGGCCCTGTTGCGGGAATACGGTCAAGCTGTGCCTCTGGGGTCAGCAAATCAATGCCCATGACCTTCATCGTAGCAGGCCAAAACTCCTGCCCTTTCGGGGCACCAAGTGTTTCAAATGCACGCACGCGGCGGATAATCGTGATCTTGCCCGTCATCCATTCTATCGCGCGAATAATCGTGCGTGTGACGGGGCTGTCGAATGTGTTGGAGTAGGTCAGGCTGCGCCGATCATAGACGGGGCCTTGCGGCACTTCGGCCGCCACAATGGGTGCTGCGCCAGATTTTGTTTCTGTCGTCTCAGTCACGCAGTCTGTCCCCTCCAGCCGCTTGTCGCAAACGGGCCTTAACGGCCTTCGCCAAATTTATCTGCGACAAGCTCCGTCAGCGCCCCTGCCAGAGATTGCGCTTGAGTGCCAGTTGTTTCAACCTCAATTTCAGTGCCAATCGAGGCAGCAAGCATCAAAAGGCCCATAATCGAGTCGCCCGAAGCAGAAATGCCATCTTTGCTCACTGTCGCTTCGGCATCGAATTTTTCGACTGTTTCGACAAATTTCGCAGAGGCCCGCGCGTGTAGGCCTTTTTCATTCACTATTTTCAGAACGCAGCGTACCGTCTCGGTCATTCAGGGGTTCCATCAAAGCTGTTGATATAGCGCCGCCCCGCCTCGGTGGCGCGCGCCACCGCTTGATCCAAGGGCAAATGGCGCGATTTGGCCAATTTGATCAGCATCGGCAGATTAACACCGGTCAGAATTTTGCGGTTGGCACTGCGGCACGCAGGCAAGGATAAGTTCGAGGGTGAACCACCATACATATCGGTAACCACAACCACACCATAGCCTGTATCCACGGCATCTGCGGCGGCAGAAATATCACGTTGGCAGGTGGCGCGATCATCTTCGGGGCCGATGGGGATCGCGCGGGCCGCGTGAACAGGACCCACCACATGTTCAGTCGCGGCCAACAATTCGCGGGCCAATCCACCATGTGCAACGATAACAATCCCTATCACCCGCAAGACCCTATTGTATTTCAGGGCGTGGCGATGAGGCCGCGCCGCTCCAATTCTCTATGACGTTTTGACACTTGCCAGCCCGCTTGTGCAAGGTGGCTTACGATGATTTCCGTCATTGCAACAGAGCGGTGTTGTCCCCCCGTGCATCCAAACGCAACTGTCAGATGCGTTTTTCCTTCGTCAACATAAGCAGGAAGGAGCGTCTCAATCAGTCCCAAAACTTGGGTGGAGAAGGGCGCGAACCGCGGATCTTTGGCAATGAAATCGCGCACGGCTTGGTCGCGCCCATCAGATCGGCGCAGATCATCGTGCCAATACGGATTTTCCAAAAAGCGACAGTCAAACACCATATCGGCGCCAGTCGGCAGGCCGCGCTTGTAAGAAAAGCTTTGGATCGTCAGCGCCAAGCGATGCGGGGTTGTTGCGCTAAAATGGCGCGCAATCTCCTCGCGCAACTCATGCGGGCTGAGGGTGCTGGTATCGATCAGGCTTGTGGCGCGCGCGCGCACGGGGCTAAGCAATTCCTTCTCACGGCGTATGCCTGTCAGTGTATCCTCAGCGGGGGCCATTGGATGACGCCGCCGCGTCTCTGAAAAGCGGCGAACAAGAACATCATCGGCGCAGTCGAGATAAACCAGTTCGGATAAAACCTGCTCATGCGCGGCCAATCCATCGACCGCAGCAATCAATGCCTGTGCGGAGAAATCGCGGTTTCGTGGATCTGTGCCCAGCGCCAGAGGCCGCGTCAAAGGTGGGCCTTCCAATAGGCGGGGCAAGAGCGACAATGGCAGGTTATCAATCGCCTCGTATCCCAAATCCTCTAACGTATGGATGGCGCTGCTGCGGCCCGCACCAGACGGCCCTGTGACAAAGACCACCCGTTGCGCCTCGTCATCTCCCGAGGGGCGCGTGTGCTGTGGGTGGCCTGTTTTATCTTCGCGATCCATCGGCTTGGCACTTGTTAAGAACGGGTGGCATTGGCTCCTGCTCACAACTGTAGCGCAAATGGGCTGCGATCCAAGCGATTACGCGAGCGGGGCGAAGCCATGTCGCAGGGCGTGAACCACCGCGCTGGTCTGCGGGACGCGCGCATTGACGCTCAAAAGACGCGCAAAATGCCCGCGCCACATCGCCATGCGGGTGGCAGGCAGGCGTGGCTGCGGCATGTCTTGCAGATGTAAGACAAGCGCAAGGGCCGCCTGATCCACCAATGGCCCCGCATTCAAAAGCCCAACCCCCCGCGCCTCAATCATCGGCAGGCGTTCAGGGGGCGCGCGCAAGGTTAAACCTTCGGTATCGGCCTCAAGCAGGATCGCGTCATCGCAGATCAGCTCTGCACCAAACGTCATCAAATCAAGCGCAAGCGAGGATTTGCCTGCACCAGATGCCCCCAAGATAAGCACCCCCTGCCCTTCATACGCCACCGCCGTGGCGTGCAAACGCAGCGCAGCACCATGCATATGGCCAAACTGCGCCAAATCGAGCGCATTGGCAAAATTCCCACGATCCTCAGCCATAGATTAAATCGGCAAGCCAACGATGAACCGCGCACCAAGCGGGTCGGAGGTGACATCAGCCTCAGTGGGGCGAATATTTTCAGCCCAGATCACCCCACCATGCGCCTCAACAATGTGCTTGGAAATCGCAAGGCCAAGGCCCGAGTGATTGCCAAATTGTGCTTGGGGCCGCTCTGAATAGAAACGGGTGAACACTTTCGTCAGCGCGTCATCAGGGATGCCTGGCCCTGTATCTTCTACCACCACCAAAATGCGATCCTCTCTTTTGCGCGCCCAGATACGGACGGCATCCCCAGCATCGCAGAAAGACAAGGCATTGGACAAGAGGTTGACAAAGACCTGCGCCAAACGCCCCTCTAGCCCGGTGATCAGGATGGGCGCATCTGGCAAATCCGTGATGAAACTTACATCTTTCGCGCGCGCTTCGCCCGCGTGATAGTCGCAGATGTTGCGCAAGGTTCGCAGAAGATCAAATTCTTCTTCCTCCTCCTTGACCAAATCAGCATCTAATCGCGAGGCATTCGAAATATTTCGAATCACTGTTTTTCTGCGGCCAGAATGTGGCATCGGCGCGTGAACGAACCGTTAGCGCCTCAACAAATCGGGCGAGTTTGACAAAATTTGTCCAATCGGGGAAATGGTTGCGCTAACTGTGCGGATGCGTCCTGTTCAGTAATAAAACCGTCATGTTATACGGGGCTTACGCGGGGTTGAGTGCAGCTCTGTTCCCGCGTTGATTTCCATCACTGCCGGGCAGCATCGTCACAGGAGCACAAGAGAACATGAGCACAGGACGCGTGAACCCCGCCCATCGGCTGGAGCATCAAGGCATTTCGGATCTGGGCCAGGTTCACTATAACCTGCTTGAACCTGCACTGATCCAAGCCGCTTTGACCCGCAATGAGGGTCGCCTTGGCAACGGCGGCACTCTGTTGGTCAGCACAGGAAAATATACGGGCCGCTCTCCTAAAGATAAATTTGTTGTCGCAACCCCTTCGGTCGAGCCGCATATCTGGTGGGACAACAACGCCCGCATGGAAATGGACGCCTTCGATCGCCTCTATTCCGACATGGTCGCGCATATGAAGGGCAGCGAATATTTCGTGCAAGATCTCTATGCTGGTGCGGATGCGGACCACCGCCTTGATGTGCGCGTGATCTCGGAGTTGGCATGGCACAACCTGTTCATCCGTCACCTGCTGCGCCGCCCATCGTGCACAGAACTGGACAGCTTTGTGCCCGAATTCACAATCATCAATTGCCCTAGCTTTAAGGCGGATCCTGCGAAACATGGCTGCCGCACGGATACAGTGATCGCGCTGAATTTTGACAAAAAACTGATCTTGATTGGTGGCACCGAATATGCGGGCGAAAACAAGAAATCGGTTTTCACCTTGTTGAACTATCTCTTGCCTGAGAAGGGCCTCATGCCGATGCATTGCTCGGCCAATCACGCCACGGGTAACCCTGATGATAGCGCGGTGTTCTTTGGTCTTTCTGGCACAGGAAAAACCACGCTTTCCGCTGATCCTGCTCGCGTGTTGATTGGTGATGATGAGCATGGATGGTCAGAAAATGGCATCTTCAATTTTGAGGGTGGCTGTTACGCCAAGACCATCAACCTGCGCAAAGAGGCAGAACCAGAAATCTACGCCACGACCCATAGTTTCGGCACTGTGATCGAAAATATGGTCTATGACGAAGAAACGCTTGAACTTGATTTTGACGATGCAAGCCTGACGGCAAACACCCGCTGCGCCTATCCGTTGGAGCAGATCTCAAACGCGTCCGACACTGGGCTTGGCGGGCATCCGAAAAATATCATCATGCTGACCTGTGATGCTTTTGGTGTTTTGCCTCCGATTGCGCGCCTGACCCCTGCGCAGGCGATGTATCATTTCTTGTCAGGTTTCACCTCTAAGGTTGCCGGCACAGAGCGCGGCGTGACCGAGCCAGAACCAACCTTCTCAACTTGTTTTGGCGCCCCCTTTATGCCGCGCCGCCCTGAGGCCTATGGCAACCTTCTGCGCGAAAAAATCGCCACTTACGGGTCGACCTGCTGGCTTGTGAACACGGGCTGGACGGGCGGGGCCTATGGCACAGGATCGCGGATGCCCATTAAAGCAACCCGCGCCCTTTTGACCGCGGCACTGGATGGGTCACTCAATCAAGGCCAATTCCGCAAAGACTCCAATTTCGGCTTCGAAGTGCCTGTCAGCCTTAAAGGGGTAGATGATGCCCTGCTTGATCCACGCAGCACATGGTCAGATGCCGCAGCCTATGATGCGCAGGCCGCAAAATTGGTTGGGATGTTCGCCGATAACTTTGCGCAATATGTGCCCTACATAGACGAAGACGTAAAAGCAGCCGCGATCAGCTAAACCTCATCGCAAGAGCAAGGCTTCGAAAACCGCCCCCGACACAGGGGCGGTTTTTTTATCAGCCCATCAGACCACGGCGCACCAAATTGGCCCCTGCCACAAGTAGAACGATCAATGTGATCTTGCGAAATTTGACGGGATCAAGCCGATCAGACAGCTTGAACCCCACCTGCATGCCCAGAAAGGCAGGGATGAGCAGCGCCACCGAAAACGGTGCCGTGGTCAGGTTCAGCACCCCTGAGGAAAGATGCCCCGTCAACAGGCTGACCGACCCCAGACCATAGACCACACCCTGCACCAACATCTGGCGGGCCTTTGGGGTATCAAGGGCAATGAGATAAAGAACCGTGGGCGGCCCCCATGTGCCTGTCAGCCCCCCCAAAGCCCCCGCCAAAGTGCCGACACCCCATTCCGCCTTGCGGCGGTGCTGCGGTGGAATGTGAAATTTGATGCCCATCAACTGGATCAGGGTTAACACCACCACAGGAAAACCAAGGATCAGATACATCGTTTGGGTTGGTATGACGGTCACAAATTGCGCAACGATAACGATCATCACACAGACGATCAGGATATACCGCCAATATTCCTCAAACGCCGTTTTGGCCTCAGCCCAGCCATAACGGGCCACCTGCAATCCGTTGGAAAGGACTATCGGGAAAATGATGCCTGCAATCGCCAATTGCGGCTCTAGAAACATCGACAAACCCGAAATCATGATCAAGGGCATGGCAAAGCCAACCGCACCTTTCACGAAACCTGCCGCAAAAGTCACGCCAAGGGCGAGGGCGAAAGCCCAATATGGCATAAGGTGTAAGAAATCTGTCATGGCTGCTCCCTGCCTTGGTCAGGGTATTGCGCACATCCAACACCAAAACAAGCGCGACATTTTAATTCTTTTCGGTGCATTTTTTCGAATTAATGTTGCGCTGCATCTGCAAAATGATTTAGAAGCAGGTGCAGAATCGAAAGATAAGCTTGCCCTTGCGCACCCTCAATTTGGAGAGACGCTATGCCCCGTGACGCCGAAATGACCGATGCCCCTGTGATCTTGGCCAATCTCACCGCTTTGACGGCAGAGGCCCTGCCCCCAGTCGAGGCGGTTTTGGCCCGTGCCAAAGACGCCGTGCGCGATTTGGTGACAGTGGACGGGAAAATCTCGGGCGCGGCGATTGAGGCGGAGCAGACCGCCGCACATGGTCTGGCCTGGCTTGCCACCTATGTTGAGGCGCTGCGCCAGATGCAAACATGGGCCGAACTCTTGGGCAGTGAAGGCAAGTTTGGTGATATTGAACAATTAATCTTGCAAATTGCTTTTGGCGAATATCTGGCCCAACTTCAGGGCGGGATTGCTATGAACCAAGGCGAAGTGCTGCGCCTGTCTGAACTTGGGCTTGGGGACGCAGATGCAAATCTTCTGAAAACAGATGCAATCGCCACATTGGTCACACGCGGCAACACCCAAGCAGCCCGTTTGCGCCTTGTTGAGTTGATGCATGAACGCGCCGCAGAAATCACTGTTGGCACCTCAGGCCTTGAAGATGAATTGGAAATGATCCGCGAACAATTCCGCCGCTATGCGCTGGAAAAGGTCGAGCCTTTCGCACATGACTGGCACCTGAAGGACGAACTGATCCCCCTCTCGGTGATCGAAGAGCTGGCAGAGATGGGCGTGTTCGGCCTCACCATTCCAGAGGAGTATGGTGGCTTTGGCCTGTCCAAAGCGGCGATGTGTGTCGTCTCGGAGGAACTTAGCCGCGGATATATTGGTGTGGGCTCCCTTGGAACGCGTTCAGAAATCGCGGCTGAGTTGATCCTTGCTGGGGGAACGGATGAGCAAAAGGAAAAATGGCTGCCCGCCTTGGCAAGCGCCGAGAAGCTGCCAACAGCCGTGTTCACCGAACCCAACACTGGCTCAGACCTGGGCAGCCTGCGCACCCGCGCGGTCAAGGATGAGGCGGGCAATTACCGCATCACGGGTAACAAGACATGGATCACGCACGCGTCACGCACCCATGTCATGACCCTCTTGGCCCGCACTGACCCCACGACCACCGATTACCGTGGCCTGTCGATGTTCTTGGCCGAAAAAACACCGGGCGATGACGAAAACCCCTTCCCCACCGCAGGTATGACGGGCGGCGAGATCGAGGTCTTGGGTTATCGCGGCATGAAAGAATATGAACTTGGCTTCGACAATTTTGAGGTGAAGGGCGAGAACCTTTTGGGCGGCCAAGAGGGGCAAGGCTTTAAGCAACTGATGCAAACTTTTGAAAGCGCGCGCATCCAAACCGCTGCCCGCGCCATCGGCGTGGCACAATCCGCCTTGGATGTTTCGATGCAATATGCCCAAGATCGCAAACAATTCGGCAAATCCCTAATCGAATTCCCGCGTGTTGCCTCAAAATTGGCCATGATGGCCGTAGAAATCATGATTGCGCGGCAATTGACCTATTTCTCCGCTCGCGAAAAAGACAATGACCGCCGTTGCGACCTTGAGGCAGGAATGGCCAAATTGCTTGGCGCACGAGTGGCATGGGCCGCCGCGGATAACGGATTGCAGATCCATGGCGGCAATGGGTTTGCGCTTGAATATAAAATCAGCCGTATTTTGTGCGATGCCCGTATACTCAACATCTTTGAAGGCGCGGCAGAGATCCAAGCTCAGGTGATTGCGCGCCGCCTTCTAGGCTAATCATGCGCGCCTTGAGGGCATGTGCCGCCCTTCTGGCACTCGCCGCCTGCAATGAAGACCCGCCCATGCCCCCTGTTGGGGCATGGGTCTTGCAATCTGATCCAAGCATAACCTTGGAAGTGGACGCAGAATTTAACTTTTACGGTCAAGGCCCCTGCAACCGTTACTTTGGTCGGTTCGAAGTGGTGGAAACTGGCCTCAGTGCAGGCCCAATTGGCGCTACGCTGATGGCCTGTCCCAATCTCGGCCAAGAATTCGCCTATTTCAGCGCCCTTGAGGCGACCCGCAGCACGGCTGTAGAGGATGGGCAATTGGTTCTGCGCAGTGCTGAGGGCGCAGCCCTCGTTTTCAGCCATCAACATTGACGGTTGAGGATATCCACTAAGCGCCCACGCGCGGCGGGAAGTGGGCGATCCCCCAAACTAGGGGCCAAATGATTGGCCAAGAAATGCCCTGTCAGGCGCAAGCCTGCTTGCCGTTCAGCGTGATCAGCGGGGCCAACCCCCTGCAAAAAACGCGGCAAGGGTAAAAGGCGATCTGCCCATTCACCCGCCGCATCGCGCGCCACAGCGTGCCCTGTGCGCGGCGACACATAGGCCAAATCCTGCGACACGCCTGTGCGGGCGCAGTGGCTGAGATCGAGGCCAAAGCCCAACTCAGACAACAGCGCCAATTCCCATTGCACATAGGCATCGAGCCAATGATCCGCACCAAGCCCATCCAGCAGTGCAAGGCTATGTGCATAAAGCGCGGGGTAAGCGCTGCGTTCAGGCAAGGCAAAAGACAAAAGTGCGCAAACCGCGTTGAGCCCTGCAAGCTGCACAGGGTCGCTCATCACAGGGGCCGCGCGCGCGATCAAAGGCTCGATTGTGAAGGCGCCCATATGATCCGCGAGGCGCGCGCGCCACGTCGCCTGAAGCTGCGTTCCAACTTGCAAATGGGCGGCCATTTTGCGAGAGGCCCCACCCCGCAAAACGCCCACGAAACGGCCCTGCTCTGCCGTGAAAATTTCAAGGATGGCGGCAGATTCCCCATGGCGCCGCGCCGCGAGCAATACACCTTCTGCGTGCCATTCCATCAGATCAGACCCTTTGCTGAGGCTAAAGCAATCCCTCTTGATCTAGCATATGCCGACCCGCACGATCTTCCACCTCAATCACCCAAAGATCAGGGTCAAATTCGCGCTGTTTGGAGATGGCTGCATCCACCGCGGCCTCTGGCCCTTGCGTCAGCACATCCCAAACCCGCGCACCAGTCTCTAGATCAAACCCACGATGAAACAAGGAGGCGGTGCCATCAAGCAAGGACAGCTTAACCAAGACCGCACCCGCATCCTTATCACCCCGCGCCACGACAAAGGCGGGGATCTCGGACAAAGACAGCCGCCGCAGATAGGCTTGCACCCAAAACTCTGCGCGCAGACGGGGGGTCACTTGGTGTTCCCGTCCTTAAAATCGAGGCCCATTTCTGAATAGCGCTCAGATTCTTCGAGCCAATTCGGGCGCACTTTGACCTGCAAAAATAGATGCACCTTGCGGCCAAGAAACTCGGCCAATTCTTCGCGCGCGGCGCGCGAAACAGCCTTAATTGTTTCGCCCCGATGGCCCAACAAAATGCCCTTATGTCCGTCACGGCTGACGTAAATCACTTGATCAATGCGCGCGCTGCCATCATCGCGTTCCTGCCAGCTCTCGGTTTCCACCGTTAATTGATAGGGCAATTCTTGATGCAGGCGCAGGGTCAGTTTCTCACGGGTCATCTCTGCCGCGATCATGCGCATTGGCAAATCCGCAATCTGATCCTCAGGGTAAAGCCATGGCCCCTCTGGCATCTCTTGCGCCAACCATTCGCGCAAATCGCCCACACCATGGCCGCGCTCTGCTGAGATCATAAAGGTTTTCACAAATGGAAAAGCCGCGTTGGCCTCTTCGGTCAGCTTCAACAACTGAGGCGCCTCAACGCGGTCGATTTTGTTAATCGCCAAAGCGATCTTCCGACCCGAGGCCTTTTCAAGCAAACCGCTTAAGATTTCCTTGACCCCTTCGGTCAATCCACGATGGGCCTCGATGAGCAGGACAACCACATCCGCATCCGCGGCCCCTGTCCAAGCGGCCGCGACCATCGCCCGATCCAAACGGCGGCGCGGCCGAAACAGACCAGGCGTGTCGACAAAAACAATCTGGCTTTCGCCCTCAAGCGCCACACCACGAATACGCGCGCGGGTGGTCTGGACCTTATGGGTCACAATCGAAACTTTTGCCCCGACCATATGATTAAGCAAGGTAGATTTACCTGCGTTCGGTTCACCAATAAGGGCAACAAATCCAGCGCGGCTGGTCATGGGCAGTTCCTTGTTTCAACGATCTTCGGGCATAGCGGGAAATCAGCCCTAGCGCCAGACGTATTAAGCGGAACCACCATCGAGGGCGGCAAGCAATTTTTTTGCGGCTTCTTGTTCGGCGTGGCGCTTGGCTTTGGCACTTGCCTGCGCGGCCTCGCCCGAACTGAGCGTAACTTCGATGGTGAAGGTAGGGGCATGATCTGGCCCTTCACGGCTTAGCTCGGCATAGCGAGGCAAGCCTTTCCCCTTGGCCTGCGCCCATTCCTGCAAGGCGGTTTTCGCATCGCGGGCATCATCGGCCACTGTATCGGCCTTGCCCGCCCAAAGACGGCGGATCAACCCACGCACCGCATCATAACCTGCGTCCAAGTAAACGGCGGCAATCACAGCCTCCATCGCATCGCCCAAAAGGGCATCTTTGCGGCGCCCCCCCGTCATCATTTCGGATTTGCCCAATTTCAACACCGCGCCCAAATCTACGCTGCGCGCGACTTCGGCACAGGTTTCCTTGCGCACAAGTGCGTTAAAGCGGGGGGCCAGTTGCCCCTCTGGCGCGTCTTGATCCTGTTCGAGCAACAGCTCAGCAATGACCAATCCCAACACGCGATCCCCCAAGAATTCCAAGCGTTGATTATCCGCTCGGGTCGGAGAGGAGAGCGAAGAATGGGTCAAAGCCCGCAAAATCAATTCGGGGCGGGAAAAGCTATGCCCTAAACGGGCGCAAAACTCGTCAATCTCACGCGATAATTTCACTGTAATGCTCTAAAAAACCGATCACTGCGCCATGTCCAGAAATAGACCATGCGATCCCCTGCAGAAGAAAAGATCACCCGATCTGCGCGGCCCAAAAGATTTTCAACAGGCACGAACCCAACCCCGCCAATAGAACGAGGGAAACGGCTATCTTGAGAGTTGTCACGATTGTCGCCCATCACGAAAACATGACCCTCGGGCACGGTAAATTCGGGGGTGTTATCCGCGAAAGAGCGGTCATCAATATTCAACACCGCATACGATACCCCATTGGGAAGCATCTCAATCGCGCGGTCTTTTTCGCAGATGCCACCCGCCCCAACAGGCGCATTTGAACAGCGCGGAAGGTGGCCCAGCGGGCCTTGTGGCTCGAACGCCTCAACGAAAGGTGCTGTTGGTTCTTGTGGGACGGGCGTGCCGTTGATGATCAACTGGCCATCTTGAACTTGGATCACATCCCCGGGCAGACCAATAACACGCTTGATGAAATCTGCATCATTGGTGGGATGGCGGAAGACGGCAATATCACCACGCTCGGGCAATGTCTCGAAGATGCGGCCGGAGAAGGGACACATCGAGAAAGGGCAGCTGTGACGCGAATAGCCATAGGCCATTTTATTGACAAACAGGAAATCACCGATCAGCAACGTGTCTTTCATCGATCCGGACGGGATCCAAAATGGCTGAAAGAACAAGGTGCGAAAGACACCTGCAATCAGCAGCGCGTAGACAATCGTTTTGATCGTCTCGCCAATTCCCTCTTTTTTTGCCTTATAGCTTGCCATGCGTTTTGCCCCATCCGCTAAAAAATCGCGGTGGCCTTCGCCTGTGGCACCCTTGTGTCGCATCGCGGCAGGATTGCCAAAACGTCAACCGACCCATGCCCCTCATGGGCCGCGCGCGCCCTGCTGTCAAGCAAGCGAACGGTTTGGTGGGGTTGGCATAGCGGGAAGTTGCGCAGATATCCCATCTGGCAGCGCCTCAATCACCACGAATGCCTGCGCCCATGGGTGATCATCGGTCAATGTAACGTGGATAACGGCATCATACCCTTTTGGGGTCATTTCATTGAGCCGCTCTTGCGCCCATCCTGTGACGTGCATCACGGGCTGGCCCGTTTCCAAATTCGTCACCGACATATCGCGCCACGCAATCCCCATGCGCAGCCCCGTTCCCAGTGCCTTGGAACAGGCCTCTTTGGCAGCCCATCTTTTGGCGTAAACCGCAGCGGGGTTTTGCATGCGTTCGGCACGTTTTTGTTCATGTTCGGTGAACACGCGGTTGCGGAACCGATCACCAAACCGATCAAGCGCACGTTGGATGCGTTCGATATTTGCCAGATCCGTTCCGATCCCCAAAATCACGCGCGGGCCTCCTCCATCAGGCGGCGCATTTCACCGATGGCGGCAGACAACCCTGTAAATACCGCCTCGCCGATCAAGAAATGACCAATATTCAATTCGCGCACCTCTTTGATGGCCGCAATCGGGGTGACTGTCTCATAATTCAAGCCATGCCCCATATGCACCTCAAGGCCCAGATCAGCCGCCTGTTTCGCACCTGCGATCAAGCGGGAAAGTTCGGCTTTGTGGGCCTCCATCTCACCCTCGGCGTGGTAATCGCAATAGGCCCCCGTATGCAGTTCAATCACAGGCGCCCCAATGCGCGCGGCTGCCGCAATTTGCAGCGGGTCTGCGGCGATGAACATCGACACACGGATGCCTGCATCGCGCAAAGGCGCAATGAATTCCGCAAGGCGCGCCTCGTCCCCTGCCACATCAAGGCCACCTTCGGTGGTGCGTTCTTCGCGCCGCTCAGGAACGATACAGGCGGCATGTGGGCGATGAGACAGGGCGATTTTTTGCATCTCCGCGGTGGCGGCCATCTCGAAATTGAGCGGGGTTTTAATCGCCGCCATCAGCCCCGCGATATCTTCGTCCCGAATGTGACGGCGGTCTTCGCGCAAATGCGCTGTAATGCCATCAGCCCCCGCCGCTTCGGCTAAGAGGGCCGCCCGCACAGGATCAGGGAGCGCACCACCGCGCGCGTTTCGCAATGTTGCGACATGGTCAATATTGACACCCAGCCTAAGATCGCGGGTCATCTGGTGCCTCCCACCCATTGTACAATGAGTGCTAATCTAGCGTTTTGCGCCCGAAGTGCCAGCCTGTTCGCGGCGTTTCTCAATCTTCGCTCTGCGCTTGGCAATGCGGCGCTTTTGATACGCACGGATCAGGGGCACACTGATAAAATAGGCCAAGATTGATGATAAAATCCCCGGAATAATCGCCCCAAGCATCCATGGGAAGAATGCCGTGTCATAGAAAATCTTGAGTTCATGCCAATGCGCGGGCGCACCTGAGAAGATCGACCACAGGTTATGCAACAAATCACCCGCCGCCCCCCGAAACCGCGCAATCAACCCTGCATTCACATCGCTGCGCATGGTTGAGCCAAGCATGAAATGCCCTGTTTCAAGCGAGATTATCGCAATCGGCACATAGGTCAGCGGGTTGCCGACAAAAGTCGCCAGAAGCGAAGCAATCACATTGCCCCGCAAAATCCATGCAAGCAGAGCTGCGATGAAAAAATGGAACCCAAAAAAGGGTGTAAAAACCGCAAATACACCAGCGGCAACACCGCGCCCAATCGATTCCGCCGATCCTGGTAGGCGGTTCAGACGATGGGTGACATATTGGAAGGCACGCATCCATCCGCCACGCGGATAGACCCATTCGGCCACAATCCGAAGCAAGGGTCGCTGATCCCTTCGCTTAAACACCACGGATTGTTCCTCTCCCTTACTCGCGTAGCTACACCCGCGCCGTGTCGGGTCTAAGGACGCCTTTCTACATCTCGATAACGGCCAAGCTTGGCGACATCGCTATCAGCCTCCAATGCCATCATCACCGCATGCAGATGTTCAGCATTCCTTACATCAACATCAATTAATAAACGAAAGAAGTCTGGCTTTCGGTCGATAAAATGTAAATCAGAGATATTGGCATTTTGCTCGCCAATCAATGTGCAGATTCTTCCCAAAACACCGTTAAAATTCGAAATCGTCACGTTGATCGTAACGTTATGCACCGCCGCGTGCCGACCTTCTGACCAATGCAGGTCAATCCAACGCTCGGGCGCGTTGTCGAATTCAGCCAAAGATTCGCAGTCAATCGCATGAACCATTGGCCCACGCCCGCGATAGGTGATTCCCACAATCCGTTCACCGGGCACAGGCTGGCAACATTGGGCACGCTGCACATCTGACCCCGAAGGCAAACCAATCACAGCCCGCTTTTGATCGACATCGACAAAATCACCACTGGTGGCGAGTTCTGGATAAAGCTTGGTCACCACATCGCGCGCCGAAATTTCAGCAGATCCGATCCGCGCCAAAACCTCGTCACCATCTTCGAGGCCAAGGGCCTTGGCGGCTGTATCCAAGGCCTTGGGAGTGGATTTCTTATTGGCATGCTCAAACGCCACCCGCGCCAATTCGCGCCCCAATTTGATATAACGCCCCCGATCCTCTTCGCGCAGGCGGCGGCGGATTGCGGCCTTGGCGCGACCTGTCACCACGATATCAATCCATGTGGCCTGCGGGCTTTGACCTTCAGCGGTCACAACCTCGACCGATTGGCCATTTTTCAGGCGTGTCCAAAGCGGCACGCGAATGCCATCAACCTTGGCCCCCACGCAAGAATGGCCAATGCGCGTGTGAATCGAATAGGCGAAATCCAACGGGGTCGCCCCACGCGGCAACTTCACAACATCCCCTTTAGGCGTGAAGCAGAACACTTGGTCGGAATACATTTCCAACTTCACGTGTTCGAGGAATTCATCATGATCCTCGGCCATCTCAAAGCGTTCTGTCAGCGTGGACAACCATTTTGCAGGATCAACCGCAAACGGGTTCGCCGCGCGCACCCCGTCTCGATAGGACCAATGCGCTGCGACACCAGATTCAGCAACTTCGTGCATCTGGCGCGTACGGATTTGGATTTCAACACGCTTGCCATCTCGCCCTGAAACAGAGGTATGGATCGAACGATAGCCGTTCGACTTGGGCTGGCTGATGTAATCCTTGAATCTTCCCGGAACCGAACGCCATCTTTGATGCATCGCCCCTAAAACGCGATAGCATTCATCCTCTGTCTCAACGATGACGCGAAATCCGTAAATGTCAGACAAACGCGAAAACGCGAGGTCTTTTTCCTGCATTTTGCGCCAAATCGAAAAGGGCTTTTTGGCACGGCCATAGACATCGGCAGAAATGCCATGCTTGGCCAAAACGGCTTCGATATCGTCGGTAATCTTTGGGATCACATTGCCCGATTCTTTCTGCAGGGTCAAAAAGCGGCGCATGATCGAATTGCGGGCTTCGGGATTGACCACGCGAAAGGCGAGGTCTTCCAACTCCTCGCGCATCCATTGCATCCCCATACGGCCTGCAAGCGGCGCGTAGATATCCATTGTCTCGCGCGATTTTTGCAGCTGCTTTTCGGCGCGCATATGGCGGATGGTGCGCATATTGTGCAATCGGTCGGCCAGTTTCACGAGGATCACGCGCAGATCCTTGGACATGGCCATGAACAATTTGCGAAAGTTCTCAGCCTGCTTTGATTCGCGATTGGACAGCTGCAAATTAGTCAGCTTGGTCACGCCATCGACTAATTCCGCAACATCCGTCCCAAAACGGCTTTCCAGTTCGGAATAGGTGCCCTTGGTATCTTCGATTGTGTCATGCAGCAGCGCTGTTGCGATTGTGGCATCGTCCAGCCGCATCTCGGTCAGGATTGCGGCCACCGCAACAGGGTGGGTGAAATAGGCCTCACCCGATTGGCGCATTTGTCCCTGATGCATATCTTGCGCATAGGAATAGGCCCCCCGCAGGAGGGCCTCATTGCATTTTGGATTGTAGTTTCGGACAAGACTGATCAGATCATCGGCATCGAGAAGGCCGCTTCGATCTGATCCATTTCCGTCCATAAATCGCCTGTTTTAGTTCTGCCCCTGCGCTTCAAGCAGGGCACGCAACATCTGTTCTTCGGTCATGTCATCCGCTTGTGGACGATCCTGATCGGCGCTTTGCAGCAATGTCATCGTGTCTTCTTCAGGCTCATCAACCTCAATCTGGGTTTGATGCGATTCAATGAAACGCTCGCGCAGGCCATCTGCGGATTGTGTCTCTTCTGCAATCTCGCGCAACGCAACGACAGGATTCTTGTCATTGTCGCGATCCACAGTAAGCGGCGAGCCAGACGCCATTTCGCGGGCGCGATGTGCAGCAAGCATCACCAATTCAAAGCGGTTGGGAACCTTGTCTACGCAATCTTCTACCGTCACGCGGGCCATACTAAACTCTCCAAGGCTGATTAAGGGAGGGGCGCAAGCCTCGTAAATAGTCAGACCGCCCCCGAAATACAAGTGCAAAAGACCGCGCGCGCTCTCACAGTGGATTGATCTCACGACACTGTTCGGGCGGCAATTTTGCGCGCAATTCAGAAACCGTTTCGCCAAGGATCGGGTGACACCAATTTGGGGCAACATCACAGAGCGGGATTAAAACAAAGCCGCGCTCAGCCATGCGGGGGTGGGGTAAAATCAATTGATCAGGCGCGCGCGATTGCGCCTCTTTTGTCGAAAGATTGGCCCAAACTTGCCATGTGTCTGGATCTGGCAAAACCAAATTGCCGAGGCCTAAAAGATCTAAATCCAACCCACGCGCGGCCCAGCGTTGCAGACGGCTGCGGCCAAAATCAGCCTCTATGGCATGCAGCTTTTCCAGCAGCAAATTTGGGCCTAACGGCCAGTCAAAGGAGATCGCTGCATTCACAAAATCAGGGCCAGAACCTGCAGGAAATGCAGGGGTTCGATAGAATTGGCTCAACTTGAAATCGCCACCACCCTGCGCGGTCACATAGTCCCGCAACTGTGCAATCGCACGATCCAAAACCACGCGCGGCGCCTGCCCCTCGACAGGTAGATTTGAGCCAAGCGCGACAAGTGCTTTGCGCGGCTCCGCATTAGAAAGGAAAGCTTGCGCCAAATGATTTATCCCCTATTTTGCTCTGCATTGCTGATCGTGATATTTTGACAAATTATTCAAGGCCGCGATTGGTCTAATTAATATAAGGTCTTTCAAATGTTTTATCGTGATGAGCGCCTCGCGCTCTTTATTGACGGCTCAAATCTTTATGCGGCAGCCAAGGCTTTGGCTTTTGATATCGACTATAAACTCTTACGCCAAGAATTCATGCAACGCGGAAAACTTCTTCGCGCATTTTACTATACGGCCCTTCTTGAGAATGACGAATATTCCCCGATTCGCCCTCTGGTGGATTGGTTGAACTACAACGGGTTCACCATGGTGACGAAAGCCGCCAAGGAATTCACAGACGCGCAAGGGCGACGCAAGATCAAAGGGAATATGGATATTGATTTGGCGGTCGATGCGATGGAAATCGCAGACCATGTCGATCATATCGTGCTGTTTTCTGGCGATGGCGATTTTCGTCCGCTTGTGGCTGCCATCCAACGCAAGGGCGTTCGGGTTTCGGTTGTGTCCACCATCCGCTCGAACCCACCTATGATTGCCGATGACCTAAGGCGGCAGGCGGACAATTTCATTGAATTGGACGAGTTAAAAGACGCAGTAGGACGCCCCCCGCGCGAAAATGGCGGTGAGGATGACTTTGAGGAAAGCTATTAAGGCGCCCCGCACACAGCACCGCGCCCCTCTTCCTCCCCCACCAGATAGAGCGACAACATCTTCGACAAATCCCCCAAGCGCACAGGCTTGGTCGGATAGGCATCCATGCCGACATCAATCCCCTTGTGGCGGTCATGGCCAACGGCGTCAGCTGTGATGGCGATTATAGGGATTTTTGAGAACCCTGACGCACTTTCACGCGCCCGAATTTCGCGGGCCATTTCAAAACCATTCATCGTGGGCATGTGACATTCGGTGAGGATCAGATCGAAACAGTCTTGATCCAGCGCTGCAAGCGCCTCGCGCCCATTGATGCGCAGGAAATGTGGCATGTGTGAGGCGTTTGCGCCGATGCCGTTTAGGCAGAAACGCTAGACGGCGGGGCCACAAAGACTTAACTGTGGGGTGATCGGAGAGATACTATGCAAAAACCGCCCCTCACCCTCTATTTGGCCGCGCCGCGCGGATTTTGCGCAGGTGTAGATCGCGCAATTAAAATCGTGGAAATGGCTCTCGAGAAATGGGGCGCACCCGTCTTTGTGCGCCATGAAATCGTGCATAACAAATTCGTGGTGGATGCCCTACGCGAAAAGGGCGCAGTTTTTGTCGAAGAATTGGACGAGTGCCCAAATGATC
The DNA here is from genome assembly GCF_037830295.1 of Roseobacter sp. HKCC-CH-9351. Taxonomy (NCBI): domain Bacteria; kingdom Pseudomonadati; phylum Pseudomonadota; class Alphaproteobacteria; order Rhodobacterales; family Roseobacteraceae; genus Roseobacter; species Roseobacter sp. HKCC-CH-9351. The sequence continues at coordinate 490,149 of NZ_JBBLYM010000001.1, forward strand.
GACCCGTGATTTTTTCTGCCCATGGGGTGCCCAAATCTGTTCCCGCAACCGCAGAGCGGCGGCAGATGATATATGTTGATGCAACCTGCCCGCTTGTGTCCAAAGTGCATATCGAGGCGGCGCGGCATCATGAGGCGGGGTTGCAGATCGTGATGATCGGCCACGCGGGCCATCCGGAAACGATTGGCACTATGGGCCAATTGCCCGAAGGCGAAGTCGTCTTGGTTGAAACAGTAGCGGATGTGGCGGCCCTCACGGTGCGCGACCCCCTGAAACTGGCCTTTGTGACGCAAACCACCCTTTCGATTGATGACACCGCCGATGTTGTTGCGGCCCTCAAGACACGGTTCCCTGCGATTATCGGCCCGCACAAAGAAGACATTTGCTACGCCACCACCAACCGCCAAGAGGCCGTCAAGGCGATGGCGGTCAAGGCAGATGCCATGCTTGTCGTGGGCGCGCCCAATTCCTCAAATTCAAAACGCTTGGTCGAGGTGGGGGCAAAAATGGGCTGCAACTATGCGCAGCTTGTGCAACGGGCGACTGATATTGACTGGCGCGCGCTTGAGGGGATTACCAGCCTTGGTCTGACGGCAGGCGCATCTGCGCCAGAGCTATTGGTCAATGAGGTGATTGATGCCGTGCGGGCGCGCTATGATGTAACAGTCGAACAGGTTGAGACTGCCGTGGAAAATGTTGAGTTCAAAGTGCCGCGCATCCTGCGTGAACCTGCCTAACCATCGCCCATGGATCCGCTTTACCCATTTGTTTTTGCAGGGCTGTTTTCGCCTGGGCCAAATGTTATCCTCTTGACCACATCAGGCGCGCTGTTCGGGTTTCGCGCGACCATTCCGCATATTTTCGGTGTCGCCGCAGGGGTGGGGGTGATTGCTGCTGCCTCAAGCTTAGGTGTCAGCGCGATTTTATTGGCCTATCCAGTGGCTGCCTTAGTGATGAAAATAGCCGCAGTATCTTGGATCCTTTATATGGCATCCACCCTATGGCGGGCCAAACCGGCAGATCCTAAGGCGCGACAGGTCGCAAAGCCGTTTACCTTTCTTCAGGCTGTGATGTTTCAATGGGTCAATCCCAAGGTTTGGGCCGTTAGCCTTGCCGCTGCTGCGGGCTTTGGCGCGGGTGGCACGCTTTTGACAGAAGCCTTGCGCCTTTCGTCCGCCTTTTCAGGAATTAATCTTTTTGTCTGTCTGTTTTGGGCAGCAGCAGGAACGGCCTTGGCGCGGCTTCTGACCACGCCGCGTGCATGGAATATTTTTCGCAAAACCATGGCAAGCGCCCTCGCGCTGACAGCCGCAATGGTCTTTATGTGAGCCCCGCCCTATATTGCGCCACAGGGTCAGGCTGCGACCCAATCAACCAATCAGGCCCGATGCAATGTTCCGATTTTTCGAAACACTGGTAGATCCCTATACACCCTACGCCGATGAGGATACGCCCCCCAATCGACTCTGGCCGTTTTTGCGCGGCTATGCGCAACCCTTCAAACGGGTGTTCATCGCAGCCGCCTTTATGTCGATGGTGGTCGCTTCGATTGAATTGGGGCTGATCGTCTATTTGGGGCGCGTTGTTGATCTGCTATCAGTCAGTAGTCCCGCAGAACTGTTTGCAAATCACGGGCTCGAGCTTGGCTTAGTCGCGCTCTTTGTGGTGCTAGTCCGCCCTTTGATGCAGCTTTTGGATGTGGGGCTTTTGAACAATGCGATCCTGCCGAATTTCGGCACGCTGATCCGTTGGCGGGCACATCGGCATGTTTTACGTCAATCGGTCGGATGGTTCGAAAATGATTTTGCGGGCCGTATCGCAGGGCGGATTATGCAAACCCCGCCCGCCGCAGGCGATGCGGTGTTTCAGATTTTTGACGCCATCACATTTTCAATCGCCTATTTCATCGGCGCGGTGATCCTACTGACCCAGTCAGACCCACGGCTTGCCGTGCCCTTGGTGATTTGGTGCGGGCTCTATGGGCTGTTGGTGCGCTGGACAATCCGCAATGTCACCCCCGCCTCCAAGGCCAGTTCAGATGCGCGATCCATGACAACGGGACGGGTCGTTGACAGCTATACCAACATCCACTCGGTCAAGCTTTTCGCGCATACAACACGCGAACTGGACTATGCCCACGAGGCGATTGAGCATACCCGCCAAACATTCGCCCGCGAGATGCGGATATTCACGATAATGGACATCACGCTATTGACCTTGAATGGACTTTTGATTGTGTCCGTTGTCGGTTGGTCGGTCTGGTTGTGGTATACGGGAACGGCGACTGTGGGCGTTGTGGCGGCGGCAGCCGCCCTCACCTTACAACTCAATGCAATGACGGGCTGGATCATGTGGGCTCTCTCAAGCCTATTCCGAGAATTGGGGGTGGTGATGGAGGGGATGGAGACCATTGCCCAACCGATCACATTGCGTGACCGCCAAAACGCATCCGCGCTCAAATTCGAGAAAGGATTGATCGAATTTGATGCGGTCAGTCACCATTATGGGCGCAGCGCGGGTGGCTTAGATCGCCTCAGTTTATCCATCCAGCCCGGCGAAAAGGTCGGGCTTGTCGGGCGCTCTGGCGCTGGGAAATCGACCCTCGTTAAACTTTTGCTACGATTTTATGATTGCGAAGGCGGCGTAATCCGCATTGATGGCCAAAATATTGCCGATGTGACCCAAGACAGCCTGCGCGCCACAATCGGCGTTGTGCAGCAAGACAGCAGCCTGTTGCACCGCTCCGTGCGCGACAACATCGCCTATGGCCGCCCCGATACAAGTGATGCTGACGTAATCCGCGCCGCAGAACGCGCCGAGGCCTTAGGGTTCATCCATGATCTAGAAGACCCAGAGGGCCGCACAGGGTTTAAGGCCCATGTTGGCGAACGCGGGGTGAAACTTTCAGGCGGACAAAGACAGCGCATTGCGCTTGCGCGGGTGGTTCTGAAAGATGCGCCGATTTTAATTTTAGACGAGGCCACAAGCGCGCTTGATAGCGAGATTGAAGCGAGCATCCAAAACACGCTGAGCGACCTGATGGCAGGCAAAACCGTGATTGCGATTGCGCATAGACTGTCGACCATTGCGCAGATGGATCGCATCATCGTTTTAGATGAAGGCCACATCATCGAAGATGGCCCACATGAGGTGCTTTTGGCAAAGGGCGGGCTCTATGCTTCGCTGTGGAACCGCCAATCGGGCGGCTTTCTTAATCCAGACGGAGGTTCCGCGTGAGCGAAGAAACCCTCACCATCACCCGCCTCGGACATCGCGGCGATGGCATTGCACAGAACGCGGGCGGAGGCCAAATCCTTGTCCCCCTTACCCTGCCTGACGAGGTGGTGCGCGGCGTGGTAAACGAAGGTCAATTGGACGGGGCCAAAATTGTGACCCCTTCCCCCGCGCGGGTAAAACCTGTCTGCGCGCATTATAAATCCTGTGGCGGGTGCAGCCTGCAACATGCATCGGACACATTTGTCAGTGCGTGGAAGGCAGACCAAATTGCAATTGCGCTTGCCGCGCACGGGATCACAACTGATATCCGCGCAACCCTAACTTCGCCTGCGCACTCACGCAGGCGCGCCACCTTTGCCGCGCGGCGTACAAAATCGGGGACGATGGTAGGATTTCATGCCCGAAAATCGGACGTCCTTGTGCCGATCGGCGAATGTCACCTTTTGCCCGATGAGATGGTGGCCACGCTGCCCGTATTGGCCGAGATCGCCCGTTTGGGGGGATCGCGCAGTGCGGTTTTGGGCTTTAGCCTAACCCAGTCCGAAATCGGGCTTGACCTCCACGCGACGGGCGGCAAGCCCTTGGATCATGCGCTGCGGGTTGAATTGCCAAAATTCCGCACCGAATTTCTGCGCCTGACATGGGGGGATGAGGTCGTCTTTATGGAAACCCCACCCTATCACCAAATGGGGCACGCGCGTGTCACCCCATCCGCAGGTGCATTTTTGCAAGCCACCAAAGTGGGCGAAGCAGCGCTTTTGGCCACTGCACGCAGCGCGATTTCGGGGGCCACACGCATCATTGACCTTTTTGCGGGATGTGGAACCTTTACCTTTCCACTGGCCGAAACAGCGCCCGTGCACGCAGTCGAAGGCAGCGCCGATATGGTCAAGACCTTGCAAAACGCCGCCCGCTATGCGGACGGGCTAAAGCCCATTACCGCCGAAACCCGCGACCTGTTTCGCCGCCCCGTTTTAAGTGACGAATTAGCCAAATATGACGCGGTGGTCATCGACCCGCCCCGTGCAGGCGCACAGGCACAGGTGCATGAATTGGCGAAAACCGACATCCCCCAGATTGCATTTCTATCCTGCAACCCGATCAGTTTTGCACGTGACGCAAAAACCCTCATTGACGCAGGTTATTGCCTTGAATGGGTGCAGCCCATCGACCAATTCCGTTGGTCGCCGCATATAGAACTTGCCGCCCGCTTTATCCGACCCCTTATGACGCGGTAACGCGCTCAAGGATGGCTGCTATGACCCGTGATTTTACGACCACGCGACAGATACTTGCCGATTGGCTAGACCGCCCTCACATCCACCAATTCATCATCGGCGTGATCATTTTTAACGCCATTCTTTTGGGCCTTGAGACACCGCCCGAAGTTATGGGCACGGCGGGCACCATTTTCCTGACATTGGACTGGATTTGCCTTGCGATTTTCGTGATCAGAATTGCGCTGAAACTGGTGGCCCGTGGCGCGCGGTTTTTCCGCTCGGGATGGAACGTTTTTGATTTCTTGATTGTTGGGATCGCGCTGATGCCCGCACCCACGGGCTGTCAGTTCTGCGCGCCTTGCGCATCTTGCGGGTATTGCGGGTCATCTCAGCAGCGCCACGATTGCGCCGCGTGGTCGAGGGGTTTGTGACCGCCCTGCCAGGAATGGGCAGCGTGTTCTTGCTGATGGGGATCATCTTTTACATCGGTGCCGTGGTGGCAACCAAACTGTTCGGGGTATCTTTCTCCGAATGGTTCGGCACGCTTGGCGCGTCTTTCTATTCCCTGTTCCAAATCATGACGTTGGAAAGTTGGTCCATGGGCATCGTGCGCCCCATGATGGATGTTTATCCTTATGCGTGGCTGTTCTTTGTGCCTTTCACCATGGTCACGGCCTTTGCGGTGGTGAACCTGCTGGTTGGCCTGATCGTCAATTCCATGCAAGACGCTCATGCCGAAGAAAGCAATGCCGCCACAGATGCCTATCGTGATGAGCTGCTAGACCGACTGCGCAAGATTGAGGAGCGGTTGGGGAAGTAGACGTTTAAGCCCGCTTCCCCAAAACATCTACGCCCAAGGTCACGAAAACCTTGGTCACGATATCCTCGGCATTCATGCCTGCCACCGCATACATGTCGCGCGGGCTGGCTTGGTCGATGAAAATATCGGGCAGCACCATGGAGCGGTATTTGATCCCCCGATCAAACACGCCCGTTTCCGCCAGATGATGCGCGACATGGCTGCCAAAGCCACCAATCGCCCCTTCTTCAATGGTGATCAGCGCCTCGTGATGACGGGCGAGTTGGTCGATCAAATCTGTATCCAACGGTTTGGCAAAACGCGCGTCAGCAATCGTGGGCGCGATCCCTTTCTGAGCCAAAATCTCCGCAGCTTCGCGCACTTCTTTCAGGCGGGTGCCAAAGTTCAAGAGAGCCACGCGATTGCCGTCTGCGATCATCCGCCCCTTGCCGATTTCAAGCGCCTGACCGCGTGCAGGTAACTCGACCCCAACACCTTCGCCGCGCGGAAAGCGGAAGGCAGACGGGCGATCCCCAATCTCTAGGGCAGTGCGCACCATATGCACCAATTCCGCTTCATCGGCAGCCGCCATCACCACGAAATCGGGCAAATTTGCCAGATAGGCGATGTCAAAACTGCCCGCATGGGTGGCGCCATCGGCACCAACAAGCCCCGCGCGATCAATCGCAAAGCGCACAGGCAGACGTTGTATGGCCACGTCATGCACAACTTGATCATAGCCGCGTTGCAAGAAGGTCGAATAAAGCGCGCAGAAGGGTTTCAACCCACCCGCCGCCATACCCGCCGAAAAGGTCACCGCATGCTGTTCGGCAATGCCCACATCAAAACAGCGTTCGGGAAAGCGTTCTTCAAATAGGTTCAGGCCTGTTCCGTCTGGCATCGCCGCCGTGATAGCCGTCACCAACGGATCCTCGGCGGCCTCGGCAATCAGCGCATCTGCAAAGACACGCGTATATGAGGGCGCGTTTGAGGGCGCTTTGTGTTGCTTGCCCGTGACCACATCGAAGCGCGCGGTGGCGTGGCCGCGATCTGGGCGATCTTCGGCATAGCCTTTGCCCTTCTTGGTATTCGCATGAATGAGCATCGGCCCATCCGCCCGCGCCTTGACGGTGCGCAAAACCGCAAGCAGCTGATCCATATCATGTCCATCAATCGGGCCGATATAATCAAAGCCCAATTCTTCGAACAAGGTGCCGCCGACTGTCGCGGATTTCAGAAGTTCTTTCGCGCGGCGCGCCCCGTGTTGGAACGGCTCGGGCAAAAGCGATACTGCGCCCTTGGCGGCGGCTTTGAATTCCTGAAACGGCGCGCCTGCATAAAGGCGGGACAAATAAGCCGACATCGCACCTGTTGGCGGCGCAATCGACATTTCATTGTCGTTGAGGATCACAATCAACCGCTTTTTCAGATGGCCCGCATTGTTCAGGGCCTCATAGGCCATGCCTGCGGAAATGGAACCATCACCGATAATCGCAATCGCATCTCCCAAACCTGTCTCGCAGGCACCGCTTAAATCGCGCGCAACGGCAAAGCCGAGCGCCGCAGAAATAGAGGTGGAACTATGCGCAGCGCCAAATGGGTCATAGGGCGACTCGCTGCGTTTCGTGAAACCTGACAAGCCACCCTTTTGGCGCAGACTGCGGATACGATCCCGCCGCCCTGTCAAAATCTTATGCGGATAACATTGGTGGCTGACATCCCAAATGATCTTGTCACGCGGGGCATCAAATACGGCATGAAGTGCCACGGTCAACTCAACCACACCCAGACCAGCCCCCAAATGCCCACCCGTCTCGGAGACAGCCGAAATCGTCTCGGCGCGCAATTCATCGGCCAAGCGGGTCAGATCATGATCAGAAAACCGCTGCAAATCGCGCGGCGTGGTCACTTGATCCAAAAGCGGTGTTTTAGGTCTATCTGTCATCGGCCCTCCAGTGGTCGCCATATAGCCATGTCAGGGGCCAAGGGCAACGGATCAAGCCTATCTGTCGCGGGCAATGATGAATCGGGCAAGGTCGCGCAGGCTTTGGGCTTTATCCCCGAATGGTGCAAGGGCCATTTCCGCCTCAGCGACCAAGCGCGCTGCCTCAGCCTTGGCACCGTCTAGCCCCAGAAGCGTGACAAAGGTCGCTTTGCCCGCATCGGCATCTTTGCGCAGGGCCTTACCTGCCTTGCTGCTGTCGCCTTCCACATCCAAAATGTCATCAGCAATCTGAAAGGCGAGGCCAATTGCACGGGCATATGCCCTCAACGGTGCGGGATCTTGGCCCGCTATAATCGCTGCGGCATGGGCGGGCCATTCCAACAGCGCGCCCGTTTTATTGCTTTGCAATTCCGTGATTTGTTCAAGGGTCAAGGGGGACGCAGCGGTTTCTGCGGCAATGTCCTGCGCCTGCCCTAAAACCATACCGCGCGCACCTGCGGCTTCAGCCAAGGTCGACACCAATTTGATCCGCACCTCCGCGGCCCCAAGATTAGGATCAGCCAAAAGCGTGAATGCAAAACTTTGCAGCGCATCCCCCGCGAGAACCGCAATCGCCTCGTTCCATTTTTTGTGAACAGTGGGCTGACCGCGGCGCAGGTCGTCATCGTCCATGCAAGGCAGATCATCGTGGATCAGGCTATAGGCATGGATGGCCTCAACCGCACCCGCCGCAGGAAGCGTGGAGGCCGCAGGAATGCCATATAGCGCCGATGCCTCAAGCACCAAAAACCCACGCAAACCCTTGCCACCCTGCAACGCATAGCGCATCGCCGCCGCGACATCATCTGTGCCATATTGCGCAAGCGACTCGGTCAAGAACGCAGCAATGACGCGGGAATGGGTGCTGAGGCGGGCTTGAAACTCAATAGGGGCCAAAGGCGCTCAAAGCCCCTCAACTGGGGTGCTGCCCGTTGGCGCGCCTGTGCCATCTAGGGTGATTTTGGAGACTTTTTCTTCGGCCTCTTTGAGTTTGGCCTCACAACGTGCGCGCAGCGCAGCCCCCCGTTCATAGAGCGCGATGGATTGGTCAAGTGGCACATCCCCACGCTCAAGCTTGGCCACGACTTCCTCTAGGGCGCGCAAGGCGTCTTCAAAACTCATCTGCGCAAGGTCGTTGTCATCTGTCATTTCGAAGCTTCCATCAATTCTGTGACATGGGCCGCAACACTGCACCCCAGTGAGGGCAGATCATAACCGCCCTCTAGCGCCGAGACCACCCGCCCCGCGCATTGGGTTTCGGCAAATGCGCAAATTTCTCGCGTCAGCCATGCAAAATCCGTTTCATCCCAATTTAGATTGGCCAATGGATCGGCCTGATGCGCGTCAAAACCTGCGGAAATCAGGATAAGGTCAGGCGCAAATTCAGCCAATCGCGGAAATACATCGCGAAGATAGGCCTGTTGCATCAAGGCCCCGTCTGAATTGGGTGGAAGGGGCACATTCAGGATGTTACCCGCCACGCCACGTTCGCCACGCGCCCCCGATCCTGGATAAAGCGGCATCTGGTGTGACGAGACAAACAAAGCGCGGGTTTCATCCCACAGCAAATCTTGCGTGCCATTGCCGTGATGCACATCGAAATCAATCACGGCCACCCGTGCGGCCCCCGCCCGCTCGAGTGCATGTTTGGCCCCAATCGCTACTGACCCAAAGAGACAAAACCCCATGGCTGTTGCAGTTTCGGCGTGATGCCCAGGTGGTCGCGTGAGGACGAATGCGTTTTTGGCGCGGCCCTCCATCACGGCATCGATTGCTGCGATCATACCCCCTACACCCGAAAGCGCGGCCTGCCATGACGCGGGCGACAGAAAGGTATCGCCATCAAGCGCAACTTGCCCTTGCGTGGGCAAAGCCGCTTTGAGTTGATCAATATAGGCTTGGGGGTGGCACAATCGCAGATCGTCTTCCGTGGCCAATGGGGCCGCGTGGCGTTCAAGCCCCACGAAATCTACGCCATCCAAATGGGCCTTTATGGCCGCAATGCGCGCCACCTGTTCGGGATGGCCCTCTGGCGTCAGATGATCTTGCGCAAATGGGTTTTCAAATAGCCATGTCGCCATCAGTCAGGCACCAACATATAGCCCGCGCCGCGGACAGTTTGCAGATAACGGGGTTGTTTCGGGTCAGCTTCAATCTTGCGGCGTAGACGGGTGATTTGCACATCAATCGCGCGCTCTTGCGCAGGGTCGCCGCCTGCCATCTTGTCACGGCCCAATTCTTCGACCAACTGCTGACGGGTCACAGAACTGTTCACATGGGTTGCAAAGATCCGCATCAATGCGGCCTCGGTTGCAGTCAGGCGCAAAGGCTGATCACCCTGCCACAACTCGCCACGATCAATGTCAAAGCGCATTGCACCAAGATGCAGCAGTTTGGGCAGGTTTTGGCTGGCTTCGGGTTGCGGCATACGGCGCAGGATCGCGCCGATACGCAATAGCAATTCCTTGGGCTCAAAGGGTTTTGGCAAATAATCATCTGCCCCCGCCTCAAAACCTGCAATACGATCTTGCGCCTCGCCCTTGGCCGTCAAAAGCAAGATTGGGCAATCCATCGTTTTGCGCAAATCTTGTGTCAGGGTAATGCCATCCTCACCCGGCATCATCACATCAAGCACAATCAAATCGAAATCCAACCCCTGCAACAGGCGGCGGGCTTGCGCAGCATCGCGCGCAACACTGGCCAGAAACCCGTTGCGGATCAGAAATTTCTGCAACAGCCCGCGGATGCGTTCATCATCATCCACGATCAGGATATGCGGGTTGGTGTCTGCCATTTTAGGTATCCAAACCTGCTTGGAAATGGCGCAGCATCTCAGGATCCATCATCTGCTCAAGGACAGCACGAAATCCTGCCACGGCCTCTGGCCCCGCATTGCGATAGGCCGCGCGCATGCGGTTGCGCTGCGCCTCTGACAATTCGCGTTCAAGCTTGGCGCCTGTTTCGGTGAGATAAAGATGCCGTTCGCGCTTATCCTGCACCCCAACGCGGCTTTCGACCAAACCATCGGCGATCAGACTCCGCAGAACGCGATTGAGGGACTGCTTGGTCACGCCCAGAATATTCAGCAGGTTATTGACTGTCGTTCCAGGGGTGCGGTTGATGAAATGGATGGCACGATGATGGGCGCGACCATATTCGTAATTTTGTAAAATGCGATCAGGATCAGCGGTAAATCCCCGATAGGCGAAGAACATAGCCTCAATCCCGCGGCGCAGCTGCTCATCCGTCAAAAAGAGCAAGCTTTCGCCCGTGCCGATAGGGTTATTGACTGCACGTTCTGCCATCTTCATCTCCCGCATCTTTTTGGGTCTTTGGCATCGGAACCAAGGAACACTTCACAGTTTATGTCAGCCTTGTTGACTTTCCAAGAATCAATTGTTACCGAATTGCCAGTTTTGCGAAATATTATGTCCAAAACGGCCGTATTTTGCACAACATTTGCAAACTGGCGCAGATATGCGCCCTGAAGGAAAGATGGGATTGGAAAGATGAGCGGCACCTACGATAACCGCGATGGGAAAATCTGGCTGGATGGGGCTTTGGTCGATTGGCGCGAGGCCAATGTGCATATTCTGACCCATGCGATGCATTATGCATCTTCCGTCTTTGAGGGCGAGCGCGCCTATGGTGGCAAAATTTTCCTCAGCCGCGCTCATTCCGAACGGCTGCATTTTTCCGCAGGCCAATTGGACTTCGAAATTCCATTTACTGTTGACCAAATTGAGGCAGCCAAGGCCGAGGTTCTCGCGGCCAATGGCCTGAGCGATGCCTATGTGCGCGCGGTTGCGTGGCGCGGCGCGGGTGAGGATATGGGTGTCTCCTCTCGCCGTAACCCCGTTCGTTTGGCCATCGCGGCATGGGGCTGGGGCAATTACTATGGGGATGCAAAAACCAAAGGCGCCAAACTTGATATAGCGCGTTGGAAACGCCCCTCGCCCGAAACGGCGCCAAGCCATGCCAAGGCCGCAGGCCTGTATATGATCTGCACAATGTCTAAGCATGAGGCCGAAGCCAAAGGCTGCTCGGATGCCATGATGTTTGATTATCGCGGCTATGTCGCCGAGGCGACAGGCGCAAATATCTTCTTCGTCAAAGATGGCGAAGTGCATACGCCAAAGCCAGATTGCTTCCTCAATGGCCTAACCCGCCAGACAGTTATCGGTATGTTGAACGATCGCCAAATCAAGGTGCATGAGCGTCATATCATGCCGGAAGAATTGGAAGGGTTTGAACAATGCTGGCTGACGGGAACCGCCGCAGAAGTCACCCCAGTGGGTCAGATTGGCAGCTATAATTTCGAGGTTGGCGCCCTGACGCGGGACATCTCGGACGCCTACGAAAAACTGGTTCGCGCCTAAGCGACACCACGCATCACGGCCCGCAAGATCAGCTGACCTTGCGGGCCTTTTTATGATCTCCCTTGCATTTCTTAGAATTCATGCCACCATCAGTCTATGGTGGTGCATACTCAATCCTTTGGCGCTTCCCGTATTCCCGAAAAGGTCGCCTTTGATCGTGGCGAATTATCGGCGATCCTGTCGATTTATGGCCGCATGGTGGCTGCAGGTGAATGGCGCGATTATGGAATGTCGCTGCTGAGTGATGTTGCGATTTTCTCAGTTTTCCGCCGCACCGCCGAACACCCCATTTATCGGATTGAAAAGCGCCCCAAATTGGCAGGCAAGCAGGGAATGTATTCCGTGATTGGGATGGACGGGCGCATTCTCAAGCGCGGGCATGATCTGCGCAATGTGCTGCGCGTGCTAGAGCGCAAATTGATCCGCGCCGTAGACGATTAATACCCCGTCATTCTATCAAAACATGTTTGCGCGCGGTGATCTCGCCGCCGCCAGACGTGCGAATGCGCGCCTCGGCATGGGCAAGCGGCTCATAGGCCACCGCCATGTGATGGGCATTTGCGTGCAACAGCATCTCTTCATCGGCCATGATCCCGACATGGCCCCTCCAAAACACCAAATCCCCGCGGCGCAGTGGTGCATCCTCGGGCAAAAGCGCGCCGAGCGCTGCCTCTTGTTGGTCACTGTCCCGTGGACAGTCTTGACCACAGGCGCGCATCGCCAATTGGATCAGGCCAGAGCAATCAATGCCCCATCGGCTGCTGCCGCCCCAAAGATAGGGGGTTCCAAGGAATAGATCAGCCACGCCCACCGTATCCGAAAACCGCGCCGTTAAGGGGCGCAGGTGGGATTTTGGAACATGATGCCCCGTCTGGATGCGATGAAAGCTTTCACCCTCTTTCGCAGGCTCAACCACGTTGACACGTGCGCCGAAAAAGATCGACACATCGGGCGACGATTTTACATCGGGGCGCGGATAGAGATGGGTTGCGGGGGCGGTGACCCAATGGGTGACGGGCGTTTCTGCCGCAAGGGCCTGCAATAAAATATAACCTACTTGGCCGTCCCGCTCTGCTTGACCAAAAACTTGCCCATCGCGCGTTTCAAGCGCCAAAAACCGCTCGCCAAACAACAATTGGCTCGCCCGCGTGCCCTTTGGTTCGGTCATGATATTGGCCAACGGTTGCTGCACCGTCATCCATGTGCCGTCCAAGAATTCATCCGCCACAACCTGACCTTGCAGCGCCCGAAGCGCCACCCGCCCATTGCTTGCCGTGATCCGTGGATCGCTTGCCATGTCTTAAACCCCTTCAGACAGCACCGCGTATAGCGCACGAATGCCCTGACCCAAACCCCCTTTTGGGCGCGCAGGTGCATCACTTTGCTGCCAAGCAAAAATATCGAAGTGACAATAGCGCGCGGCGCCTTGGGTGAAGCGGCGCAAAAACAAGGCCGCCGTAATCGACCCCGCCATGCCCCCAGAGGGCGCGTTATCCAGATCGGCAATGCCCGGTTCAATCATAGCCTCATAAGGGGCGTGAAAGGGCATACGCCAAACAGGGTCGAACTGATCAGGGCTTTTGGCAGTAATCTGCGCGGCAAGACCCTCATCATCTGTGTAAAATGGCGCAAGGTCTGGCCCCACTGCGACCCGCGCAGCGCCAGTTAATGTTGCCATAGAAATCATAAGATCGGGGGCGCCTTCAGCCCCAAGCGCCAAGGCATCAGCCAAGACCAGCCGCCCCTCTGCATCGGTATTGTTGATCTCGACCGTCATGCCGTTGCGGGCGGTCAAAATATCACTGGGGCGAAAGGCTGAACCATCAACGGCATTTTCAACTGCAGGGATCAAAACCCGCAACCGCAGCTTTAGACCCGCATCCATGATCATCTGAGCAAGGCCCAAAACATTGGCAGCCCCCCCCATATCCTTTTTCATCGTGCCCATGGATGATCCAGGTTTCAGGTTCAAACCGCCTGTGTCAAAACACACGCCCTTGCCCACCAAGGTGATTTGCGGCCCGCCTTCGCCCCAAGTCATATCAATCAAACGAGGCGCGCGGGGACTGGCCCGACCGACCGCATGGATCATCGGGAAATTCTGCGCCAATAGATCGTCCCCAAGGATCACGGAAATCTTGGCGTTATAGCGCGCCGCCAACTCGCGGGCGGCCCCCTCCAATTCTTCGGGGCCCATGTCTTGCGCAGGGGTGTTGACCAGATCACGCACCATGGCCTCGGCTTGGGCGAGCCGTTCGAAATGCGGGGCATCTATGCCCGCAAGCGCCACTAAGGCCGCCTCGCGACCCGATTTTTTACGATAGCGGTCAAACCGATATTCCGCCAGTAAATACCCCAGTGCAATTTCTTCGCGAAGGTTTTGCGGGTGGGCCTCCAATGAGGCTGAGGCCACCTCATAAAGGCCTTTTGGCAAATCAGAAATCGCGGCACCTGCAGCGAACCGTTTCCTGATCCGATCAGCGGACGTTCCTACCCCCAACAAAACAGCCGCAATTCCACCCGCCTCATTGGGCAGAAGACAGGTTTTGCCCAATGCCCCGCTAAAGCCATGGGTCACGGCCCATTGCCGTGAGGCAGCGCCCAACTGAGCCAAAGCTGCATCAGCCCCATCGGCGCTGATCACATGAACAGGGATTGCGTCCGTATCAGGAAATTCATCTGGGCGGGCAAATCGCAGCGCGTGGGACATTCCGTCATTCCTTTGAGGTCAGGGCAATATCGCTGAACCGCAAAGTAACAACACCATCCCGCGCCGCAAGGGCGATCACACACTCATATCCTCAATATCGTAAATCGCATAAACAGATCGCTCGCCCACACGGCGCAAACGAGCCAAGGTTGCGCCGATTGCGGCCATATCTTGGCGCGCCATCACGATATGAACATCGCGCGCCACCCGCGCCAAGGTCGCCATACCGATCTTGCTGGCAGAGTCGGCAATCTCAGCGAAAATCTTTTTCCGTTCAAGCGTGCTGTCGACACAGTCAATCTGCGCGAGCGCGATCATGATATGCTCTAGCCCCACAGCCACTTCATATTCTGCTTGCGTCTCGCCAATATCGCGACAAAGCCGCTCTAACCTGTCGGGATCAAACCGCGCAGGTTCTTCAAAACGCAAGACGGTCACCACATCCGTCATTTTCCCATCCCACCATGCGCTGCATGTGGTCACAGGGTGATATTTGGGGGTGAAGAAAAGGTTGATTTGAGACAGGAATGAAAAGACAGTTTATAGAAAATTATCAGAGATTGTGATCAAGTGCTCTGAAGGGACATTATGGATGCACCGCATTAAATCACTGCCAAGTTATTTGCTTGAACGCTATCAGGATTGGAAAGTGAAATCCTTTCCTGAGAACCGTGATTGGTTTCGCAAATTGGCAACCGAAGGGCAGAATCCAAAGGCCATGGTCATAGCCTGCTGCGACAGCCGCGTTGCCGTGACATCCGTGTTTGGACAACGCACAGGTGAATTATTCATTCACCGCAACATCGCCAATCTGGTGCCCCCTTTTACCCCTGACGGGCAGCATCACGGCACCGCTGCCGCGGTCGAGTTTGCAATCAAGAACCTCAAAATCGAGCATCTCATCATCATGGGCCATTCCAATTGCGGCGGCGTGCGGGGGTGTATTGACATGTGCCAAGGCCGCGCCCCCGATTTGGAAAAGAAAGAAAGCTTTGTGGGCCGTTGGTTGGATGTTTTGCGGCCAGGATTTGAGAGGGTCAAAGATATCACCCCCCCTGAGGTTCAACAAACCATGCTTGAAAAAGAGGGGATACAAGTCTCGCTTGAAAACCTGATGAGCTATCCCGTGGTGGCCGAGGCTGTAGGTTCAAAGAACCTGACCCTGCATGGGATTTGGGCCGATATCGCGGATATGGATATCGAAAGCTATGACGGCACATTGCGCCATTTTGTGAAAGTCTAAACTTTACCACTTGGCCCCGCTTCGTTAGGCAACGCTGAGCAAAATCTGGAGGTGTTCATGGACTCGATCCTGTCGCTCGCGGCGCAGAACCTGATCTCGCCCATCATCTTGTTTTTCGTCTTAGGATTTGCAGCTGCTTTTGCGCGCTCTGACCTCAGCGTGCCCGAGGCCGTAGCGAAAGGGATGTCGCTCTATTTGCTCTTTGCCATTGGCTTCAAAGGCGGGGCCAGCGTGGCCGCGCATGGCATTGACCAAACGCTGATCTTCTCGATTTTGGCTGGGGTGATTTTGTCGTTTGTTCTGCCTTTCATAGCCTTCGCTTTGCTGCGCGTGATGACGGGGCTAACGGCCATTGATGCCGCCGCAGTGGCGGCACATTACGGCTCGATCTCGATCGTGACCTTTGTCGCGGCAAGTTCAGTGCTGCAAACCGCAGGTTTGATGAGCGAAGGCTATATGGTCGCGGTCGCCGCCGCGATGGAGGCCCCTGCAATCTTAGCAGCCCTGTGGCTTGTGGCACGGGCGGATGCAAAAGCGGGTCAAGGCGGCGGTATGGATGCGGGTCTGCTGCGGGAAATCCTGCTAAATGGGTCTATTGTTTTGCTCATCGGATCCTTCATTATTGGCGGGATCACGGGCCAAGAGGGCTTGGATAAAATCGCCTCTTTCATCGTATCCCCCTTCCAAGGTGTGCTGTGCCTTTTCCTTTTGGATATGGGCCTTGTGGCGGGGCGCGGCCTGCGGGATGCGCGGCATTTGCTGAAGCCAGGGCTTTTCGCCTTTGGCGTGCTGATGCCCTTAATCGGCAGTTGTCTTGGCCTTGGAGCCGGGTTGCTTCTGGGTCTGTCGACAGGCGGCGTGATGTTGATGATGACGCTCTCCGCCTCGGCCTCTTATATCGCGGTGCCTGCTGCAATGCGCGTGGCCCTGCCTGAGGCCAATCCTTCAATTTATCTCACCCTGTCACTTGGGATTACGTTCCCGTTCAATTTGACATTGGGCATACCAATTTATCTGGCATTGGCGCGCGCCGCCACGGGAGGCTAAGGCAATGGAAACGCATAAGGCAAAGCGGGTTGAGATCACAATTGAGGCGGTCATGGAAACCCGCCTCACGGATGCATTGGTCAAGGCTGGGGTGACAGGCTTCACCATCCTACCCGTTTTGGGCGGGTCGGGCCGTTCAGGACAATGGAGCCGCGAGGGTCAGGTCAGCCGTGCAGGCGGAATGATCAACGTGGTCTGCATCATTCGCCCAGAAAAGCTAGAGGCGCTGCTCAAAGCGGCATTCGCGGTGGTGAAGCGGCATATCGGCGTGGTCAGCGTGACTGACTGCGAAGTCCTCCGCGCCGAACGATTTTAAGAAAAAGGAGGGCCAACGGCCCCCCAACATATCTGATGCGCAACGCCATGCGTCAGCCTTTTTTCAGAACCCGATTGCCCAAGGTTTCTGCAATCTGAACCGCATTCAACGCAGCGCCTTTGCGCAGGTTGTCACTGACGCACCAAATATTCAGACCATTCTCAATCGTGCTGTCTTGACGGATACGGCTGATAAAGGTGGCATAATCGCCGACACATTCCACGGGGGTCACGTAACCGCCCGCCTCACGCTTATCGACCACCATCACACCTGGGGCCTCGCGCAGAATGTCACGGGCTTCTTCCTCGTCTAGGAAATCTTCAAACTCGATATTGATCGCCTCGGAATGGCCCACAAAGACAGGCACACGCACGCAGGTTGCAGTTACCTTAACCGAAGGATCGAGGATTTTCTTGGTCTCAGCGACCATTTTCCACTCTTCCTTAGTAGACCCATCTTCCATGAACACATCAATATGCGGGATCACGTTGAAGGCAATCTGCTTGGGGTAAACGCTCGGGGCAACTTCCTGACCTGGAACGAACATTCCCTTTGTCTGGTTCCACAGCTCATCCATCGCATCTTTGCCTGTGCCAGACACAGACTGATAGGTCGACACCACAACACGCTTGATCCGCGCGCGGTCATGAAGCGGCTTCAATGCAACAACCATCTGGGCGGTGGAGCAATTGGGGTTCGCGATGATGTTCTTCTTCGCATAGCCCTCAACCGCCCCAGGGTTCACCTCAGGGACAACCAAAGGCACATCAGGATCATAGCGATAGAGCGAGGAATTATCGATCACGATACAACCTTGCGAGGCCGCAATCGGTGCATAGGTTTTTGTAGCTTCAGACCCAACCGCGAAAAATGCTATATCCCAGCCTGTGAAATCGAATGTATCGAGATCCTTGGTCTTTAGGGTCTTGTCACCAAAGCTGCATTCTGTGCCAAGCGATTTACGCGAGGCAAGCACGGCGATCTCGTCAACGGGGAATTGACGCTCGTCTAGAATGTTGAGCATTTCGCGGCCCACATTGCCCGTGGCGCCGACAACGACAACTTTGTAACCCATGTTCCATATCCTTCAGGCTTACGACTGCGCATGCCCTTAAATCATGTGCGACCAAAGCGAAAGGGGCACTTGGCGCGCAATCTGATCGCGCTTAGTCAAGGCGATCTTCGCTAAAGAGGTAAATTGCGCATCCGATCAGAACGGCAAGCCCAAAGACCCCAAACAAGGCCCCATAGGCGGCAGGCAAGGCCATCGTGCCTGACAGCGCAGTGAAGAAAGGGGCTGAGGTGAATTGCATCACACCCACCCCACCGATGCCAAACAAATTCATCAAGGTCACACCACGCCCAACCAAATGCGGGGGAAAGAAGCTGCGCCCATGGGCAACAAGGGCAGGGAAGGACGCCCCAAATAACCCCAAGGCCGCAACCAGAACAGTAGCTGTCAAAATACTGCTTTCGGGAACAGCCCAAATCGCCAAACAGGCGAAGGCACCCAACAGGTTCCCAATCAAGATAACCCATTTGCGCGTGCCAAAAAACCGATCCAGCGGGCCATAGGCAAAACTGCCCACCACCATCGCAACCCCCATGATCAGGCTCACCGTGCCGATCTCAGCAACAGTTAGACCAAAGACATCCCCCATATAAGGCCCAACCCACAGGCCACGCACCCCCGCTGACGGGGCATAGCCCACAAACATCAACGGGAAGATAAGCCAAAGCGCAGGAATGCGCAGCAGATCCATCAAACTGCCTTTTTGATCGCCTTCTGGTTTTGCGGGGTCTTTGATCAAGAGGAACAAAGCCAGCGCAACAAGACCCGTCACAAGCGCCAAGCCCCAAACGGTTTCGCGCCACCCCACGGCCTCAACCGCCCAAGCCATGGGTGTTGCAGCTGCCAAGTTGCCCATTGATCCAATGCCAATCGTCACACCTGCCAGCGTGGCAAAGATGGCCGCAGAATAAACCCGCGCAAAGATGTAATAGGTTGCCATCAAAACGGGCGAACAGCCCAATCCGATCAACCCCATTGCAATTTGCACATCGCGCACATCCGCCGCAGTCGCAAACAGGGCAGCACCCCCCGCACCGCCAACAAGCAGCAACACCGATGCGGTCAGGCGCGGCCCAATGCGGTCAAGTGCGATACCCACAGGAATTTGCATCGCGGCAAAAACGGCGAACCACACGCCCGAAGCTGTCGCCAAGCTTTGCGGAGTAGCCCCGATATCGGATGCCAAAACAGGGGCCATGACGGCCAAAAACGCACGATAAAACTGGCTCAGCACATAGGCGAGCACAAGAAAAGCAATGCCCGCTTTCATGGCTGGCTGTCCTCCTCATCCCTCAGGCAAACTGATGCCGTAGCACCAAGGCAAGGGCAAGCCAGAAGTTAAATCTGATAATTTTTGTCGGAATTTATTTGACCCGCCGCGTGAATCGTGATCAAAAGCGGCATCCCGACTAAAATTGTCGGAAATAACTCGAACAGGAGCTTTAGGATGACCCGACCCCTCTCCCTGCTGCTTGGCAGCGTCGTTTTTCTAACCACCCTAACCGCGGCGCAGGCGCAGGAATTGAACCTGTATTCTTCGCGCCATTACGACACGGATGAGCGGCTATATTCTGATTTTACCGCTGCAACAGGCATCACCATCAACCGCATCGAAGGCAATGCAGATGAGCTGATCGCGCGGATGCAGGCCGAGGGCGCCAATAGCCCTGCAGATGTGTTTTTGACTGTTGACACAGTGCGCTTGGCGCGGGCTGCCGAAATGGGACTGTTGCAGCCCGTGGAAAGCGATGTGCTAGAAACCCGCATTCCTTCTTATCTTCAAGATGACAGCAACCAGTGGTTCGCGTTCTCGCAGCGCGCACGGATTTTGTTCTATGACAAAACCGATGTCGCCAACCCGCCCCAAACCTATCAGGATTTGGCCAAGCCAGAATATGCAGGCCAGATCTGCATCCGCTCTGCCACGAATGTCTATACACAGAACTTCACAGCAGCCTTGATCGCACATTTGGGTGTCGATGCTGTGGAGGACTGGGCCAACGCCGTGGTTGAAAATTTCGCCCGCGCGCCCCAAGGTGGCGACACGGATCAGCTGCGCGGCATTGCCTCTGGTGAATGTGACATTGCGATGTCGAACACCTACTACTTCGCCCGCATCCTGCGCCAAGGGGACGACCAAATCACCCCTGACCAACTGGCCAATATCGGATGGGTGTTTCCAAACCAGAACGATATCGGCGCGCATATGAACGTGTCTGGCGGTGGGGTCGCGGCCCATGCCCCGAACCGCGAGAACGCGATTGCCTTTCTGGAGTATCTGACCTCAGATCAGGCGCAACAGTATTTCTCAGCGGGCAATGATGAATACCCTGCCGTTCCGGGTGTGGGCCTCGCCCCATCGGTCGCGGCACTGGGCATCTTCCGCCCTGATGCGATTGATCTATCGGATATTGCCGAAAATGTCGGCGCAGCGGTTGAGGTTCTGAACACCGCAGGTTGGGAATAGGTTCGCGCAACAGGCCACGAACCACCAAACAACTCACGAGCGTCCTCTCAAGGGGCGCTCGTTTGCTTTTGGGGCGCTGAGGCGTGTTATGCCCTGACCCCACATAGCCCACCTATGGGCGCGGGGTATGATCAACCCGTTCACCTATCTTCTCGGCTCAGGCTCCAACATAAGATGGCCACTGGGATCAAACCAACGGCACCGATGATCAAGCTGGGAACTGCGGCCTCAGCCAATCGTTCATCCGCGGCCAATCGGTGCGCTTGCACGGCGAGCGTATCATAGTTGAAGGGGCGCAGGATCAAGGTGGCGGGCAGCTCCTTCATCACATCAACGAAAACAATCAGCAGCGCGGTCAAGATCGAAGGCTGCAAGATCGGCACATGAATCCGCCGCAACATAGGTGCAGGCCCATGCCCCAATGTGCGCGCCACCGCGTCCATATTCGGGTTCAAGGTGGCCATGCCCGCCTCATAGGTGTTCAGCGCCACCGCCATGAAACGCACCATATAAGCCATGATCATTAGCCAGATCGACCCGCTGATCAAAAGGCCCGTATCAATACCGAAATTCGTCTCCATGAAGTGGTCAAGCGCATTGTCAAAGGCCGCAAAGGGAAACAGCAGACCCACCGCAGTCACGCCACCGGGCACAGCATACCCAATGCCCGCAACCCTAAGGGCCGTTTTTGACATCGGCGTGGGCCGCAAGCGCGCACGAAATCCAAGCGCAATGGCCGCCCCGACAGTCAGGAAAGCCGCAAGCGCGGCAAGTGTCAAAGAGTGCCGCAAGAAGCCCAAATAGCGTTCTGTGAAAAGGATATGCGCTTGATCAGCCGCAAGCATGATCAAGATCCACACGGGCAAAACAAAGCCAAAGAGAACGGGCACACCGCAGAATAAAATAGCCCCCAAAGCAGCGCGGCCATTGAGGGTGACAGGCTCCATCACCTCAAATCTACGGCCCGCGTCATGATGACGGGAATTGCGGCGCTGTCGGCGTTCGAAAGTGGCAAGGGTCAAGGCCACAACCAACAGACACAGGGCAAGCTGCGCCGCCGCTGCGCGGTCAAACAAGCCAAACCAACTGACATAGATGCCCGTGGCAAAGGTCTGAACACCGAAATAGGCGGTGGTTCCGTAATCAGCCAAGGTTTCCATCAAAGCAAGCAGCACACCCCCTGCAATCGCCGGGCGAGCAACGGGCAGACTGACGCGCCAGAATGCGCCCCATGGCCCCTGCCCCAACGTGCGCGCCGCGATATAGGCGGTAGCGCTTTGGCGCAGAAACGCTGCGCGCGCCAGAAGATAAACATAAGGGTAAAGCACCAAGACCAACATTGCCGCCGCACCACCAAGTGATCTGATTTCAGGGAACCAGTAATCGCGAGGGCCCCATCCCATAAAGGCGCGCAAGGTGGACTGCACGAGTCCTGGATGATCAAGCAAATCCGTATAGGCATAAGCCAGAACATAGGCTGGGAAGGCCAAAGGCAGGGCGAGGGCAATTTCCAACACCCGCCGCCCAAAAAACCGCGTCATGGTGACAAGCCATGCGGCACCCGTCCCAATTACGGCCGTTCCTAGCCCTACGATCACACTGAGTTGCAAGGTCGCCCCGACATAGCGGGGCAGAACGCTTTGGCTAAGACTAACAATTGTGTCGAAACCACCCGAAAGCGCGGCAATCGCCACAGCAATCATCGGCAGAAGGCATAATGCGACCACAAGCTTGCCCAAAAGGCCAAACCAATGATCCCCCGTGATGCGCATTTTCTCAGTCATAAGAGAGGGCTTATGTGATTTTCAGACCTGAGGGAAGACATCCGATTAAAACAGTCGGAAATATGCGCCGCTAGTCTGTTTCTTCCTTACCGCGCAAAATTGCCGTCATCCGTGGCACGCTTGGTGCCCCAATGCGGCCATGTGTACGCAAGACAGGCTTTTGGCTATCCGCAGGCCGGCTATCTTCGCGCAGCACGATATAAATACCTGACGCGATGATAACGGCTGCACCGATTACTGTGGCTTGATCCACCCCTTCGCCGAAAAACATTGTGCCAAAAAACACGGCCCAAAGGATCTGCGAATATTGCATAGGCGCAACGATCACCGCATCCGCCATGCGATAGGCCAAAATCACAAGCCACATCGCAAGCAAGGCCAAAATTGCGACCAGCGCCATCAATGCCATATCCAAGAGCGGCATCGGCTCGTAGACGAAAGGCAGAAGCGCGCCCATGACGATAAAATTGGCCATCATCGGATAAAGCATCAGGGTAACGGAGCGTTCCTCAGACCCGATCTTGCGCAAAATCACCGAGACTAAGGCGCCGCCAAATGCAGCCGCCAACGCGGATAAATGCCCAAGGTTCAAATCCGCCGCCCCTGGTCGAAGCACGATCAAAACACCGACAAGCCCCACGACCACCGCGCTTGCGCGCCGAATGCCAATGCGTTCGCCCAACATAGGGATGGCCAGCAATGTGATCAGAACTGGCATCGCAAAAATGATCGCATAGGTCTGGGTCAAGGGCAGGGCTGAGAATGCGTAAAATGCAGTCGCCCCCGTAAACACCACCGCAATCGACCGCAATGCTGTCCAGAACGGGTATTTGGGCCGCAATGTTTCTGGCTTGGGCTCGCCCATCAGCAACAACATGGTGACGGGAAAGCCAAACAAAACCGAGAAGAACACGATCTGAAAAACCGAATAGCTTGCGCCGAGATATTTGATCACCACATCGTGGGTAGCGTAGATTCCGAATGCCGCCAATGCGATCAATGCGCCTTTGATGTTGGTGCTGTTGCGATCTTTCGACATGGCATTTCCTTGGCTTCTTCCTCAATCAAGGCATCGACACAGCCGCTTGCCAAGATTGAATATGAGAGATGGCGATATTCCTGCCCCCGATGCTGCAGCTTTGCATCGGGTGGCGTATATGCACAAAAACACCCGCTCAACCTTGCGGTCAAGCGGGTGAAAATCAGAACAGAGCCGAAACTTACAAAGACGCGTCTAGCGCTTTGACAATGGCATCGCCCATCTGAGCGGTCGAAACGGGTGATCCGCCCTCTGGCCCCATCAAATCGGCTGTGCGCAGGCCATCGGCCAAAACGGCCTCAACCGCTTTTTCCAAACGGGTCGCCTCATCCCCTTGATCAAAGCTATAGCGCAGCGCCATCGCAAAGCTGAGAATGCACGCAATCGGGTTTGCTTTGCCTTGGCCTGCAATATCAGGTGCAGAGCCATGAACGGGCTCATACAATGCTTTGGGGCGGCCATTTGCCATCGGCGCACCCAGACTTGCCGAAGGCAACATGCCCAAAGACCCTGTCAACATTGCTGCCAAATCCGACAGCAGATCACCAAAGAGGTTATCAGTCACGATCACATCAAACTGCTTTGGCCAACGGGTCAGCTGCATTGCGCCAGCGTCAGCATACATATGCGACAATTCCACATCAGAATATTCAGCAGCATGCACTTCGGTCACAACCTGACGCCACAACACGCCCGATTCCATAACATTGGCCTTCTCCATTGAGCAGACCTTGTTGTTGCGGCGGCGCGCCAGCTCGAAGGCCGACCGCGCCACGCGGGCGATTTCGCTCTCGGTGTAACGCTGGGTGTTCACGCCAACGCGCTCATTGCCTTCTTTATGGATGCCGCGTGGCTCACCGAAATATACCCCACTGGTCAGTTCGCGGATGATCATGATGTCCAGACCGCCGACCACATCCGCCTTCAACGAAGAAAAATCCGCGAGGGCATCGAAACACTGCGCAGGCCGAAGGTTTGCATAGAGATCCATCTCTTTGCGCAGGCGCAGCAGGCCGCGCTCGGGCTTTACGCTGAAATCGAGATTGTCATATTTCGGGCCGCCGACCGCGCCAAGCAATACCGCGTCAACGCTTTGCGCTTTTTCCATCGTCTCATCGGTCAAAGGCGTGCCATGCGCATCATATGCGCAACCGCCCACCAGATCTTCGGTGACATCAAAAGTCAGGCCACGCTTTGCGCCATACCAGTCGATGATTTTGCGCACCTCGGTCATAACCTCGGGGCCGATCCCGTCACCGGGAAGAATGAGAAGCGATGGGTTGCTCATGGAACTAATCCGTCTTGAAAATCCTGATTGCACACGCCCTATCCTTTGACTGCGTCTGGGTCAAGAAAGGGCCAGTCTTTCATCAGGTGTCAGCGCCGAGATGATCCTCTTTTGATAGCTGCGGATCATGTAGCGCAACCGCAGCAGGGCCATTGCCCTGACCAACAGGCACATTGGCAAAAAGGCCCATAGGGTCACAACTCAAACCGCGCCTCGCCCATCATAGGCAATGGTGCTGCCTGTCTGCGAAAACACAGAACCCAAGACAGGCGGCAATATCAGCGGCAGGCCCAAGCCCCATATGATATTTCTGCGCGCATCACATTTTAACTGATGGGTCACATCGCTGCCCACTGTCGGGTCGAACATGGGCAGGTTTACCCACATGTTGATCGACATTCCCCGACCAGGCAATTTGCTAAAACGTATGAACAGGGCGAATATGAACAATTTGCCAAGGGCGATGGTCAGGGCGAAAGGGGCCATGATCCGGACGTGATCCATGGCCTGCACGGACAGGGGCGCTGCCCCAAACAAGCGTTGTAACAAATAGTCAGGGCTAAGGTGCTAAAGCCCGCTGTCAAACATCACGCCACTCCAATGGTGCGCTCTATTGGCCATTGCACTGACTGCACCCTCTGGCCCGTTGAACTGCTGCAAATGAACAGGGTCAGCTGAAACAAGGCTCAGCAAGAATAACATCGCAAACAAGGCCAAAATGCGCAGACGATTATAGGGGGGCGCATCTCGAAACTCGATGATAGCAGGATGACGGGCGCTATATTCAAACACCACAAAGAGGGCCGCAATCAATCCAAACAGCATAACGCCTTCCACATCCCCGCGGGATGTATCGCCAAGGACAAGCGATGGTGTCGCGATAACAAAAAACACCAATACTGCCCTAAGCACAGCGCCAAAAAGCTGTGAAAGCACCTGCTCTTCCTCGTTCTGGATGGGGTCGGTTCGTGCCTGCCCCTTATTCCACAGTTTCGCCTCATTCTGACGATAAGGCCGCCTCAATTTCCACAATATTGCCTAAATTTAATACCTAATTAAAAACATTAAAAAAGACCCTCACACCGATAAGGATGCAGGGGTCTAAATTTATCCAGTCAGATCAGGGCAAAAGCGCAGGCGCGCTTGAAACTAGACCCAAGGACTCGCGGATTGCGCGGTTGCTTCAAAGGCGTCAATGGCCTCAACCTTGGTCAAGGACAGCCCGATATCATCCAAGCCATTGAGCAAGCAGTGTTTGCGGAACGGGTCGATTTCGAAGGCGATCTTCTGGCCATCGGGGCGGGTGATCTCTTGAGCCTCAAGGTCGATGGTCAAAGTGGCATTCGCGCCGTTTGACGCGTCATCCATCAGTTTATCGACATCTTCCTGCGGCAGAGGGATCGGCAAAATTCCGTTCTTAAAGCAGTTGTTGAAGAAAATATCAGCAAAGCTCGGTGCAATCACGCAACGAATGCCAAAATCCAACAAGGCCCAAGGCGCGTGTTCGCGCGAGGAGCCGCAGCCAAAATTGTCGCCAGCGACCAAAATCTGCGCGTCCCGATAGGCGGGTTTATTCAGAACGAACTCGGGGAGTTCATTGCCTGACTGATCAAAGCGCATCTCGTCAAAGAGGTTTTTACCCAAACCAGAGCGTTTGATCGTTTTCAAAAACTGCTTGGGGATGATCATATCTGTGTCGATATTGATCAGCGGAAGCGGGGCTGCAATCCCCGTCAGGGTTGTAAACTTATCCATGGGCCTCTCCTTGAGATCAGTCAGGCTTTAGCCAATCTGGCCCGCAGGGGCAAGCCATACTCACACCCCGCGCTCATGGGATCATAAAACTCAGACCTGCCCAACGCGTGCCCCACACGGGGCCATCTTCTTGGGGTGTAATCTCATCCAAAACCACAGCATCGGCGAAATAGGCGTAACCTGACATGACAGGCAAGTTCACCTGGCCTTGATCATTGGTGCGATGCAGCATGATCGTGACCTCACCTTCAGGGCTGCGGGCAAACAGCTCAACCTGAACAGCGGCGCGCGGCGTGTCTTGATCAAAAAGCTGAAGCAAGAACCCATCGCTCACATCGTCAAGATAGGGGTTCTCCAATGCAACGAATTCGGTCGACAGACCAAATCGCTGATCTTGTCCTGCCCCCTCTCCTACGGCGAACAGCGCCTTTACATGGCGGGTATAGGCCTCGGAAAAACCCAAACGTGGCAGGCCGCGCGCATTGTGGCGCGCTTCGACCGCGCCAAAATCTTTATGCGCGGCAAATGCTGCAAATGTTTCCCACTCTGACCATGTGACCAATTTCGGCGTGCTTTCGTGGATCATCACCACCAAACCATCAGCAACACCCGCAACATGGGCAGCAGGGCGATCCCCAAAACGCCCCTCAACGGGCCGCAAGCCATTGGCATCAGCAACTTCAAACCGCGTGAAATCTCGCGGCAGATATACCATCGGCGCACCGCGAAATTCAGTGCCCACACGCAAGTCAGCGCGAATTTCCCCGCCAGACGGAACCATGTATTCGAGGGGATCAATCCAAAATTCATGCGCAAATAGCTTGCCCGCCAACAAAATTGCGCCAATGTTCAAACAAACGGCCAGTTTCATTGCATCTTTCCCCCTTAACCTAGGCACTGACCATGATCTTAAGACGCGTTTTGTCAAACAGTTCCCACATCACTTTTTTGTTGGCGATGCTGTGCTTGATGTTCAGCACATCAGCGCGGGCCCATGAAATTCGCCCCGCAGTGGCCGATGTGTCTGTCACCGCCGATGCGGTGGAGATGAGCATCTCCCTGACGCTAGAGCCGCTGATTGCAGGTATTAATCTAGCGGGTCTAGAAAATACCAATGACGCGCCAGAGGCTTTGATCTATGACCAATTGCGCGCGCAATCGCCCGAGGCCCTGCGCGCCGCGTTCGAGGGGGCATGGCCGCGCATTCAGGACAATATCCAGATTATCGTGGATGGGATGACACTGCCCCCTGAATTTGTGGGTGTCAGCATCACCCCCAATCCCGATTTGGAACTACCACGCGACACCACTTTGACCCTGCGCGCCGATTTACCTATGGGGGATGCGCCCGTTCAAATTGGCTGGAGCGCGTCTTATGGCGAATTGGTGCTGCGTCAGGTGGGCGGCGGCGCGGATGCCTATCAAGGCTTTCTCACCAATGGCGAATTATCAGCACCTTTGCCCCGCGGCACTGCCCTCAGAGAGGGGGCATGGCCCGTCTTTACCCGATATGTTGTTGCTGGGTTTGAGCATATTATCCCCTTAGGGAAAGATCATATTGTGTTTGTTTTGGGCCTGTTTTTCTTCTCACTGCGCCTCAAGCCTTTGTTGCTTCAGGTCAGCGCATTTACCTTGGCCCATACCATTACGCTCGCCCTTGCAAGTCTTGAGATTGTGCGCGTCCCCGCCTCGGTGGTCGAGCCATTAATTGCTGCTTCAATCGTCTATGTGGGCGTCGAAAACATTCTTGGCCGTGAAAACCTACGCGCCCGCACGGCTTTGGTGTTCGGGTTTGGCCTGCTGCACGGGCTTGGCTTCGCTTCGGTTCTTGGGGATTTTGGGATCACCGCAGACCGCTTTGGCGTGGCATTGGTCGGGTTCAATATTGGAGTCGAATTTGGTCAGCTTGCGGTAATCGGTCTGGCCTTCCTTGCGGTTGGCCTCTGGTTTGGCAAGCACGATTGGTATCGCCCCTTCATCGCAATCCCCGCCTCGGTCGTCATCTCCGCCATTGGGGCCTATTGGGTGGTCGAGCGCACCTTGCTTTGAGGCAACAAAAAAGCCCCACCAAATCGGCGGGGCTTTTTCGAAATTCACAAAGGGCGAAATTACATCATCTCGCGCACATCAGTGAGGCGTCCTGTTATCGCCGCAGCCGCAGCCATTGCAGGGCTCATCAAGTGGGTGCGACCACCGCGCCCCTGACGCCCCTCAAAGTTGCGGTTTGATGTTGCTGCACAGCGTTCACCGGGCTGAAGTTGGTCAGGGTTCATCGCAAGACACATTGAGCATCCCGCGAGACGCCATTCAAAACCTGCCTCGATGAAGATATCAGCCAAACCCTCTTCTTCAGCCTGCGCGCGCACAAGGCCAGAGCCGGGCACAACCATCGCGCGCTTTACAGCGATTTTCTTACCCTTCAGAATTTCAGCTGCCGCGCGTAAATCTTCGATGCGGCCATTTGTGCAAGACCCGATAAACACCGTGTCAATCTCGACATCCTGCAAACGCTGACCCGGTTTGAGGCCCATATATTCCAAGGAACGGCGCGCAGCATCGACCTTGCCGCCTTTGAAATCTTCGGGTGCAGGGACAAAATCGGTAATTGGCAATACATCCTCAGGGCTAGTGCCCCATGTCACCACGGGCGCAATGTCCTCGCCCTTGATGGTGATGACCTTATCCCAATGTGCGTCCTCATCCGAGAACAGGGTCTTCCACCATGTCAAAGCGGCCTCCCATTGCGCGCCCTTTGGCGCGTGGGGGCGGCCCATGACATAGTCAAAGGTCTTTTGATCAGGCGCGATCAGGCCCGCGCGCGCGCCGCCCTCAATCGCCATGTTGCAGACCGTCATGCGCCCTTCCATCGACAATTCGCGAATGGCTTGGCCGCAATATTCGATCACATAGCCTGTGCCGCCCGCCGTGCCCGTATGGCCGATGACGGATAGGGTAATGTCCTTGGCCGTCACGCCTGGGCGCAGACTGCCTGTGATCTCGACCTTCATATTCTTGGATTTTTTCTGAATCAGGGTCTGGGTGGCCAGAACATGCTCAACCTCAGATGTGCCGATTCCATGCGCAAGCGCCCCAAAGGCCCCATGGGTCGCGGTATGGCTGTCACCACAAACCACGGTCATGCCTGGCAATGTCCAGCCCTGTTCAGGGCCAACAATATGCACAATGCCCTGACGCACATCAGAAACGGGGTAATAGTGTATCCCGAAATCCTTGGCGTTTTTATCAAGCGCCTCAACCTGAATGCGGCTTTCCTCATTCATCCCACCTTTCAAACGATCAGGTGTGGTGGGGACGTTATGATCTGGCACAGCGATGGTTTTCTCTGGCGCACGCACAGTGCGCCCTGCCATACGCAGACCCTCGAAGGCCTGTGGGCTTGTCACCTCATGCACAAGGTGGCGATCAATATACAAAAGGCAGGTGCCATCCTCAGCCTCATGGACGAGATGGGCATCCCAGATTTTGTCATAAAGCGTTTTTCCTGCGGTCATGTCTTTGCTCCTTACGGGCGATTGGATCAGGGAAATCGGTTTGCGTCACAAGGACGGCAAACGCCCCCTGTCGCCAGAGGCACGCCCGAAAAAGCGCCACGGCAGGCGCGCGCGATCATCCATGTCAAACACCCGTGTCATATGGGCCATTTACTGCGCTTGAGGCTGCGGCGCAAGCGGTGAGCGCGCCACCTAGCCTTTGAGATCAGAGAGGTTAAAGGATGGCGCCAGCATATCTGGGTCAAGCCGCAATTCGATCAGATGCAAGCCTCCCTCCAAAGCCGCCTCAAAGGCAGGCGCAAATTCAGCTGTGCGGGTCACCAAATGACCCGTCCCGCCATAGGCCTTTGCCAAGGCGACATAATCGGGGTTGAATAAATCCGTGCCAGACACGCGCGCTGGATAGGTTTTCTCTTGGTGCATCCGAATGGTGCCGTAGCGGCCATTATTGGCGATCATGACGACAATATCCGCCCCAAATTGCCGCGCGGTCGACAGCTCCTGCAAGGTCATTTGCAAGCAACCATCCCCCGCCATGCAAATTACAGGGGTTTCACGATGCGCCAATTTGGCTGCGACCGCCGCAGGCAATCCATATCCCATCGAGCCAGAAGTCGGCGCAAGCTGTTGACCGTAGCGGCGATAAGAGAAATAGCGATGCACAAAAGCCGCGTAATTGCCTGCGCCATTGGTCACGATCCCACGCCCCCCAAGAATACGGGACATCTCAAGCACGACTTCCTCAAGGCGCACATCACCCGTTGTGGTTTGGGGGTTTTGCCACGCGCGATAGGCCGCATGCGCGCGCGCGGCGCGATCCTGATCTTGTGCGGGGATATCATCTAGAACCGCCCGCGCCACCCGCAGAAAAGCGGGGATGTCACAAACCATACTTGCATCAGGGCGATAGACGCGACCCAATTCATCCGGATCAGTATGCGCGTGATAAAGCCGCCCCTGCCAACCCTTGCGCGGATCGCGCAATACATATCCGCCTGTCACCACCTCACCCATGCGGGTGCCTAGGGCCAGAACCCCATCCGCCTTGGCAAAACTTTGCATGGTTGCAGGACAGGCCCCGACACCCAAATACCCCGCGAAGCAAGGGTGATGATTATCAACGTAATCCTGCC
Source organism: Roseobacter sp. HKCC-CH-9351 (assembly GCF_037830295.1). Classification (NCBI taxonomy): domain Bacteria; kingdom Pseudomonadati; phylum Pseudomonadota; class Alphaproteobacteria; order Rhodobacterales; family Roseobacteraceae; genus Roseobacter; species Roseobacter sp. HKCC-CH-9351. The sequence goes on from NZ_JBBLYM010000001.1 coordinate 521,134, forward strand.
GCCTGAAACTGGTGGCGATTGGGATGTCCAAATGTGCTGCAATCTTTTCAGCATCCGCGCGGGTCTGTTCTGACCAATCGCTGCCACCCACCACCATCATGGGTGATTTGCACGCGGCGAGGGCGCCAAGCCATTCCCGAACAATCTGCGGATCAGGCAAAGAGGACGAAACACCCGAAGGGGCAAAATCAACACAGTCCGCCACAGCCGAAAGAATATCCTCGGGTAGAGCCAAAACCACGGGCCCCTTCCGGCCCGATTGCGCCACGCGAAACGCGCGCGCGATATATTCTGGCAGTCGGTCAGTTTGCTCCACTTCCGCGACCCATTTCACGAGCGGGCCGAAAAACGCACGATAATCAACCTCTTGGAAAGCTGCGCGATCCCGATGCGCCAGCGGAACCTGCCCGACAAAACAGACCAAAGGGGTGCTGTCATGCATGGCCACATGCAGACCAGAGGCGGCATTGCTGGCCCCAGGCCCGCGGGTAACGAATAAAACGCCCACCTCGCCCGTGGTTTTTGCATGGGCCTCGGCCATCATGGCCGCACCCCCCTCTTGGCGACACACGATGTTCTCGATTTGGTGATCGTAAAGCCCATCCAATGCGGCCAGAAAACTTTCACCTGGAACAGAGAAAACACGCCGCACCCCATGCGCTGCAAGTTGATCTGCAAGGATTTTGCCGCCATGGCGTGAAGGGGGGGTCATTGTTTCAATCTCTATCCTGACTATCTTTGCGAGGAGCATAGACGAAGAAGGGTGCGAGATGTCCAGAGGAAGATTAATCGGGCTGTGCGGGGCGTTGCGCAAAGGATCAAGCAATCGAAAACTGATGAACGCGGCTGCGCAGAGCTTTGACCCCGCTGAATTTATTGAAGCGAATTTGCAGCTTCCGCTCTATGATGGGGATGTTGAAGACAGCCAAGGCATCCCTGACGCGGTGATCCGCCTGCGCGATCAAATCGCAGCGGCGGATGCGGTGATCATCTCGACCCCCGAATATAACAAGGCGCTGTCAGGCGTTTTAAAAAATGCGCTTGATTGGATCAGTCGCACCGACAGCAACCCGTGGCGCGATAAACCCGTTGCGATTATGTCTTCAGCAGCAGGGCGCGCAGGCGGCGAGCGGGCGCAATATTCACTGCGCCTCTGTCTAACGCCATTTCGTCCACATCTTTTGACTGGGCCCGAGCTCTGTTTGGCGCAAGGGCCAGATCAATTTAAGGGCGAGGTTTTGATCAATGCGCGCGCGCAAAAAACCCTTGATGAATTGATGGTTGAATTGCGGCGTGCAGCGGGGCTTTAGTCCTGTGCTGGCAAGGACACAGCGGGTGCGAAATCAGAGGGGATAGTATCGCGCCCCTCCAGCACCAAATCTGCCATGACATCGGCAACACGGGGGGCAATGCCAAACCCAATCTTAAAGCCACCATTGGCAATAAAGTGATCCGTCCGAAGCGGATGCCGCCCCAGCATTGGCGCGCGGCTTTTGGCACGGGGGCGCAGACCCGCCCAACGCGTGACAACCTGCGCCTCTGCCAAAGCGGGGCATAGCCTGCGCGCCTTTTCAATCAAAAAATCTAGATTGGCGTCCGTGGTGGATGGGTCATTAAAGTCGCGCTCTGACGTTGACCCGATGGCAACCTGCCCGCGCCCCTGCGGCCCTTCATGCGGCACGAAATGCACCCCATCTATGAAAAGCTGTGGCAGGCTGCCCATATCCGCATCAAGGATTGCCGCCTGTCCCTTTTGGCCCGCGCCCACCGCCACTCCAAAAGCATCGGATAGCTCTGCCAAACCTGCGGCACCTGTAGCCTCAACCACGGGCCCCATCAGCGGGGCATCACTGACGATCTGCCCACCCTTGGCCCGCAAAGCTGCGGCCAAGGCGGCCAAACCTTGACGCGGGGCAAGTCTTGCGCTGAGACTGTCGAAAATAACCTGCGCGGTGGGGCTTGTGATCCATGGCGCATAATCGGCGGCAGGGCGGATGTCCCAGATATAACGGCCCTGCCAATGGGTCTTGGCCCCGCTTTGACGCGCGCGCGCTAGATCAAGCCCTGCCTGATCCATGATCGGCTGCACGCGTCCGACCCGCGCATAGCCAGAAGGCAGGTTTGCGGCATCAGCGACACCTGCCCAAAATACGGCTGCCCCATCAAGAGCTTCGAATTGGAATTGTTTTTTCGCGTTCCATTGTTCGGGCACGTGAGGGGCCAAGGCCCCCACAACACCGCCAGAAGAACCTGCGCCAATGCCGTTAGGATCGACAACTTGCACCTTTGCGCCGCGCGCGGCACAGGCCCATGCAATGGCAAGCCCAAAGATCCCTGCCCCCAAAACTGTCACATCGTAGCGCATGATTTCGCCCCTTGCCAAATTTCGGCGACAGGCTCAGTTTGCCACAAGCCCGCAATGTCGCGGGTCTTTTAAGGCAAGCCATGAATAAGAGCCAGCCACATCCCCTTGAATGGCGGACGGGTGATGTTCCCGTCTCGCGCCAATTCGATGATCCGTTCTTTTCGCTCGATAACGGATTGGCGGAAACCACCTATGTCTTCCTCAGCGGCAATGACCTACCCGAACGGTTTTGCGATGGGTTTCACATTGCGGAACTTGGCTTCGGCACGGGCTTGAATTTTCTGGCCAGCCTTGCCGCGTTTCGCGCGGCCAAGACCGCGGGCGTTTTACATTTCACATCGTTTGAAGCCTTCCCGCTGCAAAGTGATGACTTGACCCGCGCATGGGGGGCGCATCGCGCGAATTTGCCCGCCGATGCCTGTGCCGCGCTGACCCAAACCCCTAATTTGCCACCACAAATCATAGGCCCTGACTACGTTTTGCAGCTTGTTTTCGGGGATGCGCGCATGACATTGCCCCAATGGGATGGGGTCGCAGATGCGTGGTTTCTTGACGGGTTTTCACCTGCCAAAAACCCCGAGCTTTGGGAAGATGATCTTATGCAAACCGTGGCAGAGCATACCAAACAGGGCGGCACTTGTGCGACCTACACCGCCGCAGGCGCAGTGCGCCGCGCCCTTGAGTGCGCGGGGTTTTCTATCACGAGAGCGCAAGGGTTTGGCCGCAAACGCCATATGACGAAGGGGCGCAAGAATTGATCGAGCAGAACACCCGCAAGGGCATTTTCCTGATGATTGCCACGACCATCGTCTTTGCCATTCAAGACGGGATCAGCCGCCATTTGGCGGGTGAATACAATGTCATGATGGTCGTGATGATCCGCTATTGGTTCTTTGCGGCATTCGTCATCGCCATATCCGCCCGCAAGGCAGGCGGGCTCAAGGCGGCTGCCGCCACCAACCAACCTTTTTTGCAGGCCTTCCGTGGGATTCTGTTGGCAGCCGAAGTTTGCGTTGCGGTGTTGTCCTTCACGCTTCTCGGTCTGGTCGAAAGCCACGCGATCTTTGCCTGCTATCCGCTTTTGGTCGCGGCCCTATCTGGGCCAATCCTTGGTGAAAAGGTGGGCTGGCGCAGATGGGCGGCCATTGGCACGGGCTTTATCGGCATCCTCATCATCCTTGAACCTGGCGTGACTGTTTTTGCCATTGAGGCGCTAATCCCATTGGCATCGGCGCTGATGTTCGCGGTCTATGGGCTTTTGACGCGCTATGTGTCCCGCCAAGACAGCGCGGCAACCAGTTTCTTTTGGACGGGGATCACGGGTGCGATCTTTATGACGGCAGTGGGCATCTGGTTTTGGGAGGCCATGGCCCCAACCGATTGGATCTGGATGGGTTTTTTGTGCATGACAGGCGCGCTTGGGCATTATTTACTGATCCGCGCTTATGAAGTGGCCGAAGCCAGTGCCGTGCAGCCTTTCGCCTATTTGCAGATGCCGTTTTCCTCGATCATCGGGATATTAATCTTCGGCGATGTGCTGCGGGAAAACGTGGCACTGGGCGCAGGGCTTGTGGTTGCGGCAGGGTTGTTCACCCTCTTCCGCGCCCGCGCCAAAGAAAAAGCGGAGCAAATCAACGCCGTTGCAGCAGTTCCGACAAATGCGGACGCTGCAACGCCCCCGTCAGACGCGCCTCGTAAATCTGAAGGCTCTCCGTGACGCGCATGATGTAATTGCGCGTTTCGGTAAAAGGCACGGCTTCGATCCAATCCACAATATCAACGGAGGGATCGCGCGGATCACCAAATCGCTCGATCCAAGAAGTCGCGCGTGAAAGCCCCGCATTATAGGCGACAGCCAAAAGCACGGGGTTCGTCCCGAAATCTTCGCTGAGATATTGCAAATATCCTGCGCCAAGCCGCGCGTTATAGGCGGGGTCGCTCAGCAAGCGCTGCTCCTCATAAGCGAGGCCTTGTCGGCGCGCCTCGGATTGGGCCGTTCGCGGCATCACCTGCATCAAACCGCGCGCCCCTGCAGGGCTGATAACTGTGGGGTTAAACTCGGACTCGCGCCGCGCGATAGACAGAACAAAGGCAGGGTCAAACCCCAAATCTGCCGATGCCAAATCGGTCACGGGAAAATAGGCAGGCATGATCTCATGCCCATCCAAAGCCGCACGTTTTGCAATCATGACCGCATAATGCGGCTCGCGCAGTTCAAGCGCGAATTGCGCCAGCGCACCTGCCTCGGCACGACTTAGGCTTTCGGTCAAATGGGTCATAAAGCGTTCCGCCAAATCCCCCTCGCCGGCCTGATGTAACAACAACGCCGCGTGAAACACCGAAGAATTCGCAAAGGAAGCCTGCCGCCAATCGCCAAATTGCTCGCGGCCTAGGAACCCTTCATCTTGCGGGAAACCTCCGCGCTCTGCGGCCAATTGACCATAAAAACTTGATTGGAATTCAGCGCCATAGGCATAGGCAGAACGAGCCGCCTCTGTGTTGCTCAAGGCCTCATGCGCGCGCCCAATCCAATAGCCCGCACGTCCTGACGAAATGGGTGAATCCACAACCGATCGCATGGACTCAAAATGGGTCAAGGCGCGGGCAGCATTGCCAGATTTCAGGGCATTATATCCCGCCAACCATTCCAATTCCGCGTAATCGCTTGCATCGCGTTCGGGCGAGAGGAAATGCGGCGCAGCCAATTGGTAGGCCTGCGCAAAATCCCCTTCGCGCATCACATCACGGGCCAATGAGGCACGCCGCCACGACCAATATTCAGGGCGACCCAATCCGTCTTGCGAGTTTGAGCGCGCCAAAATCATCTCACGCGCGCCATCCCAAAGCCCCGCCTCCACGCGCCATCGAAACCGCTCAAAAGCAAGCCCTGCATCATCTGCATACTGCGCTGGAACAGCATCAATCAGCGCGTTGATCCCATCACTGCGCCCAGCCCGAAGGGCCAAACGCGCCGCCGCTAAGGCACGCGCCCCACTTTCCACTTCGGCCATCATCTGCTCGGCAAGGGCGGTTTCACCCTCCCAGAGCAACATATCAAGCCGCGCAAAACTCAGCGCGGTCAGATCCGAACGATGCCGCACCAAGAGATCTGCAACCAAATCGCGGGACAGCGGCATGGTCACCCAAGCCTCACGCAGCACTTGCTGATAGGCTGTGTTGTTTCCACGCGCCTCATGAGCCGCCAACAAACCGCGCAGCCCATCGGTGGTCAGAGGCATAGCACCGCCAAAATAAGCAATAACCTGATCAGGGCTGCCCCCCTCGGCCATGGCCCCCTCACCTTGTTGGTGAAGATATGGCAGACCTGGCCAATCGCTACGGCGCTCTAGAAAATTGGGATATTCTGCCGCTGTGCCCCCTTCGGCGCGCAAAATAACCCATTGCACAACATCGCGGGCAACAGCGTCAGCCAGACCCGATTGAAGCGCGCGCGCGCGCTCAAAATCGCGCTCTGTTGCCGCCGCAATTGCCTCGCTGAGGGGGCTTTGGGCCAACGCAGCGCGAATTGGCATCGCCAATGCGACCAAAGCCAAACCCACGGCCATAATGATCTTATGCCATCTACGTCCTGTGCCTATCGCGCCTGTCACGGGTGAAACCCTATATTTTAAAAGATCAAAACCTGCTCGAGCGCTGTTATGCGCCTCTTTGACCCCCAAGCTATATCTTCCCTCGACATCTGCAAGAGAGGAACTTGGCAATTCTGTCGAAGATCGCTAGTGTCCGCGCGGTCTTGCGCTTATGTTGGGACGGCAAGACAGATCATCGGTCCAGAAACGAAAAAAGGAAGCGTGTCATGTTCAAAGGCTCTATGCCCGCATTGGTAACGCCGTTCACAAACGGCGCTGTTGATTTCGGCACGCTTGAAAAACTCGTGGACTGGCAAATCACCGAAGGCAGCCACGGGCTTGTGCCTGTTGGCACCACAGGCGAAAGCCCAACCCTGAGCCATGAAGAACATGAGGCCGTGATCAAGGCGGTTGTGAAAACCGCCGCAGGGCGCGTGCCCGTTATTGCAGGGGCAGGATCCAACAACACAGTCGAGGCATTGCGCTTTGTGCAATTCGCCAAGGATGTGGGGGCGGAGGCCGCTTTGGTGGTAACGCCCTATTACAACAAGCCCACGCAAAGAGGCATGATTGCCCATTTCGAGGCATTAAACGAAGTCGGCATTCCGATCATTATCTATAACATTCCACCCCGCTCTGTGGTGGATATGATGCCTGATACGATGGGCGCACTCGCCAAGTTGCCAAATATTATCGGGGTGAAGGATGCCACTGGTGATCTCAGCCGTGTGCCCAAGCAACGCATTACCTGTGGCACGGATTTCGTGCAGTTGTCAGGTGAGGATGCCACTGCCATAGGCTTTAACGCACAAGGCGGCGTGGGCTGTATTTCCGTCACAGCGAATGTTGCGCCCGCGCTCTGTGCCGCGATGCAAGAGGCAACTCTCCGCGGCGATTACGCGGCAGCGCTTGAATATCAAGACAAGCTCATGCCGCTGCATGAGGCCATTTTCCTTGAGCCAGGTGTCGCCGGTGCAAAATATGGGCTGTCTCTGTTGGGGCGCGCAAATGATGAGGTACGGCTGCCATTGACCACGCTGAGCGATGCGACAAAAGCGCGGATCAAATCGGCCATGCAGCACGCGGGTCTGATCGCCTGATCGGCAAGAAGGGCCAGTATGGCAAAGAAAGACGAAAATAAAAACTACAAGGTCATTGCCGAGAACCGCCGCGCGCGGTTTGACTATGCTATTGAATCTGACCTTGAGGTTGGAATCGTCTTGCAAGGCTCCGAGGTGAAGTCACTACGCCAAGGCCAATCCAACATCGCCGACAGCTATGCGGCGGTTGAGGATGGCGAATTGTGGTTGGTGGCCGCCTATATCGCACCATATGCCCAAGCCAAAACTTGGGGTCATGAAGAGCGGCGCAAACGCAAACTTCTTAGCTCAAAACGGGAGGTCGCGCGTCTGTGGAACGCCTCGCAACGCGAAGGCATGACCCTTGTGCCCTTGGTCATGTATTTCAACGATCGCGGCATTGTGAAGCTCAAGATTGGCATCGCCAAAGGTAAAAAAGTCGCCGATAAGCGCGAAACCAGCGCCAAGCGTGATTGGAACCGCCAAAAGCAGCGGATTCTTAAACAAAACGGGTAAGCTGTCATGCGCCCTTTGCCTGATCACCAATTTGGGCTAGGTCTTTTTGGAGGTCGCCTTGACCCAACCGCGCCGTGGAGTTTGCTATGACTGATGATCCTAAAACCCTTGTCTCAACCGAATGGCTTGCGGCCCATCTGTCGGATCCTGACCTGCGGATTTTGGATGCATCTTGGTATTTGCCCGATATGAACCGCGATGCCCGCGCGGAATATGACGCGGGCCATATTCCCGGTGCTCGTTTCTTTGATATTGACGAGATTAGCGACACCCAATCTGCCTTGCCCCATATGGCACCACCCTCTGAGAAATTCATGTCGCGGATGCGCGCGATGGGTGTGGGTGATGGGCATCAGGTCGTGGTCTATGACGGGGCGGGCATATTTTCAGCCGCCCGCGTGTGGTGGCTTTTCCGCCTGATGGGCAAAACGGACATCGCCGTTCTTGATGGGGGATTGAAAAAATGGAAGGCCGAGGGTCGCCCCTTGGAGGATATGGCACCAATCCTGCGCGACCGCCACATGACCGCACAACGCCAAGCAAATTTGGTCAAGGATGTGACCCAAGTCGCTGCTGCCGTGAAATTGCGCGATTGGCAGATTGTTGATGCGCGCGGTCCCGCGCGGTTCCGCGGTGATGAACCTGAACCGCGGGCAGGACTGCGCGCTGGCCATATTCCAGGTGCATTGAACGTGCATTATGCCACGCTGCTCAATTCCGATGGCACCATGAAAAAAGGCGAGGCTTTGCGCGCCGCTTTTACCAATCAAGGCGTTGATCTGGAGCGGCGGATTATCACAAGCTGCGGCTCTGGCGTGACGGCGGCTATTTTGTCCTTGGGGCTAGAGATCCTTGGGCATCGCGATCATGCGCTTTATGATGGATCTTGGGCCGAATGGGGCCAATTCGATCAGCTGAAAGTTGAGACGGGATGAGCCTGATTAAGGCAGGAACCGAGGTTCCCTATCGCGTCACTTTTTTGCGTATGACCGCGCGGCCTGACACCCAAACAGCGCTGCCCCAAGACATCACGCTTGAGCGCGTTATGGATCCGCCACTTTGGTATTTTTTTGCGCTCTATGACGCGGTGGGACGCGATTACGAATGGGTAGATCAACATAATCGCCCCGAGGCTGAACTGCTCGCCTTTCTCGAAAGCCCATTGGTCGAGCTGTGGGTCGCCAAACGTGGCGGCGTGCCGCATGGGTTTTTCATGCTTGATTTCACCGACCCGCCGATCTGCGATCTGGCGTATTTTGGCCTTATGCCAAATGCCGTTGGCCAAGGGTTGGGCCGCGCCCTTCTTAACCAAGCATTGGCACAAGCATGGGATGGTGCAGGCGTCACATCCGTCACAATAAACACCTGCACGCTTGACCATCCACGCGCACTGGCGCTCTATCAATCGGCGGGTTTCGTGGCTGAACGGTTCGAGGATCGCAGTCGCATTCTAACCCGCGACAGAGACACATCGCTTCACCCTGCCTAAAGGCCTATGATGTTTGAAACGCTGACCGCCCCCGAGGCTGATAAAATCATCCGTCTGATGGGAATTTTTGCCGCTGACCCGCGCCCTGAAAAAATCGACCTTGGTGTAGGGGTCTACAGAAACGGCCAAGGACAGACCCCAATCATGGCAGCGGTCAAAGATGCCGAGCGGCGGATTTGGGACGCACAGAACAGCAAATCCTACGTCTCGCTTGCAGGCGATAAGGCCTATCTTGAGGCGGTCGAACAGTTGCTATTTTCCACACGCGGGGCGAAAGCCACGATTGCAACACCTGGTGGAACGGGGGCGTTGCGCCAATGTTTTGAGGCGCTCAAATATCTGCGCCCAAACCTGACGGTATGGCTGCCAGAACCAACATGGCCCAACCACGCCTCAATCCTGCGCTATTTGGATCTGCAGGTTCAGACCTATCGCTTCCGCGATGAGGCAACAGGCGGGTTGGATCACGCAGGCCTGATGGCGGATCTGGCACAAGTGGCACAAGGGGATGCCGTGGTCATCCACGGCTGCTGTCACAATCCAACGGGGATTGAACCAACCCCAGACACATGGCGCGACATCGCCGTGACACTGGCCAAGCGCGGGGCCTTGCCCGTGATTGATATGGCCTATCTGGGATTTGGCAGTGGGATTGAACAAGATCGCGCAGGTTTAGATATGATCTGCGCTGAATGCCCTGAAGTTTTGGTGGGGTTTTCAGCCTCTAAATCCTTTGGGCTGTATCGGGATCGCGTGGGTGCGGTTCTGGCTCAATGCCACAGCCCTGCCATTCAATCTGAGATGCAAGGCTTGCTGACATGGCTTAATCGCCAGAATTACGCCTTTCCCCCAGATCATGGGGCGCGGGTGGTGCAAGTGATTTTGGATGATCCCGAACTGCGTGCCAACTGGGTGGCCGAGCTATCGGCGATGCGTCAAGAGATCGACGCGAACCGCCAATGCTTTGCCAATGATTTACGTCAGCACCAAATGGGTCGCCTCGCAGATCAAATCGCGGAACAACGCGGGATGTTCTCGCTGCTGGGCCTCAGCCCCGATGACGTGCGTCAGCTGCACGAAACGCGGGGGATTTATCTGGTTGAGGACAGTCGCGTCAATCTTGCGGCAATGACACCCACGGCCAGCCGCATCGTGGCAGAAGCCATTTCAACGCTTGCACAAGCTGGGCAATCAGAATAGAGCGCGCCCTGTCCCGCGATGCGCGCGGGGCCAAGTCTCCGACTACCTTGTCAAAACGGATGAACATTATGAAATCTTCCTATCTTCCTGGCATCCTTGCCATGGCGGCCATCGTTTTGGCCTCAAATATCCTTGTGCAGTTTCTATTCGGCAATTGGCTGACATGGGGTGCCTTTACCTATCCACTGGCCTTTTTGGTCACTGACATCATGAACCGCGTCTATGGTGTCGCAGCCGCGCGGCGCGTTGTGTTTGCGGGTTTTGTGACGGGCGTGATCTGCTCTCTCATCGGCACGCAAATCATGGGCGAGTTTGGGCCATTGGTGACGTTGCGTATTGCTCTTGGTTCTGGCCTTGCGTTCCTCGTGGCGCAGTTGATGGATGTGGCCATATTTGACCGCCTGCGCGCAGGCGCATGGTGGCGCGCGCCTGTCGTCTCGACCTTGGTTGGGTCTAGCCTTGATACCGCGCTGTTCTTCACCATCGCATTTTCAGCAAGCCTCAGCTTCCTTGAACCTGCCAATGATGTCTCTTGGGCGGGCGATATCTTGCCCATCTTGGGCCACGGCCCCGAAGCGCCGCTGTGGGTATCCCTTGCCATTGCTGACTGGTTGGTCAAGCTCGCGCTCGCGCTGATCGCGCTTGTGCCATTCCGCCTGATTACCCGCAAAGTTTTGGCACAGGTTGCGTAAAAACTTTTGACAAACACAAAATATGTGGCAACCTGTGGATAACAGAAACGTAATGAAAGGAGGTGATCCAGTGTCTAGAGAGGTATTGGAGAAAGGGTTCGGGACAGCGATGGAGGTGCGCCTTTAAGCAGCCTTAAGGGCGATAACCGAAATGGCTGGGCGATGATTTCCTAACCGCGCCCACCTCCTGATTTCTCGAAGGGCCGCTTGCAAGAGCGGCCCTTTTCGATGAGAGGTTTCCCATGACTGAGATAGATCATCTTGCATTGGCCCACCGCGAGGGCCTGCCCGATGCGCTGCGCATTCTGTTGCAGGATTACCCGCGCGAGACATGGCAAGCGCATCCAAATTTTGGTGGCTTGGTCGCATTCTGGTTAGATCGCCACCTTATGTTCCGCAGACTTGACGCCATGTTGACCGATGCTGTGCAACAGGCGCTAGATCGCAACAATGATCCGCAAAACTTTGCGCGCAACCTGTCTCGCTTTGGTGGGATGCTTCTTGAGCAATTGCACGGCCATCACACGATCGAAGATCAGCATTATTTTCCGTTGCTTGTGCAAAAAGAGCCCAAACTTGAACGTGGTTTTGATATTCTTGACCGTGACCACCACGCGCTTGATCCGCTGTTGGCGGATTTTGCTACGGCAGCGAATGGGGCGATTACGGGCGCGCTTGCGGGTAAAGGACCAGATGCAATTGCCCCTCTTGAGCGAGAGATGGCCCGCCTGTCCCGTCTGTTAGATCGGCATTTGCAAGATGAAGAAGAACTGGTGGTTCCCGTCATTCTAAAATTCGGCCCTTCGGGCCTAGACGGTTAACCCAAAGCCCCCGCGCTTGGGGGCTTTGGGGGAGAGTTTAAAAATCTAAGTTCTCAACACTCAGAGCGTTGGCTTGGATGAATTCGCGGCGGGGTTCTACGACATCGCCCATCAGTTTGGTGAAAATGTCATCCGCATCGGCCAGATCGTCAATTTTGACCTGCAACAAGGTGCGCGCCTCTGGGTCAAGGGTTGTCTCCCACAGCTGGCCTGGGTTCATCTCACCCAAACCCTTATAGCGTTGCAGGGTCAGGCCCTTTTCACCTTCCGCCAAAATGGCATCCAGCAATTCGGTCGGGCCATGGATGATTTGGCTACGTTCTTTACGGGCAAGATGCGCTGGCTTTGCAAAAATCTCGCGTGTTTCGGCGCTGACGGAGGAGAGCTTGCGCGCCTCGCCAGAGCGCAGAACCGCACCATCAAGGTTTCTGATTTCTTCCACCCCGCGCAAAACGCGGCTAAGGCGGATCCCATGATCTTGGGTGATACGCCCTTGCCATCCGCGCTCGTATTCCACGGCGACCAAATCAAGGCGCGCCGCGATTTGATCCGCAACACCCTGAAGATCGCTGTTCAAGCGGTCTTGATCAAAGCCGCCCGCAAGCGCGGCCTGTTCAAGGATGTGACGGGGATAATGGGTTGGGAAGGCCTCAAGAACACGGCGGAAGGCACGCGCGCCATCAACAACACGCGCTAAATCTGCGCCTGCAATTTCTTCACCAGAGGGCATACGCAGAACCGCGCCATCAACGCCCATTTGGATCAGGTAATCATCAAGCGCTGCTTGATCTTTCAAATAGACCTCGGATTTACCGCGCGCCACCTTGTAAAGCGGCGGCTGCGCAATAAAGAGATTTCCCGCCTCAATGATCTGCGGCATCTGGCGGAAGAAGAAGGTCAACAACAACGTGCGGATATGCGCGCCATCAACATCGGCATCCGTCATGATGACGATCTTGTGGTAGCGCAGTTTTGATAGGTCAAACTCGTCCCGCCCGATGCCTGTGCCAAGCGCGGTGATCAGCGTGCCGATCTCTTGGCTTGACAACATGCGATCAAAGCGCGCGCGTTCCACGTTAAGGATTTTCCCGCGCAGAGGCAGAACCGCTTGATTGTGCCGCGACCGGCCCTGTTTGGCGGAACCGCCGGCGCTGTCACCCTCAACCAAGAACAATTCAGATTTGGCAGGATCTTTTTCCTGACAATCCGCCAATTTACCGGGCAGGCTGGCCACATCCATTGCCGTTTTGCGGCGGGTCAACTCGCGCGCTTTACGCGCGGCTTCGCGGGCCAAAGCCGCTTCGACAATCTTGCCCACGATATTACGGGCCTCTTGGGGATGTTCTTCAAACCATTCGCCAAGCTTTTCGTTGACCAAATTCTCCACCGCAGGGCGCACTTCTGAGGACACCAATTTGTCTTTGGTCTGGCTTGAGAATTTTGGATCAGGCACTTTGACAGACAACACGCAGGTCAGCCCCTCGCGCGCATCATCGCCTGTGAAATTGACCTTTTCGCGCTTAGCGATACCCGATGTATTGGCGTAGTGGTTGATCGTGCGGGTCAGCGCACCACGAAAACCTGCCAAATGCGTGCCGCCATCACGTTGTGGGATGTTATTGGTGAAGGGCAGCACGTTCTCATGATAGCTGTCATTCCACCACATCGCGACCTCAACGCCGATGCCATCGCGTTCGCCCGACATAAAAATTGGATCTTCCAGCATTCCTGATTTGGAGCGGTCGATATATTTCACGAATTCGCGCACACCGCCCTCATAGACCATCTCGCTGCGCAAAGGTTCGGCTGGGCGTTCATCCTCAAGCACGATTTTGACGCCCGAGTTCAAAAAAGCCAATTCACGCAGACGCGTCTCTAGGGTTTTGAAACTATATTCCAAGTTCGAAAATGTGGTCAGCGAGGCGAGAAAACGCACTTCCGTGCCCTTTTCACCATCGGAGTCCCCCACAACGCGCAAATGCTCGACCGTTTCGCCACGTTCGAACTTGGCGTAATGCTCTTTGCCATTCCGCCAAATGCGCAGTTCCAGCCAATCGGAAAGGGCGTTTACAACCGACACGCCGACACCATGCAGACCGCCAGAAACCTTATAGGAGTTCTGGTCAAATTTGCCGCCTGCGTGCAGCTGGGTCATAATCACTTCGGCAGCAGATACGCCTTCCTCAGCATGCATATCCACAGGGATACCGCGGCCATTATCGCGCACAGAAACTGAATTATCGGCATGAATTTTGACGGAAACTTGCGTGGCGTGACCTGCCAATGCCTCGTCAATGCCATTATCGACAACCTCATACACCATATGGTGCAGGCCAGAGCCATCATCAGTGTCACCGATATACATACCGGGACGCTTACGAACTGCCTCTAAACCCTTTAGAACTTTGATAGAATCTGCGCCGTATTCCTGCGGCGCGGGCGCGTTTTCGGCCATGGGGACCTCTGCCTGTTTCTTATGCGGTTTTATAACGCGTTATTGTGGGAATGTCACGCCTTTGCCACAATATTTAGCGGTTGAAAACCGCAATCGCTATGGCCACCAAGATCAGCAGGCCGCCTGCGATCTTGTTGATCCGTGTCAGCGCCACTGGGTTCGTCATAAGGCGGCGCGCACGATCCACAAAAAGCGCAAAAAACGTATTTCCAACCAATGGCACAAACATGGAAATGACCCCAATCAGGGCGATATCGGTCGCGTTAATCGTGCTGAGATCAAAGAACCCCGGCAGCATCCCCATGTAGAATAAAATCGCTTTGGGGTTGGCTAAAATCACCGCAAGGCCTGCAATGAACCCTGCCCAGACCCCATTGCGATTAAGGCGGCTATCGGCGCTGATTTGGTGGCCTGCATGACGGATTAGCATGACCCCCATACCTGCAAAAACAACCACAGCGAGCCAACGCAGCGCCTCCATCACCCAATCATAGCTTGCGACAATCCATGCAAGCCCGACCAAGGCCAGAACTGACCATGCGGTATCCCCCAGTGCCACCCCCAACATCAGAGGAAACGCCCCACGCATCCCATGCGCCAATGTGCGCGCGGTCAAGGCCAACCACACAGGGCCAGGGGTGAGAAACAGCACGAAAAGCGCGCCCGCATAGAGCGCCATTTGGGCCAGCGTTATTGTCATTGTCCTACCTAATTGGCCGCCTCCACCCCGAGCGGCACCTCTTGCGCACGCACGCCAAATTCCATGAACAATTCTGCGCCTGTGCCTGTCAAGAAAGCTTGGGCATTCAGCGCGCATATTTCGTCAAAGAGGGCTGCTCGCCTGTCTGCATCAAGATGTGCCGCCACTTCATCCAACAGCACCAAAGGTGCGCGGCCCGTGTCATGCTTTAATGCGCGGGCATTGGCCAAAATAAGAGAAACCAAAAGGGCCTTTTGCTCACCCGTGGAGCATTGCCGCGCTGGGGCATCCTTGGCGCGATAAATCGCGCCAAGATCAGTGCGATGCGGGCCTACCAACGTGCGCCCTGCTGCCATGTCCCGTGACCGCGTGTCAGACCACAACGTGACCAAATCGGTGGGCGCGGTAAAACCCTCTCCCTCCTCCAAGGTCAGATCTGCGATAGGGAAACTGGTTTCCGCCTCCTCTTGCGCGGCAGCAATGCGGGTCAAGGCGGCGTTGCGATTGGCGTATATTTGCTCTGCGGCACCCATCATCTGACGTTCAAGCGCCGCATACCAACCCGCATCGCGCACCTGATCCTTTAGCAAGCGATTGCGATCCCGCATGGATTTTTCATAGGCAAGAACCGCCTCACCATGATCTGGAAAGAAGCTCAGCGTAATGCGATCCAAAAACCGCCTGCGCCCTTCGGCTCCTTCAATCCAAAGCCGATCTTGCGATGGCACCAGCCAAACCATCCGCAAAAGGCGCGCAAGCGCCAATTGGGGCGCGGATTTCTCATCTATCTCGACCTGACGGGGGCTGCTTGGCTCGGCGCGGGTGATGATCTCATGCACAGTGTCGTCAATCTGCAGGGTCGCCGCCACGCGCCACCCAATCACCTCTGGGCGGCGGATCAAATCCTCGGACGGGGCGCGCCGCAGCCCCCGACCAGGGGACAGCATCGAAATCGCTTCTAAGATATTTGTCTTACCCGCCCCATTTGGCCCATAAATCGCAACAGGCCGCCCATCGAAAGACAGCCGCAAACCAAGATGGCTGCGAAAATGCGACAGATGTAAATTCGAGATATAGGCACTCATCCCGCGCGCTCTTTCAATCTACTTGGCGCGCGCGGCGCCTCAGACCCGCATCGGCATTACAACATAGATCGCGCTGGTGTCGTTCCCTTCGCGCATCAAGGTTGGATCACCCGATGAATTGAACATGAACACAGCGTTCTCGCGATCCACTTGGCTGGCGATTTCAAGCAGGTATTTAGCGTTAAAGCCGATCTCGAGCTTTTCATCCGCATAGGCAACCGCCAACTCTTCCTCGGCCGCGCCTGCATCTGGGGCATTCACCGACAGAACCAAACGATCCTCATCAAGGGACAGTTTCACCGCGCGTGAGCGCTCGGACGACACTGTGGCAACACGATCAACTGCACGCGCGAATTCAGAGGCATCCACCTCCAATTTGCGAGTGTTTCCCGATGGGATCACGCGCTGATAATCAGGGAAGGTTCCATCAATCACCTTCGAGGTCAGCGTGATCTCAGGTGTAGCGAACCGAATTTTTGTCTCAGATACGGAAACCGCAATCACCGCATCGTCATCTTCCAACAATTTGCGGATTTCACCCACGGTTTTGCGCGGCACGATCACGCCGGGCATGGCCTCGGCACCTGTGGGCAACTCGGTATCCACGCGCGCCAAGCGGTGACCATCTGTGGCAACCGCGCGCAGCATCCGTCCCTCTTCACCTTCGGCAATATGGAAATAAACGCCGTTGAGATAATAGCGTGTTTCCTCAGTCGAAATCGCGAATTTGGATTTATCGAACAAGCGGCGCAGCGCCGGCGCTTTGGCCGAGAAATTTGCGCTATATTCGGACGAAGACATCACAGGAAAATCTTCCTTGGGCAATGTCGCCAAAGAGAAATTCGATCGGCCCGCCTGAACGATTAAGCGACCCGAGGCTGCATCATCACTGATTTGTACCAAGGCCCCCTCAGGCAGTTTGCGCGTAATTTCATGCAGTGTGACCGCCGAAACCGTGGTGGCACCCGCTTGTTCGACATGGGCATCCACCTTGTCGACCACCTCAATATCAAGGTCGGTGGCACGAAAGGAAACATGGCTACCATCCGCCTCGATCAACACATTCGCCAAAATAGGGATCGTGTTACGGCGTTCGACAACAGATTGGGCTTGGCTGACAGCTTTGAGCAGGGCCGCGCGCTCGATCGAAAATTTCATAGCCTCGTCTCCAACATATAGCGGGGCGCAGAGGTTACTATCTCTGCGCCGCAGCACAAGTATTTTATCAGCAATGTTTCGATTGGCACAGTCGGGGTCAATGACAATCTTTCGATTGGCATGGCTTGGTGCGGAAAATCACGCCTCCAAAAGACGGCGCAGCAATTCTGCATCTTCCACGAATTGGCTATCCGTGCTCATCAATTCTTCGATTTTACGGACGCCATGCAAAATGGTCGTATGATCACGGCCCCCAAATTTGCGCCCGATTTCTGGCAAGGATCGCGTTGTGTATTTCTTACACAAATACATCGCCATTTGCCGAGGGCGCACAATATTGCGCGCGCGATTGGGGCTCATCAAATCTGCTGGACGCACTTTATAATAGTCGCAGGTTTTTTTTATGATTTCATCCATCGTCACCTTGCGGCTGGTCGCGCGCAAAATGTCAGAAAGGCATTCTTGGGTCAGATCTAGCGTGATCTCGGCACCAACCAGATCAGCAAAGGCGCAAAGACGCGTCAAGGCTCCTTCAAGCACCCGCACATTCGATGAGACACGATGCGCAATGAATTCCAAAACCCCGTCTGCGATTTTCAAATCACGATAGCGTTGGCGCTGTGTCTCCAGTTTGGATTGCAGAATACCAAGGCGCAATTCGTAATCGGTTGGATGTAAATCCACCACCAAGCCGCATTGCAAACGCGAGGCGATCCGACTGTCGAGATCCTCCATATCAACAGGCGCACGATCCCCTGAAATGATAATCTGTTTACCAAGTTCCACCAAAGCGTTGAACGTGTGAAAGAACTCTTCTTGTGTAGAATTCTTGCCCGCGATGAATTGCACATCATCAACCATCAAAACATCAACCGAACGGAACATCTGCTTAAAGCCGATCGTATCTTTTTCCCGCAACGCACGCACAAAGCGATACATGAACTGTTCAGCAGATAGGTAGTGAATGCGCTGATTGGGCTTTTTTTTGGTCAACTCCCAAGCAATCGCGTGCATCAAGTGGGTTTTGCCAAGGCCAACACCGCCGTAAAGAAACAGCGGGTTAAACGCCACGGGGCCACCTTCGGCAACACGGCGTGCGGCGGCGTGAGCCAACTCATTCGGTTTGCCCACGATAAAATTCTCGAACGTGTAAGCAGGGTTCAAATTAGACAAAGGAATGTCCGCATCGGCGCTGATCGCGGCCGAGAGGTCAGGCGCAGACTGCACTGGCGCCCCAACTGCGGGCGTTTGCGGTGCATTAAGTGTTTGGGGCGTGCTCTGCACCAAGAATTCCAAGCGGTCTACTGCAAGCCCTGCGCCATGCAGGTGGCGCAAAATTACATCCCCAAATTTTTGCGAAACCCAAGTGCCAAAGAAATTCGTGGGGACACGGAAACGCGCGATGCGGGCATCGATGCAGTCGAACTCAATCGGCTCAATCCAAGATTTGAAGTTATTTTTTCCAATCGCCGATTGCAGTTCATTACACACATCCACCCACTTGTCGTTCGTCATTATGCACCTACGCTTATTTTTAATTTTGCCGCATGAGAACCGCCTTTCTGGCAGCTCCCACGCGGATCATCCCCGCTTAACGTTTTCAGAAAATCTGCCTGGCCCATTGCAAGTCCAACGGCATAATTATGCCCGCTTGCAACGTCCAAACCGCGACAGCGAACCGTCTTGAACGATTTTTGCAAAAAAGGTGCCCACTCGCAGTTTGCGAGATCCTGTTTTGCCGTTCATAAAATACGGTCACCCTCTCGAGGGAACACAAATACGTTCGGTGCAGACGCTTGGCATCTCAGCCATAGATCAGAGCGATAACCATGCGTACAAACGCAATAGCATCACTCAACCTATAGGCAGATTAATCCACCCTGCGCCGCGCACAAAAATTTGCGCGCGTTGGTCCTTACACCTGTCAGCTGTCCCCCCAGACAATCTGAATCACCTTGCAAGGCTAGCGGGAGTCGCGCCCCCCTCGCAATAAAACTTCACGCTTGACACAATTCTTTTTCAAACCCGAATCTGATGCATCCGCAGAACGGCCTTGATCGACAAAGATTTTCCCCAAAAAAAACGCCCGCACAGGCGGGCGAATTTGTCATAATAATTAGGTCAAAGCCCAATATTACTTGGCCGAAAGCGCCTTAACACGGGCCGACAGACGCGACATTTTCCGCGCAACCGTGTTTTTATGCAGGACACCTTTTGTCACACCGCGCATCAGCTCAGGCTGTGCATCGCGCAACGCGGCTGCAGCAACAGATGCATCGCCTGTTGCAATCGCTTCTTCAACTTTGCGCAGGTAAGTGCGAATACGCGAACGGCGCGCTTTATTTACTTCATAGCGGCGCTCATTCTGGCGGGCGCGTTTTTTGGACTGAGGCGTATTTGCCATTGGTTGATCCCTTCTCTCAGGCTCGTATCAATTAAAATGCAACGCGCGCCTGTCCAGCACCAACCACGGGTTTATAACCGGGTCCTCTGGCCAAAGCGGGCCTCACACGCATGTCTGAGACGCGCATTACGGGAATTCTGACAGAATGTGAAGCCCTGAATCACTTGTCGCGAAACTGGGCTTCGCGCTTTTCAAGAAAGGCTGCCATGCCTTCCTTTTGGTCTTCAGTGGCAAATAGCGCATGAAACAGGCGGCGTTCAAACAAAACACCTTCACGAAGCGTGGTTTCATAGCTGCGATTGACCGATTCTTTGACAGCCATCACGGTGACCATGGATTTCTCAGCAATCTTGGCCGCCGCACCCATGACCTCTTCCATCAATTTTTTGGCAGGGACAACACGGCTGACAAGACCGGCCCGCTCTGCTTCTTCAGCGGTCATGAAGCGGCCTGTCAGATGCATATCCATCGCTTTCGACTTACCCACAAAACGGGTGAGGCGCTGCGTGCCGCCGATCCCCGCGACAATGCCCAAATTGATCTCAGGCTGTCCGAATTTTGCAGTATCCGCGGCAATGATGAAGTCGCACATCATCGCCAATTCGCATCCACCGCCCAAGGCATAGCCCGCAACGGCGGCAATAATGGGCTTGCGACAGCGCAGTAATTCTTCCGTCTCAGTTGTGAATAAATCGCCTGCGAATACATCGACAAAGCTTTTCTCGGACATTTCTTTGACATCGGCCCCTGCGGCAAAGGCCTTATCCGAGCCAGTAATAACGATTACGCGAACCTTATCATTAGAATTGGCGGATTTGATGACCTTGGACAATTCGCCGAGCAACTGAATGTTCAGCGCGTTCAACGCATCAGGTCTGTTCAGCTTGATTAGGCAGACATGGTTTTCAATGTCCACAATCAGGGTTTCATAGGCCATCGCCAGTCAATCCTCGCAGGTTTGCATTTGCGGCAGGGTTAACAGGATAAGCCAAAAGTTGAAACTACCTTTGACAGGCAGGGCAGTAGAAACTTGACCGCCCCGATTGCACAATACGGCGGATCACGCCCGCGCATCCCGACTTGAGGCAAGGCTGGCCTTCGCGGTCATAGACTTGGAATCCATGCTGGAAATATCCTAATTCCCCATCTGCTTGGCGATAGTCACGCAAGGATGACCCGCCCGCTTCAAGTGCCTCGGATAAAACCTCGCGAATGATTGGGACAAGGGACGCAACACGCGCAGGTGCAATTCGACCTGCTTGACGGGTTGTGGATATCCCCGCGCGAAACAGGGATTCGCAAACATAGATATTTCCCAAGCCCGCCACGATCCGCTGGTCGAGCAATGCCGCCTTGATCGGTGTTTTGCGCCTAGACAGCGCATCGACCAAATAGCGTTCATCAAACTGGTTACCCAAAGGTTCTGGGCCGATCTCGCGGATCAACCAATGATCCGCCTCACCCGCAGTCGCAAACAAATCCATCGCACCAAATCGGCGTGGATCGTTAAAGGTGACACGCGCGCCTTGTGCCATTTCGAAAATAACGTGATCATGTTTTTGAGGGGCAGGATGGCCATGCACGAACTGCGCAAGTGTCTCGCGCGCGCCTTCAGGCAGCGAAATCAACATTCGCCCCGACATGCCCAAATGGATCAAGACAGTCGTGCCGCGATCTAAATCCATTAAGATGTATTTCGACCGCCGCCGCAAACGCAGGATACGCGCTCCAGAAACATCCCGCGCCATATTGGCAGGGAATGGCCAACGCAAACCCTCACGATTGAGGCGCAATTCTGTGATCACCTGCCCCTCCATGACGGGGATAAGACCACGGCGCACTGTTTCCACTTCGGGAAGTTCTGGCAAATTCTTCACTCCTTGTTCCAAGCGTCGCATTGTCAGGCGGCCCTTGCTGCCTATAAGAGAGGGGAGTAGAGAAGGAGGGCAAGGCCCAATGACATCGAAAGATGAAAGCCAAGACAGCCGCACCACCCATTTCGGTTTCCAAACCGTGGGCGAGGATGAAAAGGCAGGCATGGTGCATGGCGTGTTTTCCAATGTGGCAAGCCGCTATGATGTGATGAATGATGTCATGTCCGCAGGTATTCACCGCGTTTGGAAAGATGCGATGATGGATTGGCTTGCCCCGCGCGCGGGTCAGGACTTGCTCGATGTTGCGGGCGGGACGGGCGATATCGCTTTCCGCTTTCTCAAACGCGCGCCTTCTGCGAAGGCAACAGTGCTTGATATGACGCAATCCATGCTGATCGAGGGGCAAAAGCGCGCTGAAGCCGCGCATATGGCCGACAGCCTGAATTGGATTGTGGGCGATGCCATGGCGCTGCCCTTTGAAAACAATCGTTTTGACGTCTACACCATCAGCTTCGGCATCCGTAACGTGACCCGAGTGCAGGATGCGCTGAATGAGGCGTTTCGTGTCCTCAAATCTGGTGGACGCCTGATGGTTTTGGAATTCAGCCAATTGCCGAATACGGGCCTGCAAAAGCTATATGATCTCTATTCATTCAATGTGATCCCGCGCATGGGTCAGATGATTGCCAATGATCGCGACAGCTATCAATATTTGGTCGAGTCAATCCGTAAATTTCCCGATCAAGAGACCTTTGCAGGGATGATCCGCACCGCTGGGTTTGAGCAAGTATCCTATCGTAATCTCAGCTTTGGCATCGCCGCGCTGCATTCTGGTTGGAAAATTTAACCGATGCGCGGGCCACATAATATTTGGCGTGTTATCCGCACAGGCGCCACATTCGAGCGCACAGGTGCGATGCGTGTGGCGCTTGAGGCGCTGAAGGCGCCGCGATCCTTGCGCATTGCAGCACGGGTTTTGGGCCTGCCGTTTGCATGGCTGGGGCATCGCGGTGACCCCGCCCTACCACCTGTAACACGCGCGCTGACGGCCCTTGGCCCTGCCTATATCAAATTTGGGCAAATTCTATCGACCCGCCCTGATGTGGTGGGTTCAGAATTGGCGCAACAATTGCGCGTGCTGCAAGATAAGCTGCCACCCTTCTCGACAGAGCGCGCCAAAAAGGTCATTTCCGATGAATTGGAAATTCCTGTCGACCAATTATTCAGCGCCTTTTCCGAGCCAGTCGCAGCCGCCTCTATCGCGCAAGTGCATCAAGCGACCTTGGCTGAGACAGGACAAGAGGTTGCAGTTAAGGTGTTACGCCCCCAAATCGTGCGCGCCTTTCGCAAAGATATCGATGCCTTTTACCTGATCGCGTGGCTGGTCGAAACCCTTGCACCTGCCACTCGGCGGTTGCGTCCACGTGAAGTGGTCGAGCATTTCGAAGGTGTGGTTCTGCAGGAACTTGATCTGAGGATCGAAGCTGCCGCAGCAGGGGAATTTGCGGCCAACACGGCAAATGACGAAGGCTTTGATGTGCCTCAAATTCAATGGGGCCTGTCATCGCGGCAGGTGATGACGATGAGTTGGGCCAAAGGTGTGCCGCTTGGCGATGTCGCAGCGATTGACGCGGCAGGCTTTGACCGCCGCGCCTTAGCTGCGCGCGTGCT
Source organism: Roseobacter sp. HKCC-CH-9351 (assembly GCF_037830295.1). Taxonomy (NCBI): domain Bacteria; kingdom Pseudomonadati; phylum Pseudomonadota; class Alphaproteobacteria; order Rhodobacterales; family Roseobacteraceae; genus Roseobacter; species Roseobacter sp. HKCC-CH-9351. The sequence goes on from NZ_JBBLYM010000001.1 coordinate 544,233, forward strand.
GCAGATGTTCCTACGCCACGCTCTGCGGGATGGCTATTTCCATGCCGATATGCACCAAGGAAATCTCAAAGTTTCACCTGTGGCTGACATTGTGGCCTTGGATTTCGGAATCATGGGGCGGCTCGATGAATACACGCGCCGCGTCTACGCCGAAATTTTGATGGGCTTTATTCGCAAAGATTACCGCCGCGTGGCAGAGGTGCATTTTGAAGCGGGATATGTGCCCGCCGATCGCGATGTTGATCAATTCGCGCAAGCCCTCAGATCGGTTGGCGAGCCAATTTTCGGCATGGATGCAAGCCGCATTTCCATGGCACGACTTCTGTCATATCTCTTTGATGTGACTGAAAAATTTGGCATGGAAACGCGCACTGAACTGATCTTGCTGCAACGCACAATGGTTGTTGTTGAGGGGGTTGCGCGCTCCCTTGATCCACATATCAATATTTGGGATGTGGCAAAGCCCGTGGTCGAAGATTACATCGCCCGCAACATTGGGCCTAAAGCCGTAATCGCCGACCTTCTGAAAACGGCAAAGGTGCTCGCGCGGTTCGGGCCACGCTTGCCAGATTTAGCTGAGGCGGCGCTGCTTGCGCAGGTCAACACCAAACCCACAAAGCCTGTCTCAAGGTGGAAGGAGCGTGTGGCCTATGGCGCGCTCGGCTTTGGTTTGGCGGGGGGAATTTTGGCAATCGCTGAATTTCTATAGGCGTCTTTATGGCATGCGCAGCACCTCAACCTGATCGGCGGCGATTTCAACCCCACCTGCCATAACCAGGCGCAGTTGATCCCCCTCCATCCGCGCTTCATGAATGCGGGTAAATACGCGGACAGGTTCGGTTTTTGGAACCTCCTTCCCCTCGATATAGGCGCGCGTCTCAAATCGATAGGTGCCATTCGGCAAAGCGGCGCCTGCCTCTGTTTCACCCGTCCATCTGAGCCGTCCCCCTGCAGGGTCAATTGCTTGGGTTTGCACAACTTGGCCCCCGGAATTCATCACCACCAATTCCATCCGCGCGGCACGATCATTTTGCGCCGCGGAGAGCTCGGAAAAGGGGCTTTCACCGCCAAATGCGCCCTCGCCACCACCAGAAATTCGGGCAATTGGAACATTGGGGCTAAAATAATCTGCGATACCCTTGCGCTGCTGCTCGGTTGTGGCGTTCAAAAGCCACATCAACATAAAGAACGCCATCATCGCGGTCACAAAATCCGCATAGGCCACTTTCCACGCGCCGCCGTGATGACCATCCCCGCCAACAACCTTTTTCCGTTTAATGATAATGGGGCGATTTTTCAGATCATCAGCCATAGGCGGCACCCACATTCCCAAAGACAAAGCCTCACCAGCCCATAGCGTAATGCGAGAAACTTTAGGATCGGGTAAACGGCTTTTGCACTTCCCCCAAAGCCGTGGTTAACTGCACGAAAGAACAATCTGCTCATATAGGATGGCATAACGATGGCGCGGATGATTTACATTCTCAATGGCCCAAACCTTAATCTCTTGGGCAAGCGAGAGCCGCATATTTACGGGCATGAAACCCTTGAAGATGTTGAACGGCGGTGTAAGGCGCTGCTTCCCGAAGGGTTTGATCTCTCTTTGCGCCAATCAAATCACGAAGGCCAACTCATTGACTGGATCCATGAGGCGCGCGAAGCCGCCTGTGGTATTGTCATCAATCCAGGCGCTTATACCCATACCTCAATCGCAATTTATGATGCGCTTTGTGCCTATGAGGGGCCAGTGATTGAGGTGCATATATCGAATGTTCATAAACGCGAAGCGTTTCGCCATCATTCCTATGTCTCTGGGCGTGCCGAAGGCGTGATCGCAGGGCTTGGGCTTGACGGATATGAGGCCGCCACGCGGCGCATCGTGACCCTAAATGGCGCGTAATTAGCCCACGCGGCGGTCATGCCATAGCTTTCGGATATAGGTTTCCACAGTCGCGCCAAGCATATCATTGCGGCGGGGCAAATCTGACTGCGTGTCCCCTGTTGGCGCTGTTTCAATCAACTCAAGCTGGCCATTTTCATGTTCGGCAATCGCGTGATGCGGCCCGTCACGGCGCACCCATGAGCCACAATTGGCGAACACACCCCCGCCGGCTTGGCTCAATTCAGGCATATGACTGTGGCCGCAAATGATGCCGTCCAACCCGTCACGCGCAGCGCGCTCAAGCGCGAGCCGTTTGAAGGACTGACCCAAAAGCGGCATCCCCCCTTCAATGGATTTGCGCAAAGACCATCTTTTTTTTCGGCTGGCCACCTCTGAGACGCGGCGCGGGTTGATAGGCTGAACATAGCCTTTCTCAGTCAACCACGACCAAAGATTATCCAAGGATTTAGACGACCCTTTGACCAGACGATTGTCAAATTGATCGCCATGCATGACCAAATACCGCCGCCCATCAGCCGCCAAATGGATCACCCGCTCCTCAATCCGAAGCCCTAATTTTCGCAAAATCAATGGTCGGAGAACCGTGGGTAAAATCTCGCGCAACTTTTCGTCATGATTGCCCGTGATGACCGTCACCCGCACACGTTCATCGCGGCGCAGGCGTAATATCTCGCTCAACACGTTCTGACAATCGTCATTCCAGAACCAACGCTTTTCTAATTTCCAGCCATCAATCACATCGCCAACCAAAAACAGGTTGCGGAATTCATAGCGCGCCAAGAGCCGCCGAACGGCCGCAAGATCAGCAGCTTTGTGGCCCATATGCAGATCAGAGAGAAACAAACTTCTGATCTTGATTGGCTGACGGCGCGGATCAGCCATGGCTCTCGCAGACAAGGTTCTTGTGGAACACATCGGCCACTTCTGGCCATGAATAGCGCGCCTTGGTTTTGTCATGCCGTTCTTGCGGGCTACCTTTGGCAGCAAGAGCGCGGCGCACAGCATCCGCAAGATCAGTGTCACTGATCGCCCCAAGGGTCGGATCGTGACCCATAATGTCGGATGGGCCTGGTTCGTCAAAGGCCGCAATTGGCAAGCCTGAGGCCAACGCCTCAATCAAAACAATTCCAAACGTGTCAGTGCGCGAAGGAAATACGAAAACATCCGCATCCCGATAGGCATCGGCCAAAGCGCGCCCTGTTAAGCTGCCTGTAAACCGCACGCTGCCATAGGCTTTGCGGAGATGTGACAAAAGCGGGCCATCCCCCACAACGATTTTTTCCGCTGCAATTGGAAGCGCAAGGAAAGCTTCGATATTCTTCTCTTTAGATACGCGCCCCACATAGAGAAGCCTTGGAGGCTCGGCGCGCTTTGGATCGGGGACGGGATAGAACAGATCATAATCTACACCACGCAACAACCGCACCATCGGCGCGGTAAACCCGCTATCTCGCAACTGCTGCTCAATCCGCGCAGTCGCAACAAATACGCAGGTCGAGGCATTGTGAAATTTACGCAAAACGGCCATGACACTCCGCTCAGCGAAACTGCTCAAAAATTTGGGAACGCGCAGCGCAATATATCGGGCAAAATCGGTGTGGAAGGCCGTGGTGAATGGAACGCCGCGCGCCGTGCAATAGCGCCAAGCCGCCCAACCCAGTGGGCCTTCAACCGCGATATGGATTGCATCTGGCGCATAGTCTTCAATCAATCGGCGCAAAGGGCGCGCGGGTAAGATTGCCAGTTCAATCTCTTTGTAAAATGGCAGCGCGATCCGCCGAAAATCTTCTGGGCCAATGACCCGAACATCCACATTGCGCGCTTCAAGCGCAGCGATGATATTTTGGTAAGTGCGCACCACACCATTGATCTGGCCGCCCCATGCGTCCGAAATGATCAAAACACGTTTTGGCATTGGCGCTGTTGAGGTGCCGCCCATAGTCGCCTCGCTGATCCGCCATCAAACTTCGTCCCAGATGGCGCGTCTTTGTGACAGGTGCGTGTCAACTTGTGCAAAAAGCCAAAAATTTCTGAGATTTGCTATATCTTCACAACAGCGCAGGCTTCGTTCTTTATGGGGCAACCACATTTTGCGAGATGGATCATGACGACAGCTTATCGCCCCGCCCATGAATTGATGGATGAAATCGCCAAAGGCAGTCTTTCTCCGAGCGCGCTGATGGAAGAAAGCTTGGCGCGCATCGCGGCGACCAATCCCAAGATCAATGCCATCGTGGCGCTCCGTGATGAAGCTGCCTTGATGGACGAGGCCCGCGCCATGGACGCGGCCCCTCTAAAAGGGCCACTGCATGGCCTGCCTTTTGCTGTGAAAGATTTGGTTGCCACCAAAGGGATCACAAGCAGCTGGGGATCACCGATTTTCAAAGATTTCGTACCGAGCAAAGACGACCTTCTTGCAGCGCGCCTCAGGGCCGCTGGTGCGATTTTAATCGGCAAGACGAATGTGCCTGAGTTCGGTTTAGGATCGCACAGCTTTAATCCCCTCTACGGCACAACCAAAAACCCGTATGATTTAGAAAAATCGGCAGGCGGGTCATCGGGCGGCGCAGGTGCGGCTTTGGCGGCGGGTTTGGTCAGTCTTGCCGATGGATCAGACATGATGGGCAGCCTGCGCAATCCGGCCGCATGGAATAATCTATATAGCCTAAGGCCCACGCATGGTCTGGTGCCCGCCGAACCCCAAGGCGAAATGGTCATGCATCCCTTGTCTACCGATGGGCCAATGGCACGCAACCCACAAGATTTGGCACTTTTGTTGAATGTCCTTGCAGGGCCTGATCCGCGCGTGCCGTATCATTGGCCCAAATGTGACTTTCAAAACCTGCCGCATTTCTCTGGGGCCAAAATTGCATGGCTTGGCGATTGGGGTGGGGCCTTAGCTTTGGAGCCTAGCCTAATCACCCATCTCGAGGCCTCTTTGGCAATTCTGTCCGAAGCAGGTGCTACAGTTGCGCCAGACAAACCACCTTTCCCATTCGAGAAGATTTGGGCCTCATGGTGCAGGCTTCGGCATTTTGCAATCTTGGGAAAATTGGGGGGCTATGCGTCCAATCCTCTCCAACGCGACCTGCTAAAACCCGAAGCGATTTGGGAGATTGAGGGCGGTCAATCTCTAACCCCTGCCGATATTCTCGCCGCAAGTGCGGATCGATCTGACTGGCTACGGGCCTCTGCGCACAGCTTTGAAACCGTTGATTTCCTTGCCCTCCCCGCAACGCAGACATGGCCCTTTGCAGCAGAGCTACGCTATCCCAAGGCGATCAATGGCCGCGCAATGGATACCTATCACCACTGGATGGCGGTCGTCACACCCGCAAGCCTTGGCGGCTTACCCGCCCTAACCCTGCCAGCTGGTTTTTGTGAAACAGGCCTTCCCGCGGGAATTCAAATCATCGGGCCAAAAGGATCAGATGCGCAGCTTCTGGCACTCGCCAATGCCTATCACAGCGTCAGTCCGTGGAAGGACAAACGCCCCATACTGTAACCGCCGCCACTCAATCAAGATCCGAGGCAAGCGATGAAGGCAACGCGCACGCGCGCAGGAGCAAACACGCAGCCGCGCGCGTGCGGGACGCGAAACAAAAAAGGTGGATGATCGCCACCCATTAACCGCCAATATACTGATATTTCGTAATAATTGGTCTGAGAGTGGTGCCGCTGAAGGGACTCGAACCCCCGACCCCATCATTACGAATGACGTGCTCTACCAGCTGAGCTACAGCGGCCACGGGCGCGCTCTTAGCAAGGTTGTGCGCGCTTGTGTAGACCTTAATGTGATCCGTGTTTAATTTACGCCACGGGCGGCCTGCACCGCGTCTGCGCCCTTACTGGCGTCCTCCTCATCATCAATCCGGAATTCAGGGCCCAAAGTTAACGTATCCTCGCCCGATACGGGCTCGACCATAGGCTCAGATGGGGCTGTCTGCTGTGGGGTTGCAACTGTTTCAGGCGTTTCCACCGCAGCGGGGCTTGGGCCATCCAAGGCACCCACGATCAAAGGCAGCATCTGTTCAGGCCCTTGGAGCGCGGCCTCACTTTGCGGTGGCACCGCCCAATGCAATGTATCGAAGCCATCACAATGGGTGCAGGTTGGGCGCCATTCGGCATGAACATGGCCACAGGCCTCGCACAACCATTGCGGCCCACGCGATGCTGTAACTGCTTTTGCAAGCCAAGCCCGGACCAGACGATCTTCACCGCCTTCGCCGCGCTCAATTGCGGCCATAACAGTCAGGCTGCGCGCATCTGGCTCATCCTGTGCCAAACTGCCAAGGGCCTTGCGGGCCTCGCCAAATTCCTTCGCGGCGATTTGCAATTCCGCCTCCAAAAGGCGTGCCTCGCGGTGGCCTTGATGCTGCTTTAACAAAGGACGGAAGCGTTTGATCCGCGCCTCTGGCGTTTCTTCGGGAACGATTTCGGCAAAAGCCGCGGCCAGATCAGGGTGCGGCGCAAGACCCCATGCTTTTTGGATCATCGATGCGGCCTGCTTTGCCTTACCCTCGGCAATCGACATGCGCGCCGCCATCACTGCGGCGGGCACAAGGCTGGGCGATTGGCGATTGGCGGATTTTGCCAACTCTGTCGCACGGGCAATTTGGCCATCTGCCAAAGCCTCACGCGCATCGGCAAGGGCCAAGACAGCATCACGGCGCTTATGCACATCGCGCGGCAAAGTGCCTGACCGCAGTTTTGCATTCAATGTGGCCCGTGCCCCTGCCCAATCTTCATATTGCGCTTGAAGACGCAGCAACGTGTCCTGCATATCCGCATTTTTGGGCCGCAGGGCGAGGGCCTTTTCAGCGAGTTTCAACGCCGTGTCGGTGTCACCTGCGGCCAATTTCTGCTGCAACAAGCCCCGAACACCGACAAAACGGGTGCGCTCATCTTGAACCAAGGCTTTGAATGCTTCGGTCGCGCGGGCCTTGTCGCCCGCCATTTCCGCCCCTTGGGCAATCAATAAATTCGTCACCTCTGGCCGCGTCAGCAGCTTGGCTGCCCGCTCTGCTTTACGGATGGCCAAATGCCCTTCACCCGCGGCAAGGGCGAGGATCGAGTCCGACAATGCCTCAAACCCGCGTTTTTCACTGCGGCGATTGAAGTAACGGGTCAGTGCAGTTTCATCGCCATTGAGGAAACGGATACCCGCCACGACCAGCCCTGTGAGGCGCATCAAAACCCACACCAGAACCAAAGCGGCCAGCGCCAACAACATCGACACAAAAGGTGTCAGAACAAATTCGCGCCCTGCCACCGTGATTAGCGCCACATCACCGATCTCGAGCAAATAGGTGGACCCAATCGCCAAAAGGGCGGTGGCGGCTACGAAAATCAGCGCCTTGAGCATGGACCACAACATCACATCACCCCCCTTAACCCGCTTGACCGATTGCGGCGCGATAGGTTTCGAAGGCCTCAGTCACAGAGAGATGCACCTCAACCTGAGCGACCCAATTCGAAAATACGGCTTGGGCAGGGGCAGGCAGGGCCGAAAGTTCGGCCAAAGCCAAAGACAAATCGCCTTGATCAACAGCCCCTTGGGCACGGGACAAGATTGCATCTGGGTCATCCCCGTCACGCGGGCTCAGCGACCGACCACCAATTTGGCCTTGCAGGAACGCCCCCACTCGCGCGCTTAGTGTATCGCCTGCCGTTTCGCGCAAGGCAATTGGCAGCGCATCGCGCGCCAAGGGCGCAAATTCCGTGTGAAGCTGCGACAGGCGTACTAGTCCCGTCTCGGCCGCAGTGTGCAACAGGGCGGGGGCGGAGATGCCTGATCCTGCCTCCGCATCAGATAGCGCTGCTGCAAACGGCGCACCGCTTTCCATCGCCAATGTCAGGCGCACAATCGCGCTGCTTGCCTGCAGGCGCGCCACTTCATTGGTGATCGTCTCACGCAATGCAGCGAGTTCGGTTTCAGCATCTCGTGAAACGGCCTCAAGCGCGCCCCTTTGGCTGTCTACTAGCGCCTGCAATATGGCAATCTGCTGATCCAACGCGACACCATTTGCCCCCAAAAGTGAAACATCTACACCTTCGGGGCGGGCTTCAAGCGTGGCAATGCGCGATTGCAGATCGGAGAGCGCGTTGGCTTGCGCCGCAAGATCGGCGTCAAGCTCATCAAGCTTGGTGGTGATTGGGGCCAAATCAACCTGCGGCACCGAGACTGCATCAATATCCGCGCGAAGATCGGCCAAATCCGCCTCAAGCGGTGCAAGATCGACTGTGGCAGCCCCTTGGTCCGCGAGGCCTGCGCGCAGTTCATCCTGTGTTGCCTCAATGGCAGAGAGACGCGAAGCAATATCATTGGAGAGCTCCGCGCTTGGCAAAAGACTGGCCGCAGCGAAGCCAAGCCCGGCGGCAAGACCACCGCCTAAAACCATCGGCCAGACCGAATTGCGTGGCTTTGGTAAAGTCGTGGCAGCAGGCGCTGTATCGGATTGGCTTGGCACAGCATCCGTTGCGGGCTTAGTTGCAGCATTCGGCGCAGGTTTTGCAGTGGTTTTTGCCGTGGTCTTTACAGCCGCTTTAGGTGTCGCCTTCGCTGAGGTCGATTTGCGCGCCTGTGATGGTGTCCGTTTTGAACGCGACCCCGTCGAAGCCTGCGAAGATGTTGATTTTTTTTCCGCCATACAGACCTCTTACCCGTCAGAATCATGCTGTCCAGTTACATTGACAGCGTTTTTCAGCAGCTTAGAGCAGCCATCCCATGCGCTCAAGCTTTGCAGGCCACCCGATCGCGCCTTTAGCGAAGATATCTCGCTAGCGCATCAATCATCGCGCCCGCATTAGGGGATTGCGCCACAGATACCCGCGCTTGAAACGCGGCAGGGATGGCATCAGCGGTTGCTGCACTGATCGCAACAAGCCGCAAATCCACGCCCATGTTTTCTGGCAAAGCATCAAAAAACAAGGCTGCAGAGCGGGGTGAAAACAGCGGGACAACAATCGATCTATCGCTCTGAAAAAGTGAGGTAAATTCAACATCAGGGGCCAGTGCATCCTGCGCGTATATCGCCAAGTGATCAGCAGTCTGGCCTGCAGCTTGCAAGACCGCGCACAGATCGCCCGCTTGGTGGCGCCCGTGCAAATGGAGCACCCGCGCCGAGCGCGGCAGATCGGCCAAGATCAACGCTGAAAGATCGGTGACATCACCCTCCGCAGATCGTGCCACTAAACCCAAAGCCTGCGCCGCTTGCGCGGTTTTTTGCCCAACACAATAGGCTGTGACCCCCAAAGCCGCGTCAGGTTCCTTTGACAATTCAGAAAAGGCAGAAACCCCGTTTTCCGAGGTGAACACGACCGCATCATAGCGCGAGATATCCACATCCACTGGGATCACAGACATCGTCATCAGGGGATGGATCGAAAGCGCGGGCCGCTGCCCCAAAGCCGCCGTCATCTCATCAGCAAACCGCTGCGATTGCGCAGCAGAACGGGTCAGAAGGATCAAAGGGCAAGCATTGTCAGCCATAGCCTGCAATGATACCTGCCTTGCGAGGCGCTTACAATTGGCTTCCATCGCAGATATCTTTGGTCTGTAATGGGCGAAGGATTCACGGGGCATGACCGCAGGGCAAACACTAACCATCTTGGGGCTGGAATCGAGCTGCGATGATACGGCCGCTGCGGTGCTGCGCCGCGAGGGTTCGGGGGATCTTATTCTTCTGTCTTCTGTTGTGGCAGGTCAAACGTCTCTACACGCCGAATTTGGTGGCGTGGTTCCCGAACTGGCCGCCCGCGCCCATGCTGAAAAATTGGATCACATGGTCGAAGAGGCCTTGGCGCAGGCAGATATCCCCTTAGCCGATATAGACGCCATCGCGGTCACTGCGGGCCCCGGTCTCATTGGGGGCGTTTTGTCAGGCGTCATGGCCGCCAAAGGATTGGCTTATGGTCTCAGCAAACCCTTGATTGGGGTTAATCATTTGGCAGGCCACGCCCTGACCCCACGCCTGACAGATGGGATGCGTTACCCCTATCTGATGCTCTTGGTTTCAGGGGGGCATTGCCAGTTTTTACATGTCAAAGGCCCTGACGATTTCACGCGCCTCGGGGGCACAATTGACGATGCCCCAGGCGAAGCCTTCGATAAGGTTGCACGGATCATGGGATTGCCCCAACCTGGCGGGCCATCAGTGGAAAAGGCGGCACAATCTGGGGACCCCCGCCGATTTTCACTTCCCCGTCCGCTCTTAGATCGCGAGGGCTGCGATATGTCATTCTCAGGCCTAAAAACGGCTGTGCTACGCCAACGTGATCAATTGGTTGCCGCCCAAGATGGGCTTTTTGAACAAGACCGCGCGGATATTTGTGCCAGTTTCCAAGCTGCAATGCGTGATGTTTTGGCCGAGAAATCACGCCGCGCCTTGGCCTTGGCAGATGGGATCACGGGCTTCGCTGTGGCGGGTGGGGTGGCCGCAAATCAAACCCTGCGCAAGGCGCTTGAGGCTGTCTCGGATGAGGCCAATACGCCATTTGTCGCGCCACCATTGGCCCTATGCACAGACAATGCTGCTATGATCGCCATGGCGGGGCTAGAACGCTATCTCGAAGGGGCGCGGGATGATATGACGTTATCCGCCCGCCCACGCTGGCCCTTGGATCAAAGCGCCCATGCCATGCTTGGCTCAGGAAAAAAAGGGGCGAAGGCATGATTGATATCGCAGGCGCAGGCGCCTTTGGCACAAGCCTTGCCATAGCATTGGCCCGTGCGGGTCGGCCTGTGCGCCTTTGGGCCCGAGAGGGTGCCGAAAACATGCGCCAATCCCGCGAAAATACGAAACGTCTGCCCGATATCCGCTTGCCTGACCAAATAGAAGTCACGGATGATTTAGACGCGCTGAGAAGCGATATTTTGCTACTGGCCATTCCGACGCAAAAGCTTGGGTCATTTTTAGATGGCTATAGGCCGCACGCGGGTCATCTTGTCTCCTGCGCGAAGGGGATTGATTTGACCACGGGTCTTGGCCCTGCATCACTGCTGAGCGCGCGATTTCCAGACAAAGTCGCGGCACAGCTCACGGGTCCCAGTTTCGCGGTCGATATCGCGCGCGGCCTGCCAACTGCCCTGACCTTGGCGTGTCAGGATGCGACCGCCGTGACTACGCTGCAAAAGGCGCTATCCACGTCCAATCTACGCCTTTACGGAAGCACCGATGTTATCGGGGCAGAGATGGGGGGCGCCCTAAAAAATGTAATCGCCATTGGGGCAGGTGCAGTCATGGGGCGGGGCTTGGGCGAGAGCGCGCGCGCCGCCCTTATGGCCCGCGGCTTTGCCGAAATGCGCAGGATCGCACGCGGGTTTGGCGCGATAGATGAAACGCTTTCAGGACTGTCGGGACTTGGCGACTTGATCCTGACCTGCACGTCGGAAAAATCGCGCAATATGCGCTTTGGCCTCTCCCTGACCCAAGGCACAGCTTGGTCGGAGGACAGCACAGTTGAGGGGGTTGCGACCGCGCGGGGCTTGGCCGCGCGGGCTGAAATTGACACACCCCTTGTCGATGCCGTGGCCAAGCTGAGCGCAGGTGAAGTAGAGTTTGACGAAATAACAGAGGCGCTTTTGGCGCGCCCTTTGACCATGGAGTAAAGAAAATGCGTTACGCGTTGATGTGCACAGACAAGGCCGAAGCCCTACAAGCCCGCCTTGATAACCGCGAGGCCCATTTGGCCTATATCGCCGAGACAGGCGTGGTTGAAATGGCAGGCCCACTTTTGGATGAGGCAGGCAAGATGATCGGATCGCTCATCATCATCGAGGTCGAAACCCGCGCAGACGCCGAAGCTTGGGCCACAAATGATCCTTACGCAAAAGCAGGGCTTTTTGCGAAAACCCGCATCGAAGCATGGAAAAAGGTCATCGGCTGATGGCGTATTGGCTGTTCAAATCCGAACCCGACACGTGGAGTTGGGCGCAGCAATCTGCCCGCGGGGATCAGGGAGAGGAATGGAACGGCGTGCGCAATTATCAGGCGCGTAACTTCATGCGGCAAATGGAAATCGGGGATCAGGGGTTTTTCTATCATTCCCAGACCGAAAAGGCCGTGGTGGGCCTTGTCGAAGTCATCGCCACAAGCCACCCCGACAGCAACACGGACGACCCGCGTTGGGACTGCGTGGACATAAAAGCCCTCCGCTCCATGCCCCGCCCTGTGAGTTTGGAAATGGTTAAGGCCGAGCCTCGTCTTGCCAAAATGGCCTTGCTGCGCCAATCGCGCCTCTCGGTGCAACCCGTGACACCAGAGGCCTGGGATATCATCTGTAAAATGGGTGGGCTGGAATAAAGAAGGAGGGTCTCGATCAGATCGGAACCCTCCGCCACCCACGCGCTCTTCTCGCTCCGCACGTGTTCGAATGAGGGCCCGCCATACTGGGTATGGATAACATAACCCTTGCGAGCAATCAAAAAAAAGCACGTCGAATTTTATCGATCACATAAGAAGGCCCCCAACACCGCCGTGGCAGTTGGGGGCCTGTTTGACTGATAAAGCGGTCAGGTTCAGCGATAGACGCTTTCTTTACCGAAATGCTTGACCAGCATGTAATAGATCACCGCGCGGTATTTGTTCCGCTCTGAGCGACCATAGGTTTCGATGACGCTATTGATCGCATCCATCAACTGAGGGCCATCGGCCAGACCCAGTTTCTTGATCAGAAAATTATTCTTCACCGTTTCCAATTCGGACGGTTGGCTGCCTGCCACTGTTGAGGCATCTGCATTATAAATGGACGGCCCTAGACCAATCGTCACCTTGGTCAGAAGATCCATATCCGCATTCATGCCGCATTTGTTTTTCAAATCGCCCGCATATGTGGCGATTAAATCATCACGTTTGCCCATCACAAACTCCCCCTAAAGACACATTGGCCCGAAGGGTAATCCCATCGGGCTAAGGGCAGACTGGCAAGTCAAAGATAAAAAATAAACCTAAAAATAAAAGATCGGGTGCTTTTGCCCGATCTTTCAATCTTTTCAGCCATATCGCGCAGGGTCGCGCGTCAGTAGCGGTAATGCTCTGGCTTGAATGGGCCTTCAGGCTGAACACCGATATAATCCGCTTGGGATTTATCCAGCTTGGTCAGCTTCACGCCAATCCGATCCAAATGCAGACGGGCCACTTTCTCGTCCAAATGCTTGGGCAGAATGTAAACCTCGTTCTTATAATTTCCGCCATTCTTCCACAATTCAATCTGCGCAAGCACCTGATTGGTGAAGGAAGCGGACATCACGAAAGAAGGATGGCCTGTGGCATTGCCAAGGTTCAACAAGCGGCCTTCAGACAAAAGAATGATGCGGCTGCCCGAGGGCATTTCGATCATATCCACTTGCTCTTTGATATTAGTCCATTTGTGGTTTTTCAAAGCCGCAACTTGGATCTCATTGTCGAAATGGCCGATATTGCCCACGATGGCCATATCCTTCATTTCGCGCATATGTTCGATGCGGATGACGTCCTTGTTGCCCGTGGTGGTGATGAAGATATCCGCGCTTGCGACCACATCTTCCAACAGCACCACTTCGAACCCGTCCATCGCGGCCTGAAGCGCGCAAATCGGGTCAACCTCGGTGACTTTAACGCGCGCGCCCGCGCCGCGCAAACTCGCGGCGGAACCTTTGCCCACATCGCCATAACCACAGACGACAGCAACCTTACCTGCCATCATCGTATCAGTCGCGCGGCGGATACCGTCAACGAGCGATTCTTTACAACCGTATTTATTGTCGAATTTCGACTTGGTGACGCTGTCATTGACGTTGATCGCAGGGAAGGGCAACTGACCCTCACGCACCAATTGATAAAGGCGGTTCACGCCTGTGGTGGTTTCCTCAGAAACGCCCTTGATCTGGTCGCGCACTTTGGTGAACCAGCCCGGGCTTTGCGCCATGCGCTTTTTGATCTGCGCTTTGATCACTTCTTCTTCTTCAGATTGCGGGACGGGGATGATGTCCTCGCCCGCTTCGGCGCGCGCGCCTAAAAGAACATAAAGCGTGGCATCACCGCCATCATCCAAGATCATGTTGGGGCCATCCTCAAAGAGGAAGGATTTATCAAGATAATCCCAATGCTCTTCCAAGGTTTGGCCTTTGATGGCGAAAACGGGGATGCTGGCCTTGGCAATCGCGGCAGCCGCGTGATCTTGGGTCGAGAAGATATTGCAGCTTGCCCAACGCACATCGGCACCCAAAGCCGCCAATGTTTCAATCAGAACGGCAGTCTGAATGGTCATATGCAAAGAGCCGACAATGCGCGCGCCTTTGAGGGGCTTTTCGGCGCCATATTCCGCACGCAATGCCATCAGGCCTGGCATTTCCGTTTCAGCAATGTCCAATTCTTTGCGGCCATAATCGGCAAGGGCGATATCTTTGACGATGTAATCTTTCACGAGTGCAGCCTCCTTGAGGGCGGATAATCATGTCTCTAATTTGGCGTGGCCATAGCAGCCTTGCGGCCCCACAGCAATGGCGCTGCGTCCATTCGCGCGGGATGCGTTGCATCTGAAGCGAAGGGCTATATGGTTTCGCAAAACGTGAAGGACAAAAGAACCTATGCCGCGCTCAACGCCCATCCGTGCTTGGCAACGAATGTTATCGGGTCGAAGGCTAGACCTGCTTGACCCCACACCCGTTGATATCGAGATCGAGGACATCGCCCATGGCCTCGCGTTCGTAGCGCGTTGGAACGGTCAAACGCGCGGCGATTATCCTTATTCCGTGGCTGAGCATTCGCTGTTGGTTGAACATATTTACGACCTGCAACATCCCAACGGCCCCTTGAAATGGAATCTGGCTGCGCTTTTGCACGATGCGCCCGAATATGTGATTGGCGATATGATCAGCCCCGTTAAATCTGCCGTGGGGCCTGGGTATGCGGAATTGGATGCACGCTTAACCGCTGCAATTCATCTGCGGTTTGGCCTGCCTGCAGAATTGCCCAAAACGGTCAAAACACGGATCAAACAAGCGGATCGCATCAGCGCGTGGATCGAGGCCGTGCAAATCGCAGGCTTTTCAGAAACCGAAGCAGATCAATTTTTTGGCAGGCCCGAAGCCAAGCTTCTGTCGCAAATCACCCTTGCGCTGCGCCCGCCCGCAGAGGTGCGCGCAGATTTCACAGCACGGCACAACGCGCTCATCGTTCGGATTTAAGACTTACTTAGGGCTGCGCTTCGCCAAAATCCGTTGCAACGTGCGGCGATGCATATTCAAGCGCCGTGCCGTCTCAGACACATTGCGATCACATAGCTCATAAACGCGTTGAATATGTTCCCAACGCACGCGGTCAGCACTCATCGGGTTTTCGGGCGGTGGGGGGAGATCATCATCACTGGCCAAAAGCGCGGCGGTGATGTCATTTGCATCCGCTGGTTTCGACAGATAATCAGTCGCGCCAATCTTTACCGCAGCGACCGCAGTTGCAATCGCACCATAACCCGTCAAAACGACAATCCGCGCATCGGGCCGTTTCGCGCGGAGTGTTTCCACAACATCCAAGCCATTGCCATCTTCAAGCCGCAAATCGACAACTGCATAAGCAGGCGGGCGGGCCATCGCGATTGCTTTCCCTGCTGTCACAGTTTCGGCGGCTTCGACCTCAAACCCACGCTTTTCCATGGCGCGCTGCAATCGGCGCAGAAACGGCTCGTCATCATCCACCAAGAGAAGTGACTTGTCAGGCCCGATATCCCGTAAACTGCGCTCTTGCGACATTGGCGTTCCTCCCATGGAGCCAGTCTGCCCAAGGCTCTGGCGGCCAAAATTGGTCTGTATAGCTTAATTAGGGAGAAAATCTGCGCGGGTCAAATGCACGATGTCCGTGACCCACGCAAAGTGATTTGCAAGCAAAGGTTTAGCTGCTTGCATCGAGGAAACACTGCACCGCATCTGCCATCTCTGCAGGGGCGGTATCGCGGCGGAAGAATTCGACAAACCCTGTATCAGGCAACACCAAATAGGTAAAAGTCGAATGATCCACCAAATAATATGGATCGCTCCCATCATCATGGCTGTTGTAATAGGTGCGATAAGCACGGCTTGCAGCGGCGACTTGCGCGTCACTCCCCGTCAGGCCGATCATATCGGGATGAATGTTTTCGGTAAATTCACGCAGCCTTTCGGGCGTGTCGCGCTTAGGATCAATTGAAATGAAAACAGGCAAGACGGCTTCACCGCGTGCGGCGAGAATATCCACAACTTCTGCATTTCGCACCGTGTCCAGCGGGCAAACATCAGGACAAAACGTGTAGCCAAAATAAAGCAAGGTTGGCTCAGTGATCAGCGCCCCACTTGTGACCAACGCGCCGTCCTCGGTGATTAATTCAAACGGGCCGCCAATGGTATCAGACCCGCCCGCGATAACGGTTGAGCGGCATTGCGCATAGGCATCCTCGTTTTGAACAAGCCCCGCGCCACCAAGCGCGCTTGGTTGTTGAAACAATGTCAAAGGCGAGCGCCCTTGCAAGATCAATGCCGTTGTCCCGCCCAAAACCAGAACGAGAATTGCAAAGGCACCAATTGCAAAATACCGTGTCATGAAGCAGCCTTTCACCGCGTTAGTCCCATTTGGGGCAATCTATGGCGAGACCCGCAGAAATTCATCCCCACCTGACTGTGACAGAAAGCCCCAATGACCAAAGACCCCGCCCAAAGATTATTTGCCGATGATGCGCGCAGCGATTGGGTGCGATTAGAGACGCTCTTGCTGTTGCGCTGGTTGGCGATCATTGGCCAGACGATCACTGTCGCCATTGCCGCCTATTTCATTGGCCTTCGGGTGGAATTGGGCCTGTGCTTTTTGGCCATTGGCGCGAGTGTCATCTCTAATCTTGTCGCGATGGCTATTTTCCCACGCAGCCAGAGATTGTCTGATCGCGATGCAATGCTTACCCTTCTTTTTGACCTTACACAGCTGGGGTTTTTGCTGTTTCTGACAGGAGGGTTAAACAATCCTTTCGCCTTGTTGATCTTGGCGCCTGTAACCATTTCGGCCACCGCGCTGACGCTAGGTTCAACTGTCATGCTTGGCGGGATTGCCATTGGTTTGATTACAGTTTTGGCCTTTTACCATGTGCCACTGCGCAGTTTGGACGGATCAGTTCTACAAATCCCCCCGCTTTTCTTGCTTGGGTTTTGGATTGCGATTGTCATCGGCATCGTCTTTCTATCCTCCTATGCGCGGCGCGTGACCAAAGAAACGCATTCGATGAATCAGGCTCTCTTGGCCACGCAAATGGCCCTTGCGCGGGAACAAAAGCTCACCGATCTTGGGGGTGTGGTCGCTGCAGCGGCCCATGAACTGGGCACACCCTTAGCCACGATAAAACTTGTCTCTAGCGAATTGGCCGATGAACTGGCCGAGGCGTTATCAAGCCGACCTGATCTGTTCGAGGATGCAAAATTGATCCGTGACCAAGCGGATCGGTGCCGTGATATCCTTCATTCCATGGGGCGTGCGGGCAAGGATGATTTGCAAATGCGGTCCGCCCCCTTTGGCGAAGTGCTCCGCGAAGCGGCGGAACCCCATGCTGATCGGGGTATTGACCTGCTCTATGATCTGGCACCCGCCCTACCCGATGTCGGCGATGAGGACAGTGCCCCGCCTGTGATCTATCGCAAGCCTGAAATCATCCACGGCCTGCGCAATCTTGTCCAAAACGCCGTAGACTTTGCCAATGCGACAGTCTGGATTGAGGCAACATGGGATTTGGCCGAAATCCGTCTTTGCGTCATTGACGATGGCGCCGGTTTTCCCCCTGAGGTGTTAAGCAGGCTGGGCGATCCATTTTTACGCCGCCGCACCAGACAATCCAACAGCCCGCAACGTATCGGGTATGAAGGCATGGGACTTGGCCTATTTATCGCCAAAACCCTATTAGAGCGTTCGGGCGCGCGGGTTAGCTTTCGTAATTCCAGCGACCCATTCCTGACAGCAGCGGAAAAGGGCGCCAAGCGCGGCGCGGTGGTTGAGGTTGTTTGGCCAAAGTCGCGGATTTGTTTGTCTGAAGAGGAACGAAATAAGCCCCTAGGACAAAACAAAACTTTTTCTCCGTGAAAAACCCTCAAAATTTACGATAATTAACAGAATATTAAGATTTAATCCCCAGTGTTATCCCCAAGGGGTGTTTATGCCCTTCACGCAGCGCGCGTTCATTCTGCACAGTGAGCGCGCTAATATTAATTGGACGATGCACATCTCTGGGGGGTAAGGGTATGGCCGCAATCGGTGCAAACCCGCTATTCATTGTCGGTGGTGTCAGCTTCTTGGCGGCTCTGGTGGCTAGCCTGATGGTTCAGTTTGTCATTTTGCAACAAGGCCGCAAACTGGGGGGGCGGATGGATCGCATCCCGCAAGATGCGATGCGGAAATATGTGTTTCGCGAAAATTACCTGATTTCAGATGTCGAAGCCACTGATTGGTATTTGGCCGATCCCGAGGATCGCGCAGGCGCTTGGCGCAATCTTGCCCTAGGCTTAGAGCATCTGCACCAATCACAATGCTGATGAATTACGCCGCATCACAAAACGGGTAAATATCGAAGGCCGATCCCTTCTCTATGGCTTGCGCCCCGTCTGATCCCTTGTAAACTTGGCGCAATGTCTGATGGATCCGCTGCACCCCTCTCTGATTTGCCACCTTGCCATGCACATCTGTGCTTGGCTTCGCCCGAAGCCATGTCAGAATTTACAGAGGCCCTCGCGCCGCTTTTGGAGTCAGGTGATGTTTTGGCGCTTTCTGGTGATCTTGGCGCAGGTAAAACCCATTTCGCGCGTGGGGTGATCCGAACCCGACTCGCGCAAATCGGACGCGTGGAGGACATCCCCTCCCCAAGTTTTACGCTGGTGCAAATCTACGAGGCCCGCCCCTGTGATATTTGGCATGTTGATCTGTATCGCCTCGGTGATCCGCGTGATGTGGATGAGTTGGGCCTTATAGATGCGTTTGAAACGGAAATATGCCTGATCGAATGGCCCGAACGGATGATGGCCGATCTCCCAACGCGCACAATCTGGCTTTCGTTTATATATGACCAAAGCGCCCCTGATCAGCGTCATATCAGGCTCTGTGCGTCCCAAGATCATCCCAAACTTCCGCAACTTTGCGCCTTGGCTGAGAGGTATCCATGACCACGCTCTCACCAGAGGCACGCGCTTTTCTCGACCGCATGGGATGGGGCATGGCCAAGCCAAGCCCAGTTGCAGGCGATGCTTCGGCGCGCAGCTATACCCGCCTGCATCTCTCAGACGACTATAGTGCGGTTCTGATGCAGGCGCCTAAAAGCGAAATCAAAAGCCAAGCGGCGTTTCGCTATGTGGCCGCCTATTTGCGCGGCTTGGGCTTGTCGGCGCCCACAGTTTTTGGCGAAGATGTTGATG
Organism: Roseobacter sp. HKCC-CH-9351; assembly: GCF_037830295.1. Taxonomy (NCBI): domain Bacteria; kingdom Pseudomonadati; phylum Pseudomonadota; class Alphaproteobacteria; order Rhodobacterales; family Roseobacteraceae; genus Roseobacter; species Roseobacter sp. HKCC-CH-9351. The sequence continues at coordinate 563,528 of NZ_JBBLYM010000001.1, forward strand.
CAGGCTTCCTCTTGGTTGAGGATTTTGGCGATCAAACCTACAGCGCAATTTTGGATCAAGGCCTGACCCATGAGGTTGAGCTTTATCACACCGCGCATGATCTTTTGGCGGTTTTGGCGCGGACGGGCGCAATGGGTGGGCTACCCATTTTGGCCGCCGCTGAATTGGCGCGATTGACCGTAGTCACCTTTGAAGAATTGCCCGAAAACCATGCGCTGAAATCTGAACAAGCCGCCTTTCAAAACGAGCTACAAGGCCTTGCAACATGGATCTTGCGGGGCGTGCCTGTGACGGTGTTGCGCGATTTCCATGCGGGAAATCTGATTTGGCTGCCTGACCGCACAGGGCTGCAACGTGCGGGCGTTATTGATTTTCAAGACGCACTCTGCGGCCCCAAAGGCTATGACCTCGTCTCGCTGATTGATGATGCACGGCGCGATCTGTCGCTTGAATTGCGCACCACATTGATCCGCGATCATGCGCATATTTTGAACATCAGCGAAGATGATATGATCCTGAGGACAAGCCTGCTCTCGCTGCAACGCAACTTCCGTATTTTGGGGCTGTTCCGCCGCCTCGCGCGGACTGGAAAACCAGAGTATCTGCGGCATATGCCACGGGTTGCCGCCCATATTCTTCGCGCTTTAGACCATCCAACGCTTGCGCCCTTGGCCACAACAGCGCGTGCGATCTGCGCGCATTATCTGCAATCCACCGCCGATCACGCCCCCCGCGGTGCAATGATCATGGCCGCAGGGTTTGGCACGCGTATGGGGGCGTTAACCAAAACCACGCCAAAGCCATTGCTGCGGGTGGCGGGACGGGCCTTGATTGACCATGCGCTTAATGTTGCGCGCGCGGGGCATGCCGCGCCATGCGTGATCAACACCCATTATCACGCCAATCAAATGCGCCACCATCTGCGCAACGCAGAGGTCATCCTCAGCGAAGAGCAGCCAGAGATTTTGGAGTCAGGCGGCGGTATTCGCCATGCCCTGCGCTACTTCGCGGATACTGCGATTTTTACACTGAATTCTGACAATGTTTGGACGGGCCCAAATCCCTTTGCCACGCTGTCTGCTGCTTGGCGGCCCACAGAAATGGATGCGCTGATGCTGCTTGTCCCACGGGACAAGGCCACAGGCCGTCAGGGGGATGGTGACTTGGGCCTTGATGCCACAGGGCGGGTTTTGTTTGACGATCCCCAAAAGCCCTATGTGTTCACAGGCGCACAAATCCTAAAGACCGCACCAATCGCCGCCATGGATATCCCCAAATTCGGCCTTCGGATGCCGTGGGAAACCCTTGCGCAAGAGGGGCGGCTGTTTGGTGTCATCCATCAGGGCGGATGGGCCGATGTGGGGCATCCAGAGGGGATCGCGTCAGCAGAAGAATTGCTTGCCACTGAAAAGGTAGCCGCCACATGAGCGGGCGAAACCTCTTTGCCACCCCCATTGGGGTAGAGTTTACCTCAGCATTGATTGCAGGGCTGGACGCGCGGCTTGCAGGGCAGCCACCCGAGGCGATTGCGCGCGTGGAAATTTGGGTGAACTCCGCCCGAATGGAACGAAATCTGCGCGCCCAATATCTGCGCAAAGAAGCGGCATTTTTGCCCCGCATTCGGCCATTCGAGGCCATGGCGCATCTGCCTGATTTGGGTGGTATGGCACAACCTGCCTCAGATTTGCGGCTGCGTTTGCATCTGGCGCAACTGGTCGGGCGGCTTTTGGATGCAGCCCCTGATTTGGCACCGCGTGCCTCGATCTGGTCGCTTGCCGATAGCCTTGCCAATCTATTGGCGGAAATGCACGAAGAACGGGTCGCGCCCGAGGTGCTACAGCGTCTGAATGTCGAAGGACATTCAGAACATTGGCAGCGCAATCTAGAGTTCATCAAAATCCTACGGCACTATTTTGAGGACAACCCCGACCTGCTCACCCAAGCTGCACGCCAAAGCAGTTTGATTGATCGTTTAGCGCAACATTGGCAGGACAACCCACCTGACCATCCCGTTATTATTGCGGGATCAACAGGGTCACGCGGGGCCACCGCGCGCCTGATGAAGGCGGTTGCAGGGCTTAATCACGGCGCGGTGGTTCTGCCAGGATTGGATTATGATCTACCGCATGACATTTGGCAGGCGCTTTTGTCGGGCGATGGCCCCACGGGCGGCCTGACGGGGCAAGACCATCCGCAATACCGATTGGCAAAATTTGCGCATGACTTGAATGTGAACCCTTGGGAAATCCCCCGTTGGATTGAAACCACGCCCCATAATGAAAACCGCAATCGCCTTGTATCCCTTGCCCTAAGACCTGCCCCACAAACGGATCAATGGCTTGAGGAAGGGCCAAAACTTAGCGATCCCCAAGGCGCTCTGCGCGATGTGACCTTGATTGAAGCTGAAACCCCGCGCGAGGAGGCGATGAGCATCGCCCTCGGACTGCGTCACGCCATCGAGGCGGACAAACGGGTCGCGTTAATATGCCCAGATCGGATTTTGGTGCGTCAGGCCTGTGCCATCCTTGCCAGATGGTCGCTCTATCCTGACGATTCTGCAGGCGTGCCCTTGGGGGAAACGGCAACGGGGCGCTTCTTGCGCCATGTCAGTGATCTGATGCTTGCGCCTTTGACGGGCGAGCGGTTGTTGATCATGCTCAAACACCCCCTTTGTCACTCTGGCGGCGCAGATCGGGGCGCGCATCTGCGCCGCACCCGCGAGCTAGAACAAAAGATGCGGCGGTGTCTGTGGGCGTTTCCAAAACGATCTCAGATTATGGATTGGGCGGCTGAGCAAACCGATGATCCAGACCTGATGATCTGGGCGGACTGGGTTTGCCGCGAATTGATAGATCGGCCCATCTTGCCACAATCAGGTGCGATGGCTGAGTTCGTGCGCGCCCATATCGCTTGGGCCGAGCGTTTGGCAGCGGGCCCTCAGGCCACTACCGAGGCCGAAGCATCGGGCGCACTTTGGCGCCAAAATGCGGGCGAAGAGGCGCTACGCCTGATGAACCGCTTAGGCAAAGAAGCCGATGCCGCAGGCGCAGTGAGCTTGCGTGATTATCGTGACCTCTTTTCTGGCATCCTCAGCGAGGCCCTTTTGCGCAACCCCGTCCGACCACATGCAGATCTGTTGATCTGGGGGCCGATGGAGGCGCGGGTGCAAGGCGCAGATCTTTTAATACTTGCAGGCCTGAACGAAGGGGTTTGGCCCAATTCAAGCGGCGCTGATCCATGGCTTAATCGCGCCATGCGGGCTGAGGCGGGGTTGCGCCTCCCAGATCGGCGCATCGGCCTTGCCGCGCATGATTTCCAACAGGCACTCGGCGCGCAAGAAGTTTGGCTCACCCGCGCCAAACGCGATGCAGAGTCCGCCACCATCCCGTCCCGATGGCTCAACCGCTTGGTGAACCTCCTTCGTGGCAGCAGCGATGCAAGCCGCGCGGCCTTGAGTGAAATGACCGAACGAAGCGCGTTTTGGTTAAGCCTTGCCGCAGAGATCGACAGACCAGAGGCGCAAGACCTAAAGCCACGCGCCAAACGACCTGCACCGAAGCCCCCCGCCGATGCGCGACCAAAATCCCTTTCGGTGACGCGCATAGAGACCCTCCTGCGCGACCCTTATGCGATTTACGCCCGCTATGTATTGGGTCTGTATAAATTGGGCGAATTAAACGCCCTGCCCAATGCCACAGATCGGGGAACCGCGCTGCACCGCGTGTTGGAGCGCTTCGTTGACCAATGCCGCAGCGCCGAAGACTTCGGCGACCTGACATCCGCCCGAACAAAACTTTTGACCATGGCCGATGAGGTATTTGCCACAGATGTCCCATGGCCCTCGGCCCAACGGATGTGGCGCGCCAAGGTCGTTAAATTCGCCGATTGGTTCGTTGAAGGGGAATTGCAACGGCGCCAAACCCAAACCCCAGAATTGCTTGAGGCCAAAGGATCTTGGCCGATTGCCGAAATTGATTTCACCCTCACAGGCAGTGCAGATCGAATTGACCGCGATCAAAACGGGAATTTATGGATTTACGACTATAAGACAGGATCCGCTCCAACGCCCAAGCAAGAAGCGAACTTTACGAAGCAACTTTGGCTTGAGGCGTTGATGGCCGAAGCGGGCGCGTTTACGGGCAAACCTGAAACCGTTACAGGTCATGGCTATCTTGCACTTGGGAAACAATCGGATGGCAGCGATTACATCACTGCAGATGATCTGCGCGGCATGTATGAAAGCTTCCTGACACTCATCCGCGCCTATCAGTCGCCCGACAAAGGCTATATCTCGCGGCGTGCCGTGTTTGATCAGAATTTTGACGGCGATTATGATCACCTCGCGCGCTACGGGGAATGGGACGAAACAGAGCTTCCACCACAGGAGGCTGACCCAGAATGACCCTGACGCCCCCAAAATTTGACGAAGCCACGCTGGCACAGGTGATTTCAGCGGATCCTTTGCGCTCGACTTGGCTGTCGGCCAATGCTGGCTCCGGAAAGACGCGAGTTCTGACAGATCGCGTATCGCGCCTCTTGCTGCAATCTGTGCCGCCTGAACGGATTTTATGCCTGACCTATACCAAGGCTGCCGCGGCAGAGATGCAAAACCGCCTTTTCTCGCAACTTGGCAAATGGGCGATGTTAGCCGATGCCGAGTTAATCAAAGCCTTGGCGAAATTAGGGGTAGCCGAGGACGACCTTGGCACAGACACGCTCGCCCATGCCCGCACGCTGTTTGCGCGGGCGGTTGAGGCACCAGGCGGTTTGAAAATCCAGACAATCCACTCCTTTTGCGCCTCAGTTTTGCGGCGCTTTCCTGTTGAGGCGCACATATCGCCCGCCTTTGAGGAAATGGATGATCGCGACCAGACCGACCTCATCTCGGAAATCCTCGAAGATATGGCTACCGATAGTATCGGACAGGGCCGTATCGCATTGGATGCGGTCGCCCCGTTTGTGTCTGACCTCGATGGGCACGAACTGGCCAAGGCGGTCATCAACAAGCGAGAGGCGTTTGATCCTGCCGCCACAGAAACTCAACTACGCCAGTTTTTTGAGCTTGGAACCAAAACTTTTGCAGATCTGATATCTGAGACATTCATGGGGGATGAACAAGCACTTTGCAATAAATTGGCCAAGCTGTTGAGCTATGACAACAACAGGCAAAGAAAGTCCAAGATCACACTAGAAACCTATGATTGGTCAAAACACAGCCTTACTTCCATCGCTGCGATAGAAGATGTTTTCGTCAACGGATCAACGGCGAAAAACAATCCAGATCAGGCCAAAGGCGCCACAATTTTCAACACAGATGTGCGCAAGGAAATGGGGGATGATTTCCCAGCCCTTTGTGATTTCATGGAGCGCCTTGCAACAGCGCGGCAGACCCGCCGCGCCTTGATCATGTTTGAAAAATCAAACACGCTGCATCAATTCGCGGCAGAGTTTCTCGCCCGATATGATCGCGCCAAGGAACGGCGTGGTTGGCTTGATTTTGACGACCTGATCCGCCTGACCAATCGACTTTTGACCAAAACCAGTCTGGCCCAATGGGTGTTGTTCCGCCTTGATGGCGGCATCGACCATATGCTTGTGGATGAGGCGCAAGATACCTCTCCCGCGCAATGGCAGATCATTGCAAAACTGGCTGAAGAATTTGCGGCGGGCCAATCCGCGCGCGATGGTTTGACCCGCACAATTTTCGTTGTGGGGGATAAAAAGCAATCCATCTATTCTTTCCAAGGGGCCGATCCCGAAGGGTTTGATCGCATGCGCGATGAGTTTGATCATCGCCTTGCCGCGGTGCAGTCGAAACTCCATAAAAACGTGCTGAAATATTCCTTCCGCTCGGCGCCAAGCATTTTGCAATTGGTTGACCGCGTGGCCGCCGATCAAGCCTATGCGGGTTTGGGCCAAGATGTGGAACACGCGGCCTATTTTAGCGACCTTCCCGGGCGGGTGGATATTTGGCCCGCAATTCCAAAAACCGAAAAAGCGGATATCCCCGAATGGGACAGCCCCGTAGATTTGGTTCATGACAGCCACCACACCGTGATTTTGGCTGATCAAATCGCTGATTTCATCGCGCAGAAAATCAATTCAAAGCAGATGATCCGCCTGAAAGGGGTAGACCCGCGTCCTGTGCGACCGCGTGATTTTTTGATCTTGCTGCGCAAGCGCAGTGATTTGTTTCACCAAATCATCCGCGCGCTCAAGTCACGGAATTTGCCCATCATGGGCGCGGATCGCCTGCGCATCAGCGCAGAACTGGCTGTGCGCGATCTCACGGCATTGATGAACTTTCTTGCGACACCAGAAGACGATCTTTCACTGGCTGCTTTTTTGCGCTCTCCCCTTGGCGGTTTGAGCGAAGACCAACTTTACGAGTTAGCCCATGGCAGGGCGGGCACGCTGTGGCAGGCGCTCTCTAACCACTCTGCTTACGCGGGGATCGTGTCCACGCTGTGGGAGTTGCGGAACAAAGCTGATTTTGAGAGGCCCTACGAGATTCTGGAAAATATCCTCACCCAAAAAGATGGCCGGCGCGCTTTGATTGCGCGGTTGGGTCAAGAGGCCGAGGATGGGATCAACAGCCTGCTGCAACAGGCGATGAGCTATGAGCGCCACGATGTGCCTAGCATTGCGGGCTTTGCTGCATGGCTTCGGCGCGGGGATGTGACCATCAAGCGGGACATGTCAGGGGATGATGACCAAATCCGCGTCATGTCCATTCACGGGGCCAAGGGTTTAGAAGCCCCGATTGTGATCCTGCCCGATACAGCGCGACAGAATAGTCGTGGCGGGGGTGGGGTTAATCTGCTTCAACCCAAAGACGGGCCACTAATTTGGGCGAATTCGTCAGACGACCTCGATGCCGATCTGCGCGAAGTCCACGAGGCGCGCAAAGCCGCGCAGAATGAGGAAGAAAACCGCCTGCTTTACGTTGCAATGACCCGTGCAGAGACTTGGTTGGTTGTCGCAGCCGCAGGTGATTTATCAGCAAAGTCGGGCGACAAACTATGTTGGTATGATCAAATTCGCGCCGCCGCAGAAAACCTGCCCAATGTGAAAGCCATAGACATGGCGGGGCAAACGGGGCTGCGACTGGAGAATGGCAACTGGGATAGTCACGCCCTCGACACATCTGAACCCGCCTCGCCTCAAGGTGTTTCTGCACAGGTGAAAGCAGCCCTCGCCTCATGGGTGCGACAAGCACCGCCTCCAAAGGCAAAAGACAAACCTGCGCTCACCCCTTCAGATTTGGGGGAGACACCCGCACCTAGCCCGCAAGAGGCCGCCCTCAAGACCCAATTGCGCGATGCGGAGGCAGCCAAACTGCGGGGGCGGCGTCTGCATCTGTTGTTAGAGCATTTGCCCAAAACAACACCCGCCGCATGGGCTGCAACCGCGCCCATGATTTTGGCGGCTGAGGGCGATTGCAGCCCAGAGGAATGCGCCGCCCTCTTGAGAGAGGCAGAGCGTGTCTTGACCCACCCCAATTTGCATGAGCTGTTTGCAGGGGATGCCTTTGCCGAAGTGCCGCTGACAGCCTTTAGCAAAACATTGAACCATCAGGTCTATGGCGTGATTGACCGCTTGATCCTGCGCGATGCAGAAGTATTGGCAGTAGATTTCAAATCCAATCAAATCGTGCCGCAAAGCCCTTCTGAGGTTTCCGAAGGTTATCTGCGCCAAATGGCGGCCTACGGCGAAATGCTAAGGGCGCTATATCCCACACGGGTCGTGAAATTGGCCATTTTGTGGACAAGTAGGCCAAGCTTGATGGAGCTGCCCGATAATCTGTTAGAACAAGCGCTGCAAAGAGCCGCAGGGAAAGGCGTGGGTTCTTGACGCGGGGCAACGGCATTCATAGGTTCCGTGTTAACCACTGTCATCCCAAGGAGGGCTATATCATGGCCACGACCGCAGTTACCGATGCGACCTTCGATAGCGAAGTTCGCCAATCCTCTCTCCCCGTCATTGTTGATTTTTGGGCAGAATGGTGTGGCCCTTGCCGCCAAATTGGCCCCGCTTTGGAAGAACTTTCGTCTGAGTTTGAGGGCAAGGTGAAAATCGTCAAAGTGAATGTTGATGAGAACCCATCCTCGCCGATGGAGCTGGGCGTGCGCGGCATCCCTGCATTGTTCATGTTCAAAGATGGCGAAGTGATTTCAAACAAGGTCGGCGCAGCGCCTAAAGCCGCGCTTCAGAAATGGATCGAAGACACGATCTAATTCACTTCTCAGATATGATCAAAAGGGCGCCCTGATGGGGCGCCCTTTTTCGTATGCCTCTGCCTGAAGGGAGGGAAGATCAGGCAGAGGTAGCGTTCTTTACTCAGCCTTTGGTGAAGTCAGGATAGGCTTCCATGCCCAGCTCTGCCACATCAAGGCCACGGATCTCGTCCTCCTCGGATGGGCGCAGACCCATGATGCCTTTGAGGATGATCCAGACGATCAGCGAGGTTACAAAGACGAAGGCACCGATTGCCGCGATACCGATGATCTGCGCGCCCCAGTTGCCTGTGTAGAAGGCAACGGCAAGTGTGCCCCAGATACCTGCTACAAGGTGAACAGGGATTGCACCCACGACATCGTCGATCTTCATTTTGTCGAGCATTGGCACCGCAAAGACCACAATGACACCACCCACAGCACCAGTCAGCAGAGCGCCGAACAAGGACGGAGCGAGAGGCTCGGCAGTGATCGACACCAGACCTGCGAGAGCGCCGTTAAGCACCATGGTCAAGTCAACCTTACCAAATAGAACCTGTGTCAGGATCAGGGCGGCAACGGCACCTGCTGCTGCGGCCATATTGGTGTTGGCGAAGATACGGCTTACATCCGCAACGTCACCCACAGTGCCCATGGCCAACTGCGAACCACCGTTAAAGCCAAACCAACCCAACCACAGGATGAATGTGCCGAGCGTGGCCAAGGCAAGGTTAGAACCAGGCATTGGGTTCGTCTTGCCGTCTTTGAACTTGCCCAAACGGGGGCCAAGGACGATAGCACCTGCTAGTGCGGCAAAGCCACCTGCTGCGTGCACAAGGGTCGAGCCTGCGAAGTCGGAGAACCCAAGTTCAGACAACCAGCCACCGCCCCACTGCCAAGATGCTTCAATCGGGTAGATGAAGCCAGTCAGCACGACAACGAAGACCAAAAACGGCCATAGTTTAATGCGCTCGGCCAATGTGCCCGAAACAATCGAAGCCGTCGTGGCGCAGAACATCAACTGAAAGAAGAAGTCGGAACCGACAGATGCGTAATCCAATGCGGTATCTTCGGGGGACACGCCGACAGGCTCAAGTGAGGTTGGCGCAAAGGCCCCAAGCCAACCGCCGATGCTCCAGCCATCGCCTGGATACATCAGGTTAAAGCCAACCAACCAATACATGATCGCAGCCAAAGAAAAGAGCGCGATATTTTTGGTCAGCTGCATGGTGACGTTCTTGGAACGCACCAGACCCGCTTCCAACATGGCGAAACCTGCCGCCATCCAGAACACGAGGAAACCACCCATCAAGAAAAGAAGGGTCGTCAGAATATAAGAAGTGTGAAGCGCAGGTTCACCCGTAGCAACTGTGGCGTCCTGTGCAAGCCCCATTGAAGGCAGCGCGACCGAAGCGGCCACGGCGGCGAGGGGAAGGAGGGATTTGGTATTCATTGGAATGATGTCCTTCTTGTCGAAAGAGCGCTCAAAGCGCATCGTCGCCAGTTTCGCCCGTGCGCACGCGCAACGAAGACGCAACGTCCAGAACGAAAATCTTGCCATCGCCGATTTTGTCGGTTTTGGCGGATTTGTGGATGGTGTCGACCACCTGGTCGGCAAGACCATCAGCGACCACGATTTCCAGTTTGACTTTCGGCACGAAGTTCACGGCATATTCCGCGCCGCGATAGATTTCAGTATGACCAGATTGCGAGCCAAAGCCTTTGATCTCGGTCACCATCATGCCGCGCACGCCGATCGAAGTGAGCGCCTCGCGCACTTCTTCCAGCTTGAACGGTTTAATTGCTGCAATGATGAGTTTCACGTCATTTACCCCTTGCGGTTGATGCTGTCCCCTAAGGACGTCACGGCTCTCACAAGACTGTGAGACGGGGGTGGCGACAATAAAACGGGCGGTTTCCAAGGGGCTGGAACGGGAAAAATGCAAAAATTTTGCGCAAATTTTGGTATCTGCCCAATTATTAATCACATGATTTATGACTTCTTTGGCCCCTCCCCCCTCCACAAGTGAGTCGAAAAGGCCTATTTTGTAGAAAATTGGCAGGTCAAAATGAGCAAACTCCCTTCAGGCAGACGGCCCCTCGTGGCCCCACGCCGCAATTCCGCTTCTGCATCACGCAGTGGGAGCGGTGCAGCTCGGCCTGCGCGGCGCAGTTCCAAGAAGAAGAAAAAACCAAGCGGCAATCATTCGCTGCTTGGGCGGTTTTTCCGTTGGATTGGGCGTATGGTGTTTGCCGTGGCGTGGCGTGGCGCGCTTTTCCTTGCGCTGATCCTATTTGGCTTCACCTTCTACTATTACAGCAAGCTGCCCCCCGTGTCCGACCTGTTAGACGCGCGCGCGCGCGGCTCCGTGACGATGTTGGATCGCTACGGCGAAGTTTTCGCATGGCGCGGCGAGCAATTTGGCGGCGCAATCACACGTGACACTGTCAGCCCTCACCTCTTGCATGCGGTTGTCGCAACCGAAGATCGCCGTTTTTACAATCATTTTGGCGTGAGCCCGCGCGGCATTTTGGGCGCAATGATCATTAATATGCGCGAGGGGCGCGGGCCCTTGCAGGGGCATGGTGGCTCAACCATCACGCAGCAGGTGGCCAAGCTGATGTGTTTGGGCACACCCTATGATCCAGAACTCTGGGACAGCGAAGCCGCCTATGAGGCGGATTGCCGCGAAACAACCATCGCCCGTAAACTGCAAGAAGTGCCCTTCGCCCTCGCAATGGAGTGGCGCTACAGCAAAGATGAAATCCTGAACATCTATTTCAATCGCGCCTATCTGGGTGCGGGCACTCGGGGGTTTGAGGCGGCAGCGCAGCGGTATTTTGGAATATCCGCCGCCGAAGTTAACGCACCCCAAGCCGCAATGTTGGCAGGGCTTTTGGTGGCACCTTCCTATTTCGCTCCCACCCGCAACTTGGAGCGTGCGCAAGAGCGGGCCAATGTGATTTTGGGCCTCATGGCGCGCGAAGATTATTTGACGGCTTCTGAATTGTCCGCCGCGCGAGCCAACCCTGCCACGCTTTCGGATGCAGCCCGCGACAATATGGGGGGATATTTCGCCGATTGGATCATGTCCGAAGGGCCAAGCTTTCTGACACGCGACACCACAGAAGATGTGATCCTGCGCACCACCTTTGACCCCGCCATGCAGCGCGCCGCTGAAGACGCAATCAATGATGTCTTTACCAACCAAGTCCGCGAAGGATCAGAGGCGCAAGCCGCAATTGTTGTGATGAGCGCCGATGGGGCTGTGCGTGCCATGGTCGGGGGGCGCGATCTGCGGGGGGCAGGTTTGTTCAACCGCGCAACACAGGCACAGCGCCAGACAGGCTCGGCGTTCAAGCCCTTTGTCTACGCAACCGCGCTGGATTTGGGATGGCGTTTTGACGACCTTATTCTTGATGCGCCGCTGACATTGAACATTCCAGGCTCTGGCGCATGGTCACCTGAGAATTACTCGGGGGAATTTTATGGCGAGGTCACCCTGACCGAGGCGCTTCAAGCCTCGCTCAACACCGCTGCAGTGCGTTTGTCTGAACAGGTGGGCCGGGATTTGGTGCGGCAGGTGGCCAGTGAATTCGGCATAGACAGCGATATGGCGGCTGGCCCTGCCTTGGCGCTTGGGGCTTCTGAATCAAGCCTCTTGGAAATGTCGGGCGCCTATGCAGGTATTTTGAATGGTGGCTCTGCGGTTACGCCTTATGGCTTGTTGGAATTGCGCCTCATGGGGGAGGACACTCCCTTAATGGGCCAAACAGGCGGTATTCGTGAGCGCGTGATCACGGATAATGCAGCGCGCCAATTGATCTATATGATGAACCAAGTGGTCGAAAATGGCACAGGGCAACGGGCAAATCTTGCCGATGTTGAAGTGGCGGGAAAGACGGGCACCACCAACTCAGCGCGGGATGCTTGGTTTATTGGCTTTACCTCCGATTATGTCGCAGGCGTTTGGATGGGTTATGACGATAACCGCCCTCTAACAGGTGTCACAGGCGGCGGATTACCCGCTGAGTTGTGGCGCCAAACAATGGAGCGTATCCAAGCAAATCAACCCGCCTCGCCTTTGCCAATGATTGACCCAATCGCCGAAGGCAGCCGCGGGCCAAATCGTGTGTTAAGCACCAATGAGGGCACAGGCCAAGTCCTAGACGGCGCGGCTGATCTTGCAGAGCAAATTTTGATGCAGGTTTTGGGCGGACTTTTGGGGCGCGGCGACCAATAATCAGCTGGCGTTGAGCGCCGCAATGAGGGCGTCAATGCTGCCGCCATTGGCATCGAGAATCGAGCGCATTTCTTGGCCTTCGGTGCTGCGAAGGTCGATGCCTTCAAACAAGATATTAAAGATGCGCGGCTGCCCAGATCCATCAGACACAAGCCAAATCACCTCAACAGGTGATTGCCCCGCAAGGCGCGCGCGGGAGCGCACTTCGAAAAAGCTGCGGATCGGACGCGCACCCGTCACTTCGATTGAGCCGCCCTCAAATTCATGGAAACGCGCGCCGTATTTACGGGCAAGATACCCGCGCAAGGCCTGTGTGAACCCGCGCCGCTGCGCATCTGACGCACTGCGCCAATCCACCCCCAAGACAGTTTGGGCAATAATCGGCATATCCGCATAGCGATCCAAAATGCGCTCGAACTGTGCGGGCGAAGCCGCGGCACTGCCCGATGCAATGGCGTTTAAATCGGCGCTGACTGTCTGGATCAATGCAGCCGCATCGCCCTCGGTCATCGCGGCTTGCGCCATATGCGCTGTGAAAAGCGCAAGGGACGAGGCCGCAATCAAGGCTGTCAACACAGCACGGCGGTTTGGACGGTCAAACATAGCGCGGCCACCTTTCACTGTGCATAAGGATCCGCGTAGGGATCCAGATATGAATCAGCATGGGGGTCAGATGCGGATGCAGCCTCCCCCTCGCCACTCACGGTTTCCAAATCACCACTTGCGAAATCGTTCAACTCAAACCGTCTGTTCTGCAGATAAATTAGTCGTGACTGCGCATAGCTATCCGCGCTGTCATAAAGCACTGTATCAATTGTGCCGCGCAACGCGTAGCGCAAGCCAACAGTGTCAGCCACGCGCACCCGCCGCGCAGCAGACAGGGCATCATCACTGGGGCTGAGATGCCCCAAGGGATTCATGGCAAAGTCAACAATAAGCCCCGTTGCATCCCGTGTGGTTGACGGGCCGAACAAAGGCAATTCCAAATACGCCCCCTCGCCCGTGCCCCAAACATGGAGGGTCTCACCGAAATCGGCGGGTTGCCCCTCGATCCCCATCAGGGTTGCGACATCAAACAGACCGACCACGCCGATGGTCGAGTTGATCAAAAACCGCGCCCCATTGGTTGCCGCCTGATCCAAACGGGCCTGAAGAAGATTATTCACGAAATTCGAAGGCTCGCCCAAATTCGAGGCCATATTACCGATACCCGTGCGCACAGGCGCAGGGATAACCGTGCCATAGACCATCGAAACAGGGCGCAAAACAACCGTATCGACACCTTTGTTAACCGCGTGCATTCCGCGGTTAACGGGTTCCAAAGGATCATTTGCGCTGCGGCTTGCTGCACCATCGCCCACGGTCGAGCAGCCTGCCAGAATGGCAAAAAGACCTGCGCCAAGCACAGCTCTTGCTCCCCGCTTTTGCAATGTAAAGGTCTTCACAGCCGCCACTTACCAAAATCCTATGAGTCGCAAGATGAGAATAATAGATTAGCGCTGCCTGTTGGCCAGCCCAAGATCAGAAACAATATTTTTTAGATTTAATCACCAATGTGTGCCCATTTGGCCAAGTTATTTGCAGCTGCACTAAAATGCATCGCAATTGCCAATTGGCGGCGGCTGTGGCAGCGGTAGGGTCAAAGCAATGTTATCATAAGGGATACTGCAATGAGCCAAACCTACGAAGCCCGTCTTGCCGAACTGGGCGTGACCCTTCCAGACGCGCCCGCCCCTGCCGCCAATTATGTGCCATTCGTGCAATCGCGCAACATGGTCTATGTATCGGGCCAAATCTCGATGAAAGATGGCGCGCTGATTACCGGCAAATTGGGTGCCGATCTTGACGTGACCGAAGGCGCGGCTGCCGCCAAATGCTGCGCCATTGCCCTATTGGCCCAACTTAAGGCGGCCTGTGGCGGTGATCTTCAGCGTCTACGCCGCGTGGTGAAACTGACGGGGTTTGTAAACTCTACCCCAGATTTCACCGATCAGCCCAAAGTCGTAAACGGCGCCTCGGATTTTCTGGTTGAGGCCTTGGGGGATGCAGGGCGTCATGCCCGCTCAGCGGTTTCCGCTGCGGCTTTGCCGTTGAATGTGGCGGTTGAAATCGAAGCGATTTTCGAAATCTCCGCCTAAAGCTGACTCGCACTGCGCGGGTCTGCCTTGACCCGCGCGGGCCATGCGCCACATCTCATACTCTGACAACAGGGTGACAGCGCGCGCAATGAGCAACGACAATCTCACCATCGAAACGCATGATCGGATCAGCGCAATTGATGCCGAAGATTGGGATCGTTGCGCCTGCCCAGAAGCGCGCGATGGGGGCAGGCCCCTCGACCCTTTTACAACCCACAGATTTCTTGCGGCGCTTGAAGATAGCGGCTCCGTTGGGACGGGTACAGGATGGCAGCCGCTCTATCTCAGCGTCAAATCTGAGGGAAAAATCATCGCCTGCGCGCCGATGTATGCCAAGTCGCACAGCCAAGGCGAATATATCTTCGACCATGCCTTTGCCGATGCCTATATGCGGGCGGGTGGACGCTATTACCCCAAGCTGCAAATCGCCGTGCCTTTTACCCCCGCCACAGGGCGGAGATTGCTTGTCGCCCCAGAAGCAGAAGGTGTTGGGGATCGCGCGCTGATCACGGGTGCGCTTTCGGTGATGGAAGATCACCACCTATCTTCGCTTCATATCACCTTTTGCGCGAAGGACGAGGTGGCCGCCCATGCCGATGCCACCCTCCTGCCACGCAAGACCCAGCAATTTCATTGGCACAATCAGGGCTATCAAACCTTCGATGATTTTCTTTCCGAGCTCTCCTCGCGCAAGCGTAAGAACATCCGCAAAGAACGGGCAGAAGCACAGAATTTTGGGGGCGAGATTGTGCTTTTGACGGGTGATCAGATCGAACCGCATCACTGGGATGCATTCTGGGAATTTTACCAAGACACGGGCGCGCGCAAATGGGGGCAGCCCTATCTAACACGGCGCTTTTTCGATATCGCCCATGAAACCCTGCGTGACGATATGCTGTTGGCCCTTGCCATGCGCGCGGGGCAGCCCGTGGCGGCGGCGCTGAATTTCATCGGACGCGAGACGCTTTATGGCCGCTATTGGGGCTGTGTCGAAGACCATCCCTGCCTGCATTTTGAGCTGTGCTATTATCAGGCGATTGACTGGGCAATTGCGCAAGGTCTGTCACGGGTCGAGGCGGGTGCACAGGGCGGGCATAAACTGGCACGCGGATATCTGCCCGTTGAAACCTATTCGCTGCATGCGATGCGCGAGCCCAGTTTTTCGCGCGCTGTGGCGGAATATCTCAAGGCTGAGGCCCGCGCGATGGAGGAGGAGATCGAGATCCTCACCAGCTATGGCCCATTTCGGAAAAGAGCCGTGGAGGAACAGGAATGAGCATTGCAAAACTGACCCAAGCCGAGCGCGATAGTGATCTGGCTAGCCTTATAGAAAACGGATGGTCACTTGTGGATAACCGCGATGCAATCGCGAAAACCTATCAATTTTCCAATTTTATTGCCGCTTTCGGTTGGATGACCCGCGCTGCGCTACAGGCGGAGAAACTGGATCATCACCCCGAATGGTTCAACGTTTACAACCGTGTCGAAGTGGTTCTGTCCACCCATGATGCAGGCGGCCTGACAGGTTTGGATATCAAATTGGCCCGCGCCATGGATCGCCTTGCAAGCTGAACGCCCTGCCCAACGCGAGGCAGGGCGCGCTTGTCTTTTAGATCGCCGCCAAAAGGGCTTCGCCACCTGAGATTTCGCAGGTGCCAGGGCTTTCTTCAGGATGAAATACTTTCACGATGCCGTCTTCCGCATAAAGCGCATAACGTTTTGAGCGGTCGTAAAAGCCCACAGGTTCGGCAGTAAAATTCATACCGACTGATTTGGTAAATGTTGCTGCTGGATCAGCAAGCATTGTCAAACCTGCGGCCTTTGCCCCGGTTGTCTCTGCCCATGCTTTGACCACGAAAGGATCATTCACAGAGATGCAGATGATCTCGTCCACACCTTTTTTATCAAATTCTGCCTTAGTGCGAATAAAGCTCGGCACATGGGCAGAGGTACAGGTGCCAGTATATGCGCCAGGCAGACCGAAGATCACAACTTTTCGATCCACCAGTTTATCGGTCAAAGCGATAGTTTCAGGACCATTTCCACCAATTTGCAGAAGGGTTGCTGGTGGTAGTTTAGAGCCAACGGTGATCGACATTTTTTAGGCGTCCTTCGCTTGTAAAATTTCTACGTAACTTTATAGGGTGAAGTCAAAACAACGCCAGACCAAATCTGATGAAGGGCGCGTAAATGGCAGGGATTGCAATTATCGGGGCCGGGCAGGCAGGGGCGGCGCTTGCCGCGAAACTGCGCAGCGAAGGGTATGAGGGAGAAATTGCGCTCTTTGGCCGTGAGCGCGTGCCTCCGTATCAGCGTCCGCCCTTGTCAAAGGCCTATCTTTTGGGAGAAAGCCCAAAAGAGCGCCTCTTTCTTCGCCCTGAAACCTTCTACGCCGATCAGAACATCAGCCTGCATCTTGGCCAGACCATCACCAAAATTGATGCCGCAGCACAAAGCATGACCACTGCTGAGGGGGCGGTTTTCATCTATGACCAACTTGCATTTACCACGGGCGCAGAACCCCGCCGCCTGAGTGCCGAACAAGGGGGCGATTTGGGTAATGTTTTGACCATGCGCAGCATGGATGATGCTGACAGGCTCGCGCCCCTATTGGAGGACAGCAAACGCGCGGTGATTATCGGAGGCGGTTATATCGGTTTAGAGGCCGCCGCCGTCTGCGCCAAGCGCGGGATGCAGGTTACTGTAATCGAGGCCACCCCACGCATCTTGGGCCGTGTCGCTTGTGAAGAAACCGCCACCTATTTCCGCGACTTGCATGAGGGCAATGGTGTCACCATCCGCGAAGGCGTAGGGCTTGATCGGCTCAGTGGCACCGATGTGGTGCAAGCAGTACATCTCACCTCGGGCGAGACTTTGGCGGCGGATTTGGTTTTGGTTGGCATCGGGATCATACCTGAAACCCAACTGGCCGAAGCCGCAGGGGTTGCGCTCGATCGGGGGATCGCAACAGACGAGATGGGGGTAACCTCGCGTCCGCATATTTGGGCCGCTGGGGATTGCACAAGCCTACCCTATCGGGGGGAACGTATCCGCCTTGAATCGGTGCAAAACGCGATTGATCAAGCCGAGGCTGTGGCCTGTAACATGCTTGGGGCTGCAACACCTTATGTCCCCAAGCCTTGGTTCTGGTCGGATCAATATGACACTAAACTGCAAATCGCAGGATTGAACACGGGCTATGATCGCATTGTCATTCGCGACAATGGCGAGGGTGCGCGCTCGCATTGGTATTATCAGGGCGACACGCTCTTGGCGGTGGACGCGATGAATGACCCCCGCGCTTATATGGTGGGCAAGCGATTGATTGAAGCGGGTAAAAGCCCCGATGCAGCAGCCATTCAAGATACAAGCGGCGATATAAAATCGCTCCTGCGCTGATGCGGATTATCGGCGGGACATTGCGCGGCAAGAAATTGGCCGAGCTTGGCGCGGGTGATCTGGCCGCACATTTGCGACCGACCTCTGACCGCGTCCGCGAAGGCCTGTTCAATATTTTGATCAACGGGGCGCGCGGAAATCTTGTGTCGGAGGCCCGCGTCCTTGATCTTTTTGCGGGGACGGGCGCCTTGGGGTTGGAGGCGCATAGTCGCGGTGCAAGCTATGTGCAATTTGTGGAAAATGGCGCAAAATCAAACGCCATTCTGCGCGAGAATGTCACTGCCTGCCGCGCCGAAGCGACCACCCACATTCACCGAATGGACGCGCTGAAACTGGGGGGCGCGACATTGCCCCCCTCGACCCTTATCTTCCTTGATCCGCCCTATGGAAAATCCATGGGCGAAGCAGCCCTTGCCGCAGCCCTGTCGGGCGGTTGGATCGCGCCCGAGGCCATTGTGGTTTGGGAGGAAAGCACCCCCCCCGTTTTGCCACCAGAATTCACCCTTCTTGATCAGCGCAGCTATGGTGGCACGCTGATCACCCTAGCCCAAAGATTTTAATCATGCCCCTTTCCCCTGCCCCTCAACTTGTGATTTTCGACTGCGATGGCGTCTTGGTGGATAGCGAGCCAATCACGAACCAAATCTTAGTCGACAATCTGGCGCATTATGGTTTGCAGGTGTCACTTGCCGATTGCATGACGCTTTTTGTGGGCGGCACCATGCGGGGGGTAGAGGCCCGCGCGCGCGAATTGGGGGCCGACTTACCCAAAGATTGGATTGATGAGATTTACGGCGATATTTACGCGCGCCTGCGCCAAGGCCTGCCATCCGTTCGCGGAATCGAAGCCGTGCTTGATCGGCTAGAGGCGGCAGATATTCCCTATTGCGTGGCCTCAAATGGCAGCGAGGAAAAGATGGAGATCACCCTTGGCGCAACGGGGCTTGCGCGCCGCTTTGAGGGCAATCGCTTTTCGGCCCATACGCTTGGCGTGGCCAAACCTGATCCGCGCTTGTTTTTGATTGCGGCTGAGAAAATGGGGGGCGATACCGCCCATGCCGCAGTGATCGAAGACAGCCCCACAGGCGCAAAAGCGGCCGCGCGGGCGCATATTCCCTGCTTTGGCTATGCGGAACATGATGACGGCGCGCGCCTTGCTGCGGAAGGGGCCTATGTGTTCCACGATATGGCGGATTTGCCTGCGCTTTTGCGCTTGCCTTAACCTTGTGCCTTTGGCCCCGATATGGGACAGAAGGACCAAAGAAGCAAAAAATAATCAGGCATGAGCAGCGCAGAGGCCCTTTTATCCCGTGTATTCGGCTTCCAAAGTTTCCGCCTTGGACAGGCGGAGATTGTCGAGGCCGTGGCCAAAGGTGAAAACGTCCTCGCCATTATGCCGACAGGTGGGGGGAAATCCCTTTGCTTTCAGTTGCCCGCCTTGATGCGTGATGGCGTCACTTTGGTCATTTCGCCCCTTATTGCATTGATGCGAGACCAAGTGCGGGGCTTGCGCGAGGCAGGGATCAATGCAGGCGCGCTCACCTCAGGCAATACGGCCGAAGAAACCGATGCGGTCTGGGACAGTCTGTCCAAAGGCGAATTGAAACTTCTCTATATCGCGCCAGAACGCTTGGCCTCGGGCGGGATGGAGCGGGTTTTGGCAAAATCGAATGTCAGCTTGATTGCCGTGGATGAGGCCCATTGTGTCAGCCAGTGGGGCCATGACTTTCGGCCTGATTATCTGAAAATTGGCGCTCTCAGGCGCAGCCTTGATGTGCCGCTTGCGGCCTTCACCGCGACAGCGGATGCCGAAACCCGTGCCGAGATTGTGACGCGGCTCTTTGATGAACAAGCCCCCCAAACTTTTTTGCGCGGCTTTGACAGGCCAAATTTGAGCCTTGCCTTCGAGGTGAAAAATCAACCACGCCAACAAATCTTATCTTTTGCAGCAGCGCGCAAAGGACAGTCAGGCATTGTCTATAGCGGCACACGCGCAAAGACAGAAACCTTGGCACAAGCCATGCGCGAGGCGGGACACAATGCCTGCTTTTATCATGGCGGGATGGAGGCCGAAGATCGGCGCATCGTTGAAAGCCGCTTCGCCAATGAGGATGGTTTGGTTGTGGTTGCCACCATCGCCTTTGGAATGGGGGTCGATAAACCCGATATCCGTTGGGTGGCCCATGCCGATCTGCCCAAATCCATTGAAGGCTATTACCAAGAAATTGGGCGCGCAGGTCGCGATGGCGCACCTGCGGACACGCTCACACTTTACGGCCCCGATGATATCCGATTTCGCCGCACCCAAATTGACGAGGGGCTTGCCCCGCCAGACCGCAAAGCGGCAGATCACGCACGGCTGAACGCGCTTTTGGGTTTGGCCGAGGCTATTTCTTGTCGCAGGCAGGTCTTGCTGCGTTATTTCGGGGAAGACAGCGCGCCTTGCCGGAATTGCGATCTGTGCCAAACCCCGCCCGCGTTATTCGAAGCGGGCGAAGCCGTTCAAAAGGCGCTATCGGCAATTTTGCGCACAGGCGAAAGTTTCGGCGTTGGCCATCTAACCGATATTCTGGTCGGCAATCCCACCGAAAAAGTGCGCGAGCGGGGCCATGACAGTTTGCCCACATTTGGGGTCGGGCGCGAATTTGATACGCGGGGATGGTCAGCCGTTTTTCGGCAAATGATGGGCCATGATTTGGTGCGCCCTGACCCGACACGGATGGGCGCTTTGCGGATGACTGAGGCCGCGCGACCGATATTACGCGGGGAACAGGGCATCACACTGCGCCGCGATACCGTGCAAAAAACAACGCGCCAACCACAGGTCAAAACACTCGTTTCCGAGGATGATGCGCCCCTATTATCTGCCCTCAAGGCCAAGCGCCGTGCATTGGCCGAGGCGGGCGGCGTGCCACCCTATGTCATTTTCACCGACAAAACCCTGATCGAAATGGCGCAAACGCGGCCCCAAGACCTTGACGCTATGGCACGCATCTCAGGCGTAGGCGCGGTTAAACTGGAACGCTATGGCACAGATTTTCTGGCCATCATTACAGGGGAAAGCAGCGCCAAGCTGCATCCTGCACGCCGCAAATTGGCGGGGCAGGCAGGGGCTGATCTCTATGATCAATTGCTCGAGTGTCAGGCGGGGCTCTATTACGGGGCAGATAACACCGAAAAACCCTTAAGCTGCACCGCTGCGCAAATCGCGAAAATTGCGCAAATGCGTCCGCGAGATTCGCAGAGCCTGTCGCGGATTCTGGATGAAAAGCGTATCGCACGATTTGGTGACGCTTTTCTCGAAATTTTGCGCACGGGTGGATAATCACCGCGCCTAAGCCTAAGTTAGGGTCAAGTTCTGGTTCAGGAGGTTTGATATGCTGGTCGTCATTTCCCCCGCAAAGCGTCTTGATTGGGCTGCGCAAGAGGCAGCCACAACCGCACCTGCCTTTGCCGCGAACGCGCGCGAATTGGCGGCTGTGGCCAAGAAACTGAGACCCGCTGATCTAAAAAAGCTCATGTCCATCTCTGATGATTTGGCAAAGCTGAACCATGAGCGGTTCCAGAATTTTGAGGCCGAAACCGATCTGCGCCCCGCAATCTATGCTTTTGCAGGCGACACTTATACAGGACTAGAGGCGCAAAGCCTCTCTGACGATGGTTTGCGCTATGCCCAAGACCATTTGAGAATTTTATCAGGGCTTTATGGCGTTCTGCGCCCGTTGGATGCCATTGCGCCCTATCGCCTTGAGATGGGCAGCCGCATGAAAAACGCCAAAGGGGCCAACCTTTATGCCTATTGGGGGGATCGTTTGGCGCAAGCCCTAAACGAGCAGGCACAAGCCACTTGCAGCGCATATTTGGTTAACTGCGCCTCGGTCGAATATTTCGGCGCGGTGGATGAAAACAGCCTCGCCCTGAAGGTGATCACCCCCGTTTTCATGGAGGACAAACCCGCAGGGCCAAAAATCGTGAGTTTTTTCGCGAAAAAGGCACGCGGTTCAATGGCGCGGTTTATCGTTGAAAACCGCATCACCGACCCTGAAGGCCTCAAGGATTTTGATCTTGGCGGCTATAAATTCGCACCAGAGCTCAGCACAGCAGAAAAGCCGACTTTCCTGCGGGATGAGGCCGCTGCAAAGGCGGCTTAATCGGCGGGTTTGTTCTTCTCGAAATCAGCCAATTGCGCGGCGCTGGCATCGGATTGATACTGCGCTTTCCAATCGTCATATGGCATTCCGTAAATTGCTTCGCGGGCCGTTTCTTTGTCGATGGAAAGACCCTGTGCCTCAGCCGCTTCTTGATACCACCGCGAGAGGCAATTGCGGCAGAACCCTGTCAGGTTCATCATATCAATATTCTGAACATCTTTGCGGCTATCAAGATGCGCAAGTAAGCGGCGAAATGCGGCGGCTTCAAGTTCGGTGCGGGTATGCTGATCCATTCTGCCTCTCCTTTATTTTACGCTAAACTTGGGCATCGCGAAGGGCTTGGTCAAGCAAAGGAGCCAATCGCACGGCCCATGCTTTTTGATCCTCAGGGCGTTCAATCAAATCATTGCGCAATTCAATCAACACATGGGGTCGCCCTGTCTGTAGGCCATGGCGATCCATTGCATCCCCACCCAAGGCCCCTGAATAGGGTTGGTTATCACCCACACAAAGATCTGCTTCGCCACGCAATAGATCAAGCAGTGGCGCAGCCAAGCGCGTGTCTTGGGCATAGAGCACCCCAACCTGCCACGGGCGCAGAGCGCGACCGCGGAATTGCGGGGTAAAGGAATGCACGGCCAAAAGCACCGGGTTGGACCGCGCGGCAATCACTTGGGCCAAAGCATTGTGATAGGGGCGGTGGAACTTCGCCAAGCGGCGCTCAACCTCAACCTCGTCCACATGGCGATTGGTCGGAATGATGGTGCCATCATACAGCTTCATCACCAAGGTCGGATCATCCTCGCCCCGATTGGGATCAATCACCAAACGTGAAAAGGTCGATGCGACAACGGGCGCATCCATCAGCACACCCAAATGGCGCGCGACACCCAAAGCACCTACATCATAGGCGATATGGCGCGCCATATCTTCGGGCGCGATTTGAAGATCACCGCCGTTGACACAAGGCGGCACCGCATTGGACGCATGATCCACCGAAATTACCCAACGAGAGGGGCGCATTTCCCCCTCGACTGTGACGGGCACAAAATCAGGATCCGATATTTGCAGGTTTGACTTAGCCATCGTCACGGAATGCTCACACTTGTTTGTCAGATTGGGGTTAAATATCAATCGAACTCACAAAGGGCTAGGTCATCAATTCGAATTGAAGATAGATTGCTCTTATGCGCGCTTCGTCTATAAGAGGCGCAAGATGTGAGCGCTAACATTTGCGCAAAGCAGAACCAGACCAAGAGAGCGGCCAGAGGGGAAGATCGGATGAAACGGATGCGGAATGTGAAAATTGTTGCGACATTGGGGCCTGCCTCCAGTGACGAAGCGACAATTGAGGCGCTGTTTGAAGCAGGCGCGGATGTGTTCCGCCTTAATATGAGTCATGGCACGCAGGACGACATCGCCGCCCGCCATGCGATCATTCGCCGTATCGAAGAAAAAACAGGCCGCCCCATAGCAATCTTGGCCGATTTGCAAGGGCCAAAACTACGCTGCGGCGTGTTTGAGGGCGATGCCGCGCAAGATCTCGAGGAGGGGGCTGCCTTCCGTTTTGACCTCGACAAAACACCGGGCGATGCGACCCGCGTTTGTCTACCCCATCCAGAAATTTTCGAAGCCTTGGAAGTTGGCGCGCATCTTTTGGTCAATGATGGTAAGCTTAAACTGCGCGTCACCAAATGCGGCAAGGATTTTGCCGATTGTGTCGCGCTCAATGCAGGCACAATTTCGAACCGCAAGGGCGTGAACGTGCCTGATGTGGTGCTGCCTTTGGCGGCGCTTTCGGCAAAAGACCGCAGTGATCTGGAATTTGCTTGCGAATTGGGGGTGGATTGGTTGGCGCTGTCCTTTGTGCAGCGTGCCGCTGACGTTGAAGAGGCCCGTGGATTGGCGAAGGGCCGTGCGGCGATCTTGTCGAAAATTGAAAAGCCCGCGGCCGTGAAGGCGTTTGATGAAATCCTTGCCGCTTCAGATGGGATCATGGTGGCACGCGGTGATTTGGGCGTGGAATTGCCAGTCCAAAACGTGCCGCCCATCCAAAAACGTCTGGTGCGCAAATGCCGCTCTGCGGCCAAGCCCGTGATTGTGGCAACCCAGATGCTTGAATCCATGATCGAAAGCCCCGTGCCAACCCGCGCCGAAGTCTCGGATGTGGCAACCGCGATTTATGAGGGTGCGGATGCTGTCATGCTCAGCGCTGAATCAGCGGCGGGCCAATATCCGATTGAGGCCGTGCGCACGATGGACGCGGTCGCGCGCGAAGTTGAAAGTGATCAGACCTATCGCGAAGTTATTGACGCGTCCCGCCGTGTGAACCGCGCCAGTGTTGCGGATGCAATCGTGGTGGCCGCGCGGGAAATCGCCGAAACCACCAACATCAAAGCGATTTGCTGCTTCACCCAATCAGGCACCACCGCCGCCCTTGTGGCTCGCGAGCGGCCTTGCGTGCCCGTGATTGGCCTGACGCCCGTCTTACGCGTGGCGCGGCGGATGTGTTTGACATGGGGAACAACCTGCGTGCTGACCGAAAAGGTCGAGCGGTTCAAAGGCGCCGTCATCAGCGCCGCGCGCGCCGCGCGTGAAGGTGGGTTTGCCGAGGCTACGGATCAGATTGTGGTGACCGCAGGCGTGCCGTTTAACGTGCAAGGCACAACAAATATTCTGCGGGTCGCCCCTTGTGATGAACGGCTGATTTATTCTGCCGATCCTGAGTAAATTTGAATGGCCCTTGCAAACCTACTTTTGGTGACAGGGACACTCTGTGCAGGGTTCGGCGCGGTTGCGGTGATCTCAGCTTGGGCAAATCGCAAACGAAACGTCACCGCGGCGGGCGTTTTGGGGGCAGGGCTGGCGATGCTGATTGCGGTTTATACCCTCGGTGGCCTTCCCATCGGATGGGCGCCATTTGCAGCAAGTTTTGTTGAGGTGGCGGCGCTTACACTCCGCTGAAGAGGGGTTGCGCTTTCACCGTTTTGGGGGTAAGCGGCGCTTTCCAACGGTGCGATCGGCCAAAAGTGGCATGCCGAATCGCGCTTGAACGTTGCCTAAGAAGGAGACGAAAATGCCCAAGATGAAGACGAAGTCGAGCGCCAAAAAGCGCTTCAAAATGACGGCGAGTGGCAAGGTCAAAGCTGGCCAAGCTGGCAAGCGCCACGGCATGATCAAGCGGACAACCAAGTTCATCCGCGACGCGCGCGGCACGACAATATTGTCAGCCCCTGACGCGAAGATCGTCAAAACCTACATGCCATACGCTCGTTAAGGAGGCGCTGAGATGTCCCGCACAAAAGGTGGTACCGTCACCCATCGCCGTCACAAGAAGGTTCTTGACGCGGCAAAAGGTTATTATGGCGCGCGTTCGCGCAACTTCCGCACTGCAACGCAGGCGGTCGATAAAGCCAACCAATACGCAACCCGCGACCGCAAGGCGCGTAAGCGTCAATTCCGCGCTTTGTGGATTCAGCGCATTAACGCTGCCGTGCGCAGCTTTGACGCCGATCTGAGCTATTCGCGCTTCATCAATGGCCTTGCAAAAGCAGGGATTGAAGTCGACCGCAAGGTTCTGGCTGATCTCGCTGTGCATGAGCCAGAAGCGTTTGGGGCGATTGTTGCACAGGCGAAAGCCGCGCTCTAATCTGCGCCAAAATTTGGTCAGTGAAGCCCCTGCCAACGATTTGGCGGGGGTTTTTCTTTGCTCAACACGCAGCCAAAAGCCGTTGCCCCTGTTGCAGGCCTTGCATTTGAGGGTTCTTGTGATAGCTCAAGCGGCAATTCTACGGAGACAAACCCATGACCGCATTTGATGACCTGCGCCACCTTTGGCTTGATCGCATTGCTCAGGCCTCGGACGAAGCCTCGCTTGAAGAGTTGCGTGTGGCTGCCCTTGGCAAAAAAGGTGAGATCAGCCTGAAGATGCGCGAGCTTGGGCAGATGAGCGCCGAAGAGCGTCAGGTTGCAGGCCCCGCGCTGAACGCGCTGAAGGATGAGGTCAACAGCGCGCTTATGGCGAAGAAATCCGCGCTTGGCGATGCCGCACTAGATGAACGGCTCAAGGCAGAATGGCTAGATGTGACCCTGCCCGCCCGCCATCGCCGTCAGGGCAGCATCCACCCCGTGAGCCAAGTCACCGAAGAAGTCACCGCGATTTTCGCAGATATGGGCTTTGCCGTGGCAGAAGGCCCACAGATTGAAACGGATTTCTACAATTTCGATTCGCTGAATATTCCAGGCCATCACCCTGCCCGCGCTGAGATGGACACATTCTACACCCACCGCGCCGAAGGGGATGACCGCCCGCCCCATGTGCTGCGCACGCATACAAGCCCCGTGCAAATTCGTTATATGGAGGCCAATGGCGCGCCTTGCCGCATCATTGCACCTGGTCGCGTCTATCGCGCCGATTACGACCAGACCCATACACCGATGTTCCATCAGGTCGAGGGCTTAGCAATTGATAAAGATATCTCCATGGCCAATCTGAAATGGGTTTTGGAGGAGTTCTTCTCGGCCTTCTTCGGCACGGCAGTCAAAACGCGCTTCCGCGCCTCGCATTTCCCCTTCACCGAACCCTCTGCCGAGGTGGACATCCAATGCTCATGGGAAGGCGGCACGGTCAAAGTGGGCGAAGGCAATGACTGGCTCGAGGTGTTGGGGTCAGGCATGGTGCATCCTAAGGTTCTGCAAGCAGGCGGGATTGACCCCAATGAATGGCAGGGCTTTGCCTTTGGCATCGGGATCGACCGCTTGGCAATGCTGAAATACGGCATCCCCGATCTGCGCGCATTTTTCGACTCAGACCTGCGCTGGCTGCGCCATTACGGCTTTGCCGCCTTGGATATGCCGAATTTGCATCGGGGGTGAGGGGGATCAATCCCCACGCCCCGCCCGAATAGCGCCGAAGGCGCCGGGCGAGCGCCTGCCCGCCCCACCGGGCTGGCGCTATGGCACCGCCTTCGCGCGCTCAGGGGTCGCCCGATCTTGAAACGATAAAGTGCTGACCCCAAAACGGATCAGCGCCACCCCACGGGCAGGCGCGCGCCCTCATTCCACCCTTCCAATCACGCGCGCCGTGGTTTAATCGACATCCGACCGCTTAAACGGAGGCCCACGCCATGAAATTCACGCTGTCTTGGCTGAAAACCCATCTCGACACCACCGCTTCGGTTGAGGACATCGCCGATGCGCTGACCGATCTTGGGCTTGAGGTGGAAGGGGTCGAAAACCCCGCCGCGAAATTAGCAGGGTTTCGTCTGGGCCGCGTCACCCATGCCGAACAGCACCCAGATGCGGATCGTCTGCGCGTCTGCACTGTGGCCACCGATGAGGGGGACAAGCAAATTGTCTGCGGCGCGCCGAATGCGCGTGCGGGCATCACTGTGGTTGTCGCACGCCCTGGTGACTATGTGCCGGGCATTGATGTGACGCTTTCGGTTGGTAAAATCCGCGGGGTCGAAAGCCACGGGATGATGTGTTCCGAGCGGGAATTAGAGCTTTCGGACGAACATAACGGCATCATCGAATTGCCCTCAGGCGAGGTGGGTCAAAGCTTTGCGGATTGGTTGGCAGAGCATGATCCAGAAAAGATTGACCCTGTGATTGAAATTGCCATCACCCCGAACCGCCAAGATGCGCTTGGCGTGCGTGGCGTGGCGCGGGATTTGGCCGCGCGCGGTCTTGGCACGTTGAAACCCTATGAGGTCGCCCCCGTCAAAGGCAGTTACCCCTGCCCAATCTCCGTGACGATTGACACCGATACGCTTGATGGCGCGCCGCATTTCACAGGCCGCGTGATCCGTGGCGTAAAGAACGGGCCATCGCCCGCATGGTTGCAAGCGCAGCTCAAAGCCATCGGCCTGCGCCCCATCTCCGCCTTGGTCGATATCACCAATTTCTTCACCTATGACCAAAACCGACCCTTGCACGTTTTTGATGCCGATAAGGTCAAAGGCGGCTTGCGTGTTCATCGCGCCAAAGGTGGCGAAGAATTATTGGCCTTGGACGAGAAAACCTACCGCTTCGGCGCGGGCCATATGGTGATTTCCGATGACAATGGCCCCGAAAGCATCGCGGGCATCATGGGCGGTGAAGAAACGGGATGCACGGATGAAACCGTGAACGTGTTTCTTGAATCGGCTTGGTGGGATCCTGTGCAAATCGCCTATACAGGGCGTGATCTGAAAATCCATTCGGATGCGCGGTATCGCTTTGAGCGGGGGGTTGACCCTGAATTCACCCGTGACGGGCTTGAGGCGGCAACGCAGATGATTCTTGATCTCTGCGGCGGTGAAGCCTCAGATATGGTTGAGGCGGGCGCGGCGTTGAAAACGGCGCGCAGCTACAGCTTGAACCCTGCGCGCGTGATCAGCCTTGTCGGTATGGACATCCCGCGCGAGGAACAGGTGCACATCCTGACCGCGCTTGGTTTTTCGGCCAGCGGCAGTGGCGAGACACTTGAGGTTTGGGTGCCCTCGTGGCGGCGCGATGTTCAAGGTGAGGCGGATTTGGTGGAAGAAGTGGCGCGTGTCGCTTCGCTCACCAAACTGGCGCCAAAGCCCTTGCCCCGCCTCAGCACAGGCGTGACCCGCGCCGTCCTGACTCCAATGCAAAAACGTGAAGCCACAGGGCGGCGCACCCTTGCCGCTTTGGGGTATAATGAATGTGTCACCTATAGCTTTATTGATCAAAAATCTGCGGCGCTCTTTGGCGGCGGCACGGATGCGGTGCGTTTGGAAAATCCGATTTCTTCGGAAATGAGCCATATGCGTCCCGCGCTTTTGCCTGGCCTTTTGCAGGCAGCGGCCCGCAATCAGGCGCGCGGCATGACAGATTTGGCCTTGTTTGAAATGGGGGCCGCGTTCCATGGCGGGGAACCTGAAGAACAGCATACGCAGGCCGCTGGTCTTTTAATCGGTCAAACGGGCCCGCGTGATCCGCATGGGGCACGCCGCGCTGTGGATGTGTTTGATGCCAAAGCCGATGCTGAAGCCGCCCTTTCGGCCATGGGTGCGCCTGCGCGGATGCAAATCATGCGCAGCGATGATCCTTGGTGGCATCCCGGACGGCATGGAGTTCTGTGCCTTGGCCCTAAGAAAATCTTGGGCGTATTTGGTGAAATTCACCCCAAAATCTTGCGCGAGATGGATGTGAAAGGCCCTGCGATGGGGTTTGTTCTTTATCCAGCTGAAATTCCATTGCCCAAGAACGTTTCGGCCAGCCGTGGCGCCTTGGAAATCAGCGATCTGCAACCCGTGGAGCGCGATTTCGCCTTTGTCACCGATGTCACGACCGCTGCTCTTGATCTGGTCAATGCGGCCCTTGGTGCAGATAAGGCTTTGATCACCGATGTTAGCGTCTTTGACGAATTCATCGGCGGCGCACTTGGGGAAGGGCGCAAGTCAATCGCGCTGACTGTGCGGATGCAGCCGCGCGACAAAACATTGACCGAGGACGAAATCGAAGCCACTGCCGCCAAAATCATTGAAAAAGTGGGTAAGGCGACAGGGGCAACCTTGCGCGGTTAATCTGCGCCCGTTTCGCTGCAATAGCGGCGAAAGGTGGATTTCAGCAAATCAAATTCTGCGCGCAGATCCCCCGCAATCTACGGATCACAGACCACAGAAAACCGATCTAACACCGCCCCTGTCTCGTGGCGGATGTCGACAATTTGCACCTGCGCCCCAATCAGATGTGCTGGCAGCTCAAGGCGCAATAGACAGGCTTGACCCGTGCCACGCGTGGCTGTTCCGATGGCAATGACCTGCCCGTTCACAACAGCCTCAAAGCGCAATGCGTCCTCAGTCATATGGGCCACTGTGGCCTCATAAACCCCATCTTTAAGGCCCAACCGCGCAAGCGTCAGTTCCGTCATGCTTTGATCCCCTTACTCAAAGTTCGGCGCGCGGCATGCATACCACGAGAAAATCGCCCATCTGCAATAAGTTCATGCTGGGGCGCTCAAAAATCAGATCAATCCAGATTTTTTCGATCCGTTTGTCGTTTACTTTGGAATAGGCCATGTCGAATTCGGCACTGAGCCTGCCGTTGTGCCATTCTATTTTGCGCACCATTTGCTCGGAATTCGGGCCATGGATCACTTTGACCTGCGCATAAAGATCAATCGGAAAATCCATGCTGATATCGAGCGAAACTTTAAGAATATCCGACAGCTTAACGCTCGCCGCCCGCGCGCGGGGCACATCAAGGGCCATGGATAAAAACGATCCATCAAACCGAAAAACTTATAAGGAAATGGCAAAAGGGGCGCTTGCGTGAGGATCATTGCGCGGGGTTTGGCGCAAAATAATCTCTGATTGCGTGCAATCATGAAAAATCTTGAGCCCCCCTGTCAGATCAAAGGGGCTTTGCACCGCAACTGTGGTCGCGGGTTCAATCGGTTGAAAAAAGGCATCAGGGCGATACCCCCAATGCGCAATTTCAGGCAAACCCTCTTGGCGGTCTTGTCCAATGGCGCGGCGGCGCAAATCCTGATCCGCCAATCGCGCCAAAGTCATCAAATCACCTGCATAGGCGATGGCCTCAGCGCGGCGCTTTTGCAAATCCGATAGGGACAGTTTGCCAAGCCGCGCTTTCAAAGCCGTAATATCGGCGTTGAATTTTATCCATCTGGCCTGCGAAAATGACGGCCTGCGCCAAAACCCCATCCGATTGCCCTCAAGCTTGGCCCGCCCCTCCCAGTCAGAGGGGGGCCTTTTTCCAGTTTAGCAGAGATAGAGGTAAGGGGATTTTCTCTAATTGAAAAGCCTACGCAGCAATCCAACCGTATCAAGTGTGCGCACAACGGTGCGCGCGGCCCGTGCGGGTGACACGGTACGGGTGGTTGGGCGGGTTGGGGCACTGCTTCCTGAACCATCGCCGCTTTGCGCGGTGGCTTGATCGCTATCATACGGGCCATCAGGCAAAGGGGTTGGTTCCGCCTCGGCCAGAATCGCGGGCTGTAAACTTGTTTGATTATTGGCCGTAGCGATTTGACCCGCAAACGCGCGCAACGTCTCAAGGCTTTGCGCCTCGGTGAGGTTACTGTCTTCGAGCGCAAGAACACTGAGCGTGGCGATGCGGTTGCCCACATCCATATAGACGCGCCAGTAATCCTCTTTCACACCCCGAATGCTGCTGGCCGAACTGTCGCGCGCATTCAAGAAAAACACATCGCCTTGATGAAACATATCCAGAATTTCAACCGAATTTGGATCTTGGTCACGGCTTAACAAGCCACGCCCTTGCTCGGAGGTGAAAAATGCAGCCATTGCGGGGATATTGCTGCGCAAACTGCCCTCTGGCCCTGCCTCGGAAATGGCGGCCGTCAGGATTGAGGGATGTTCTGGCTGTGGCAGGCGCGATGAATTTCCAATAGCCGCGCAATTTCCCAAAAGCACAAAGGCGCTTATGCCGCGATCTTGGGTCGCCGCCGGATCTATGCAAAACCCATCAGGCCCAGTGACCACCAAGCGGTCACTGGTTACGGCAATTTCTGTATCCACATCTGGAGGGGGCCCCGCATAAGGCGCCCCACCGCCCGAGCAGCCGAAAAGAAAAAGGCCCGCACCCAAGAGGGTGCAGGCCTGAACGGATTTAGATGTCCATATAGACATGCTTCTCCTCTTTGCCGCCTGGATGCGTGACCGCCCCATAGCGCGCTGAACCCACCTGCTGCGCATATTTCCAAAGCGCACCTGTAGCGTAGATTGTCGGCTTTGCGCCTTGCCAATCGTCGCGGCGGGCTTCCAATTCGGCATCAGACAGATCAACGCTGATCTCCCCATTGATCGCGTCAATCGTGATCATATCCCCGTTTTTCAAGAGACCGATTGGCCCACCATGGGCGGCCTCTGGCCCAACGTGACCGACACAGAAACCACGGGTCGCACCCGAGAAGCGGCCATCAGTGATCAGCGCCACTTTCTTGCCCATGCCCTGACCAGACAGGGCCGCCGTGGTTGCCAACATCTCACGCATACCTGGCCCGCCAGATGGGCCTTCATTGCGGATAACAATGACTTCGCCTTCTTTGTAATCGCGGGTTTGAACAGCCGCGAAAGCGTCTTCTTCTGATTCAAACACGCGGGCAGGGCCTGTGAATACAAGCTGCTCTTTTGCCATACCCGCAACCTTGACGATAGCGCCATCTGGGGCAAGGTTCCCTTTCAGACCGACCACGCCGCCTGTTGGCGACAGGGGTTTCTCGATGGGATAGATCACGCGACCATCTGCTTCGCGGGTGATGATGTCGATCTCTTCACCAATGCTGCGGCCTGTTACGGTCAAGCAATCCTCATGGATCAGACCTGCTTTCCGCAATTCTTTGA
Source organism: Roseobacter sp. HKCC-CH-9351 (assembly GCF_037830295.1). Taxonomy (NCBI): domain Bacteria; kingdom Pseudomonadati; phylum Pseudomonadota; class Alphaproteobacteria; order Rhodobacterales; family Roseobacteraceae; genus Roseobacter; species Roseobacter sp. HKCC-CH-9351. The sequence goes on from NZ_JBBLYM010000001.1 coordinate 596,013, forward strand.
GAACGACAGGAACGCCGCCCGCCTCATACATATCTTTGGCCACATATTGGCCACCGGGTTTGAGGTCGACAAAGTAGGGGGTGTCTTTGAAAATCTCACAGACATCAAACAGGTCGAAATCAATACCCGCCTCATGGGCGATGGCAGGCAAATGAAGGCCTGCATTGGTCGAGCCACCTGTGCAAGCCACAACGCGCGCCGCGTTCTCAAGACTTTTGCGGGTCACGATATCGCGGGCGCGGATGTTCTTTTCGATAAGCTTCATCACAGCTTCGCCCGAAGCCACGCCATATTGGTCGCGGGACTCGTAAGGCGCAGGCGCACCCGCTGAATTGGGCAGGGCCAAACCGATGGCCTCAGATACACAGGCCATGGTGTTTGCCGTAAACTGACCGCCACAGGCACCTGCCGAAGGACAGGCCACACGTTCCAAAATAGCGAGCTGTTCGTCAGAGTAATTGCCCGCCTGATGTTGACCCACCGCCTCAAAAACGTCTTGCACGGTCACATCTTTGCCGTCCAACCGACCCGGCAGGATGGAGCCGCCATAGATAAACACCGATGGCACATTGAGGCGCACCATGGCCATCATCATACCAGGCAGGGATTTATCACAGCCCGCCAAACCCACCAGCGCGTCATAGCAATGCCCGCGCATGGTCAATTCGACAGTATCCGCAATCGCTTCACGCGATGCCAAAGAGGAACGCATCCCCTCATGCCCCATCGCGATCCCATCGGTCACAGTGATGGTGGTAAATTCGCGCGGCGTGCCATTGGCGTGCTTTACACCCAATTTCACCGCCTGCGCCTGACGGCTGAGCGCAATGTTACAAGGCGCTGCTTCGTTCCAGCAGGTGGCGACACCCACAAAAGGCTGCGCGATTTCGTCCTCGGTCAAGCCCATCGCATAGTAATACGAGCGATGCGGTGCGCGCGCAGGCCCTTGCGTCACGTGACGGCTTGGCAGTTTGGACTTATCGAATTTGCTCTGCGACATGGCAGCCTCCCTTGGGGTCGATAGAAATGTTACACTCGGCATAAACTTTGGGCCCCTGCGGCACAAGCGCGATTGGAAAAAGACCCATGAAACCTAAGTTTCAGACTATAGAAGGGCCATTTATAGGTTCAAGCGGAATGGGGATTTAAAGCGCTGATGCTTCGGGGATTTTTTGCACCACAAAATCAGCCCAATTTGATGGTCGAAGCCGCGCGGGCGCAACCTGCTTTGTGGCGGGTGATTGTGGGCATGGTCATCTGCCTTTTGACCTTTGTCTTGGGGCTGTTAGCCTATTTCTATGCAATGTCGCATGTGATCGGTACAAAATTCGAAGCCGTATGGACGGCTGATCCGCAAACATCTGGCCCGAGCCTGACGCTGATCCTTCTGGGCAGTTTCGTGACCATGCTGGTCGGCCCGTTTTTTGTGGCATGGCTGCTGCATGATCGTAGCCCATTGTCACTATTTGGCCCATTGCGCCAAATGCACCGACAGTTCTGGATTGCGGTGGCGGTGTTTTCTGCCCTCGCGACACTCAGCGCGCTGATCCCGACCGATTTTGCCCTTGTGAAAAGTCTGGGCCTCAAACAATGGTTGCTTGTGCTGCCTCTCGCCCTTGGGCTGATTGCCATCCAGACAGGGGCTGAAGAACTTCTGTTTCGCGGCTATCTTCAAAGCCAACTGGCCGCGCGGTTCAAATCCCCAATCATCTGGGCGGTTTTGCCCTCCGTTCTGTTTGGTCTTGCCCATTTTGCACCAGAAGAACATGGCAGCGCGGCGTGGTATCTTGTGTTGGCCACAGGCGTTTTCGGGCTTTGCGCCGCTGATTTGACCCATCGCTTTGGCACAATCGGGCCAGCGTGGGGATTTCACTTTGCGAATAATGTGATGGCAATGTTGGCTGTTTCGCTGCCGGGTGCTTTGGGGGGACTTGCCCTTTATCATTTACCGATTGCAGCCAATGATGCCGAGGCCATGGTTCCCCTCATCTTGCGCGACATTGCTGTTACAATTGTGATTTGGCTTGGCATCCGTTTTGCCCTGATATGGCGCGAAAATGCCCATCGCTGATTGCAATCTGCCGCGCCATTGCCTATTGCGAGTGTAAGGATCGGCCAATGGAAAAGACCCAATGAACTGGATCACCAACTACGTCCGCCCAAGGATCAATTCGATGTTCTCGAAGCGCGATATGCCCGAGAACCTTTGGACGAAATGCGATGAATGCGGAACCATGCTGTTCCATCGTGAATTGAGCGACAATCTGAATGTCTGCACAAATTGCGATCATCACATGGTCATCACCCCGCGAGAGCGGTTCAATGCCTTGTTCGATGGTGGTATTTTCACCAAGGTCGAAGTGCCAAAGCCAATTGCAGACCCGCTGCAATTCCGCGACCAAAAGCGCTATCCCGACCGCATGAAGGCGGCACAGAAATCCACGGGCGAAACCGATGCGATGCTTGTGGCCGAGGGTGAAATGGGGCGCACGCCCATCGTGGCCTGTGCGCAAGATTTCAGCTTCATGGGCGGCTCGATGGGGATGTATGTTGGCAATGCCATCATTGCTGCTGCCGAGCGCGCGGTTAAATTAAAGCGCCCTCTGATCCTGTTCTCCGCCGCAGGTGGCGCGCGGATGCAAGAGGGTATCCTCAGCCTGATGCAAATGCCCCGCACCACAGTTGCGGTAAATATGCTCAAAGAGGCGAACCTGCCTTATATCGTGGTTCTGACCCATCCAACCACTGGGGGCGTAACCGCCTCTTATGCGATGCTTGGCGATGTGCAGATTGCCGAACCAAATGCGCTGATCTGCTTTGCTGGGCCACGGGTCATTGAGCAAACCATTCGTGAAAAATTGCCCGAAGGGTTCCAACGCGCCGAATATCTGTTGGATCACGGGATGCTTGACCGCGTGACCCATCGCACCGCGTTGCGCGATGAGTTGATCTCGATCCTTCGGATGCTGATGGGCATGGAACCCCCAGTCAAAGGGGATCTGCCCGCCCCAACTGAGGCTGCGCCAAACGAGGCGGAGGCAAAATAAAAGTGAGCACCCCCCGCTCGGATCTCTTGTTGGAGCGCATGATGGCGCTTCACCCAAAGATCATTGACCTGACGCTCGATAGAATGTGGCGGATCTTGGCCGCCCTTGGTGATCCGCAACAGGCGTTGCCGCCTGTCATTCATATCGCGGGCACCAATGGCAAAGGGTCAACCCTCGCCTATATTCGCGCGGGGCTTGAGGCGGCAGGGAAAAGCGCACATGCCTATACATCACCGCATTTGGCACGGTTTCATGAACGCATTCGGTTGGCGGGAACGCTGATTGACGAAAACCACCTATCTGACATTCTTGATGAATGTTTGGCGGCCAATGGCCCAGATGCGATTACCTATTTCGAAATCACCACCGCCGCCGCGCTTTTGGCATTTGCCAGAAATCCTGCTGATTACACGCTGTTAGAGGTGGGTTTGGGCGGACGTTTGGATGCAACCAATGTCATCGACCGCCCCGCATTAAGCGTGATCACCCCCGTTGATCTCGACCATCAACAATATCTTGGCGATACAATCGAGGACATCGCGGGCGAAAAGGCAGGCATTATCAAGCGCGGGCGCCCCGTAATTGTTGCCCCGCAGCAAGAGGCCGCACTGGAGGTGATCGAGGCACGCGCCGCGCGGCTCGGCGCGCCCATCTATGCCTATGGCCAACACTGGCATGTTGCGACCGAAGCAGGGCGATTGATTTTCCAAGATGAAACAGGCCTTTTAGACTTGCCGCTGCCCGCCCTTGCGGGCCCGCATCAAATCCAAAATGCAGGCACGGCCCTTGCCGCAATGCGGGTATTGGGTTTGGACGAGGCGGCCTGCGAGGGTGCCATGCGCAACGTCACTTGGCCCGCGCGCATGCAGCGCCTGCGCCAAGGGCCGCTGTTTGACACTGCACCCGATGCTGAACTTTGGCTTGATGGGGGGCACAACCCCCATGCCGCGCTTGCCATTGCGGCCACGCTCAAAGGCTTGCCCCAACGCGAGACGCATTTGATTTGCGGCATGCTGAACACAAAAGATGTGACAGGCTTCATGGCCCCGCTTGCGCCCTTCGCCTCATCGCTGCACGCTGTCTCAATTCACGGCCAAGCCGCAACACTGAGTGCCGAGGACACAAAGGCAGCCGCAACCCGTGCAGGTATAGCGGCCCAAACCGCACCAGATGTCATCAGCGCCTTGCGCGACATCTGCGCCACAACCCCGAATGCGCGGGTTTTGATCTGTGGTTCCCTTTACTTGGCGGGCGAAATTCTAAAAGAAAACGGCTAGGCTACTAGACAGCGCCTGCACTCTGGCCTAGCCCTATTTCATGCTCGCGATATTCCTCAAAACACTTCCATTTTTTGCGCTGATCGGTGTGGGTTTCCTCGCCGCGTATCGTGGGTTTTTCACGCAAAGCGCGACCGCCTATCTGACAAAATTCGTGTTTTACTTCGCGCTATCGGCCATGTTGTTTCGCTTTGCCTCGACCTTATCGCTTGGCGATATTTTCGATTGGAATTTCATCGGGGCCTATCTGTTTGGATGTTTCGCGATTTATGCGCTTGCGACTGTCGTTGCCTTGATCCGAAAGCGGCCCGCTTCGGAAGCTGCGATTGAAGCGCAATGTGCCGTGATCGGGAATACAGGGTTCTTGGGCGTGCCGATGTTGGTGGTTTTGATGGGGCCTGCGGCGGCGGGGCCTGTCTTGATGATCTTGGCCACTGATTTGATCGTTTTCTCAAGCTTGATCGTGATCATTATCACGGCAAGCCGCGATGGCCGCATGAGCTTTACAATTTTCCGCTCAATCACGATTGGGTTGGTAAAAAATCCGATGATTGTGTCGATGGTCGCGGGGCTATCCGTCTCTGCCGCGGGGCTAAGCCTTCCTGCACCTGTGGATGAATTTATGACGCTTTTGGGCGCGGCGGCGACCCCATGTGCGCTCTTCGCAATTGGGGCGTCATTGGCAGGCAAATCAACCGAGCGGGCTTCGGTCGCGCTTTGGCTGTCATTCGCCAAGCTGATCTTACACCCTGCTGCTGTCGCCATTGGTGCGCTTATAATTTTCGAGGTTGATCCCTATGCGGCTGCGGTGATGATCGCGGCCTCCTCGCTGCCTGTGGCAGGAAATATCTACATGCTGGCGCAGCATTACAACGTGGCCCCGCAACGGGTGTCTGCCTCGATTCTGATGTCGACCGCCATTTCCATTCTGACTGTGTCGCTTGTGATCGGATGGCTGTCTCAAATGGCGGGCCTAAGCCTGCTTTGATCGCGAAAGGTTTGATCATGTCCAAGATTGAAGCGGTGATTTTTGACATCGGCAATGTGCTGATCGAATGGCAGCCCGAGCGGTTCTACGACCGCACCATCGGGGAAGCGCGCCGCCGCGAGATGTTTGCCACTGTGGATTTGCACGGCATGAATGACCGCGTGGATTTAGGTGAAGGGTTCCGCGATATCATTTATGAAACGGCAGAAGCCTATCCTGAGTTTCGCGCGGAAATTCGGATGTGGCATGATTACTGGTTGGAATTGGCAAACCCTGTGATTGATCATTCCGTGATGCTCTTGCGCCGCCTGCGTTCCAAGAATGTGACCGTCTTCGCATTGACCAATTTCGGGATCGAAAGCTTTGCCTATGCGCAAGAGCATTTCGATTTTCTGAACGAATTCGACCACGCCTATGTCTCTGGCCTTATGGGGGTGATCAAACCCAACCCAACCATTTATCAAATGGTCGAGGATCATTGCAAAATCGCACCAGAGGCGCTTTTGTTTGCAGATGACCGCCCTGACAACATCACCGCGGCCAAGGCGCGCGGATGGAATGCGCATCTGTTTACAGCGCCGCACGGATGGGCCGAAGTCTTGGTCGACCATGGCCTTCTCACCAAGGATGAAGCAGGACTATGACACAAAGCCCCTTCCAAATCATCGGGCCTGACGCCGAAGCCAAGCTTGATTGGCTCAAACTTGGCGTGGCGTTGGAAGCGGGGCATATGCTACCGCGTGCGGAAATTTCGGATAGTTTTCTCTATCGCGGCAAGGACACGTTGCTCAATCGTGCCGCATGGATTGACGGGCTTGGCCTCTTGGTGAAATCAGCCACAATCTTTCCTGAGAACGCCGCGCAAAATTTGCCGGCTGTGAATGGCGGTGCGGCGCTTTACAGCGATAAGAATGGCCTTCTTGAGGCTTTGGTCGATTTCCATCTTTTGACCAAATATAAGACCGCAGGCGATAGCCTGTTTGCCGCAATGAAACTGGCGCGACCTGGGATTAAAACCATTTTGATCGTTGGCGCAGGCACAGTTGGCCGCTCTCTGCGCGCGGCATATGGCGCGGGGTTTCCTGAAGCGCGTTTCCTGATCTGGAACCGCAATAGATCGCGGGCCGAGGCCCTTGCCCGCGATTTCTCCAATACGGATGTCGCCGAAAGCCTAGCGGATGCCGTGCAGCAGGCCGATATTGTCACCTGTGCAACCATGGTGACAGAGCCCATCTTGCAGGGTGAATGGCTCAAGGCGGGACAGCATATTGACCTCATCGGGGCCTATCGCCCCGACATGCGCGAGGCGGATGATGCTGCGCTCAAAAAGGCGCGTATCTTTGTCGACAGCCGTGCTACCACGATTGAGCATATTGGCGAATTGAAACGCCCCATCACGGCGGGGGTCATCACAGCAGATGATGTTGTGGCCGATTATTACGACATCGCCTCTGGCACCTTTGCGCGGGGCAATGACGCAGAAATAACGCTGTTCAAAAACGGCGGCGGCGCACATCTTGACCTGATGACCGCCGCCTATATCCGTGACGCGGTGAAGGGTTAGGCGGCCAGCGCCCGCTCGCGCAGGGGGCTTTCTTTCACGGGCAAATGGACAATGGCCGAAAGCAGCCCCACGCCAACACCCACCCACCAAACCGTGGTATAGGTGCCATGCAGGTCATACATCCAACCGCCAAGCCAAACCCCGATGAAGCTGCCCAATTGATGGCTAAAGAACACGATACCATAAAGCGTGCCCATATAGCGCAGCCCATAAATATACCCCACAAGTCCTGAGGTGAGCGGCACTGTGGCCAACCACAACGCGCCCATCATGACCGAAAACACAATCACGGTCAGGGGCGTGATCGGCATTAAAATGAACGCTGCCGCAATAATGGTGCGGCCAAAATAGATGCCCGCAAGCAGGTATTTCTTAGAATAGCGTTTGCCCAAATAGCCCGCCAAAATCGTGCCACCAATATTGGCCAAGCCAATCAGCGAGATCGACACCGCCCCAAGCGCAGATGTGGTCGTAATGCCCAAAGAATGTAGGAAAGATCCAGGCTCGATCGGGCCGCAAAGTTCGGTCACAAAGGCGGGAAAATGCGCGGTGACAAAGGCAAGCTGATACCCACAGGAAAAGAAGCCGATAAAAATCAGACTGAAAGAGGGATCGCGAAATGCTTTGCCCAAAATCGCGCTCATGCTTTCTTCAAGTTCTGCCTTGGATAGGGTAGCAGGCGCGCGCAGCATGGGGAGAAACAAAAGCGCAGCCAAAATTGCCGCTGCAAAGATCAAAAAGACGCTTTGCCATGGCATCACCGCCAACAGCGCCTCAGCCACAGGCGCGCCAAAGACCTGACCCGCAGAGCCCGCTGCAGTCGCAATCCCAAGCGCGAGTGAGCGATGCTCATCCGATGCGGCGCGGCCCACAATCGCCAAGATCACGCCAAAGCCCGTGCCCGCAACGCCAAAGCCCACAAGAATTTCCAAAAGCTGATGCGCGCCGGGCGTAATTGCATAAGCCGAAAACACCAAACCCGCCGCATACATCAAAGCGCCAATGATAATGGCTTTGCGATCCCCGAATTTCTCAGCAATCGCGCCAAAAATCGGCTGCCCCACGCCCCAAGCTAGGTTTTGAATGGCAATGGCCAAGGAAAATTCGGCGCGCAGCCAACCAAATTCGTCCGCTATGGGAATTTGAAAAACCCCAAAACTTGCCCGAATGGCAAAGCTGATCATAATGATAAAACAGCCCCCGATGAGGACGGGGGTGAAAATCGAATTGCGCTGCATCTTCATTTGTCCTGTCAAAGGCCGCAGGCCTGTCATGCTGCGATAGAGATTGCGCCGCAAGCCCAAGGGCGTCAATGCTGATTGCGCATGCAATCCCTCTGGCCAGAGGGGCCAGAGATGTCCTATGAGGCGCTTATGTCGCAACATTTAACCGCCATATACGACACCCGCGTCAGCGAAGGCTTACTGCGCGCAGACCCCGCCCAACGCGAGGTTTTGCACCGCTTTGAAGCGTTACGCGAAACGCTTGAGGCGCGGCCAAAATCAGGGCTTCTTGCGCGTTTCTTTCAGGAAAAACCGCAATCTGGCCAACATAGTCGCGGATTTTATGTCTGGGGCGGGGTTGGGCGCGGGAAATCTATGATTATGGATTTGTTCTTTGCGCACACGGCGATTAACGGGAAACGCCGCGTCCATTTTTACGCCTTTATGCAAGAAATCCAATCAGCCCTGCACGAGGCGCGCAAAACAGGCACAGATGATGCGTTGAAACCCGTGGCTGAGGCAATTTCAAAAGACCTGCGCCTGCTGTGTTTTGATGAGATGCAAATCACCGATATCACCGATGCCATGATCGTAGGCCGCCTTTTTGAGGCATTGTTCAAGGCAGGGGTGAGCATCGTCACCACCTCCAATCGCCCCCCAAAAGATTTGTATAAAGACGGGTTGAACCGACAGCTGTTTGTTCCGTTCATCACGCTATTAGAGCAGGAATTAGAGGTGATTGAAATGCAATCACCCACCGATTACCGCCAAGACAGATTGTCAGGCGAAACCACCTATTTCACGCCCATCACCGCGGCCACGCGCCAAAGCCTTGATAAGATTTGGCACGATCTGACCCATGGGCAGGAAGAACCCCTCGATTTAGAGATCAAAGGCCGCCATGTCGTCATCCCGCATTATTGGGCGGGCATGGCCCGCGCCGATTTCTGGGAGCTGTGCGGCAAACCTTTAGGCGCGGGTGATTATCTGGCGCTCACTGGGGCGGTGAAATTGCTGATGTTGGAAAACGTCCCGCGTCTTGGCATCGACAATTTCAACGAGGCAAAACGCTTTGTCACCCTCATTGATGCGCTTTACGAGGCAGGTATCCGGGTGATCCTATCTGCCGATGATGTGCCAGAACATCTTTACGCCGAGGGCACGGGCAGTTTCGAATTTGAACGCACCGCCAGCCGCCTGCGCGAGATGCAATCGGCGGATTGGGGCCAATAGATTGCGGCAAGGCTTGCAAAAACTGAACTGATCGGTTTACAATCAGGTCAGGGAGTATGCGCCATGAACATGCAAGCACAGACACGCAAAGGTCGGAAATTCGATCAAGTCATTAATGGCGCGCGTAATATTTTCCTAAGTCAAGGGTTCGAAGGGGCAAGTGTCGATGTGATCGCGCGCCAAGCGGGCGTGTCCAAAGCCACGCTTTATTCGTATTTCCCCGACAAGCAAGCGTTGTTTATGGCGGTTCTGAACCAAGAATGCGACCTGCAACGCCGCGCGCAAATGGATATCGAATTTCTGCAGCGCGATGTGCGCGATGCCTTGCACCATTTGGCCTATTCGATGCTTGAATTCCTGATGTCAGACGAAGGTGTCTCGATCTTCCGCGTCTGCGTGGCTGAGGCCCAAAGGTTCCCCGAATTGGGGCGTGCTTTCTATGAAACAGGCCCTTCAACGGCTATGTCCCATGTCGCGGGCTATCTCAGCACGCCAAAGGTGGGCAATATGCTTGATATAGATGACCCGATGAAGGCGGCGGATTTGTTCATGAAGCTGTGCCGTGGTGATCTGATGCTGCGCCGTCTTTTATGTGTCAGCAGCGAAGCCACCCATCAAGAAGTGTCGGAAGCCGCAGATGAGGTGGTGGCTACATTTATGGCACGGTATCGCAAGGCCTAATCTACAAGAGATTTGAACATCACAAGGGCGTCCACCAATCCTTTGCTTGGATGATCAAAGGCTTGTGGCAAACGTCCCACAGTCCCGAAACCTGCCTTTTGCCATGTCGCAACCGCGCGCCTGTTTTCGGAGACGACAAAGTTATACTGCATCCCGCGATAACCTTCGGCGCAGGCAGTCTGCAGCGAATGCGCCAACATCACGCGCGCAATCCCGCGCCCCTGCGCTGCTGTGGCAGTGATATAGCCGCAATTGCAGATATGGGCGCCGCCGCCCGCCTGATTGGGACGGATGTAATAGGTGCCAACGACCTCACCCCCCTGTTCCGCCATGAACACGGACTTTTCGGGGGCCGTCCAAAAGGCCAAGGCATCGGCCTCGGATATGTCTGGGTCGACTGTATATGTATCACCCGCCCGAAACACGGGCAGCAACAGGGAAACAAGCGCCGCATCATCTTGGGCCGTTTTTGGTCGAATTGTGATTTCGGTTTTCGCGTTCATGTTGTGCAAATGGCCATGCCGCGCCCCAAAGCGCAAGATGGCAGCTTGCTATAACCCCCGATTCTCTCTATATGACAGCCCAACAGGTGCTTGGGGGTCCAAACTCCACGCTCCACCCTAGATGCTTCCGCGGGCCCTGTGGCCCGTTTTTTTATGTCCATAGGTCTTATGTCCAACCTGATCGCAAAATCGAGCATTGATCGCCGCATGGCTGAGATCATTACCCCTGTCATCGAAGATATGGGGTTTGAACTGGTGCGCGTGCGCCTGATGGGCGGCGAGACAAAAACCCTGCAGGTGATGGCAGACCGCCCCGATGGCGGGATCAATGTGGATGATTGCGCCGATATCTCAACGGCGATTTCGGCAAGCCTTGATGTCGAAGACCCGATTGAGGGGGCCTATAACCTCGAAGTTTCTAGCCCCGGTATCGACCGCCCGCTGACGCGGTTGAAGGATTTCGATATCTGGCAGGGCTATGAAGCCAAACTTGAAACAAGCGAAATGATCGATGGCCGTAAACGCTTTAAGGGTGTTTTGGCGGGGATCGAAAACGATGAAGTGCTTATCAATGTTGAACAAGGTGGCGAGACAGTCACCCTTGGCCTCAATTTTGATTGGCTTTCGGATGCGAAGCTCGTTCTGACCGATGACCTGATCGCCGAGATGCTGCGCCAGCGCAAAGCCTCGGGGGTCATTGACGAAACCCAATTTGATGAAATCACGCAAGAGCCCGAAGAGGCGGAGGACTGAAAATCCATGGCTATTACATCAGCAAACCAACTTGAGCTGTTGCAAACAGCAGAGGCCGTTGCCCGCGAAAAGATGATCGACCCCGATCTGGTCATCGTGGCAATGGAAGAAAGCCTCGCCCGCGCCGCGAAATCGCGTTACGGCTCGGAACTGGATATCCGCGTTTCGATTGATCGCAAGACAGGCCGCGCGACATTTACCCGTGTACGCACTGTGGTTGAGGAAATCGAAAACCATTTCGTTGAAATGACACTGCGCGATGCGCGTGCCTATAAGGCGGATGCAGAAATCGGTGACGAGATCATTGACGAAGTGCCCCCTGTTGAAATGGGCCGTATCGCCGCGCAAAGCGCCAAGCAGGTGATCCTGCAAAAAGTGCGCGAAGCTGAGCGTGATCGCCAATATGAAGAATTCAAAGACCGCGCAGGCACAATCATTAATGGTGTGGTAAAGCGCGAAGAATATGGCAATGTGATTGTCGATATTGGCCGTGGCGAAGCCGTTTTGCGCCGTAATGAAAAAATTGGGCGCGAAAGCTATCGCCCCAATGAGCGCATCCGCTGCTATATCAAAGATGTCCGCCGCGAAGCGCGCGGCCCTCAGGTTTTCCTCAGCCGCACCGCGCCTGAATTCATGGCGGAATTGTTTAAGATGGAAGTGCCTGAAATTTACGATGGCATCATCGATATCAAGGCCGTTGCCCGTGACCCAGGCTCTCGCGCGAAGATCGCGGTGATTTCCTATGATAACTCAATTGATCCCGTTGGTGCTTGTGTGGGTATGCGCGGCAGCCGCGTGCAGGCCGTGGTGAACGAGTTGCAGGGCGAAAAAATTGACATCATTCCATGGAATGAGGACGCCCCAACCTTCCTTGTGAACGCGCTGCAACCTGCCGAAGTGACCAAGGTGGTTTTGGACGAAGATGCAGGGAAAATCGAAGTTGTTGTTCCTGACGAACAGCTGTCTCTTGCCATCGGGCGCCGTGGTCAAAACGTGCGTTTGGCAAGCCAGTTGACAGGCCTTGATATCGACATCCTCACCGAAGAAGAAGAAAGCGCGCGCCGTCAGGCCGAATTCGCTGAACGCACCAAGCTGTTCATGGACACATTGGATTTGGACGAATTCTTTGCCCAACTTCTAGTATCCGAAGGCTTCACCTCTTTGGAAGAGGTTGCCTATGTCGAGCAAGAAGAATTGCTTGGCATTGATGGTGTCGATGAAGCCACCGCAGACGAGCTTCAGGCCCGTGCGCGTGACTATATCGAAGAGCAAAATCGAAAAGTACTCGAAAGCGCCAAGGCGCTTGGTGTCGAGCAAAGCTTGATCGATTTCGAAGGGCTAACGCCACAGATGCTTGAGGCGCTTGGCCAAGATGGGGTCAAAACGCTGGAAGACTTCGCAACCTGTGCTGATTGGGAATTGGCAGGCGGTTGGACAACCGTAAACGGCGAGCGCGTCAAAGATGAAGGCGTGCTTGAGAAATTCGATGTCAGCCTCGAAGAAGCCCAGAATATGGTCATGTCCGCCCGTTTGGCCTTGGGTTGGGTGACCGAAGAAGACCTTGCATCTGATCAAGAAGACGCAGGCGAAGAAGAAGAGTAAGCCCGATTTCAGGAGCCAAAACCATGTCCCGTGGCGGTGCCACCAAAACCAAAGACACGTCCGAGCGGCGCTGTATCGCAACAGGCGACACAGCGCCAAAGGCGGGGCTGTTGCGTTTTGTGCTCAGCCCTGAGAATGTGGTGACGCCCGATATCCTAGAACGCCTACCAGGCCGAGGCATATGGTGCAGCGCTGATCGCGCGGCGGTGGAATTGGCGGTCAAGAAAAACCTCTTCTCCCGCTCAGCCAAAGCGCAGGTGACTGTGCCAGATGATTTGGTGGGCACGCTTGAAACCCTGCTTGCGCGGCGCATTGGCGATTTGATTGCCTTGGCGCGCAAATCTGGTGATGCCGTTGCAGGGTTCGAAAAGGTCAAAGATTGGCTTGCCACGCGCCCTGTGCGGGTGCTGCTTCAAGCTTCGGACGGGTCTGAACGAGGCAAGTCCAAGCTTTGGACGCCTGAGGGCGCGCGTTACTTCGATTGCCTGACCGCTTTTGAATTAGGTTTGGCATTCGGGCGAGAAACTGTGATACATGGCGCGCTGGCGACTGGCGGACTCGGCGATCGTGTTGTAGAGGAAGCAGCAAAGCTGCAAGGGCTGAGGCCCAAAACCAGCTTGAACAACGGCAAGACCGTTGGGAAGGACAAGAAAGACGCATGAGCGATCAAGACGGAAAAAAACCACTCGGACTATCTGGCGGCGCCCGCAGCGGACGCGTGAACCAGAGCTTTTCGCGTGGACGCACGAAAACGGTTGTTGTGGAGACCAAGCGCAAGCGCGTGATGGTTCCCAAATCGGGTGCAGGCGGCAAAGACGATGGCACGGGTGATATGGAGGGGGGCAACGCTTCCGCCAATCCAGAACTCGAACGCCGTATGAAGGCCGTAATGGCCGCCAAGGCCCGTGAGACCGAAGAAGAAGAACAGCGCCAGCGCGAAGAGCAAGAACGCGAAGAAGAGCGTCTACGCCGCCGCGCCGAGGCCGAAGCCCGCGAACGCGAAGAGCGTGAACGCGAAGAGGCCATCCGCGCCAAGGAAGAAGAAGAGCGCCGCCGCCTTGAGGAATCAAAGGCCGCAAAGTCCCGTAAAGCGGACAGTGCCCCTGTGGTGACATCCCCCGCAGATCTGCCTGATCCTGCGGTCGCGGCTGCCCGCGCGAAATCGGCCGCAGCGCCTGCGCGCCGCGATACGGATCGGGACGATAAGCGCGAGCGCGTCTCGAAGGGTGATCGCAACAATGATGGCCGCCGTTCTGGCAAGCTGAGCGTCAATCAGGTTTTCTCTGATGGCGAAGGCGGGCGTCAGCGCAGCCTTGCTGCCATGAAACGCAAGCAGGAGCGTCAGCGCCAAAAGGCGATGGCGTCCCAAGGTGACCGCGAAAAAATCGTTCGCGATGTGCAAATTCCAGAAACCATCGTGGTTTCCGAATTGGCCAACCGCATGGCCGAGCGCGTGGCCGATGTGGTTAAATCGCTGATGCAAATGGGCATGATGGTCACGCAGAACCAATCCATCGATGCCGATACGGCGGAATTGATCGTCAGCGAATTCGGTCACCGCGTGCAGCGTGTATCTGACGCGGATGTGGAAGACGTGATCAAGGTCGAAGAGGACAGCCCAACCGAGCTGCAACCACGGCCACCCGTCATCACCATCATGGGCCATGTTGACCACGGCAAGACCTCGTTGCTTGACCGCATTCGCAAGGCAAATGTCGTCTCTGGCGAAGCAGGCGGGATCACGCAGCATATCGGGGCCTATCAGGTGCGCACCGAAAGCGGCGCGCTTTTGACCTTCCTTGATACGCCGGGTCACGCGGCCTTTACCTCCATGCGAGCGCGTGGGGCGAATGTTACGGATATCGTGGTGCTTGTGGTTGCCGCCGATGACGCGGTGATGCCGCAGACCATCGAAGCGATTAACCACGCCAAGGCGGCCAAAGTGCCGATGATCGTGGCGATTAACAAAATCGACAAACCCGCTGCCAATCCTGACAAAGTGCGCACCGATTTGCTTCAACATGAGGTGATCGTTGAGAAGATGTCAGGTGAGGTGCAGGATGTCGAAGTTTCCGCCGCCACTGGCCAAGGTTTGGATCAATTGCTTGAATCCATCGCACTTCAGGCCGAATTGCTTGACCTGAAGGCGAACCCTGACCGCGCAGCCGAAGGGGCCGTCATCGAGGCGCAGTTGGATGTGGGCCGTGGCCCTGTTGCGACTGTTCTGGTGCAACGTGGCACGCTGAAACAAGGCGATATCTTCGTTGTGGGCGAGCAATGGGGTAAAGTCCGCGCGCTGATCAACGATCAGGGCGAGCGCGTTAAAGAAGCGGGGCCATCCGTTCCTGTTGAGGTTCTGGGCCTGAACGGCGCACCCGAAGCGGGTGACGTTTTGAACGTGGTGCAAACCGAAGCACAAGCCCGCGAGATTGCGGATTACCGCATCCAAGTTGCCAAAGACAAACGCGCCGCAGCAGGTGCTGCAACAACCTTGGATCAGCTTTTGGCGAAGGCCAAGGCGGATGAAAACGTCAAAGAATTGCCCATCGTGGTCAAAGCTGACGTTCAAGGTTCGGCCGAAGCCATCGTTCAGGCGATGGAAAAAATCGGCAATGACGAAGTGCGCGTGCGCGTTCTGCATTACGGGGTGGGCGCGATCACAGAATCCGATATCGGCTTGGCCGAGGCTTCGGGTGCGCCTGTCATGGGCTTTAACGTCCGTGCTAATGCCCCTGCGCGCAATTCCGCCAACCAAAAGGGAGTGGAAATCCGCTATTACAGCGTGATCTATGACCTTGTGGATGATGTGAAGGCGGCAGCCTCAGGTCTGCTTGGTGCTGAAATTCGTGAAAACTTCATCGGCTATGCCCAGATCAAAGAGGTGTTCCGCGTCTCTGGTGTTGGCTCGGTTGCGGGCTGTCTGGTCACCGAAGGTGTCGCGCGCCGCTCGGCGGGTGTGCGCCTGTTGCGCGATGATGTCGTGATCCATGAAGGCACGCTGAAAACGCTGAAGCGCTTCAAAGACGAAGTCAAAGAAGTGCAATCGGGTCAGGAATGCGGCATGGCCTTTGAGAATTACGATGACATCCGCAAAGGCGATGTGATCGAGATTTTTGAACGCGAAGAAGTCGAGCGTAAGCTCAGCTAAGCTGTTCGGAACATGACAAAAAAGCGCGCCCCGCGGGGCGCGTTTTTTTATGCCGATCCTTTGGCAACCTCAGGGTTCAACCGCCAAACCTCAAAATTCAAAGCGCCTGCAATAGTGACCCAAAGCAGATAGGGCGCAATCAATACGCCCGCGACCGGATCAAGCGCCCAGAAACTCAGCATTGTGCCGCAAACCGCAACCCACAGTGCGCCGAGGATGACCATGCCCGCACGAATGCGGCGCAAACCAAAGAAAACTGGGCTCCATAGCGTGTTCAGCGCGATTTGCAGCGCCCAAAACCCCATCGCTTGGCCATTCTCCGCCACCAATGCCACGCGCGCCGCTGCATAGGCGGAGGCGATATAAAGCACTGTCCAAGCAACGGGAAAGAGCCAATTCGGCGGCGTGAAAAATGGCTTTCGCAAATCCCGATACCAGGCGCCTGGGGGAAACATCGACCCCGTGACCGCAGCAGCAGCGCAGGCGGCAAAAAATAATATGAAAACAGACCAATCCATGACGGGGCAGTTAGCGCGTTATGGGTTCGGTTCCAGTATGCGCCCGCGATCTTGCGCCTCTAATTGCGTCAGAACGGATATGACCTGATCACTCCATCCTGTGCGATCTGGTTGCCGCTTGGCGGCGGCATCGACCAAAAATCGGGTTTCTTCCAAAGGGGGGGCATAAAGCATCGGGCTGCGCGGCGCCAAAGTGATGATTGCGGCCTGAATCGCAGAATAGCTGAGCAACCCAAATTTTTGTCGCGCCGTTGTGAAAGCGCGTTGCGTGACACCATCATACCCGCGCCGCGCCACAGCACCGCCAATCGCATCATAGCAGTGCCGCGCCGCCAAAATCCCCGCACGGCTGATCAAGGGCAGTTGGGACACACCCGCCTCGGAGCGTTCATAAAGCCTGCGCGCCTCAGCCAAGAGCCTGCGATTGATCCGCCGAAGGGCAGGCGAAATACGCGGATCGGAGAGAAAGCGATCAAGGTTAACACCTTCTTCCTCAAGCCAATCTAGGGGCAAATAAACGCGCCCCGCGCGGGCATCTTCGCCCACATCGCGGGCGATATTTGTTAATTGCATGGCGACGCCCAAATCACAGGCGCGCGCCAATGCATCGCCCGAACGCACCCCCATCAATACGCACATCATCGCCCCGACAGCCGAGGCAACCCGTGCCGAGTAACCACGCAAATCTGACAGCGTGTCATAGCGCCGCTCGGTTGCATCCCATGCGAGGCCCTCAAGCAGGGCTTCGGGCAAGGCGCGGGGCATTTCGAAATCCTGCACCACCGCAGAAAAGGCACGATCAGCGGGACAGTCGACAGGCCGCCCACGATAGATACGATCCAACCGATTACTAAGATCAAGAACGGCATGTGCCTTGTTCTGACTGAAATCCACTGCATCATCGGAAATGCGGCAGAAAGCATAAAGTGCCAGCGCAGGATCGCGCACAGTGCGCGGCAAGATGCGCGATGCAATATCGAAGGAATGTGACCCTTCGGCAATTGCCTCGCGGCAATAGGCAAGATCCTGATCGTCAATCATTCTGCGGCCATCTTTATCTCATGGCCAGATGAGACGGAGACCGCATCTGGCACCAGTTTTGCCAACACTTCAGCCGATGAAATGACCCCAGGCAAACCCGCCCCAGGATGCGTGCCTGCCCCAACGAGATAGAGACCCTCCGCCTCCTCCGACACGTTATGGGGACGAAAATAGGCGCTTTGCAGGATACGCGGCTCGATTGAGAAGCCAGACCCGTTGGGGGAAAGATAGCGACTTTCAAAATCTGCGGGGGTCAGCACCTCGGAGGCGGAAAGATGCGCGCCCAAATCAGGCAAAAGTTGATCTTCCAAAACCTGCTGCACCTTTTGGCGATAGGCTTCGCCCATCTTGGCCCAATCCACAGGATCATCAAACCCCAGATGCGGCACAGGTGAAAGGGCGTAGAACGTATCATCCCCCTCTGGCGCACAGCTTGGGTCAGTCACCGAGGGGCGATGAACATAAAGGCTCATATCTTCGCTAAGTTTGCCTTTGATAAAGATATCTTTGACCAACCCACGATACCGCGGGCCGTTGAGGATCGTATGATGACCCACATCTGCCCATTTGTTGCGCGTGCCGCGTGTTCCGAAATACCACACAAAAAGACCCATCGACCAACGCGCGCGGGTTAATTTTCCATCCGTCCAACGGCGGCGGGGGCGATTGCGCATCAAATGCTTGTAGGTATGGCCCGCATCCGCGTTTGAGACGACAATATCCGCCGCAACACTCTCGCCCGTGGCAAGGCGCACACCAGTGGCGCGGTTATCGTGAAAGGTGATTTCATCCACAACGTGATGAAAGCGAAGCGCGCCGCCTTGATCCTGAACAACGCGGGCCATGGCCTTGGCAATCGCGGCGACACCGCCCATCGCATAATGGACACCGAATTCCTTTTCGAGATGGCTGACCAAGATATACATCGAGGTCACGTTAAACGGATCCCCCCCGATAAAGAGCGGATGGAAGCTAAACGCCATCCGCAGTCGTTCATCCTTAAACCGCTTTGCCGCATGCGCATAAACCGAGCGATCCGCACGCAGCATGCCGAATTTTGGCAAAACCTTGATCAAATCCCACAGCTTGTGCATAGAACGGCGGCCAAGATCTTCGAACCCAAACCAATAGCGCGCGGCGCTGTCTTGCAAGAACCGCTCATAGCCCTTGGCATCTTGCGGCGAGAGGCGCGCCACTTCGGCGCGCATCGCATCGGTGTTTTGGCTGGCGGTAAAATGTGACCCGTCTGGCCAACGGATTTCGTAAAATGGCTCAATCGGGCGCAGATCAACATCCTGATCGAAATCGCGCCCGCAGGCCGCCCATAATTCCCGAAACACTTGCGGCACTGTGACAATGGTCGGGCCGAGGTCAAAGCGATGCCCGTTCTGGTAGAGCGCAGAACCACGCCCGCCCGCCATATCCAATTTATCAATGACCGTGACGCGATAGCCCTTCGCCCCCAACCGCATAGCCGAGGCCAATCCACCCAACCCCGCACCAATCACAATCGCATGGGGGCGAGCATCACCCGCATTTGGGGCAAAGCCTGATTGAGGATCGCTATGCACTCGGTGGTCATCCATCATAGGCCCTATCGTAAACTGTCTAGTTTAATTTACAACACGAATTCACAGCTAAAGCTGATCACGAATAGAAGCACCCAATAAAACAAAAGAAATAATTGAAATATATTGTTCTCTTTCCTTTATTGGCTAAATCTGTCACTATTAGTTGACAGATAAAAAGATCGGCCATGCAATCTGTAACGCTAAGCTTATTTCGATTTGGAACCGTCTCCGCACGGATGTGGGCCTTTGCCCAAATGGCAACGGCACGATTCGCCTTGCGCCGTGAGGCAGGGATCGGCTTTTTCAAATTGCTTGGCTCAGGCACGGGTGAGGGATTTACGCCCATTCCGAATGTTTCGGTTTATGCCATTCTTGCCACTTGGCCCGACCATGTGACCGCACAATCTCAGATTGCAAAAAGTCCAACCTTCCGCCGCTATCGCGCACATGCAGTCGAAGATTGCACCCTGTATCTCACCCCCAGCACAACGCGGGGGGAATGGGATGGGCAAGCGCCGTTTGTGACCGATGCTGAGCCAACAAACGGCCCGATTGCGGCGTTGACCCGCGCCACAGTAAAGCCCCTAAATGCGCTGCGCTTTTGGCGGCGCGTCCCCGATATTTCGCAGGTCATTGGCGATGATCCTAACGTTCTGTTCAAGATCGGCGTTGGCGAAGTGCCTCTCCTGCATCAGGTCACGTTTTCAATTTGGCCAGACACGCAAACCATGGCGCGTTTTGCACGCCATGACGGCCCGCATGCCCGCGCCATAAAAGCCGTGCGCGATGGCGCATGGTTCAAAGAAGAACTCTACGCCCGCTTTGCCCTAAAAAATATCGAAGGCACGTGGGAGGGCGGCTGTCCCCTGCAATCCCGTATCCCGACCTATGAAAGGCCCATTATATGAGCCACGCTTTTCCTTTTTCTGCCATCGTAGGCCAAGATGCGATGAAACAAGCCATGCTTTTGACCGCTATTGATGCGGGTATTGGCGGCGTTTTGGTTTTCGGGGATCGCGGCACGGGGAAATCAACCGCTGTGCGGGGCTTGGCCGCTTTGCTGCCTCCGATTGCGGCGATAAAGGGGTGCCCTGTGAATTCTGCCAGTGAGGCAGACATACCTGATTGGGCCAATGTTGCGGATCGCGAGGTGGTCGAAAAACCCACACCCGTGGTCGACCTGCCGCTTGGCGCAACAGAGGATCGTGTGGTCGGGGCCTTGGATATCGAAAAGGCGCTCGCCAAAGGTGAAAAGGCCTTTGAAGCAGGGCTTCTTGCGCGGGCCAATCGCGGCTATCTCTATATTGACGAGGTCAACCTGCTCGAAGATCACTTGGTCGATCTTTTGTTGGATGTGGCGCAGTCTGGCGAAAATCTGGTCGAGCGGGAGGGTCTCTCAATCCGCCACCCTGCCCGATTTGTTTTGGTGGGTTCGGGCAACCCAGAAGAAGGCGAATTGCGGCCCCAACTTTTGGATCGTTTCGGCCTTTCAGTGGAAGTGAAAAGCCCAAAGGATATCGACACACGCATTGAGGTCATCAAGCGCCGCGATGCCTTTGATCAAGACCGTGCGAAGTTTGTGAAATCATGGGCGAAATCGGATGAGGCTATCCGCAAATCCATCATTGCCGCGCGCAAACGCCTGTCAAAAATCCGCACAAGCGATGCGATCTTGAAGGATTGCGCCGCCCTGTGCCTTGAACTTGGATCAGACGGGTTGCGCGGCGAATTAACCCTATTGCGTGCCGCCCGCGCGCAAGCCGCGTTCGAGGGATCCTCCGAAATCACACGCGCCCATTTGCGGGCCGTTGCACCCATGGCGCTGTCACACCGCTTGCGCCGCGACCCGCTCGATGAGGCAGGCTCAACCACGCGCGTGATGCGCACAGTTGAGGCTGTGCTGCCATGACACCAGCACAGGACAGATGGGCCAGTTTCAATCTGGCCATCGCCCTGTTTGCGATTGATCCCGCACCCCTTGGGGGTATTTGGCTTCGGGCCCGCGTTGGCCCCGTTCGGGATCGGATTATTCAGGCTCTAAACACCGCGTTAGAAACTGATTTTTTTCCGCGCCTTCACCCAAAGTTCAGTGATGAGGCCCTGTTTGGGGGGTTAGACCTAAGCGCAACCTTGGCAACTGGGCGCCCTATTCAAACAGAGGGACTTCTTAACAAGGGCGGCACAGTAATCCTAACAATGGCCGAACGTGCCGAATCCGCGCTTTTGGCACGATTGGCGGGAGCGTTGGATGCTGAGACGGGCTTGTCGATTATTGCCCTAGATGAAGCCGCCAAAGAAGGCGAAGGGTTGAGGCTTAGCCTCAGTGATCGCCTCGGACTGCATCTGCAGCTTGATGCCATTCCACAATCGGCGGCGCAGGAAATGGAATTTGACGGCACAGCTTTGGCCGAGGCGCGTGCGCGCTTACCCCATGTGCGACATGCGCCTGACGACTATCGTGATCTGTGCTTGGTGGCTGAGGCGCTTGGCGTCACATCATTGCGCGCCGTTCAGCACGCGCTGCGCCTTGCCCGCCATTCAGCGGCCTTGATGGGGTCGGATCAGGTCGAACAGGCGGATTTGCAACTGGCTGTGGAATTGGCCCTTGCCCCACGCGCCACGCAAATCCCAGAACCAGCCCCGCCTGAACAATCGCCTCCCCCACAACCACAAGAGCCCGAGGCGCAACAAAGCCCATCTGACCCCGAAGATCCGCAAAAGGTGGGGGAGGATCTTCCCTCCTTTGAGGCGTTGATCGAGGCGGCAAAGGCCATGCTTCCGGCCGACCTCTTGGCACGATTGGCAGCACAGCGTGCCACACGGCAAAGCAAGGGCAGCTCAGGAACGGGCAACCGCAAGAAAGGCAATCACCGTGGCCGCCCCGTTGCCTCGCGCAGTGGCGAATTGGGGGGCGGCGCGCGGATTGATTTAATGGCAACCTTGCGCTCCGCTGCCCCATGGCAAGGGCTGCGCGCCCAGACGACAGCGCCCAAGCCGCGCGGCCTGCATATCCGCAAAAGTGACATCCGCGTAAAGCAGTTTGAACAAAGCTCTGACAGGGTGATTATCTTTGTGGTGGATGCGTCTGGCTCTAGCGCGATGTCCCGCATGGCCGAGGCCAAGGGGGCGATTGAGTTGATGTTGGCAGAGGCCTATGCGCGGCGCGATCATGTGGCCTTGGTTGCGTTTCGCGGCGCAGGCGCGGATATTTTGCTAAACCCCACGCGATCCCTCGTGCAGACCAAACGCCGCTTGCAAGACCTACCAGGTGGGGGCGGCACACCGCTTGCCGCAGGGCTGAAATCGGCCCTTGATCTGGCGGTTCTCACAATTGGAAAGGGAATGACGCCGTCCATTGCGGTTCTGACGGATGGGCGCGCGAATGTCAGTCTTGATGGCAGCGCAAATCGCGCGCAGGCGGGTGAAGATGCAAACAGTATGGCAAAGGCCCTGCGCGGTCGCGGTGTTCCCGCGATTGTCATCGACACGGGGCAACGCCCAACACGAGGGCTGGATGATCTGGCCAAGGTGATGGGCGCGGCCTATGTGCCGCTTCCGCGCGCAGATGCCAAATCCCTCAGCGCCGCTGTCGAGGCGGCACTGCCAAGCGCATGAGCGGGCTTGCGGATATTCCAAGCAACTGGCCATGGCGCGCCCATAGCCAAATCATCGCGTCACATCCGCATCGGTGGCATGTGCAGATTATGGGCACAGGCCCTGATCTGGTTTTGATCCATGGTGCAGGCGCATCTACGCATTCTTGGCGGGCCATGATGCCACTTTTGGCACAAACTCATCGCATCATTGCCTTTGATCTGCCAGGTCAGGGCTTTAGCCGTGCTAGCACCCGCAGTCGGTCATCCCTGTCCTTGATGGCGCAAGACGTTTTACGGCTTTTACAGGGCCAAGACATCACGCCTGAGGTGATTATTGGCCATTCTGCGGGGGCCGCGATTGCCTTGCAAATGATGCTGCTTGCGCCTGATACTGCACAAGGGGTCGTGACGATCAACGGGGCGGTTGAGAATTTCTCTGGTGCTGCGGGTTGGCTCTTTCCGATCATGGCAAAAATGATGGCGATGAACCCACTCACGGGGCTTTTCTTAGGCTCAGGGATGAGTGACCGCAGGCTGATTGCGATTTTGCAAACAACAGGCTCGGAACCTGACGCAGAAACCTTGGGCCATTATCGCGAATTGATGCGCAAACGCGCGCATATCGAGGCAACTTTAGCAATGATGGCGCAGTGGGATTTAGAGATGCTGCACCGCAGCCTTCCCCAGATCACTGCGCCGATCCTGTTCCTGCATGGCACCAAGGATCAAGCAGTTCCACTAGAGGTCGCGCAGCGCGCCCAAGGAATGGTGCCGCAGGGCGCCCTGAAGGTGATTTCGGATGCAGGGCATCTTTTGCCTGAATCACATCCCGCCGAGGCGGTTGATGCGATCACCGATTTCGTCCAATCGCTTCGCAAAAAATGAAAAAGGGCAGATCAATGTCTGCCCTTTTCAATGCCGTCACAAAACGATGCGGTTACTGCGCCGCAAGGCTTGCGAGATATGCATAGACGTTTTTCGCGTCATCTTCGTTACGAGCACGGAACGCCATAGCACTGCGTGCGCGGTTGTCACCGGTTGCTTCTTTCAAAAAGGCGGTCGGGTCTTGCATATAGGCCACAAACGCCTCTTCCGTCCAAACAACCCCTGCTTCACCTGCCGCGGTGATAGATGGAGAATAACGGAAATCTTCGATCGATGCCACAGGACGACCTGCAACGCCGTAAAGATTTGGGCCTGTGCGGCCATTGCGGCCTGCCAGAGTTTCACCTGCATCGTTTACCACCATGTGGCAGGCGACACATTGATTGAAGACACGCTCACCTGCAGCCGCATCACCCGATGCGCCATGGCCATCCGCGAAGGCGGACGTTGCAGCGCATAGTCCTGCGACTGCTGCGATGATTGCAGATTTTTTCATGGTTCTCTCTCCCTCGGTTAAAGGTAACCGCTGAGCAACCTAGCCCTTTTTCAAGCCGCTCCAAGGGCAATTTGCAGAAAACTTGTCAAATCTACGCGACTGCATGCGAAACAGCGCATTGTTTCCAGAGTGTTTTCAGGGCCAAAACAAGATATTCGACGTCCTCATCCGTGTGCAAAGGGCCGGGGGTAAAGCGCAGGCGCTCGGTGCCTTTGGGAACTGTGGGGTAATTGATCGGCTGCACATAAATGCCGAATTGTTCCATCAAAATATCCGACAGCATTTTGCATTTCACGGGATCTTTCACCATCACAGGGATGATGTGGCTGGCATTGTTGACATGCGGAATGCCTTCGGCATCAAGGCGGGCGCGCAAACGGGCAACTTGGCGTTGCTGCATGTCGCGCTCATAGCTTGAGTTTTTCAGATGATGAATCGAGGCGCGCGCAGCCGCCGCAACGGCAGGGGGCAGCGCCGTTGTAAAGATAAACCCGCTGGCAAAGCTGCGGATGAAATCCACCAAAGCATGGCTGCCCGTGATATAGCCACCGACCACACCATAGGCCTTGCCAAGCGTGCCTTCGATCAGGGTGATACGATCCATCAACCCTTCGCGTTCGGCCACACCGCCGCCGCGCGGGCCATACATGCCGACCGCGTGAACCTCGTCAATATAGGTCATCGCGCCATGCTTTTCCGCCACTTCAACGATCTCGCGGATCGGCGCAATGTCGCCATCCATCGAATAGACCGACTCAAACGCGACAATCTTGGTCGCATTGGCAGGCAATTCTGCCAATTGCCGATCCAAATCGGCGACATCGTTGTGCTTCCAAACCCGCTTTTCGCATCGTGCATGACGGATGCCCTCAATCATCGAGGCGTGATTCAACGCATCCGACAAAATCACCGCATTCGGAAGACGGCTGCCCAAAGTCGACAAGGCGGCCCAATTTGAAACATAGCCCGAAGTGAACAGAAGGGCCGCTTCCTTGCCGTGCAGGTCAGCCAATTCCGCCTCGAGCAATTTGTGGTGATAGGCATTGCCCGAGATATTGCGCGTGCCGCCTGCACCTGTGCCGCAGGCCTCGACTGTGTCGATCATTGCCTTGATCACATCGGGGTGCTGGCCCATGCCCAAATAGTCATTCGAGCACCAAACAGTGACTTCTTCTTGACCTTCGCCGTGATTTTGGACGCGGGGGAAATCTCCACATTTGCGCTGCAATTCTGCGAAGACGCGATAATTGCCCTCTTGTTTCAGGGTGTCCAACTGGCTCTGAAAGAGTATGTCAAAATTCATCGCACGTCCTCATTTTGCAAAATGGCGATCTGGGGGCCGTCTTGGCCATTGCTTTGGCGAGACGGAAGCATCCACCGCCACAGCCGTTCATCAGGAAGGGGCAGAACCATGAACCAATGCTCTAACAAAGCGAGCACGGTCAGGGCTGCCAATAAAGCGAAACCAATCTCTTGCGACATGGTTTGCGCGCTCCAAATCCGCTCCATCCAACAGGCAGCGGCAAAGCTGAGGCCTGTGATCGAGAGCGGAAACAGCCAATTCATCCGCGCGGTGCGAAAGTGACTTGGCAAATGGTTCAAGGGTTCGGGAATGAATTCCACATTGATTTTTCGTACCCCAAGATAAAGGTTCAGCTTGGCGCTGATCCGCGCGAAAAACAGAATTGCGAATGTCCACATCCCAAAGGGGTTCACGGCGTCCAGACTAAACAGGATCATCGTCACCATCATGAACACCAACAGAAGCTCATGATAGGCAATGGTGCCCCATGCGCGGATAAAGCGTTCCCATTCAGGAACCCCATCCCTCAGGCGGTTGCGATTGGGGCCCGTGATGACACCCGTCAAAAAGGCAAGCTCGATCCACCCCCAAAGCGCGATGGCAGATAAAAACGCTACATAAACCCCGGCTAGGCTCTCGTCATAGCGGGATTCCAAGAACCCAACCGCCCCCAAGATCAAAAAGGGCAGGTTCATCAAAACGGCCCAAATTCGGGCCTGACGGCCTGCCTGATCTGCGCGCCGCACAACCAAAAGGATTGCCCCTGTGGAAAACCACCACAGGAACAAGGCGACCAAGGCCGCCACCCAAGGATTATGCAGCGCAGCCGCGATCAATAGACAGGCTCCATCCGCGTGCTGACAGGCACGGCATGAGATTTCGCAGGGATCGTGAACAGGTTCACAAAGGCCAGACCCGCACGAATGCTAGCGCCAATTCGCTTGAAGAATTTGCCATGCGCCTTGGCATCGGCCAAATCCGCATTGGCGGCTTGCAACGCCGTTAGACCTTTCTGCCAACGGGGATGGTCAATGTCCAAAGTGATTGGGAAAATCTGCTTTGAGATGTCACTAGTCTTGCGGAACACTTCGTGGCCATACCAATCGGTATCTACACCCAAAGCCTCGTGAAAGGCGGGGCGTTGGTGGTCGCGCACATACATCGTTGCGAAAACGGCGGTGAGGAAGAATTTGATCCACAAGACATTCACGCCGCGCGTCAGCTTGGGATCAGTTTTCATCAACAGCGCGAATGCCTCGCCATGGCTAAACTCATCATTGCACCATTCCTTGAACCATTTGAAAATCGGATGGAACCGATGTTCAGGATGCGCCTCAAGATGGCGGAAGATGGTGATATAGCGCGCATAGCCGATCTTTTCGGACAGATATGTGGCGTAATAAATGAATTTCGGCTGGAAATAGGTGTATTTCTTGGCTTGCGTCAGAAAGCCCAAATTCACCGCAATCCCAGCTTCCCGCAGCGCGTCATTGATAAAACCTGCATGGCGGGCTTCATCACGGGCCATCAACTGGAACAATGTGGTGATGTCCTCATTGCTGCCGCGCCGTTTCATTTCTTTGTAGAGAACACAGCCCGAGAATTCGGCCGTGCAGGAGGAAACAAGGAAATCAATGAATTCCTTTTTCAGCTTTGGCTCCATCCCATCCCAATCGATGTGATCCCAATCTTCGTTTTTCTTGAAATGGCCCTTATTGGGGTCGGATTTCATTTGATCAATCAGCTGATCCCAATCGCTGCGGACTGATGAAACATCAATCGCATCCAATTCGTCAAAATTGGTCGTGTAAAACCGCGGGGTCAAAAGCGTGTTTTGCATCGCAAGCGCGGTTGCGCTTTCACTGTCAACCACCGCTTGTTCGTAATTGCGTGCCGCCAAAGCGTCTTCAACGGTGGTCGCATCTGCGGAATGTTTTACTTGGACATTCATAGCGAAACCTCCTCTGAGAAACTAAATTCGCACAGTTCCATGAACTCGAAATCACCTGTCATTTTTGTCCAAAGCTGTTCGATTTTGCTGGCGCGGGTGATCGTGGCGGTGCGGGTTTCACACACCACTTCGCCATAAGGCGCCATTACCGGCGCGCCATGCACCAATACCTCGTCACCTGGATTAATGGTTGCGCCGTTCAAGAATTTCACATGCGCGTGCAGGCTTTCGAATTTGTGGCTCACCTCAACCTCGCAAGGGGCCGTTTCGGTCGTTCTGGTCATCCATCCCATGGGTCATTCCTCCATGATGCGGGCAAAAACCCGCTCGTTATCCGCGCCAAAGCCATAAAGCTCGGTGCGGAAATCCGTCAGATCATCGCGTAGGGCGAGGCGGCCATCGGCCATCCGAACTAAACGGATTGGATCGCTGCCAGATGCGCCAACAGCGCCGCGGCGGCGTTCAAGCACGCGATAAATCCCCGCGACAAAGCCACCTTCCTCTTTGCTCAAGGTGACAATCACATTGCCTTCGGTATCCATCACGCGTGCTGATCCATCCATAGAGCCGAAAATCTGGATCAACCGCTCCTCCACAACGGGCAGTTCATCCGCGGATGGGGGCATTGCCGCGAGCGGGCGATCCGTCAGCTTGGCATAGGTCACGATGACAAGAACGCTCATGCACAGCACAAACATTGCGCGCACCAGAACCTTGGGCACCATTTCGCGGTCACGTTCGACCAGTTTATCTTCAGGGCTCATTGCCATAATCAGATCCCCCTTATTCTGCCGCAACCGCGCCACTTGGCGCAGGATCACGTTTGACAACGGGTTGGCTGACCACGGTTTCTGCCGCCTCAGACAGGACCGCAGCCACGTTTTGCGCATCAGGAATGCAACGCAACGCAGGTTGGGTGTTTTTCATCACCCATGGCCTCACATGGGGCCATGTATTCAAATAGGATAACCGCACATTGGATGGCATCAATTCCAAGGCAATCGTGCCAGTCCCATCCTTGCGCAATCCCAAATTCGCATTGGCCACCTGACGGTAGGGCAGGTTCAACGTCATCGTCAAAGCCGCACCAATCCGCATGGCAACACGGCGGTTTGTGATGGTGTAAACCGTTGCTTTGGCTTGGACATAGGCCACACCTAAAAGCAGAACCGCCACAATCGCGCCAAGCACCAAGAAGAAGGATGCAGCAATCGCACTGTCGGCCCATGAGGTGACGGCCGCCCCAGATGTGGTGCGCCAAGCGAAGAGGAATAGGAAATATCCAACGACCCACCAGAAACTCAGCGCATCTTTCGCCAGAGCAAACCAATGGGGTGCGCCCTGCCAAAGAATTTCTTCTCCAGCAGGGGGCTTTTCGGGCAAACCACGAACAGGCTCGGTCTGAAAGTCGTCATGTGGCATGGGTCGTCCTCCTTTAGAGGTGGTAAGAAATTACAAAAGCGGGTCTGTCCGCTCTTGGGAGGCGTAGAGCGTGCCGCCACCGAAGAAGCCTGAGATTTTATCTTCCTCAAGCAAGGTCACTTGATTGGGTGACTTGGTGACAGGGACTTTAGTGAAATGCTCTGCAAAGATCGAATTGACGACAACGCGGTCAGATTTGATCTTGGCTATCTGGATCGGAACCAAGCGGGCGGTTCCGTCAGCAACTTCAACCTCAAGATACCGCACCAATTGCTCGGGCGCATCGACCCACATATCAGTCACAGTGCCTGCTGCAGCGCCATCCCCCGCGATAACTGTAAGGCCACGCGGATCACGACCCGCTGAAACGCGGTAATCGTCCATCTGCCCCATAGGGACAATTTTCGGATGACCATGGCCGTCCAATTCGGGCAGGTCACGGCGCTTTGCCCAGCTTGCAGGGCCAACACCATCAACCATTGGATCGCCAGTGGGCTCAAACGGATAGCCATTCGCAGCATTGGTCTGACGCAGGGCCAGATTGTCACGCGCTTGCACATCCTTGCCTGGAACAGTGACTTCACCGCGGCCATGCATCAGTTTGAACGTCTTTTCCTTTGGCAAAGGAAAAGGCCCCTGATTGGCGGCAACGCTGCCATCATCATTTTCCAGCGGATAACCTTCCCGCATATTTTCAGTTTGCAGATAGTAAATCAGTAGGGCGAAGAAGATCCAAAACAGCCATATAGACAGGCTGGCCAGATCAAAATTGCCGAAAAATGCATTTTCCATGGATTTTATCCTCCTAGGTTCGGCGGTTACGTGGGCAGGTCGGCGAGCCCGATCTTGCCGGCCTCCCCGCGCGAGTATGTGCTTTGCGTCCGCACAAGCGGGCCCAAAGCGACAAGGGTGAAAAACAGAAGCAAAATTTCAAAATGATAGACGACCGAATAGCCCGTGGCGGGGCTATTCAACGCCTCGCCCAAGCCGCCAGAGATGGCGATCTGGTTAATTGTGTCACGCAGGCTACCCCCGATTGCGATGGACAAACCTGCGGCCGTTGCCTGAGCCGCGCCCCATGCGCCAAGCGCCAAGCCACGGCCCGCGCTGCCCTCGGCGGGCATGGTCATTGCGGCGGTGAGCATTGAAACTGAAAACAAGCCGCCGCCAAAACCAATGAGGCAGGCGCCCAAGAAGAACATAAATTCAGACGCCATCGGATTTGCAAAAATCACAGCGGAAAACGCGGCAAGCCCCGCCAATATCCCGCGCGCGCCCATCCGATAGGGGTTGATGCCATCTGACAGCCACCGCGCGGCCAACGCGAAACCAACCAAGGCCCCCGCTGACCATATCGCGGTCAAAAGCGTTGTTTTCGATACGCTCAACCCAAGGATTTCGCCGCCATAAGGTTCGAGCAAGACATCCTGCATGTTGAAGGCCATGGTGCCAAGGAACACCACAACCAAAAGCCTGCCCGCAGGGCCACCGCGCGCAAAATCGCGCCATGCATCGCCAAAACTTGGCGCAGGCTCTTCCCGCTCGGCCCTGGTCATCAAGCGGACTCTTTCCTGCTTCCAAAGGGCAATCATATTCAGAACCAAGGTCGCAACAGCCGCGCCTTGCACGACACGGATCAGGGTCAAGCCCGAGAAATCGCGCAGCAGCCAGCCAATCACGAGGGCTGAAATCGCCATGCCCACCAAATACATGACATAGAGCAACGCCACGACCCGTGGCCGTGTGTCCTCGGTCGCGCGATCTGCAGCCAAAGCAAGCCCTGCGGTTTGGGTCATATGCATCCCCAACCCCGTCATGACAAAGGCAAGCCCCGCAAGAACCTCACCCGCAAAGGGTAACTCGTGCACAACATCACCGCCCAAAACCAACAGGCTTGCAGGCATGATCGCGAGACCACCAAACTGCCACAGCGTGCCAAACCACAAATAAGGTATCCGCTTCCACCCCAACGCGCTGCGATGGTGATCCGATTTGTGACCCAAAAAGGCACGAAACGGCGCAATCAACACAGGCAAGGCGACCATGATCGCCACCAATGTTGCAGGCAATGACAGCTCTACGATCATCACGCGGTTCAGCGTGCCCAAAAGCATGACCCCCGCCATCCCAACCGAGATCTGAAACAGGGACAAGCGTAGCAATTGTGCCAAAGGCAATGCGTCACTCGCGGCATCTGCAAAGGGCAAGAATTTTGTGGAGATGCGAGACAAGGCGCTCATTTCACATACTCCAAACAAGAGGAGATATAAAACCCGCGCGAGACCCGCGCGACCTCGGAAATCGAGCCTGTTGCCCCTGTTTGTGACGTATGATGACGCAAATATTTTGCCGTGTGCGGGATCATCATAGGCGAGCGATCTGAGCGCGGGAACAATTTTCCTAAACCCCAAAAGGCCATTAGAAACGCTGTGCGCGGCGCAACAGTGAACACCACCTTACCAGAAACGCGCGGACAGAGCTGCGCCAAGGCGCGGCCCAAATCTGGCGCCTCGTAATAGATCATCGAGTCCATCGCGATCACATGATCAAAGCTGCCTAAATCAGGGGACAGCATATCGCCTGCGCGGAACTCGACCTGAGATTGCAAAGTTTCTGGAAGGCGCTTTTTCGCGATTTCAACCAAAGAGGGCGAGATATCAATCGCGACTACATATGCACCCCGCGCAGCCAGTTCAGCGGTCATCTGCCCCGCACCACAGCCCGCATCCAAAATGCGCAATCCCGTCAAATCCTCAGGCAATTGCCCAAGCATTATCGCGCGCATCTGATCACGCCCTTCGCGCACAGTTTGGCGCACGCGCGAGACAGGCGCATCCGAGGTCAGCCGCTCCCATGTTTTGGTGGCGGTTCTGTCGAAATATTCTTCAACACGGGCGCGGGTCGCGCCATATGTCGGCGTTGCGACCATCAATCAAACCCTAGCAATTCGAAGATACGCCGATCCTCCAAGGGTTCAGGCGCAAGTGGTTCTGTGCCAGCCCAAAGCGTTTCAGCCAAACGGATATATTCTGCACGGCATTGCACGATATCCTCGTCATCGGGCATCTCGAACAGTGTCTTTTTCTTGAGGCGGGAACGGCGAATGGCATCCACATCAGGCATATGGCCAATGCGGCGGAACCCGACCTCTGAACAGTAACGATCCACCTCATCGGTGTCGCGCGAGCGGTTCGCGACACACCCCGCAAGGCGGACGTTGTAATTCTTGGATTTGGCCTGCACTGCCGCAATGATGCGGTTCATCGCATAGATACTGTCAAAATCATTCGCTGTGACGATCAAGGCACGATCTGCGTGCTGCAAAGGGGCTGCAAAACCGCCGCAGACCACATCGCCTAGAACATCAAACAAGACGACATCCGTATCGTCTAACATGTGGTGCTGTTTCAGCAGTTTCACTGTTTGACCCACAACATAACCGCCGCAGCCCGTGCCAGCGGGGGGGCCGCCCGCCTCGACACACATCACGCCATTGTAACCCGTGGTCACGAAATCCTCGGGGCGCAGTTCTTCGGCGTGAAAATCGACATCCTTCAAGATATCAATCACAGTCGGCTGCAAATGCCCCGTCAGGGTAAATGTGCTGTCATGTTTTGGATCACAGCCGATTTGCAGAACACGCTTGCCCAATTTGCTGAACGCAGCAGATAGGTTTGAGGAGGTTGTGGATTTGCCAATCCCACCCTTGCCATAAACCGCAAAGACCTGCGCGCCTTCGATCTTCAGGCTTGCATCCTGATGCACCTGCACAGAGCCATCCCCATCCTCGCCCTTGCGCAAAATTGGGGGGGTGGCCAAGCCCCGCTTGGCCAGTCCTTCGGCCTCTCGCGCGTTCGCGCGGGCGGCTGGGGGATTTTTATGGTCAAGCATCGTGGTCTCTCCTATTCCGCTGCAACATCCAGGCCTTCGAGTCGGTCTTCCAACTCATCGGCACTGGCCTGAAGCGCGGCCAAAGTTTCATCATCGGGCTGCCAGTAATTGCGTTCAAACGCCTCAAGAAGGCGGTTTGCCATCCGCACAGAAGCCTGCGGGTTCAGCGCCGACAAACGCCGCCGCATCTCTTCATCCAACACAAATGTTTCGGACAGGCGTTGATACACCCAAGGCTCGACCTGTCCTGTGGTCGCCGACCACCCAAGTGTGTTGGTCACTTGCGCTTCAATCTGGCGCACGCCTTCGTGGCCGTGTTTCAACATCCCTTCGAACCATTTCGGGTTCAGACTGCGCGACCGCGTCTCAAGCGCCACTTGGTCTTGCAGGCTGCGCACGATGCCCGCACCGCGGGTTTGATCGCCGATGAACACGGGCGCATCGCTGCCTTTTGCGCGTTTAACAGCACGCGAAATGCCGCCCAAAGTGTCGAAGTAGTGATCAACCGTGGTGACCCCCAATTCGACCGATTCAAGGTTCTGATAGGCCAAATCAACATCGCCCAAAGCGGCCTGAAGGAGGCTTGCGTTTTTCTTGGCTTTCCCGTCACGGCCATAGGCAAAACTTTTGCGGGCCTCATAGGCATCGGCCAGTTCGTCCTCTTCACCCCATGCGCCACTATCGACCAAGGCGTTGACATTCGACCCATAGGCCCCTTCGGCATTTGAGAACACGCGCAAGGCAGCGTCTTCGATATCGCAGCCCATTTTCTGCGCATAATCGAGGGCATGGGCGCGGATGAAATTTTCTGCGCAAGGCTCATCCGCCGTTGCGGCCTTATAGGCCGCTTCTGCCAACATCCGTGTCTGAAGGGGGAGAAGGTCGCGGAAGATACCCGACAGCGTCATCACAACATCAATACGCGGACGGCCCAATTCGGCAAGCGGGATCAAATCAGCCCCGCAGAGGCGCCCATATCCATCAAATCGGGGGGCAGCACCCATGAGCGCCATCGCCTGCGCAATCGGCCCACCATCAGATTTAATGTTATCAGACCCCCAAAGAACAATCGCCACCGAACGGGGTAAATCACCCACCGCATCGAGCAAACGCTGCGCTTGTTTCGCACCGTCCTGCATCGCAAACGCGGTGGGCATACGGAACGGGTCAAAGGCGTGAATATTGCGCCCCGTTGGCAAAACATCAGGGCTGCGGATGAGGTCGCCACCTGCAACAGGCGCGATATAACGCGCCGATAGGGCGCGCATCAGCGCAGGCAATTCGTGATCCTCTCGCAGCAATTGATCGACCCGAGCCAGCGTTTCAGGGTCTGTTTCGGCCATCACGCGCAAATGTTCGGCCCGCTCCGCATCCCCCATGGAGCGGCCCATGACATGCAAGCCGTCTGGGATCAGCGCCGTTTCCGTTTCAAGCAGGGTCAACCACAGATGATCGGGGTCGCTGCCATCCAAATCAACCACTTCGGCCTGCATCGCAATCAGCGCGGCAAGGTCGGCACGCTCATGCGCATCAGGGGCAAGACTGCGATAGCGCGACAGGCTGTCTTTTAGCTCGGACAGGCCCTTATACAGACCCGAAGCCGCCAAAGGCGGGGTCAAATGCGTGACTGTAACGGCATTAGAGCGCCGCTTGGCCAAAGTTGCCTCGGACGGGTTATTTGACGCGTAAAGATAAATGTTCGGCACTTCGCCAATTAAACGATCAGGCCAATCACGCGCGCCAAGCCCCGCCTGTTTTCCAGGCATGAACTCAAGCGCGCCATGCATGCCAAAATGCAAAATCGCATCTGTCTTAAACGTGTTGCGCAACCAAAGATAAAATTGCGCAAAGGCATGGGTGGGCGCAAAACCTGTCTCAAACAACAGGCGCATTGGATCACCTTCATAGCCAAAGGTGGGCTGCACACCGACAAAGACATTGCCGAAATGGGCGCCTAAAATGAACACACCGCGGCCGTTTGACTGCACCTTACCAGGCGCGGGGCCCCAGGCCGCCTCAATCGCAGCCAAGGGGGGTGTGTTGCGTAAGATCGTGTCTGCATCAACAATATCGGCTACATTGGCCTCTTGCCCATATTGCGCCGAGTTGCCCTTGAGAACCGCTGCGCGCAGATCATCGACCGAAGCGGGTAGGTCGACCCGATAGCCTTCGGATTTCAGGGTCGAAAGTGTGTTATAGAGACTTTCAAAGACACTGAGATAGGCCGCGGTGCCCACAGCGCCCGCATTGGGCGGAAAACCAAAGAGAACAACCGAAATCCGTTTGTCGCGGTTCGCCTTACGCCGCAAAACCGCCAGACGTGCGGTTTTTTCAACCAATGACGCGATACGCTCATGGCACGGGGCCATCGCCTTTTGACAGGCACTGGCTTGGCACATATGGCTGCACCCTTGGCAGCCTTCCGCACCATGGCGACCACCAAAAACAGTGGGATTTGTTGCGCCATCAATCTCGGGCAGCGCAACCAGCATCGTAGTCTCAACTGGGCCAAGCCCGCCACCTGATGCGGCCCATTGGCCCAATGTCTGAAATTCAATCGGATGCGCCGCGATATAGGGCAGATCGAGATCGCGCAGCACCTCAACCGCCGCCGCGCTGTCATTATAGGCAGGGCCACCAATGAGGCTAAAGCCCGTCAACGACACCATCGCATCCACGCGATCATTCGTGAAATACTCGGAAATTGCAGGACGGCCATCCAACCCACCCGCAAAGGCGGGAACCACGGCCAAACCTGCGGCCTGCATTTGACGGATCACGCCATCATAATGGGCGGTGTCAGACGCCAGAATGTAAGAGCGCATCATCAACAAGCCGACTGTCGCAATCGGATTTTCAGGCTGGGGCAAATCAGCAAGATCGGTGGTGATGCCATTATGCGGCAAGTCAGGGTGATAGAGCCCAAGTTCTGGGTAATCAATCGGCGCTTCAGCCTCTGCGCCATGGAGATCAGATTGGCTGGAATAGCGACCCACCAAGAAGCGGATCATTTGCTCGACATTATCATCCGAGCCACCCAACCAATATTGCATCGTCAAAAACCATGCGCGCAAATCCTGCGCCTTGCCGGGA
Source organism: Roseobacter sp. HKCC-CH-9351 (assembly GCF_037830295.1). NCBI lineage: Bacteria > Pseudomonadati > Pseudomonadota > Alphaproteobacteria > Rhodobacterales > Roseobacteraceae > Roseobacter > Roseobacter sp. HKCC-CH-9351. The sequence goes on from NZ_JBBLYM010000001.1 coordinate 631,799, forward strand.
ATAAAGCGCAGAATTTTCGGCAATCGGCGCAGCATAGTCATCTGCTTATGCCCAGAATTCGCGTTTGGTTTGGATGAGCCACGCAGCTTTTTCAAAAGCTTCATCGCGCCTGAGGCGGGCTTGAGCATATCCAACTCGCCCATACGGGTCAGCGATACGACCTCTTTAGCCGAGATCACCCCAATCATCGCATCACAGGCATCACGGCGGGCCTGCAAGTCGGGCAAGATTGCGGTGATATGTTCCTCAATGAACAAAAGATTGGCAACAATGATATCGCCATGGCGCACAGCCAAACGCGCCTCTTCCAAGGCGGCGGGGTTTTCGGCCCATTCGGCACTGGCATGGACGGAGACAGACAGCCCTGGAAACTCGCCCGACAACCGTTCGCTGACGCGGGCGGCAGGGCCTGCCGCGTGGCTATCCAACGTGACAATGACCACGCGATAGCCGGGGATATGATCGCCATCACCGCGCATAATGGGCCTTCGCCTCATAAAGCGTATCTACGCTGATCTCAGACATGCCGCGCTCGGCTGCGAATTTTTCGGTATTCCGCTTGGCCTTACCCCGCACAAAGAACGGGATTTTCTTCAATTCTTTTTCCGCACAAGCGAGCCAAACCATGACATCGGAGCCCGTGTCTTGTGCGCGCTCGTGAACCTCTGGCGTAGGGGCAGTGGGGGCCACAGCCTTACCCCCGTGGTGACTGGCGCCTGCGTCATCATGGAATTCGAAATCCTCGCGGAACATGGTCAGCAAATGTTCCTCAAGACCCATCACAAGGGGGTGAATCCATGTATCGAAAATGACATTTGCGCCTTCCCATCCCATCTGGGGCGAATAGCGGGCAGGGAAATCTTGCACATGAACCGGGGCCGAGATCACGGCGCAGGGGATACCCAAACGCTTGCCGATATGGCGCTCCATCTGCGTGCCAAGGATCATCTCGGGCGCGGCTTCTTCGATGGCTTGCTCAACGGCAAGATAATCGTCACTGATCAGGGCCTCTAGACCAAACTCTTTGGCCAAAGCACGGATGGGGCGGGCAAATTCGCGGTTGTAGCAGCCAAGCCCAACCACCTCGAACCCCATCTCATCACGGGCGATGCGGGCGGCGGCGTGCACATGGGTCGCATCCCCGAATAGAAACACGCGCTTGCCGGTCAGATAGGTGCTATCGACTGACTTACTCCACCAAGGTTGGCGCAGGCGGGTTGTGTCGATTTGTGGCTCTACACCGCAGATTTGAGCCAGTTCATTCACGAAATCATGGGTCGCGCCTACGCCAATCGGCACAGTTTTTGTGTAAGGTTGATCGCAGACCCGCTCAAGATGCCGTGCCGCAGCCTCGGCATGTTCAGGATACATCAGGATATTGGCATGGGCCGCGCCCAATCGCGCGATATCCTCAGGCGTTGCACCAAATGGGGCAACAACATTCACGGCAATGCCCATTTGTGTCAGAAGATGTTTGATTTCTTCAATATCGTCTCGATGCCGAAACCCAAGCGCCAAGGGGCCAATAAGATTGACCGAAACCTCCGCACTGCGCGGCATGGGTTTGGCCAAGGCTTTTACGATTTGAAAGAACGTCTCATCGGTGCCGAAGTTTTCTTTGCGCTGATAAGACGGCAGTTCCAATGGGATCACAGGGATAGGCAGACCCATGGTTTCAGCCAAGCCACCGGGATCATCTTGAATCAATTCCGCGGTGCAAGAGGCCCCCACAATCATGGCTTGAGGCACAAACCGCTCATAGGCCGCGCGGCAGGTATCGCGGAAGATACCCGCGGTATCTGCGCCCAAGTCGCGCCCCTCAAATGTTGTATATGTGACAGGCGGGCGGTGGTCGCGCCGCTCAATCATCGTGAATAACAAATCCGCATAGGTATCACCTTGCGGCGCGTGCAGCACATAATGCAGACCGCGCATCGCGGTCGCGACACGCATGGCACCAACATGGGGTGGGCCTTCATATGTCCAGACGGTCAATTTCATCGCGCGGCCCCCTGCTCGAGGATCGCGCGGCGGCGCAAGGGGCGTGAAAAGAGCCCTGCCAAATCCCCCGCCTGTTCGTAGAAATGGACGGGGGTAAAGACCAGCTCAATCGCCCATTTTGTGCTCAGACCTTCGGCCTCAAGGGGATTTGCCAAACCCAGACCGCAAACCGTCAAATCGGGTCGCGCAGCGCGCACGCGGTCAAGTTGGACATCAACATCCTGCCCTTCTGAAATGCGCGGCCCCTCAGGGATCAACGCCAAATCAGGGCCAACCAAGCCACGATGGATATAGGGCGCGCCGATCTCAACGGCCTCCATTCCACATTCACGGGTCAAGAAACGCGCAAGTGGGATTTCCAACTGGCTGTCGGGCATGAAGAACACGGATTTCCCACGCAAAGCCGCGCTTGCATTCTCAATGGCCTTACGGGCGCGTGCGCGGGGGGCCTCCGTAACACGGGCAAATGTGGCGTCATCTACGCTAAACTCATCGGCGATGGCGCGCAGCCATAGGGTTGTGCCTTCCTCCCCAAAGGGAAACGGCGCCGTAATCCGCCGCGCGCCGCGCCGCTCAAGTGCGGCTGTCGTGTCGCCCAAAAACGGTTGGAGGCAGGCAAAGACGGTATTTTCACCAATCTCAGGCGCACCCTCAGCACGCGAGGACGGCAGAACACGGATCGGGCCAATGCCCATCTCCGACAAAAGCGTGATCGCCTGATCTTCGACCACATCGGGCAAGGCGCCAACCAAGACCAATTCCCGTGCTTGGCTTTCCTTCAGAACAGGCACCATCGCGGCAAGGCAAGCATCCTCGCCTTGGGTAAATGTGGTTTCAATCCCGCTGCCCGAATAATTCAGCACCCGCACATGGGGGGCGTGGGCGGTCGTCAAACGCTCGGCCGCGCGGGCGAGATCCAACTTGATCACCTCAGAAGGACACGAGCCCACAAGGAAAAGCTGCTTGATATCGGGACGGCGCGACAACAGCCGTGCGACCTCGCGATCCAATTCGTCATTGGCATCTGCCATACCCGCCAAATCGGTTTCTTCGAGGATTGCTGTGCCAAAACGGGGTTCAGCAAAAATCATCACACCCGCGGCAGATTGCAAAAGATGCGCGCAGGTGCGGCTGCCGACAACGAGGAAAAACGCATCCTGCATTTTACGGTGAAGCCAAATGATGCCCGTGAGGCCGCAGAATACCTCGCGCTGTCCGCGCTCTTTTAGAACGGGCGCATCGGCGCAGCTTTGGGCCTTGATTGGTGCAGGGGTGTTCATCTGTCCCCCTCCAGCCGCGCTTGGCGCAGCTTATAGAGGAACTGCGCCGCGTTGATTACATAGGCCGCGTAGGCCGCGAGCGCGGTCCACATTTGCTGAACCGCAGGCACCCCTTGGATCAAAGCCGCCACATAGGCCAAATGCAATGCGATCACGAGAAAGCTGACCACATCCTCCCAAAAGAATGCGGGGGCGAAAAGATATTGGCCAAACACCACTTTTTCCCAAATCGCGCCTGTCACCATGATGGTCAAAAGCACCGCCGTTTTGGCAATGATGGAATATGTGGCGAGGTCATAGCCCGCGCCCGTGATCAAGAATCGTCCGACCAGCGCAAGCGATACAAGAAAGACAACAAACTGAATCGGCGCAAGAATCCCCTGAACCAATGTCCAGATGGTTGCGTCACGCCTTGCGCGCTCATCCACGCTGTAAAGCTTGCGTGACGGGCTTGCTGTCAGACTATCCGATGGCATTTGTCTTTGATTCCAGTCTGTCAATTAAGGAAAGGCTAGCCCTCAAAGGGGTAAAGTGTCAATTAAAACTTACAGTCTTGAACTTGACAGTCGCCAGTTTTGCAAGGGTAATGGCCCTGTGACACGAGCACTAATTTCCCAATATTTTTTGCATCCAAGGCGCCCATCAGCGCTTTGGCGCTTGTTGACGCAAGGGAATTGTCAATTTTCTTTGACAGATGCGGTCGTTTGCGAGACACTTGCAGGCGAAACAACTGCCCTTGAGACAGGGCAGCGGTTGTGCAACACACGCGGCAGACAGATGACGGGCCGCGACTATAGCGGCCAATACAAGGAAAAAGATCGCCCCGATCTTTTAACACAGGCCAGTAAGACTGCCTTCTCTTCAGTCTTGTTGGTGGTGAGGAGCCGAATGACCCAAGACGGTGACACTACGTCCCGCAAAGGGACGGAAAAACGCAAGGCAGAAATTACTTCGCTGGCCAAGGCCGCGATTTCTGTTTTGGCGCGTCAATCAGCACCCACCCCCGAGGGCCTCGCGCGCCGCCTTGAAACCTTATCAGAGGCTTTCATCTCGCCCGAAGAGGCGCATCGTCACGATGCCCTCACCAAGCTGGCCCAAGAAGGTGTCAGCATCGAGGATACCATTGACTATGTCATTCCAGCGACCGCCCGTTTGATGGGGTTCCGATGGGCGAATGACAGTTTGAGCTTTGCCGAGGTTTCCATCGGCTCGGCCCGATTGCAGGAAACAGTGCGTGGACTGACCACGCAGCAACGCCACGAAATTGTCAAAAACCGCGGCACGATTCTATTGGTTGTTCCGTATCCTGAGCATCATACGCTCGGTGTATTTGTTGTTACCGATCAGCTTAGACGGCGTGGTTACGATGTTCATATTTCCGTGTCTCAACACGCAAGGCAGGTTGCCGAGCGGGTGAAGCGTTTTAAGTATGACATGATAGGTGTAACGGCGGCTGGACGGCGAACGCTTGCATCCGTAAGGGATTTGGTGGAAATAATAAAACAGAGCGTTCCTTGTATAACGCCCGTCATCGTGGGGGGGTCTATTGTTGACTCTGGCCTCGATACGGTCGGCATCACAGGGGCGGACTTCGCGACCGCTGATATCGAAGCTGCGCTTGAATTTTGTGGGCTAACAAAAACAGACGTTGGGCCCGCCGAAGCGTTGCAAGGCACTGAACGAAACGATGCGACCGAGAACAGGTAACGGAAACGGACGGAACGTCGTATGAACACGCGCGGAACAGATTTTTGGGATCAGCCCGCAGGCTCGCCTATCGCGCCTGAGCATTTTAACGATATTGTCGCGACTGCGGCGGATTTAGCGATTGTGCTAGACACATCTGGTCTTGTGCGTTCGGTTATCACCAATCCCCTGAACCCCAGTTTGGGCCGTCTCGACCATTGGAAAGACCGCGATATTCGCGAATTCATGGCCGAAGATTCGCTATCCAAACTAGAGGCACAGCTCGAGGCCTATCGGGGCGGCAAGAAAAACAAAGTCGAAGCGATTGAGGTCAATCACTACGACAATGCCAGTTGGGAATTCCCAATTCGCTACACGCTCCACAAAACGGGGCGGGATGATGTTATTCTCATGCTTGGCCGCGATCTGCGTCCAATTGCGGAATTGCAGCACCGCTTGGTCAAAGCACAGCTTGCCCTTGAAAAAGATTACGAAACCCACCGCGATTACGAAACACGCTACCGCGTGATCATGGAAGCCGCGCGCGATGCGCTTATTTTGGTGGATGTGAATTCTGGTCGGATCACCGATCTTAACACCGCCGCCGCGCAGGCGCTGGGTGGCACGGCTGATAGTCTAACTGGCGCCACCTTTGCCACTGAATTTGAAGGCAAACGGCGGGTTGAATTCATCGAAACCTTGGTGGCGCGCGCAGGTGACAGCATCGGTGGGCCGATGATTGTCACGACCAAGCGACAGAATAAATCTGTATCGCTTTATCCATCGCTGTTCCGTGCTGCGGGCGACAATACATTGCTCTGCCGGATTGAACTTGATGGCACCTCTGAGGTGATCGCTGCCGAGCTGTCTGAGGCGATGGCAATCCTCTATCAACATGGTGCAGATGCGATTGTCTTTACAGATAACCACGGCACCATAAAATCTGCGAATGACGCGTTCCTTGGCCTCTGCGATACAGCGCGGCTGAGCGATATTCGCGGAAAGTCCCTCAGTGAGTTTTTGATCCGTGGCAGCGTTGACATGAAAGTGTTGATCGACAACGCCTCGCGCGCGGGGAAAATGCGAGTTTATTCCACGCGGCTTGAGGGCAGCTATGGCTCAGAGCTTTCGGTCGAGATTTCTGCAACCCATATGATGGGTCAATCCATGGGCGGTTTTGCCTTTGTGATCCGTGACACATCTCGAATGGAAGTTGTGCGCGAGCCAAGATCACCGCTTCCTGCAGGCGCGCCTGTAGGTGATGATGCGATGCGCAATGTGATGGACTTGGTGGGCTCCGCACCCCTCAAAGAAATTGTCGCAGCAACCACCGATGTGGTTGAGAAGATGTGCATCGAAACCGCCGTAGAATTGACGGATAACAACCGCGTTGCAGCCGCCGAGATGTTAGGCCTGTCGCGTCAGTCACTCTATGTGAAACTGCGCAAATACGGGCTTTTGAACAAGAACGGCCAGTAAATCTCCCTTAAAACTTGGGCATAGCGCGTCTTTTGGCGCGTGCGTCAAGTATAGTTTACACTTGCCGAGTCGCTTACTGTCAGTGTAACTTGACAGTATGAGCGTAACGACCGACACGCATACCCGCCAGACCCCGCGTGCCTTTCCTGAACCACGCGCCGTCTTGACGCTCCTTAAACCCATTACATGGTTTCCCCCAATGTGGGCTTATCTTTGCGGCGCAATTTCTACAGGAGCGGCAACTTCAGGCCATTGGTTGGGCTTGGCTTTGGGTATTATCTTGGCGGGGCCGATTGTCTGCGGGATGAGCCAAGCAGCCAATGATTGGTGCGACCGACATGTGGACGCGATCAACGAACCCTATCGCCCCATCCCTTCGGGGCGCATCCCTGGGAAATGGGGATTGTGGATTGCAATTTTCATGTCAGGCGCCGCCGCCATCATCGGGCTTGCGCTTGGGCCTTGGGGATTTGGCGCAACGCTTGTGGCGATCGCCGCTGCTTGGGCCTACTCCGCCGAGCCTGTGCGCCTGAAAAGATCTGGCATTTTGGGGCCTGGATTGGTTGGTCTGTCCTATGAAAGCTTGCCTTGGTTCACGGGCGCTGCGGTTTTATCGGCAGGTGCGCCGTCTTGGCCCATCGTGATAACGGCGCTTCTGTACGGCATTGGCGCGCATGGGATCATGACGCTCAACGATTTTAAGGCCTTGGAAGGCGACCGCCAAATGGGCGTGAATTCGCTGCCCGTAACCCTTGGCCCACGCCGCGCCGCATTGGTGGCGGCATGGGTGATGGCCATTCCCCAATTCATCGTCATTCTTTTGATGTTCCACTGGGACAGGCCTTGGTTCGGCTTTTTCATAACGGCCTCGCTGTTGGCGCAAATCGCCGCGATGCAGGTTTTAATGCAGAACCCAAAAGAACGCGCGCCTTGGTATAATGCCACAGGCGTCTCGCTTTATGTCTCGGGCATGATGATCGCGGCCTTTGGCCTGCGCGGCTTGGGGGGATAGCGGCATGAGCCTGACATGGGTGCAGATTATTCGACTTGGGTTTATTCAGCTGTGCCTTGGCGCAATTGTGGTTTTAACAACCTCGACCCTAAACCGCCTAATGGTTGTGGAATTGGCCCTGCCAGCGATCCTGCCTGGCCTCTTGGTTGGGTTGCATTACGCCATTCAAATCACTCGACCCCAATGGGGTTATCGCTCCGATACAGGCCGGTCACGTAGCCGTTGGATCATCGGGGGCATGGCTATTTTGGCGAGCGGCGCAGTTTTGGCGGCCTATGCGCTGTCGCTTTTTGCAAGCCATTACATGCTCGGCCTATCCGTCTCCATCTTGGCCTATGTGATGATCGGTGTTGGGGTTGGGGCATCTGGCACATCACTTTTGGCGCTTTTGGCAACCGCAACCGACCCTGCGCGCCGTCCTGCTGCGGCCACCATCACATGGCTTTTGATGATATTCGGCATTGCCGTAACCGCTGGGGTCGCTGGTCAATTCCTCGACCCCTATAGCCATACGCGACTGATGGCTGTGGTCAGCGTGGTATCATTTGGCGCGGTGGGTCTGACGATTTTGTCGATCTGGGGTATTGAAGCGAAGGTCACCGCCCGCGCCGAAGAACAATCCGCGCCCTTTTTGGAGGGCTTGCGCGAAATTTGGGCCGAGCGCAAAGCGCGCCATTTCACGATCTTCGTGTTCCTCAGCATGTCTGCCTATTTCATGCAGGAATTGATCCTAGAACCCTATTCGGGCCTCGTGTTTCACTTCACCCCAGGTCAATCAACCTCCCTCTCTGGCGCACAAAATGGCGGCGTGTTTTTGGGTATGGTCTTAGTGGGCGTTGCGGGAACCGCGCTGCGCCTTGGCAGCCTCCGCCAATGGGTGGTGGGGGGGTGTTTAGGGTCTGCTGCCGCGCTCCTCGTGATTGCATGGCTTGGTCAAATCGGGCCAAGCGCACCGCTTTTGCCCGCTGTGGTGGCCATGGGGTTTTTCAACGGCGTTTTCGCTGTTGCGGCCATCGGATCTATGATGGCGCTTGCAGGCGAAGGCCGCACCGCCCGCGAAGGCACAAGAATGGGCCTTTGGGGGGCAGCCCAAGCAATTGCCGCAGGGTTTGGTGGTCTGATCGGCGCCGCCCTTGTTGATCTGGCGCGCCCTGTGATGGGCGATGCCGATGGGTTTGCCACCGTGTTTCTATTCGAGGCCGCACTTTATATCGCATCCGCCCTTATGGCGGCACGCGTGATTACAGGGCCCGCGCAACCAAGACTTTCCACGCCCCTTTCAGTGCCAGGAGAATAAAATGGATTATGATGTTGTAGTCGTAGGGGGTGGCCCATCAGGGGCGACCGCCGCACATGATCTGGCGCTGTCTGGCCATCGTGTTGCTTTGTTGGATCGCGCAGGACGGATCAAGCCCTGCGGCGGCGCAATCCCACCCCGCTTAATCGCTGATTTCGACATTCCAGACGCGCAGATCGTTGCGAAGATCACAACGGCGCGGATGATCTCACCAACAGGGCGCAAAGTGGATATCCCGATTGAAAACGGCTTTGTTGGCATGGTGGATCGGGAAAATTTCGATGAATTTCTGCGTGTCCGCGCCGCCGACGCAGGGGCCGAGCGTTTCACAGGCACCTACACAAAGATCGAACGCGATGCACAAGGCACACATGTCATCTATCGCGACAAAGAAACAGGCGACACCCGCCGTTTGACCTGTGCGGTGGTCATTGGGGCGGATGGCGCGCGCTCGAACGTAGCGCGGGACGAGGTCAAGGGCGGTGATCGCATTCCTTACGTCATTGCCTATCACGAAATTGTCGAGGCCCCCGAAGGCGGCACCGATGCTTATGACCCGGATCGTTGTGATGTGGTCTATGACGGACGGATCAGCCCTGACTTCTATGGTTGGGTTTTCCCACATGGGAAATCCGCATCCATTGGTATGGGGTCGATGGATAAAGAGGTTGATTTGAAAAAAGCCACCGCTGATTTGCGCGCGTTTTCACATCTGGCCAATTGTAAAACCATTCGCCGCGAGGGAGCGCCTATTCCCCTCAAACCGCTCGACCGTTGGGACAATGGGCGCGATGTCGTGCTTGCGGGCGATGCAGCAGGGGTGGTTGCCCCCTCTTCGGGTGAGGGAATTTATTATGCCATGGTGGGTGGCCGTGTGGCGGCCACAGCCGCCACAGCAAAGCTGCAATCAGGCCGTATCAAAGACCTAGATCTGGCGCGGCGGTTGTTCATGCGCGAACATAAGGGCGTGTTCAAAGTTTTGGGTGCGATGCAAAACGCCTATTACCGATCCGATGAGCGGCGTGAGCGGTTTGTCAGCCTGTGTCACGATATTGATGTGCAGCGCCTGACCTTCGAGGCCTATATGAACAAGAAACTGGTCAAAGCGCGGCCTTTGGCGCATATCAAGATCGGTGTTAAAAATCTGGCCCATTTGACGGGTTTAATTTCTGCGACACGTGTGTAGCGATGGATGATGTCATGATCCCTGCATGGATCGGGGATGAGCTAAAACCCGTAGACAAGCTGTTGGCGCATCAGCGCGGACTGCGTCATAAGGCGATTTCCGTCTTTCTGATGCGCGGGACAAAGGTATTGATGCAGCGGCGCGCCTTGTCCAAATACCATACACCTGGACTTTGGACGAACACCTGCTGCACCCACCCACATTGGAACGAAGATGCACTTAGCTGTGCGCAACGCCGATTGGGCGAGGAACTGGGCCTACCCATCATTGCGTTGGAAAAACGCGATCGCGTGGAATACCGCGCGGATGTTGGCGGCGGGCTCATCGAGCATGAACTTGTCGATATATTTGTCGGCGCGTTGCCCCCTCAGATTGAGCCAACACCCAATCCCGATGAAGTGGTCGATATTGCTTGGATGGATCTCGATGGTCTATCCGCCCGCGTCAAAGCAGCGCCGCAGAGCTTTACCCCTTGGCTCAGGATCTATCTTGAGGAACACGCGGCAAAGATTTTTGGCGCTGACGCAAAGGTCTAGCGTTTCAATTTTGCGACTTTGCTGTCCTGCTCAAAATTCGGCGCGGCAATGCCAAGCGCGGCCAAGCCTGCGCGCATAATATCATCAGTCGCCAATCCCGCATCGCGATACATCGCCTTGGGGCTTGCATGTTCAATGAACCGATCAGGCAGATGCATGGTGCGGATAGACACGCCACCATCCAAACGGCCTGTGGCGGCAAGATGATGTAAAACCAAGGCACCAAACCCGAGTGCAGAGCCTTGTTCAACAGTGACAATAGCCTTGTGATGGGCGACCAGATCATTCACCAAATCTGTATCCAGCGGCTTGGCAAATCTTGCATCCGCGATGGTGACAGAGATGCCGCGCGCGGCCAAGGCGGCGGCAGCTTCCTGCACTTCGGACAAATGCGCCCCAAGGCTCAGCAGGGCAATATCACTGCCTTCTTGCAGAATGCGTCCCTTACCAATTTTCAATATCTGCCCGTTTTCAGGCATGGCAACGCCAGTGCCCTCACCGCGCGGATAACGCAGCGCAATTGGCCCATCGTCATAGGCGACAGCAGTCGCGATCATATCGACCAACTCCGCCTCATCCGCACAAGCCATCACCACCATATTGGGCAGGGCCGCGAGGTAATTAATGTCAAATGCGCCTGCATGTGTCGGGCCATCGGCGCCTACCAATCCTGCGCGATCAATCATAAAGCGCACAGGTAAATTTTGCAGCGCCACATCATGCACAATCTGATCATAACCGCGCTGAAGGAAGCTAGAATAAATCGCGCAAAATGGCTTGAGGCCACCTGCGGCCAAAGCGGCGGAAAATGTCACCGCATGTTGTTCAGCAATACCCACATCGAAAATACGATGTGGCATGGCCTGCTGCATTACGTTCAGACCAGTGCCGCCTGGCATGGCCGCTGTGACACCAACGACTTTGGGGTCATTTTGCGCCTCAGCCAAAAGGCGTTTGCCAAAGACGCCCGTATAACTAGGCGCATTGGCGGTAGCCTTTTGCTGAACACCAGTTTTCGGGTCAAATTTCGCCACACCATGATAGCAATCATCCGCCATTTCGGCAGGCGCATATCCCTTGCCCTTTACTGTCACCGCATGGATTAAAACAGGGCCAGTGGCATGGGTTTTCGCATGGCGCAGCGTCTCTAGGAGCGCACCCATATCATGACCATCAATCGGGCCGATATAGTCAAAACCCAAATGCTCAAACAGGTTTTCCCCATGCGGCAGATCGCCAATTTGCGCTTTTACCAATTCTCGCGCACGGGTCGCGCCCGCACGAAATGGCTCGGGCAAAAGGGGCACCATGCCATCGGCAATATCCTTTAATGCCGAAAGCGGCGAATGTTTCGCCAAATCTTGCAGATAGCGGGACATAGCCCCAACTGGGGGCGCAATGCTCATATCATTGTCATTCAGGATCACGAATAAGCGCCGCCCTAAATCGCCCGCGTTGTTCATGGCCTCATAGGCCATACCTGCGGAAATCGATCCATCGCCGATGACGGCAATAGCTTCTCCAGTGGCCTCACCCAATTCACGCGCCATGGCAAAGCCCAGCGCAGCAGAAATTGACGTGGAGCTATGTGCCGCACCAAACGGGTCAAAAGCCGATTCACTGCGTTTTGTAAAACCCGACAAACCACCCTCTTGGCGCAAGGTGCGGATGCGATCACGCCGACCCGTCAGGATCTTATGCGGATAGCATTGATGCCCGACATCCCAGATTAGCTTGTCATAGGGAGTGTTGAACACCGCGTGGATTGCCACAGTGATCTCAACGACACCAAGGCTTGATCCCAGATGGCCGCCCGTTTCCGACACAGCGGAGATCGTCTCAGCGCGCAACTCATCCGCAAGGCGGGCCAATTCGTCATCGCTCATGCGGCGCAAATCTGCGGGGCTATGAATGCGATTTAGAAGCTCGGTCGTTGGTCGTGTCATCTTTCCAGCCCTCCCAAGCCAGAAAAAACCACGGGTGGGTAAACCCCAAACCCGTGGCAAGGCGCACCTACGAAGGGACGATAGGTGAGTTCTGATGGTCTGATCTGTTCTGCGATATAGTATCTATACCGCAGAACAGGGTTTTATTTTGGCCGCAGCCAAACATCACTGAAAGGCCGAATAGTCAGGCTCGCCTGATGTTGTGGCAAGCTCAGGCCAATTCACGATCACGTTCAAGCCACGCAGTGGACGCTGCTGCCCCTGGTGACAGGTGCGACAGGCCAGTTTAGGCACATCACCATGCACAGGCCCAAGTCGTTCTGCAGGCAGAACATCAGCCAATGGCAGGACGTAAAGGTCAAGCGCCTCTTGCACCATCTGAATGCCAAGCGTTGCAGTCGCCCATTGTGGGGTGACCTGTGCCGCATCGTAAAAGGCCCGCGTGTTGTGACAGAAGGTGCAGTTCACGCCCAAAGAATTCGCAATGTAATTCATGAAGGCATAAGTGCGTTCTGCATGTTGGATCAGCGGATCCCCGTCCATCTGCTGCACGCGCGAAGCTAGATCATGCACACCGATGCGGTTATACTGGCCATCTTCGTTCAAGAGCAGGTAGGTTTCCAGATAATCCGAGGGCAATGATGTCGAGTTTGACACCATCGTCACGCGGTTCTGGTTTGCTGACCAACCGCCTGCGTTTTCATTCACAGGCGACACTTCGAACCAGATATTATTTGGCACGGGCTGACCACGGTGACAGGTGTAGCAGGTGACACCCACTTCCGCATTGGCGTTAACGTGACCCCCCCAGAATTCATTAATATTCTGGGTCATCTCGATCATGTTCCGCGCCACCACAGTTTGGTAGTTTTCCTCGCCTGCAAAGAGGTCGGGGATACCTGTCCAAATACGCATTGCCTCGATTAATCGATCATAATTCTCAGGTGTCAAATAACCCAAGGTTGGCTCTGCATCTGCACGCACGATACGGATCGGACGCGCATTGGCTTCGGGAACAATTGGCTCGGTGGTGTAGAAATTATCCGCGTCAGGATAAGAGGCCGCTAAGTCAGCTTGGAATTCAGGCACACCCATCCCTGTCCCGCGCGGGCCAGTTTGCAGCGTGTCTGTTTTGAACGGCTGACCGAAATTCACCAGCATTGCTGCTACAAAGACCGCAGCTCCGGCCGCACCAACTAAAATGGCAGGGCCAAATACATTAGTTGGATTTTTCTCGTTCCATTCGTTGAACCATTTAGGCAACATCTTAGTTTCCTCCCGTGGTTTGACCAAGGAAGCCCTCGTAGCTACCGTAAGCTTCATAACCATAGGGCGCGAGATACTCTGGTGCAAAATTATGCTCCTGCGCCCAGATGAACCAATTATCCACCACGGTTCCTGTCAAAAGGATGCCGATGCCACCTGTGATCGGGGTTAAGACCGCAAACCACCAAGCCCAACGGTGAATCCCCTCCATTGTGGCGTTAAAGCCCATCGTCCAGCGCCAGAACAAAGCGGCGCGTTCGGATGCCGTGCCACGATCATAGATCTGTTCCAATTCACGGTCGCCACCAAAGCGCGACACCGCCAGAATGGTCGCGCCATGCATCGCAAAGAGCAGAACCGAGCCATAAAGAAACACAATCGAAAGTGCGTGGAACGGATTATAATAGAGGTTCCCGTAGCGGATTGAGAAGGCTGTCGTCCAATCTAGGTGTGGGAAAATGCCATAAGGCACCGCCTCACTCCACTGGCCCATCAAAACGGGGCGGAACAGACCCAACACAAGGAACAACCAAATCGCTGCCAAAAAGGCCCAAGCGATATGTTTGCCCATCTTATGCTGTTCAGCCAAAAGATAGGTGCGCAACCACCATGACATTACCGAAACAAGTAGAAAGAAGCTTGCGATTATATACCAGCCGCCTTCGTTCAGCGGTGGAATGCTCAGACCATATTCAGGCCCAGGAGGTTCAAGCGCCAACCAGAACAGTTGACGAATAAACTCGGGGATCGACCAACCCACTTGGGACAGCATGTTGAGGCCAACGATATTGAACCACAGCAAACCTGTCGCCAAGCTGATGGTCCCTGCCCAACCCAGATATACGGGGCCAAGCTGCGCGTTGCCGATCAAACCTGCAAGGGTCGAGAAGGAGGCCGACTTAGTGCGCTCAGCCGCCAGATTGTTTTCATTGTCCATCCCCATCTCGGGACGGCCTTGCACCTGCACCTGCGTGAAGATGTTTTGATATTCGAAATACGCCATGGTTTACATCCCTCCCGAAACCGCGTGGATCGGGCTTGGATCTGGCCAGATCGGCAGTGTCAGCCACCAATTCCACCATTCAGGCCAACCGCTTGTCCAAACGGGGCCAGAGATCACGATACAAACCGCGCTCCAGAAACCAGCATTCAAAGCCAGCAACAGACCCAAGCGGTGTATCCCTAAAGTGCCAATAGAATAGCCGATGAAATCACGGAAGAACGTATCTTCATGATCAGGGCTTTTCGCTTCTTCGCCTTTTTCAGGATTCGCCGCGGATAGGATCAAACCACCATGCAGCGCCAATGCGAGGGTCGTGGTGAAGAAGAAGGTCACCGCAATCATATGGGCTGGGTTATAGTGGAAATGCAGATAGGAATACCCAACGTTGGATACCCAATCGAGGTGGCTAAAGATACCATAAGGGAAGCCATGGCCCCATGCGCCAAGCAACAAGGGGCGCACAACAACCAATGTAACATAAGCCAAAATCGCGAAGCTAAAGGCAAATGGAACATGATAGCCCATGCCAAGCTTTCGACTGATTTCAACTTCTCTTAAGGCCCAGGATACAAAGGCGCCAACGGCACAAATCGTTATGATTTGCCAAAGGCCGCCTTCGAGCAGCGGGGCCATGCCCAACCCGTAAGAGAGATCAGGTGGGGCAATATTGATCGTCCAAGGATTGAACGTGCCTTGCATGGCCGCCCCCCAGAAGATCAAGATGGTTCCAAGGGCAGCGAAGAAGATCGTGGTCACCCCAAAGAAGCCCACATAGAAAGGGCCAACCCAGAAGTCGAACAGATCGCCGCCAATCAGCGTCCCTCCGCGGACGCGATATTTTCTTTCGAAGCTTAGCAAAGCCATGCGTCTGTCTCCGCGTTTGGCGGCTTTGGATCATCTCCACTTAGCCGTCCGTTATTGGTCGGTTAGCTGCGGGCGGGCAGCCCGCCCGCAGCGATGTCATAAGGCATATCAGGCGCGCCGCAGGCGGCAGGCCTAACTCTTACATGCCTGCTGCAGCTGCACTCTCAAACCAGTTGAGACCCGAGCTCAGAACCACCAAGTGGATCATTGCAGCGAGCAAGAAGAGAAAGACGCCCTGAGCCACGAAGACGCGGCGCGGGTCGAAGATCAGCCAGATTTTGTAAAATTTGGACATGTCTTACTCCTCAGCCGAACCACGGGCGCCAGATATACGTGGCGATATGAGCAAGCAGGGCGATACCTGCGAACAGCCAAAGGCCGCTCATATACACCGAGTGGAGCTCTTGCGCCTGCTCGTCGGTCAGACCTGTAAAGGACAGATCGGTGTTACCAGCCATGAACTTTCCTCCGGAACGTTTGACTAGTGCCGCACACCCTGCGGCCGGGCCCCGACAAAACCTCATTGTCTTGTCGGCATTCCACCCACGCGGGTAGTCAACCCGCATTGGCGAACTTGTGTCGGCTCCGGTCGTCACGCCGAAAATTTTATCGTCTCACCTATGTGCCTCGACCGGGTCTAATCGGTCTCGAACGGCGGCTTAGCGAGAGGATCAGGCCGAAAAAATCATCGGCGTGATAATCCGCGCCTGGCTCCAAGCGCGCTTTACGGGGCCTTTTTCCGTCAAGCTTCCTGTGCGCAGCGCAGCCAAGCCCCAAGTGAGCGTGGCAAGCGGCAAGGTCGCGAGAAAAATGATCCCGAAGTAAATCATGAACTCCGTTTTGGGCGGCTTTGACCGCGCAATTTGGGTGTTGGAGCTAATATCTGTCATTATGCGCCTCCCTCGTTCAGCGTCTCAAAACGGCGCGGCGCGAGTTGCGCCACCGTTTCTTTCACGACCCGCTCAGCCCCGCTTTCAAGCGCGGCTTTTTCTGCGGCATCGCGTAAGGTTTTGGCCGCCGAAATCCGTGTCAAAACGGGGTGTTCGGCAACAATTTTGTCGAGCAACGCCTGCGCATCAGCGTCCCATGGGAAATCGCGGCGCAATGTTGTCGGGGTTGCTTTGGCGCTGTCCATCTCGCTGCCAAGCGGAAGAATATGGAACAGGGCATCAAACAGGCTGTTGCAGATTTCCTGCAAAAGATAAGTCGCGCCTGCATATCCCATGAAGGGCGTGCCTATGGCGCGGCGGATCGCGGCGCCAGGGAAACTTGCAGGGATGAAAGACGGGCGAGGGCCATGGCCCGCGCTCATTTCCGCGAGATACATCTTCTCATTGATGGAGCCCATCAAGACCAAGGGACGCTTTGCAGAAATCAGGCTGCGCACTTCGTCATTGTTGGTTTTTTTGCCCGCTGTGCGTGCCACCGCAAAAGCACAGGGCAGCCCAAGATCACTTTCAAGGAAATGCCGAATGCCACGGGTGTAGGTTTCGTTCGCCACGATGCCAAAATTGGCCGTTGCGAAGAAATCTTGCGTGACCGACCGCCACAAATCCCAAACAGGCTTGAGGGTCGAATGCTTTTCGCGGGTGATAAAAGGCTCGGGATCTAGGCCCAGCATCTCGCCCAATTGGCGCAGGAATTTCGTGGTCGACTCAACCCCAATGGGCGCTTGCAAATAGGGCTTGCCCAAAACCTCGGCCAAACCGCGCCCAAATTCGCGATACATCACGATATTGGCATCGGCATTAACCAAGTTGCGCATTTCGGCCAAATGGCTGCCCAATGGCATGACCATATTCACTTCGGCCCCGATACCTTCCACAAGGCGGCGAATTTCATGCAGATCAGAGGCCATATTAAAGGTGCCATACATCGGCCCAAGAATATTGACCCGCGGCGCAGAACCTTCTTCACGCTGTTTCTCGGGCGGCATACGCCCCTTGGTCATGCCAAATTCCGTGAAAATCCACGTCATGGCACGATCTGCGGCCTCCCATTGATCTTCATCAATGGTGCGCGGCAAAAAGCGTTGAATATTGGTGCCTTGCGGTGTGACCCCCCCGCCTATCATCTCGGCAATCGAGCCCGTGACAACAACGGCAGGAAGCGCGGGGTCTAGCGTGCCCCAAGCGCGTTTCATCGCGCCCTCAGTGCCATCTCGGCCCAATTCTTCCTCGCCAAGACCCGTGGTCACAATCGGCAATTCATGGGGTGGCAACGCATCGGTGTAATGCAGAACCGATGTGACGGGCAGGTTTTCACAACCCACTGGGCCATCGATGACCACCTGCAATCCTTTGACGGCGGTAAAGGCGTAAACCGCCCCCCAATATCCGCCCGCGCGATCATGATCTTGGATCAACATCAGATCATCTCCTGCGCTTTGGCGGCACGGGCCGCTTTGTCGAGTTTTTTCTGATGCGTGGCGCGGAAATCAGGCCGCTCATTTGGGCTGCCTTCCCAAATGCCTGCCGTATCCGCGTGACCGACACCTTCAAAGAAGGCGCGCATATGATCCATGCGATCTTTGTTGGACATGGCAGCGTTGACCACCTGCGCCAAAGACCCTGCACCCGCTGGCCCCATCAAAGGACGCGCGGAAATCAAATTGGTGAAATACAGGCTTGGGATGCCAAGCTCTTTGCCCTTCTGCACAACAGGGGTCGTGCCGATGGCAAGATCAGGCTTGATTGCTTCCATCGCGGCGCAGTCATCTTCGAGACTTGCGCGGAATTTAACCTTAACACCCTTGGCTGTTAGCCAGTCCAAATCAGGCTCTGACCAATGTGTTTTCGGGCAGGCCGTGCCAACATAGGGCACATCGGCCCCACTCTCGATCAGCAGGCGCGCGACCAAAAGCTCTGACCCCTCATAGCCCGACAAGGTGATCGTTCCGTTGATCTTTTGGGCGGCAAGCGCACCCTTGATCGCGGGCAAAAAGGCGTTTTGCGCAGCAGCAATCTGATCCGCCGCAACACCATAAGCCGCACCAATCGCAGACAGCCATGCGGCTGTTCCGTCATATCCAACGGGGGCGCTGCCAATAATCGTGCGGCCTGCGGCCTGAAATTCTCGGATGGCGGATGTGTAAAACGGGTGGATTGCTGCCACCACTTCGCTATCCAAGGCAGAATAGAGCTCGCGCCACTCACGGCAGGGAACGACCGGACCTGCCGCCAGACCGAGCGGCGCGAGCATCCCACCAATCCCAATGGGATCGGCTGGGAACATCTCGCCCAACAGGGTCACTGTCGGGCGATCTGATTTGCCCGAAACAGGGGCTTGGACGGGGCCAGCCTCCACCTCTTTACGGGCATAATTCAACATAGCGCCTGCAAGCACATCTTTGGCTTCGGCATGGGTGGGAATTCCAAATCCTGGCACATCAATGCCCACGATCCGAACACCGTTAATCTCCTGCGGCAGGAGACGCAGCGGAACACCAGAGGCAGTCGGAACGCAAAGATTGGTCACCACAATCGCATCATAGCGCGCGGGATCTGCCATCTCGTGAACAGCATCCCGAATGTCCTCGAAGAGTTTGCCCGTAACCAAACTTTCCGAGTTGAAAGGCACATAGCCGACTGAACGGCGCGCGCCATAAAAATGGCTGACAAAGCTGAGGCCATAGACACAGCAGGCCGAGCCAGACAAAACCGATGCCACGCGGCGCATCCGCAACCCTACGCGCAAACTGCCAAAGGCAGGGCACATGCTTTGGGGTTTGTCATGCGGCCCCTGCGGGTAATCGCGGGCATATTGATCAAGGATTTCGGATTTCCCCGCCATGCGTGCGGCGGCTTCCATTTCGGCCGCCCCTGCGTGGCAACCCATACCCTGCCCCAATTCGGGCGGAGTCTGCCCATCCGAAGCGGCAGATGCATCAGCGCGATCTTGGCCGAGGATTACCTCGGCCTCATCGGCAGCATCATATCTCACTTCTTCGGACATTCTTCCTCAGACCTCGTCATAAATTACTTCAAGCGACTTTTTCGGCGCGGCGTTCTTGCCGCGCATATCGGCTTCGGTTGCAGGCTCTAGGACAATGCCCGCACCTGTATCCTTGCCATCGAAAAGGCCGATCAATTCATCTTGGTTCAGTGCCGTTGGTCGTAACGGCGGCGCTTCGCCGACATTTTCACCCAAAGCCGCAAAGAGCGCGCCCCATTGGCTTTGGTTCGTCCCAACGATTTGGTAATTCGCAGATTTCTTGCGCAGATCATCATCCGCAGGGATCGAGGCCAAAACGGGTATATTCACCGCATTGGCAAAGGCCTGAGCCTCGCCTGTGCCGTCATCTTTGTTGATGACCAAACCCGCGACACCTACATTGCCGCCCATTTTGCGGAAATATTCCACCGCCGAGCAAACATTATTCGCCACATACAGAGATTGCAGATCATTTGATCCAACCAGAATCACCTTCTGCGCCATGTCACGGGCAATCGGCAGGCCAAACCCGCCGCAGACCACATCGCCCAAGAAGTCGAGCAGGACATAGTCAAAATCCCAGTCATGGAAGCCCAGTTTCTCAAGCAGCTCAAAGCCGTGGATGATCCCACGCCCACCACAGCCGCGGCCAACTTCTGGCCCGCCAAGCTCCATCGCATAGACTCCGCCACGCTTAAAGCAGACATCCCCAATTTTCACCTCCTCGCCCGCCAATTTCTTTTTGGTCGAGGTTTCGATGATCGTTGGGCAGGCTTTGCCACCAAAAAGTAGGCTGGTCGTATCGGATTTCGGATCACAACCAATCAACAGAACCCGCTTTCCTTGCTCGGCCATGATATGGCTGAGATTGGCAAGGGTGAAACTTTTACCGATGCCGCCTTTCCCATAAATCGCAATGATCTGCGTTTTCTTAGTGGGTTCGCCCTGAGGCACTTCGAGGGTCGGCTCTTGCTGCGCCTCATCGCGCAGGCGGGCATCGAAATCCTTAAGATTGGGAACATCGAGGGTCATTCTGGCTTCTCCCAATTCAAAATCATTTTCAGGCAAGCAGCATCTTCAAAGGCTTGAGGATAAGCGAGGCTTGCCTCTGCGGCGGGCAGTTGATGCGTGATCAAACCACCAAGGCTGAGCTGTCCCGCTTCGATCAAATCGCGGGTGGCAACCAAGTCGGCGCGCGTCCATTCCGCCGCGATCCGCAGCCGCGCTTCACGCATGAAGGCAGGCGGAAAGGCGAATTCGAGAGATTCGGGATAGAAACCTGCCAAGACGACTTCACCGCCCTTGGTCAGGCGCCCGATCATTTCATCCAACAACGCCGCCACGCCCGAAGCATCGTAGATGCAGCGATAATCACGGCGCGTATCATCGGTGGAATTGGTAACGAGATATCCCTCTGCGCCTGAAACCCGGGCAGGGTTAACCTCCCATACAGTCGGGGCAAGGCCGCCCAGCGCCAAAGTAAGACGCGCCAAGAGACGACCAAAGACGCCATGACCCACGATTAAATCAGGCAAGTCATGGCCCGCGAGCGCATGATAGGCTGTGGCAGCCAAAGCCAAAAGCGCGCCTTCAGGGCCGCTGGCACGATCAATGCGCACGGCGCGCTCTGGCGCTGTAACCAACATGGAAGACGCGCCGCCAAACAGGCCACGCACATCGCCATAGCAATTCGCGCCCGGTACAAAAACATGATCACCAACTGAAAATTCGCAATTTTTCGGTGTTGAAACGACCTCACCAGCAGCTTCATAGCCCGGGATGAGGGGGTAGCCCATGCCTGGGAAGGGCGGCATGCGGCCAGACCAAAACAGTTTTTCGGTTCCAGTGGAAATGCCAGAGTGACACACGCGCACAACCATATCCTCTGGCGCAGGCGCCACGAGGCTAACCTGTCCGAGCCCTATTTTCTTTGGCCCTTCGAGTATGACGGCGGTCGCGTGCACGGTCGCACTTCCCCTTGGTTTTCGGATCAAATCGCGCCTCAAGACGCAATGAGATTCCACTGTGAGTCATGTGTCAGTTTAATATTACAGCACTGTATGTCAATTAAAATGGACAGTTTATACAAAAAGATTGTCAGCTTTTGTTGACAGTCTTTTCAGCTGTAACGATCCGCGTCACAAATGGACGCCCCGTTTTGACGGGCGAAACCCGCGCAAACCCTGCTTTCGACAATAATTCGCCGATTTGGGCGGCGCTGCGGACTGTGCCTGTGCCCATCGCCATACAATAGAGCGCGAAATACGCATCCGCGCTGCGATCTGGCGCTTCCCCGCCCGACATCGGCTCGGCGATGACGATCTTACCGCCTTCAGGCAAAGCGGCGTGAACCGATTTCAGCAATCGAAGGACGGTTTCATCTTCGTGATCGTAAAGAACGCGGATGAGGGTGATAAGATCTGGCCCAAGTGGCAAAGGATCATCGCGGAAACTGCCCGAGACAATCGTGGCCCGCGCGGCAATGCCTGCGCGCTCAAACCGATCTTGGGCCAGTGCCGCCACCTGCGGCAAATCAAAAAGGGTCACCTGAACGTCTGGATGAGCCTTGGCACAGGCCGCCAAGAACACACCCGTGCCACCCCCGATATCCATGACATGCTGCGCCTTCCCAAAGGACAGGCTTGAGAGGATTTCGTCACTTACAAGATTTTGCGTCTCTGACATCAAATGCGAATAGCGCTCTGCCGTAGCAGGATCTTCCGCGGCGGCGGCCCCAAAAACATAAGGCCAAAACCGTGCAAGGTCTGGGTCTGTTTCCCCCCGAAAAAACCCTTCCGCAGGGCCCAAATCGCGATATAGAATATCGTGGTGCAAGATCATGTCGCGCAGGCCACCCACGCCATTGATCGCTGCGCCTAACCGCGCTAAGGCATAGCGCCCATCCCGCAAACGGGTCAAAAGCCCAAGACTGGCTGCGGCCTGACATAAGACAGAAACCCGTCTTTCGGGCGCATCAATCTTTGCGGCCAATTCAGAAGGATAGGCAGGGCGGGCGCGCAAATGGCGTTGCAGATCAAGCGCAACAAAAGCCTGCAAAATCTGGCTATAAGTAAAGCCTGCCACCAAATCAAAGAGCCGCTCGCCATCCCGTTTTGCAGCCCCACGCGTAAAGAGGGAACGCGCGGCCCATGATTGAAATGCAGCCGTACCCACCAAATCCAGATAGCGCGCGCGCCATTTATCCCAAAATTTTGGGCGCGGTTCGTCACTTGGGGAAATAGCGGCCATATCTCATTCGGCCGCGTGATGTGCGGGCAAAACAGGCGTAAGCCGCTCTGCATATACGCGCACCATATCACACAGCGCCGCTTCACCCGCACAAGACGGGATCGAGGCAATCGCGCCAGATAAAATATCCTCCAACCGCGAAACAGCGCCGCGCACGCCCAGTTGTGAAACAGCATTGGGTCGCCCGTTGAGATCATCCTGACCCACAGGCTTACCCAAGGTTTTTTCATCGTAAAGCGCATCACGCAGATCATCGGCAACTTGGAATGCTTCACCAATCCGAGCGCCCAGTTCTGTCCAAGGTTCGGGATCTTCCCCCGCAGCAGCGGCACCCATTTTGGTGGCGGCAACAAACAGCGCGCCTGTTTTCGACCGATGATAGGCGGACAGGTCTATCTTATCTTCGCTTTCCCAGCCTTGGCCTGCGCAAATTCCATTGGGCATGCCTGTGGCTTGGCTTAGGATTTTGATCATCTCAACTGCCCGCAATGGATCATCCACCGCGGCACGAGCCAAGACCTCAAAGGCCAAAACAATCAGCGTATCACCTGCGAGAACCGCAATGGGTTGCGAATAAGCGATATGCACCGTGGGCTTTCCGCGCCGCAAATCCGCATTGTCAAAACAGGGCAG
This sequence comes from Roseobacter sp. HKCC-CH-9351, assembly GCF_037830295.1. Taxonomy (NCBI): domain Bacteria; kingdom Pseudomonadati; phylum Pseudomonadota; class Alphaproteobacteria; order Rhodobacterales; family Roseobacteraceae; genus Roseobacter; species Roseobacter sp. HKCC-CH-9351. Next base: position 655,170 of record NZ_JBBLYM010000001.1, read on the forward strand.
GTCATCATGAACGAGGCTCGCGCAGTGGATAAGCTCAATCGCCGCGCATGCCGCATTGGAAAGATTCGGCTTATCATCCCCACAGGCCTTCGCCACAGAAAGGGAGATTGTCGGCCTGATCCGCGCACCGCCCGGATTGACGGCATGATCCAAGGCTTGCGCCAATTTGCGCGGTGCAGGCTCTTTCATGGCTAAAGAGAGGGCAGAAGAGATCGCTGATTCTATGCGGGCGGACAGGGACATGGTCACTCAGCCTTAATCGAGGTTTGCGCGGAGGATCCCACGCATATGTAAATTAGACTGGACAGTTTACGGGAATATGTCAACAATATCTGACATAATCTCGCGAGTGGCCCTAATGAAAGACGCAACACTGTGACCCGCCCTATTGCACCTGTCAGGCCCCGCGCCGTGGTGATCGGTGCAGGTATGGGCGGTCTTTCAACCGCGCTGCGCCTCGCGCATGCGGGATGTCAGGTCGCAGTCTTTGATGCGATGCCCCATGTCGGCGGCAAAATGCGGCAAGTGCCATCTGCGGCGGGACCGATTGATGCGGGGCCAACAGTGGTGACGATGCGCCATGTGTTTGACGAGCTGTTTCAAACATTAGGTTTGAGGCTTGAGGATCATGTGACCCTAACACGGGATGACATCCTTGCCCGCCATTTCTGGCCAGATGGCAGCGAGTTAGATTTTCATGCTAATCTCGAAGAAACGCTTACGGCTATTGATCACTTTTCAGGTTCCAAGGCACGCGGCGAGTTTCTCAAATTCCACCAAGATACGGCCGCGCTTTTTTCAGCATTCGAGGGGCCAATGATGCTGCGCGCTCATCCGCGACAAACGGATTTGACGCTCACGGTCTTGAAATCACCCCATCTGATGCGCGCAATGGCCCCGCACCAAACTTTGGCGCAAGCGGTTTTTAAGCGGTTCAGCGATCCCCGTTTGGCACAAGTTTTTGCGCGCTATTCCACTTATGTTGGCGGCAACCCTTATCTTAGCCCCGCGCTGCTTTCGCTGATTTGGCAATCCGAGGCGGCGGGTGTGTGGCGGGTCAAAGGCGGCGTGCATCAACTGGCCCGCGCAATGCAAAATATCGGGCAATCCATGGGTATCGAGTTTCAGCTTGGGCAATCCATCGAGGCCGTTACAAAAGATGCGGATCATGTCACTGGCGTCACCCTTTCAGATGGTCGGCATGTTGCGGCAGATATTGTGGTGTTTAATGGTGACCCGCGCGCGATTCATATTGGGCTTTTGGGCCAAGACCACGCGCCGCGTGTCACCCGCGCACAGGTCGAACCGCGCAGCCTATCTGCCTATGTTTGGAGTTTCGCCTCCCGCGCTTGGGGCAAGACCCTGGCCCATCACAACGTATTTTTTGGTGATGACCAACGCAGCGAATTTGACCCTATCGAAAATGGTGCGCTGCCGCGTGATCCAACGCTTTATATCTGCGCTCAGGATTCTGGGCTCAACTCTAACACAGATACGGCGCTGCAAAGATTTGAAATTATCATGAACGGCGCGCCGACCGAGGCCCCAACAGAAAGGGAGGTGGCCGCATGTCGTCATCTGACATTCCAAACATTAGCGGATCGCGGGTTGATCTTTCCCGACCCGATCCCCGACAGCGCATTGATGACACCACAGGATTTCGCAACGATGTTTCCCGCCTCGCGCGGATCCCTTTACGGGCTGAGCCCACATGGAATGACGGCAGCATTGAAACGGCCGCGGGCGCGGACCTCTCTCAAGGGTCTATACTTGGCGGGGGGGGGCACCCATCCGGGGGCGGGAATTCCGATGGCCTGCCTCTCAGGACGGCACGCGGCCGAGGCGATCTTGACGGACCATTCTTTAACCTTGCCGTCCCGCCCAACGGCTATGCGTGGTGGTATATCGACGGCATAAGCGATGACGGAACCAAGGCTATTTCGATCATCGCCTTCATAGGTTCAGTTTTCTCGCCGTGGTATCGTTGGTCGGGGCGCAAAGACCCCGAAGATCATTGCTGCTTGAATGTTGTCACCTATGGCAAAGGCGGCCGTTGGACGATGACAGATAGGGGCCGAGATGCGCTAGAGCTTTCGGAAACAGAAATGAAAATAGGCCCTAGTCGCCTGTCTTGGGACGGTTCAGCCCTCACCATTCATATTGATGAACGCACAACACCACATGGCGGGCGGTTGCGCGGCAAAGTGACACTAACCCCACGCGCAGTGACGAATGTGGAATTGCCGCTCTGCGATGATGGTGCGCATATTTGGCGCCCTTTCGCACCCGTTGCCGATATCCAGGTTCGTCTCGAAAATGCAGGTTGGTCATGGTCTGGGCATGGATATTTTGATGCGAATTTTGGCACTCGCGCCTTAGAGGAAGATTTTGATTACTGGACATGGGGCCGCTTTCCAACGCGAGAGGGCGCTTGTTGCTTCTATGATGCAACGCGCTGCAATGGCAGCAATCTTGCGGCCGCCATTGCCTTTGATGAAACGGGCAAGGCATCGCCCGTTGATGCGCCGCGCACTGCAAGGTTTAAGTCCGCATTTTGGGGGGTGCGCCGTGAAACCCGCGCGGATCCAGATTTTGCCCCACATGAGGTTCGGCCCATGTTGGACGCCCCATTTTACAACCGTGCTATGGTGCGAACCAAAATCAATGGTGAGACCGTGACAGGGGTTCATGAATCGCTTGATCTTAATAGATTTCGCAAAGCATGGATGATGCCGATGCTAGCCTTTCGTGTGCCCCGCCGCAAAAATTGGCCGAAGCGGTGGTTGTGATCTGATCGTGCCGCTTCCATATTGAGCGGAACATGAAAGGGTAAACATGTCGAATAGTTTTCCAGATTGGCATGGCACAACCATTATCGGTGTGCGCAAGGGTAACGAGGTTGTGGTTGCAGGTGATGGTCAAGTCAGTCTTGGCCAAACCGTGATCAAAGGCACAGCACGCAAAGTCCGCCGCCTTTCCCCGGGCGGGTATGAGGTGGTCGCAGGATTTGCAGGGTCGACAGCAGATGCGTTTACCCTGCTTGAGCGTCTCGAAACAAAGCTTGAGGCAACACCAGGCCAATTACAGCGCGCCAGTGTTGAATTGGCGAAAGATTGGCGCACGGATAAGTATTTACAAAAGCTCGAGGCGATGTTGATCGTCACAGATGGATCCGAGCTCTATGTCATCACGGGCGCGGGCGATGTTTTAGAACCAGAACACGGGATTGCCGCGATTGGGTCGGGGGGAAATTACGCATTGGCCGCGGCCCGCGCGATGATGGATAGCGATAAGTCCGCCGAAGATGTGGCCCGCCGCGCAATGGAAATTGCGGCTGATATTTGCGTCTATACCAATGGCAACCTCACAGTGGAGCGGATCACAAAATGACCGACCTGACCCCCCGCGAAATCGTATCGGAATTGGATCGTTTCATCATTGGGCAAGCCGACGCAAAGCGCGCGGTGGCGGTTGCCCTGCGCAATCGGTGGCGGCGCAAGCAACTTGGGGATGATTTGCGTGATGAAGTTTACCCAAAAAATATTCTAATGATCGGGCCGACTGGGGTGGGTAAAACAGAAATCAGCCGCCGTTTGGCGAAACTGGCCCGCGCCCCGTTTCTCAAAGTTGAGGCGACAAAATTTACAGAGGTGGGCTATGTCGGTCGTGATGTCGAGCAGATCATCCGTGATCTGGTCGATGCCGCGCAAATTATGGTGCGCGACCATATGCGCGAAGAAGTTACCGCCAAAGCGCACAAAGCCGCCGAAGATCGTGTGATCGAGGCGCTTGCGGGCACCGATGCGCGCGACCAAACCCGCGAGATGTTCCGCAAAAAACTTCGCTCAGGGGAATTGGACGACACTGTCATTGAATTGGAAGTTGCGGATCAATCCAACCCAATGGCCATGTTTGAAGTTCCAGGCCAGCCGCAAATGGGGCCAATGGGCGGCGGCATGAACCTTGGCGATATATTCGGCAAGGCCTTTGGCGGGCGGAAAATCCGCAAGAAGATGACTGTGGCGGCGAGCTATGAAATCCTTATCGGTGAAGAAGCTGATAAGCTTTTGGATCAAGAAACAGTCACGAAAGAGGCCATTCGGGCCGTTGAAGAAAATGGCATCGTCTTTATTGACGAAATTGACAAGGTCGCCGCGCGCGCGGAAACCCGCGGGGCGGATGTCAGCCGCGAAGGGGTGCAGCGTGATCTATTGCCTCTGATTGAAGGGACAACAGTCTCGACAAAACATGGGCCAGTGAAAACAGACCATATCCTGTTCATTGCCTCTGGCGCATTTCACATCGCAAAACCCTCTGACCTGTTGCCAGAACTTCAGGGGCGTTTGCCCATACGGGTAGGATTGCAGGCACTGACTGAGGATGATTTCTCCCGCATTTTGACAGAAACCGATAATGCCCTGACCCGCCAATATTCCGCTTTGATGGCGACCGAAAACGTGACTGTTGAGTTCACCGAAGATGGGATCAAAGCCTTGGCCAAAATCGCGGCAGATGTGAATAAATCGGTCGAGAATATCGGTGCGCGGCGCCTTTATACCGTGCTGGAGCGTGTTTTCGAGGAGCTGAGCTTTACCGCGCCTGACAGAAGCGGCGAAGGCGTGGTCGTTGATGAAAAATATGTGCAAACCTATCTCGCCGACTTGGCAGGTAAGGCCGATCTTAGCCGCTATGTGTTATAGTCTCTATTTCCTGAGATAGACATAGAGCGCACCCGCCCCGCCATGGCGAATATGCGCCTCACGAATATCAAGGATATAGCCCGCGATTGATGGGTGGCGCAGCCACCGTGGCACGTTTTGCCGCAATACCCCACGGGCGGGCGCAATCGGGTCATAATGGGGGCCGCTAGACAGATTGCCCTTACCCGTAATCACAAGGGCCAAACGATATCCACGCGCATGGCAGTCAAGGATAAATCGCTGCAACGCAGGATGGGCTTGGGCCTGTGTCATGCCGTGAAGGTCAATTTTCGCCTCTGGCTGCAACTTTCCCCGCACCATGCGGCCATGCAATTTTTTATCCATACGAACGGGGCGCTTTTCGGGCGGGTTTTGCGGTTTCTCAGATGGGGCTGTCAGCCCAATGTCAAAGTCACTGAGATCTAACTTTGGCGTAAAATCGACAATCTCACGCGGGGGAATGGCCGCCGTGTCGGGTTTTGCAAGATAGAAATTGGCGGCGGCACGTTTCAATGGCTTAGCACTGCGTGCAACGCGATCCCATAAAACGCGGTCTTCGCTGCTTAGGTTTTTTGGTTTTTTCGCCATGGCTTATCCTGCCCATCCATTGGGCAAATCATGACCCTTGGGCCAAAGCACGGTCAAGCTGGCGGGTTCATTTATTGCGCCCGCACTCCTGCCCGCAGCATCACCTGATCCACAGAAAATATCGGCCCGCTGCGCGCCTTTAATGGCAGAACCACAATCTTGGGCAAAATAAATCCGCGCCGCACGCGTCTCGCCTGCAACCATGACGGGCAGACCATAAGGGATATATGCGGGATCAATCGCAAGCGAGCGGTTCGCGGTCAAAACCTGCCCTGTGGCACCGACCGCGCCATTTTTGTGATGCGGTTCAAAGAAGATATAGGAGGGGTTTTTCTGTAAAAGCGCGTCCATTTGGTCGGGATGGTGCCTCAGCCAATCTTTGACCCAATCTGCGGTGATCTGTTTCGCACTGATTTCGCCCATCGCGACCAATTCAGCCCCAATGGAACGATAGGGATGCCCGTTTTTTGCCGAAAACCCAAAGCGGCGCGTCTCACCATCTGGGTAGGTCACGGCAACAGATCCTTGGATATGGCAAAAATACTGGTCTATGCGCGAGTTGAGATAGACCAGTTCCAATCCTTGCGCCGAAAGCAAGTTGCCCGCTTCGATTTCGGCGCGTGTCGCCCAAATCTCCGGCATATCTTTTGGGGCGGCGTACAGCGGGAACCTGTATTCAGCATCTGGCGCGGCGCGGGCGGGCAAAACGGGTTCATAATATCCCGTGATATGTCCTGCAAAGGCGGGGCCAAGTTTGAGAGGCTGAAAATTTGATTGAAAAAACGCGCGGGCCTGTGAGGGGCGAACACTGCGGGCGGCTGTCACAAGGTCAGCTATCGCCAAATCCGTTTGAGATTGGAAAATTGAAAGGATTTCGGCGTAATCCTCGTCATCCCAACCCAAAAGATCGGAAAATCCTATGGGTTGGGGATAAGTCACCACGCAGTCCTTACGCTAGGATCAGCCGCCTGTGGCAACCAAAACCCAATTTGGATTGCGGCTTCCCATTTCGCGGGCGAAGGTCCAAACGTCCCGCTGGCGTTTGATTTCGGTTGCGCTGCCTTCGACAATTTCACCATCAGAGTTGCGCACCACAGAGGTCAGTTCTGCAGCGAAGCGAACCGTGACCTCACCCTCGCGCGAGGTGACGTCAAACTGGGCTTCTTGAACAGCGATATCATTGAGGCCCACAAAGTTTGCTTCAATCTCAAGGCCTTGCGCACGGCGCGCTTCGATAACCTCGTCAAAGCTCTCGGCAACCTCGGGGGATAGGAAATCGCGCACTTCCGAAATATCGCCACGTTCAAACGCCATGAGAATCATTTCATAGGCGCCGCGCGCACCAGTCAAAAATTCTCCCACCGCGAAACTGGGCTCTGCGGATTTCATCGCGGCCAAGGCACGGGCGCTTTCTGATCCTTCAGGAACATGATCGGTGATATCCCGATCAGGGCCGCCCTCGATCACCTCAAAATTACGGGATTGTGCAGATTTTGAGGTTTTTACGACTTCGGGCGATTTCTCAAACCCCTCACGCGTGCCAAGAACGGCGCGCAACCGCAGGATCAAAAAGATCGCGATTGCCGCGAGAACCAAAAGGGAAAGAAATGATGAGTTCATGTGGGTCTCAATCCAATTTTGATACAGGCTAATGTTGCCGCAGGGGTTTTAGACTGCGCTTGAGGTTCATATGTAGGGAGGGAAGGGGGCCAAGTCCATGAAGCTGGGCGCGGTTTTACCGACTATCTGCGGGAAAGGCTGAAAAAATGTGGCTATTTGTTCTTTTTCTAGCGATTCCGCTGATTGAGATTGGCTTGTTCATACAAATTGGCGGATTTATTGGGTTATGGCCAACCTTGGCTGTGGTCGTTTTAACGGCAATTTTGGGGACATGGTTGGTCAGATCACAAGGATCACTGGCGCTGTCGCAAATCCGCACCAGCTTTAACGAATTAAATGACCCAACCGAGCCGCTGGCCCATGGGGCGATGATCCTAATTGCGGGCGCCCTGTTGCTAACACCTGGATTTTTCACCGATGTGATTGGATTTTCCTTGTTGGTGCCGCGCGTTCGACAATTTTTGATCCTTCAGGTCAAATCACACATAAAAACCACCAGTTTTCAAAGCCAAGCCAATTTTCGCAGCCAATCTGGCACAATCATAGATGAAGATGGCGAGATCTTAGATACAGACCCGCATGGCCCATCGGGGTGGACACGGCATTGAGGCTTTTGGATCGGGCTGTTAAGACGCCTTAAAAATTTGCCTTTGGGAGATGAAAAATGGCGAAAAAAGATGCGGATGCAGCGCAAGACAGCGCAACACAACAACAACCCGTAACGCCGCAAATGAAAATCTTGGGACAATTCGTGCGAGATTTGTCGTTTGAGAACATCGCAGCGCAAAAATCGGTTCAAGGCGCGGGTCAGCCCGACATTCAATTGCGTGTCGCGCTCGATGGCGGAAAGCGGCCCACGGAAAAGCAGTATGACGTCATCGTAAAAGTGACGATTGAAGCGAAAACCAAAGGGGACGCCCCTGAACCAATCTTTCGCGTCGACCTTGATTATGCTGGTATTTTCCACATCGACAACGTGCCCGAAGAACAGCTCCACCCGTATCTGATGATCGAATGCCCTCGGATGCTTTTCCCGTTCATCCGCCGCATCGTTTCAGACGTCACGCGGGACGGTGGGTATTTGCCGCTGAACCTCGACACGATTGATTTTGTTGCGCTTTATCGCAATGAATTGGCGCGCAAAATGACCGAACAAAAGGCAGATGCCTAAGCGTTAACGCATCCAAACAGCCTTGTCGCCCATCTCGGAGATAAAGTCATGATGGGCGGCGGTTTCCTCATCTGTTAAACGCGGCTTAAGGGGTTCTGGCCGCGCAGAGGCGCGCCGCATTGGCCGTACAACATCACGATCTTTGTCCTGATCATCTGGCGAGAGGGCAAAGTCAGGCTGCTTGCCCCCGATCAACTCGAAATAGACCTCGGCCAAGATTTCCGAATCCAAAAGCGCGCCGTGTTTTTCGCGCATAGAATTATCGACACCAAAACGGCGACATAGGGAATCAAGGCTTGCGGGTGATCCAGGGAATTTGCGCCGCGCTATAGCCAACGTGTCGATCGCCTGATCATTTGGCAAAAGCGGTTTGTTCACCCATCCAAGTTCTGCATTCAAAAACTTCATATCGAAGCTTGCATTGTGAATGACCAGCTTTGCATCACCGACAAAATCCAGAAAATCTTGCGCAATGGCGGCAAAAACTGGTTTATTGGCCAAAAACTCATCGCCCAATCCATGCACGTTAAACGCCTCTTGCGGCATCGCGCGTTCAGGGTTGATGTATTGGTGGTATGTCTTGCCTGTTGGCAGGTGGTTCCACAATTCAACCGCGCCAATTTCGACAATGCGGTGGCCTTCGGACGGCTCAAACCCTGTGGTTTCGGTGTCTAGAACAATCTCGCGCATCACGTTGCCCTTGCCGTTAAATCGTTGATCAAATCATGCACGGCTTTGCGCGCGCCCTCAAAGCTATTTGTTTCTATCACATAATCCGCGTGGGCAATTTTTTCAGAACTTGGCATCTGGCGCACAAGAATTTGATGAAATAGCTCAGGATCCATTCCCGCTCGTGCCATGACGCGGGCTTTCTGCGTTTGGGCATCAGTGGTCACAACCAAAACGGCATCCAGCCATTGATCCGCACCTGTTTCATAAAGAAGCGGAATGTCACAAACAATCAGGGACTGATCTGCATGGTCGTCAATGAATTTGGCTCGATCTGCGGCGACGAGAGGGTGAATATGAGATTCAAGCCAATTGAGCGCGTTCAGGTCTGTTTTGACCCAATTTTTCAATGCTACACGATCCACCGCGTCATTTTGGATCAACCCCATATTCAACGCTGAAAGCAGTGCCACCGCAGCGCCACCTTTGGCATAAAGTTTGGCCACTGTCGCATCGGCATCCCACACAGGAACACCCGCCTCACGAAACATATCTGCGGTGGTGCTTTTGCCCATCCCGATTGAGCCCGTAAGACCAAGAAGAAAACTCATTTCGCCAAAACCGCGCGGCGCAGATCATCGGTCACAGCGGGCTCTTTTCCGAACCATTTCGCAAAACCAGGCGCGGCTTGGTGCAACAGCATCCCCAAACCATCAACTGCGATTGCGCCCATGGCGCGCGCTTGTTTTAAGAGATCCGTTTCAAGAGGGGCATAAACGATATCGTTCACAACGGCGGTTTTTGGTAAATTACTCAAATCCGCCGCAAGGGGTGGCTGGCCTATCATGCCCAGCGATGTGCTGTTCACCAGAAGGTTACAATCCCCAAGAAGGCTTGGAAGATCTGACACCTCATGCATAGAAACACGATCCCCAAATCGGGCAGATAGGTTTTTCGCACGATCAAGATTACGGTTCAGCACCCGCACCTGCGGTGCGCCTGCCTCTAGCAAAGCATAGATGACCGCCTTTGCCGCGCCGCCCGCGCCAAGAATAACAGCAGGGCCATCCTTTGCATCGAATGCGGGCGCGTTTTGTTGAATATTGGCAAGAAATCCGTAGCCATCGCTGTTATCAGCCTCGATTTTGCCATCTTTGTGAAAGGTTAGGGTATTGGCGGCGCCAATCGCACGCGCGCGATCAGTGACAATATCGGCCAAATCCAAAACGGTTTCTTTATGGGGAATCGTCACATTTGCGCCAACAAACCCCATCCGCGGCATCGCAGCCAGAACCTGTTCTAAGTCGGTAGATGTTACATGCAGCGGCACATAATGGCCCGAAATCTGATAGGCCCGCAGCCAAAACCCATGCAACACGGGGGATTTGCTATGATCAATTGGGTCACCAATAACAGCCGCAAGTGGCACCGATGCTGTCATCTTTCTATAAAACCTCGCAGCGCCAAGAAGTTCAAAACCTCGGTGAGTGGCAGGCCCAAAACATCAAAATAGCTGCCCTCGATCCGAGAAAACAGGCGAATGCCCTCGGATTCAAGCATATAAGCGCCAACTGCCTGTGCGATATCGAGCCAATTGCGGGAAAGGTAGGCGTCAAGATAGCTGTCACTAAATTCTGCCATAAAGAGACGCACGACACCAATATGGCGCCAAATTGGCTGAGCCTCGTGATAGATCACCGCAGCGGACATAAGTTTGTGCGATTTTCCACGGAGCATCGTCAATTGCGCGCGCGCGTCCTCCAGACTGTCTGGTTTTGATAGAACATTACCCTCAAATTCCAAAATCTGATCACAGCCAATAACAACAGCGTCAGAATTTTTTCGCGCAAGTTTGGCGGCTTTCGCCTCGGCCAATTGATCTACCAAATCGCGTGGCGGGGCACCTTCGGCCAACAATGATGTCTTTAATGACGATTCATCGATTCGCGCATTTTCTGCGATAAATGACACCCCAGCGTTCTGCAAAAGCTGCTGTCGGATTGCCGATTGGGACGCCAAGATGATTTTTTGCATTGGATAATTCCGTGGGAAGTCTTGGGGATAACCCTTTGGATCAAGTGATGACATAGTCGCATGCGCCGCTTCAACCACAGGTTATTGCTGCGAGGCGAAAAATTATCTTTCGGTTATCCACGGGTGTAATTTCTATCCTAGTAGATCGGAAAAAATACGACAGACACGGACATATCCCAATTTTTTCCACAGCTTTTCACTCGTATTTTTTCGCTAACTATCTGATATTATTTATTTTTATAGAATTTAGATTTGTGGGGGTAAATATCATACCCAGTGGAGTGCTTGTTGATAAGATAATGATAACTAAGTTTCCAAAGTTTTGCACCGCACAACTAAATCATCACCCTTTTCTTAAAATTATTATTTTCTTTTTTAACATTGGCAAAATTTTACGCGCTGAGCTGCAGATTGACTTGAGTTCCATCTCTGCGTAGAAGACAGGCCAAGCGGTCATCCGATCTCTATCCTTCCCAATTGTGCAAGAGCCCTTAAACGCGATGCGTCTCAAGGGACATATGGAACTCTCATGACAGTTAATTCTCTCAACCTTGCTGATCTAAAGGCAAAATCACCTAAAGATCTTCTATCTATGGCAGAAGAGCTGGAGATCGAGAACGCCTCGACCATGCGCAAAGGCGACATGATGTTCGCTATTCTCAAAGAGCGCGCTGAAGAAGGGTGGGATGTTTACGGCGATGGTGTTCTGGAAGTTTTGCAAGACGGGTTCGGGTTCTTACGCTCACCCGAGGCCAATTATCTCCCAGGCCCGGACGATATTTACGTATCGCCTGATATGATCCGTCAGCATAGCTTGCGCACGGGTGACACAGTCGAGGGTGTGATTGCTGCACCACGCGAGACAGAGAATTACTTTGGCCTCACCAAAGTTTCCAAGATCAATTTTGAGGTGCCAGAAAAGGCGCGCCATAAGGTTGCCTTTGATAACTTGACGCCGCTTTATCCTGATGAGCGGTTGAAGATGGAGATTGAAGATCCAACAATCAAAGATCGTTCTGCACGCATCATTGATTTGGTATCGCCCATCGGTAAAGGCCAGCGTGCCTTAATTGTTGCCCCGCCACGCACGGGTAAAACCGTGCTTTTGCAGAACATTGCGCATTCTATCGAAACGAACCATCCAGAGTGCTATTTGATTGTTTTGCTGATTGATGAACGCCCCGAAGAAGTGACGGATATGCAGCGGTCAGTTAAGGGTGAGGTTGTATCGTCAACCTTTGACGAACCTGCAACGCGTCACGTTGCGGTGGCGGAAATGGTCATCGAAAAAGCAAAGCGGCTTGTCGAGCATAAACGCGATGTTGTTATTTTGCTCGATTCTATTACGCGTTTGGGGCGCGCGTATAACACTGTTGTCCCATCATCGGGCAAGGTTTTGACAGGCGGCGTTGACGCGAACGCCCTGCAACGCCCTAAGCGTTTCTTTGGTGCGGCGCGTAACATCGAAGAAGGTGGATCGCTGACAATTATCGCAACCGCCTTGATCGATACGGGCAGCCGTATGGATGAAGTGATCTTTGAAGAATTTAAGGGCACGGGTAACTCGGAAATCGTGCTGGATCGTAAAGTGGCGGATAAGCGGGTCTTCCCAGCTATGGATATCTTGAAATCTGGCACCCGTAAGGAAGACCTTTTGGTCGATAAGGGCGATTTGCAAAAGACCTATGTCTTGCGCCGCATCTTGAATCCAATGGGCACTACAGACGCGATAGAATTCCTGATTTCTAAATTGAAACAGACCAAAACGAACTCGGAATTCTTCGACTCCATGAACACCTAAGATGCCGGGCTTCATTGCGGATACCATCTTCGCGCTCGCCTCGGCCAATGGTCGGGCGGGCGTTTCCGTTATTCGTGTATCGGGTGCGGAGGCAGTCGATTTATGCTCAAAATTTCTTGGCGGCCTTCCAGATGTTGGTCAATTTCGGCTTCGACCTTTCAAGAACAAAGACCAGATTATTGACCATGTTTTGGCGTTGCGATTTCAGGCCCCGCATAGCTTTACAGGCGAAGATGTGATTGAGCTGCATTGCCATGGCAGCCCTGCAGTCGTGAAAGCCGTTCTTGCGGCTTTGTCAGAAACTGACCGCGCCCGTATGGCCGAAGCTGGCGAGTTTACCCGCCGCGCCCTTGAAAATAATAAGCTTGATCTTGCTCAGGTTGAAGGCCTGGGTGATCTCATCAATGCAGAAACAGAGGCACAAAGACGCCAAGCCAACCGCGTTTTTTCGGGACATTTGGGAAAATTGGTTGAGGCGTGGCGGCAGTATTTGTTGCGCGCGACAGCTCTCATCGAAGTGACGATCGATTTCGCGGATGAGGAAGTGCCCACTGACGTGACCCCTGAGGTACAGGGCCTTATCACGCAAGTGGTGCAGAGTTTGGATGTCGAAATTGCAGGCAGTTTGGTGGCTGAGCGCATCCGTGACGGGTTTGAGGTCGCTATAATCGGTGCGCCAAACGCAGGCAAATCCATGCTTTTGAACGCTATTTCTGGGCGGGACATCGCCATCACCTCAGAAATCGCAGGAACAACCCGCGATGTGATTGAGGTGCGCCTTGATCTCGGTGGCCTGCCTGTGACGCTACTCGATACCGCTGGCATCCGTGACAGCATGGATATGATTGAATCCATCGGTGTTGAGCGGGCGATAGATCGCGCAAAATCCGCAGATTTGCGGGTTTTTCTGAAATCTAACCCAAAGGAACAGCCGCCCTTTGATCTGGACGTTGATGATATATCCATATTGGGTAAGGCCGACATACAGAGCGGCAGCGGGATTTCCGTATCAGGACAGACAGGTCAGGGCGTGGATGAGTTGATCGCGTTAATTTCAGCGCGCCTATCGGATCGCGCGGCCAATGTTGCCACCGCAACCCATATGCGCCATCGCCAAGCGATGCTTGATGCGCGGCAAGGCCTGGATGATGCGCTGATTGCGCTTGCAAAAGGCGATAGTCACACAGACATAGCTGCGGAATATGTGCGATATGCTATAAGAAAGCTAGATTCGCTGATTGGCCGTGTCGATGTTGAAATGGTCTTGGGCGAAATCTTTTCGCAGTTTTGCCTCGGTAAATAAGAAAAGCGGAGTGTTTCACGTGAAACATCATGATTTCGATGTTGTTGTGATTGGGGGTGGCCATGCAGGTGCAGAGGCCGCTCATACAGCCGCGCGGGCCGGCGCAAAAACCGCGCTTGTCACATTATCCTTAGATAATATTGGCGTTATGTCCTGTAATCCAGCCATTGGCGGCTTGGGTAAAGGCCATCTGGTGCGTGAGATTGATGCCCTAGGGGGTGTTATGGGTTTGGCTGCGGATCGATCAGGTATTCAGTTTCGCTTGCTGAATCGCCGCAAAGGCCCTGCGGTTCAGGGCCCGCGCACGCAATCTGACCGCAGACTATACCGCGCTGCGATGCAAGATCTGCTCGCCAGAACAGAGAATTTGTCAATTATAGCGGGTGAGGTAGCCGATTTTCTTGGCACTGACGAGGCAGTGTCAGGCGTTGTTTTGGCGGATGGTGCCGAGATTTCAGCGAAATCAGTGGTTTTGACAACAGGCACATTCCTGCGTGGGGTTATCCATATTGGCGACAAAAGTATGCCTGGTGGGCGAATGGGTGATAAGCCTTCGGTGAAATTGGCGCAGCGGATCGACAGTTTTGCCCTGCCACTTGGCCGTTTGAAGACAGGCACGCCGCCGCGTTTGGATGGGCGCACGATTAATTGGGATATTTTAGAAACCCAACCCGCGGATGATGATCCTGTCCTATTTTCTTTCCTATCGAATAAGCCACATGTGCGCCAAATTGCCTGCGGTATTACGCATACCAATGAAAAAACGCATGAGATTATCCGCAACAATCTTGGCCGCTCTGCGATGTATGGCGGGCATATTGAGGGGATCGGGCCCCGGTATTGCCCCTCTATTGAAGATAAGATTGTGCGATTTGCTGACAAAACCTCGCATCAAGTGTTCCTTGAGCCTGAAGGTCTAGAGGATCACACTATCTATCCAAACGGGATTTCAACCTCGCTTCCCGCTGATGTTCAGGTGGATTATGTCCGCTCGATGGTTGGGTTAGAGGCGGTTGAGATCCTTCAACCAGGATATGCGATTGAATATGACTTTGTAGACCCCCGCGCGCTTGGGGCCGATTTGCAGGTTAAGGCTGTAAAAAACCTTTATTTCGCTGGGCAAATCAATGGCACAACGGGATATGAAGAGGCGGCCGCGCAGGGGCTTGTGGCGGGTGTTAATGCAGCGCGTTCCGCGCAGGGGCGGGATGTAGTGATATTCTCGCGCCGTGAAAGCTATATCGGCGTGATGATTGATGACTTGGTGACCCGCGGTGTCAGCGAACCCTATCGCATGTTCACCTCGCGCGCCGAATTTCGTCTTTCTTTGCGCGCGGACAATGCGGATCAGCGTCTTACACCGCTTGGTATTGATCTCGGCACAGTGGACGAGACGCGCAAGCGTTTATTCGAAGACAAGATGGTCCAGATTGACGTCTGCTACACCCTCCTGCGGAACCATAATCTGACGCCATCTGAGGGAAAGAAGTACGGGCTAAATATGAACCAAGATGGTCAGCGCCGTAACGGGGTCGAGCTTTTGGCCTTCCCCGACATAGAATTTTCCGATCTTGAGGCCATTTGGCCCGAATTGATCGACCAGAGTGCGGCGACAAAGGCGCAGATTAATCGAGAGGCGCAATATGCCGCCTATATTGAACGCCAAGAGCGCGATGTTCAGGCGCTTAAGCGAGACGAAGCGCAATTAATCCCCGAAACCCTGAATTTTATGGAGATCGAGGGGCTATCAACAGAATTGCGGCAGAAATTGACCAAAGTGCAGCCACGTGATTTGGGGCAAGCAGGCCGAATTGATGGCATGACCCCAGCCGCCTTGACGTTAATCCTGACAAAACTGCGCCAAATTCAACGGAAATCCGCATGACCGAAGGCGAAGCGCAGGTATATCTTAGCTCCGTTGTTTCACGTGAAACATTGGATCGATTGCAGATTTACGTTGATATGTTGGTGAAATGGCAAAAGGCGATCAATTTGGTAGCCCCTGCAACACTACCTGATGCCTGGTCCCGCCATATCGTAGATTCTGCACAAATCTTTCCATTGGCGGCAAAATCCAGTGGAAAATGGCTAGATATGGGCAGTGGCGGCGGTTTTCCTGGATTGGTTTGCGCAATTATTGCAGCAGAAAAATCCCCATATATCAGCTTTCATTTCATAGAATCTGATTTGCGCAAATGCGCGTTCTCGCGGGATGTCGCGCGTCAGGTCGGGATATCTATAAATGTGATGTCCCGCAGGATCGAAGACGCGCCGCCCCAAAATGCTGACATCATTTCTGCCCGCGCGCTTAGCGATTTGTCCAAGCTTTGCACGCTGTCCTATCGCCATTTAGCAACAGATGGGCAATGTTTGTTTTTAAAGGGCCAATCTGCCCCGCAAGAAATCGACACCGCAAAGGAATCGTGGCAGATGTCGATCAAGACTCATCCGAGCGTAACCAGTGACGACGGTCAAATCATAGAAATAAAGGAATTACGCCGTGTCTGAACGCGCCTCTCTACGAATTATCGCGATTGCCAACCAAAAAGGCGGGGTTGGAAAAACAACCACAACAATCAATCTTGGCGCCGCATTGGCTGCAATGGGCAAACGTGTTTTGCTGATTGACCTTGACCCACAGGGCAATGCCTCGACCGGGTTGGGTGTCGAAGATCGTGATCTCTCAAGCTATGATTTGCTGATTGAGGGAGCGAAACTAGCGGATGTGACGCAGAAAACCAAGGTTGATGGCATTGATGTTGTCCCCGCGACAACCGATCTCAGCTCGGCTGATGTTGAACTCAGCGATAATGAAAAACGTATTATCCTATTGCGCAATGCGCTTAGCGCGGCGGATTTGCGCGCCTATGATTATGTTTTCATGGATTGTCCGCCATCCTTAAGCCTTTTAACAGTTAACGCTTTGGTCGCTGCGGATTCTGTCTTGGTGCCCCTTCAGGCCGAATTTTTCGCATTGGAAGGTTTGTCACAGCTCATGTTGACAGTGCGCCAAGTTCGTGAGGGTGCAAATTCGGAGTTGCGCATCGAAGGCGTGGTTTTGACGATGTATGACCTTCGGAATAACCTTTCAAAATTGGTTGAAGATGATGCACGGCAAACCTTGGGGGAATTGGTTTATGAAACCAAAATCCCGCGCAATGTTCGCCTGTCTGAAGCGCCATCCTTTGCGCAAACTGTTTTGGATTATGATGCAACCTCAACAGGCGCGCTTGCCTATAAGGCGCTTGCAGAAGAAATCGTGGCGCGCCACGATGCGGTAAAGTTGCGCTAGGAGAAGATAATGAGTAAACGGGATAAACGCGGTTTGGGGCGTGGTCTGTCTGCGTTGATGCAAGACTTTGATGTGGGGAAGAGCCCAACCTCGAATGCCGCGCCAGCGCAAGATATCGAGGGATCGCAACCTGCCCCAGCGCGCCGTGCGGATACCAAACTGCCGATTGAACGTATTCGTCCTAATCCCGAACAGCCGCGCCGTAATTTCACCCCAGAAGCACTGGAGGAGCTTGCCGCATCGATTAAGGAAAAGGGCATTATTCAGCCTCTTATCGTGCGCGCCGATCCAAACCATGATGGTGATTATCAGATTGTTGCTGGCGAACGCCGCTGGCGCGCTTCGCAAATGGCGCAATTGCATGAATTGCCCGTCATTATTCGGGATTTCACAGATGTTGAGGTTCTCGAGATCGCGATTATCGAAAATATTCAGCGCGCTGATCTGAATCCAATCGAAGAGGCAATGGGGTATCGGCAGCTGATTGATCGTTTTGGCCATACCCAAGAAAAACTGGCTCAGGCGATGGGGAAAAGCCGCAGCCATATTGCAAACTTAATGCGTCTTTTGCAGTTGCCTGATGATGTGCAGGCTATGCTGCGCGAAGGGCGCCTGTCAGCGGGTCACGCGCGTGCCCTGATCACAACGCCTAATGCCTTGGAACTGGCACGCGAGATCATTGCCAAAGGGTTATCGGTGCGCGAGGCGGAAAAACTGGCAAGCGCGGCAGGCGATAAATCTAAATCTCCGCGCCCAACAGCACCAAATAAAGACGCTGATACCCGCGCGATTGAGGCGGATTTGTCAGCCGTCTTGGGGATGAAGGTGGATATCAGTCATGATTTAGGGTCTGGGGCTGGTAAGATCTTAATCATCTATAAAGATCTCGAAGCCTTGGATGAGCTGATGCGCCGTTTGGGGAGCGGGGCCTAGGCCAATAAGCCGCGCAACACGCCATTCAGCACGGGCCGTCCAGACGCAGTGCAACTCAGCCTGTCGCCATTTAGATCGATTAACCCTAAATCTTTGAATTCATTCAACTTTTCTAAATTAACTGCTATATTTGATAGGTTTTTGATCCGTGCAAGAGATACGCCTTCACTGAGGCGTAACCCCATCATTAACGCCTCAACAGCTTGATCATACGAAGAAATTTCTTCCCGTGCGGTTTCACCTGAACCCGTTCGGTTCACTTGATCCAGCCACAGATTTGGCGAAAGCGGTGTCGCTGTCGCGTATTTCACGCCGCCGAGCGTTAAACGCCCATGGGCCCCAGGCCCTATGCCGAGATAATCGCCGTAGCGCCAATAAACCAAGTTATGCCGAGACTGCGCCAAATCGCTGGCATGGTTGGACACCTCATATGCCGGCAATCCCGCACTATCGCAGAGTTCTTGGGTCACATCATACATATCAACGGCCAAGTCTTCAGTGGGTAGGCCATCGAGCTTGCCGATCTTGGCACGTGCGCCAAAGGCGGTGCCCTCTTCGATTGTGAGCTGATAGGCGGATAAGTGATCTAACCCTAAAGAGAGGGCGCGGCGCAACTCCGTGCGCCAATCCTCTAGGCTTTGATGCTGCCGCGCATAGATCAAATCAAAACTGACACGGGGAAAGATGCCGCGCGCAATGTCAAAGGCGCGCAAGGCTTCCTCGGCGCCATGCAGGCGACCGAGTGCTTTGAGATCAGGGTCATTTAGGGCCTGGATGCCCATAGACAGTCTCGAAACGCCCGCTTCGTGATACTGTTTAAATCGACTTGCCTCCGCAGAGGTCGGATTGGCCTCTAGGGTAATCTCTAGACCATTTGCCGCGGGCCAGTGCTGTAAAATCCGCGCGACAATGGCGTTGACCAGATCCCCATCCATCAAAGATGGCGTGCCGCCGCCAAAAAACACCGACTTTAGAACGCGCCCGCCGCATTCAGCGGCCAATCGATCAATTTCACTCAGATAGGCATGTTTCCAGCGTGATTGATCAATGGACTGCGATACATGCGAGTTAAAATCGCAATAGGGGCATTTAGCCTGACAGAAGGGCCAGTGGATATAAATCCCAAAGCCGCCATTTTCCCAATCGTCACGCTTGTTCAAACAGGCTCACCAATTTCGCAAATGCATCAGCGCGGTGACTGATTTTGTTTTTTTCCCAACGATCCATCTCACCAAAGGTGATGTCATAGCCTTCGGGTTGGAAAATCGGGTCATAGCCGTGTCCTTGGTCACCCCGCATTGGCCAAACCACCTGACCCGCCATAACGCCTTCGAATATCTCGTCATGGCCATCGGGCCATGCAAGGACAAGCGTGCAGCAAAACCGCGCGAGGCGTGGATGTGGGGCGTTTGCAGCCTCTAGCTCATCATGGGCGCGCTGCATGGCAATTACAAAATCGCGCCCGTTCGGGGTTTCGGCCCAATCAGCCGTGTAAACACCAGGAGTATTTCCAAGCGCGTCAATCTCAATACCGCTGTCATCGGCCAAAGCGGGTAGACCTGTTGCCTTGGCGGCAGCATGGGCCTTGATCCGCGCGTTTTCGATAAAAGTTGTGCCTGTTTCTTCGGGTTCGGGCAGATCGTGATCCTTGGCGGACACGGTCTTGATGCCAAATGGCGTCAAAAGCGCAGATATTTCCTCAAGTTTGCCTTGATTATGGGTGGCCACAAGCAAAGTGTTTGAGGTGAATTTCCGCATCACGCAACCGCCGCGTTTTGCGCCAAAACAAGCTCTGCAACGCCTTTCGGAGCAAGCTTTTGCAATTCTGCGAATTCATCCAAGGAAAAAGTCGCTGACTCTGCGCTGGCTTGAATCTCAATCAGCTTACCTGCGCCGGTCATAACAAAGTTACTATCGGTTCCAGCCTCTGAATCTTCGGGGTAATCGAGATCAAGAACAGGTTGGCCCGCGTAAATGCCGCAAGAGACGGCGGCAACATTATCCAAAATCGGGTCAGATGTAATGGCGCCAGAGGCAAGCAGCTTATTCACAGCAAGTCGCAATGCGACCCAACCCCCGGTGATAGAGGCGCAGCGCGTTCCACCATCCGCCTGCATAACATCGCAGTCGATGGTAATTTGACGTTCACCCAACGCGGAGCGATCCACGCCCGCCCGCAATGCGCGACCAATGAGACGCTGAATTTCCTGTGTGCGTCCCGATTGTTTGCCAACCGCAGCCTCACGCCGCCCCCGCGTATGCGTGGCGCGTGGTAGCATCCCATATTCAGCGGTGACCCATCCCAAACCAGAATTTTTCAAAAAAGGCGGCACGCGCTCTTCGATTGTGGCGGAACACAGAACATGGGTATCGCCGCATTTGATCAAACACGACCCTTCCGCATGGCGCATCACGGCAGTTTCAATAGAAATTTTTCGCATTTCATCTAGGTTTCTGCCTGAAGGACGCATAAATATCTCCTTGTGATCCACCTCTGTGGGATAGTCGCAGTAAAGGGGCAGTTGCAAGCAGGATTGATCATCTGCGGCCCATTCGCAGAAATTAGGTGATGATTTGGGGCTGAAGAATGAGTGAAACATCACAAATTCTCGCTGAGTTGAGCGAGAGATCGCGCGAAGTTTTTCGCCGCGTGGTTGAGGGCTATCTTTCCACTGGTGAGCCCGTTGGATCACGCAGCCTGACCCGCAACATGACCGAACAGATTTCAGCCGCCACTATCCGAAATGTGATGCAGGACTTGGAATATCTCGGCCTGCTCGACAGCCCGCATATTTCGGCGGGGCGTGTTCCCACCCATTTGGGACTGCGCATGTTTGTGGATGGGTTGCTTGAGATTACCGAACTCGGCGAAGACGACAAAACCCACCTTGATGCGACAGTTCAAAGCAATTCCGACACGGTTTCAACGGCTTTGGATCGGATTGGCAAGGCATTGTCGGGCATCACCCATGGCGCCAGTTTGGTGCTTGCCCCGAAACACGAGGCGCCGATCAAACATGTTGAGTTTGTATCCCTCTCAACCGAAAAAGCCCTTGTTGTTTTGGTGTTCGCCGATGGCCATGTTGAAAATCGGCTATTCACCCCACCGCCTGGATTGACGCCAAGTGCGATGCGCGAGGCTGCGAATTTTGTGAACGCATGGGCAGAAGGGCGCACCGTTACAGATTTGCGCGCGGTGATGGAGCAAGAGGTCAAAACACGCCGCCGCGAGATTGATGAAATTGCAAAATCGCTAATTGAACAGGGCTTGGCGATTTGGGAAAATTCTGGTCATCGGGGCGAGCGCCTTATTGTTCGCGGGCGGGCGAATCTATTGGACAATGCGCCAGAAATTGCAGATCTCGAACAGATCAAATCCTTGTTTGATGATCTCGAACGCAAGCGGGACATCGCGGAATTTCTTGATTTGACCGATCGCGGCGATGGTGTGCGCATTTTTATTGGGTCTGAGAACAAGTTATTCTCACTTACGGGTTCCTCTTTGGTTGTCTCTCCCTATATGAACTCGGAACGGAAAATTATCGGCGCTGTGGGCGTGATTGGGCCAACGCGCATCAATTACGGTCGGATCGTGCCGATTGTGGATTACACGGCACAGTTGGTTGGGAAATTAATTTCTGATCGTGCATAAGAGGTGAAAGATGGCAGAGCCACAGGAAGAGCAATTCCTTGATGATATTGACGCGCCTGAGGAAGATATCGACCTTGCTGAAGGCATTGGCGAAGATGTTGATACCAGCCCCGAAGGCGTTATTACTGCGCTGACCGAGGAGCGGGATCAGCTGCGCGATCGTTTGTTGCGCGTCATGGCGGATTCCGAAAATCTGCGCAAACGTGCCGAGCGGGATCGCCGCGAAGCCGAGCATTATGGCGGCACCCGCCTCGCCCGCGATTTGTTGCCTGTTTATGACAACCTCAACCGCGCTTTATCGGCTGTTGGCGATGAGCAACGTGATGTTGCTGGCAGCGTGATTGAAGGTATTGAGCTGACCTTGCGCGAGCTTCTGAATGTTTTCTCAAAACATGGCGTGACAGTCGTGAAACCCGAAGAGGGCGACCAATTCGATCCGCAAATGCATCAGGCGATGTTTGAGGCCCCCGTTCCAGGCACGACAGCGGGCCAGATCATTCAGGTTATGACCGAAGGATTCCTGTTGCATGATCGCCTTTTGCGCCCTGCGCAGGTGGGTGTGTCATCAACACCGAAATCCTAATCTTTTATCAACGCCTTTAGGTCGTAAATCAAATCGAGCGCCTCGCGCGCCGTCATCTCATCTGGATGCACGGCGTGCAGGCGATCCTCAAGCGGGGATGATTTGGGGGCCTGTGGCGCAGGCTGTGCGGTAAAGAGCGGCAAATCATCAATCAGCGATTTCTGCGCGCCGCCCTCACGATCATTCTTTTCCAGTTTCTTCAAAACTTCTTCGGCGCGATGAATCACCGCAGGCGGCAATCCTGCAAGTTTCGCAACCTGAACCCCATAGGATCGATCCGCGGCGCCTTCGCGTAATTCGTGAAGAAAGACGATCTCACCTTCAAATTCTTTGACCGCAACGGTTGCATTGCGCGCGCCTGATAGGGTGCCCGCAAGCGCGGTTAATTCGTGGTAATGGGTCGCAAAAAGTGCGCGGCACTTATTAACATCATGTAGAAATTCGAGCGTGGCCCATGCGATCGACAGCCCGTCATAGGTGGCTGTCCCGCGCCCTATCTCATCAAGGATAACCAAGGCGCGATGATCGGCTTGGTTCAAAATCGCGGCTGTTTCCACCATCTCGACCATGAAGGTCGACCTGCCGCGCGCTAGATCATCAGAGGCCCCAACGCGACTGAAAACTTGGCTGACCAATCCCAGTTTTGCCGATCTTGCAGGCACAAAACCGCCCATTTGCGCCAAAATCACAATCAATGCGTTTTGCCGCAAATAGGTTGATTTACCCGCCATATTGGGGCCAGTCAGCAATTGTATGGCGGCGGCATCACTCTGCGGGGATAGCGCGCAGTCATTTGGAACAAAGCGATCTTTGCTGCCGTGAAGCGCGTCCTCAACCACAGGATGGCGACCTGCGACAATATTAAAATCGCGATCTTTTGTAATCTCTGGCCGCACCCAATCTTGTGCCCGCGCGATATGCGCCAAGGCTAGATAAAAATCCGCTGATGCGAGGGCAAATGCGGCGCGCATGACGGGATCAAACTGCGCTAAAATCTCTTGGCGCAGCGTCTCAAAGATTTGTTTCTCAATCTCAATCGCCCGCGCGCCAGAATTAAGGATCTTCGTTTCGAGTTCTGACAAGTTGACTGTGGTAAAGCGCACCGCATTGGCCGTGGTTTGGCGATGGATAAACTGCTCGGACAGGGGGGCAGATAGCATCTTTTCCGCGTGGGTGGCGGTCGTTTCTATGAAATAGCCAAGCACATTGTTGTGTTTGATCTTAAGGGATGGAATGCCTGCCGTGCTAATATAGTCGGCTTGCATTTTTGCGACAATTCCACGCCCCTCATCCCGAAGGGCG
Source organism: Roseobacter sp. HKCC-CH-9351 (assembly GCF_037830295.1). Lineage (NCBI taxonomy): Bacteria > Pseudomonadati > Pseudomonadota > Alphaproteobacteria > Rhodobacterales > Roseobacteraceae > Roseobacter > Roseobacter sp. HKCC-CH-9351. The sequence continues at coordinate 678,818 of NZ_JBBLYM010000001.1, forward strand.
CGCATCTCATCCAGCTCAGGGTGATAGCCTGACGCAACAAATCCCCCATCGCGGGCGAGTAAAGGCGGCTCCTCAATCAGGGCATCTGTCAGCAGCCCAATCAGGGGTTCATGATCGACCAGATCAGTCACTAAATTGTGCCATAACGAGGAAAGTTCGATCCCACCAAGCTGTGCTGCCACCTCCTGCGCTTGGCGCAGACCAGAACGGATTGCGGCCAAATCCCGTGGACTGGCCCGATCCAAGGACAGGCGTGACAGCGCGCGTTCCATGTCAGGAACTTTCCGTAAAATCTCGCGCAGCCTTTCTGAAATCCAAGAATTCGTCAGCGCAAAGGTCGCCGCATCATGTCGAGCTGTGATTTCGTCAAAATCTGTGGACGGGGCGGAAAGGCGCCGCTCCAACAAACGCCCACCTGCACTGGTCACAGTTTTGTCGATCACCGCCAAAAGACTGCCTTTGCGCCCGCCCGACAGCGATTGTGTAATTTCCAAATTTTTCCGCGTTGCGGCATCAATCAACATCACCCGCGTCAAAGATTGCCGCTGTGGCCGTTGCAAGCGGGGCAAATTGCCTTTCTGCGTGATGTCCAAATAATCGACCACCGCCCCCATGGCGGAGAGATCAGGACGTTCAAACTGGCCAAAGGCCTCTAGGCTGTCGACTTTGAACAAATCGGTGAGCCGTGTTTCTGCGGATCTGCTGTCAAAACTTGACGGTGCAAGGCGTGTCACGCTTGCGCCAGTTTCTTCGATTAAGGCAATGCGGCTAGGATCAAGGTTTTCCGAGATAAGAATTTCGCGCGGTGCGAGGCGTGCCAATTCTGGGCCAAGCCGTGCGGGGGTTACGGGCATCACCCAAAACCCCCCAGTCGACATATCGCACCATGCAAGTGCGGCTGATCCGTCCCGTGATTCAAAATAAGCCGTTAGATAATTGTGGCACCGCGCGTCAAGCAGGCTGTCCTCGGTCAAAGTGCCCGGGGTGACAACCCGCACGACATCGCGCTTAACAACCGATTTTGATCCGCGCTTTTTCGCCTCGGCGGGGTCTTCGAGCTGTTCACAGACGGCAACGCGAAATCCTTTGCGGATCAATGTCAGCAAATAGTTCTCAGCCGCATGAACGGGCACACCGCACATAGGAATGTCTTCGCCCAGATGTTGACCGCGCTTTGTTAGGGCGATGTCCAATGCCTCGGCGGCGGTGACAGCATCATCAAAAAACATCTCATAGAAATCGCCCATGCGGTAAAACAATAACGCATCCGCGTGGCGGGCTTTCACCTCAAGATATTGCGCCATCATTGGCGTGATTTGGCCTGTCATTCCTGCCCCCTTCTTTGGGCTTACCCTACTGTCTCTGCGGCATTGTTTGAAGGGACAAAAGAGATGCGTTGTCGCTACGGTCAAGGGATTGTAAACCGAATGAAAGAGGAGGCGAATTTATGGCAAATAAACCAAAGGTCACGCGTGAAGAGGCTTTGGCCTATCACTTGGAACCCCGCCCTGGGAAAATTGACATTTCCGCGTCAACGGCCATGTCGACCCAACGGGATCTCAGCCTTGCTTATTCGCCAGGTGTGGCCGTTCCCTGCGAGGTGATCGCGCAAAAGCCCGAAACCGCTTATGATTATACTACCAAGGGCAATCTGGTTGCCGTGATCTCAAACGGGACAGCCGTTCTAGGTCTTGGAAATCTAGGCGCACTCGCCTCAAAGCCCGTGATGGAAGGTAAAGCGGTTTTGTTCAAACGCTTTGCCGATATCAACTCGATTGATATCGAGCTTGCCACGGAAGATGTCGATGAATTCGTGAACGCCGTGCGCCTGATGGGGCCCACCTTTGGCGGGATTAATCTTGAGGATATCAAGGCCCCCGAATGTTTCATGATTGAACAGCGTCTCAAGGAAGAAATGGATATTCCCGTCTTTCATGATGACCAACACGGAACAGCGGTGATCTGTGCGGCGGGTTTGATCAATGCGCTGCATTTGACGGGCAAAAAAATCGAAGATGTCCGTATCGTTTTGAACGGTGCAGGCGCGGCAGGGATCGCCTGCCTTGAGCTGCTGAAATCCATGGGGGCGCAGCATCAGAATTGTATTATTTGCGACACGAAAGGTGTGGTTTACCAAGGCCGCACGGAAGGGATGAACCAGTGGAAATCGGCCCATGCGGTGAAAACCGATTTGCGCAGTCTTGAAGACGCGATGCGCGGCGCTGATGTTTTTCTTGGTGTTTCGGCAAAAGGGGCGGTCACGCAAGACATGGTCAAATCCATGGCCGAAAACCCTGTGATTTTCGCCATGGCAAATCCTGATCCAGAAATCACGCCAGAAGAAGCCCACGAGGTGCGCCCAGATGCGATCGTGGCCACGGGGCGCAGTGATTACCCCAATCAGGTGAATAACGTTCTTGGTTTCCCGTATTTGTTCCGCGGTGCGTTGGATATTCACGCCCGCGCCATCAATGATGAAATGAAAATCGCCTGCGCGCGCGCCTTGGCCGAACTTGCGCGCGAAGATGTGCCTGATGAGGTCGCAATGGCCTATGGTGAAAAGCTGTCTTTTGGCCGCGATTATATTATCCCCACACCTTTTGACCCGCGATTGATCTATACGATTCCACCCTCTGTTGCGCGCGCGGGTATGGATACGGGCGCAGCGCGGCGGCCAATCTTGGATCTCGATGCCTACGCCAATGATTTGCAGGCGCGGATGGATCCGACCTCCTCCATCATGCAGGGCATTTATGCCCGCGCCCGTAATGCGCAAGCGCGTATGATTTTTGCCGAAGGGGACGATATTCGCGTCTTGCGCGCCGCGGTGGCCTATCAGCGCAATGGTTTGGGCAAGGCACTGGTCGTTGGGCGTGAGGCTGATGTCGCGGAAAAACTCTCAGCGGCGGGTTTGGCGGATGCCGTGTGCGAGCTTGAGATCGTGAATGCCGCAAAAACGCGTCACTTAGATGCTTATAAAGATTTTCTTTACAACCGCCTGCAACGCAAAGGCTTTGATCGGCATGACATCCATCGTCTGGCCGCGCGAGATCGTCATGTGTTCTCGGCTTTGATGCTTGCACATGGGCATGGGGATGGTCTGGTCACAGGGGCCACGCGAAAATCCGCGCATGTTTTGGGCTTGATTAACCATGTTTTTGACGCCTCCGCCAAGGATGGCGCGGTTGGTATCACGGTGCTGATGCATAAGGGCCGTGTTGTTTTGGTGGGCGACACGCTTGTCCATGAATGGCCCGAAGCCGAGGATCTGGCCCTGATTGCCAAGCGCGGGGTAAATGTTGCGCGTATCTTGGGCCTTGAGCCGCGTGTCGCTTTTGTCAGTTTTTCAACATTCGGCTACCCTGTCTCTGAGCGCGCGGTGAAAATGGGGGATGCCCCTGCGATTTTGGCGCGCGAGGGGGTTGATTTCGAATTTGATGGTGAAATGGCGGTGGATGTTGCGCTTAATCGGGACGCGATGCAGCAATATCCATTCTGTAAACTCTCTGGCCCTGCTAATGTTTTGGTTGTTCCTGCGCGTCACTCCGCCTCGATTTCCGTGAAATTGATGCAAGAAATGGCGGGGGCTACGGTCATTGGCCCGATTTTGACAGGGCCAGATCGGCCTGTGCAGATTTGTTCAACTGTTTCCACCGCCAATGACATTTTGAATATGGCTGTCATGGCGGCGTGTGAAATCGGAAAATAACAAAAACCCCCGCAACAGCGGGGGTTTACGTTAGTTTTTCAGATCATCGAAAAAGCTTTTGACCTTGTCAAAGAAGCCTGACGCGTGGGGGTTATTCCCCTTATTCAAGCTTTCCTCGAATTTCCGAAGCAGGTCTTTTTGCTCGGAATTCAAGTTCACAGGCGTCTCAAGCGCCAATTCGATATACATATCACCTGTACCATTGCCGCGAAGTGCGGACATACCTTTGCCGCGCAAACGCATTTGGCGACCAGATTGCGCGCCTTCGGCCACCTTCACGCGGCTGCGTCCGCCATCAATGCACGGCACCTCGACATCGCCACCCAAGGCAGCGGTGACCATCGACACGGGCACGCGGCAATAAAGATCAACGCCATCGCGTTTGAAAATTGGGTGTTCGGCGACTTCGATGAAAATATAAAGATCACCCGCTGGCCCGCCGCGTAGACCTGCTTCGCCCTCGCCCGAGCGGCGAATGCGTGTCCCTGTTTCAACACCAGGGGGCACTTTGATGGAAAGATGACGATCTTTTTGTTCACGACCTGCGCCTCCGCATGATCGACAGGGGTTTTTCACAATTTGACCCACGCCTGAACAGGTGGGGCAAGTGCGTTCCACAGTGAAAAAGCCTTGTTGCGCGCGGACTTTGCCCATGCCCGAACAAGTGGGGCAAGTAACGGGTTCAGATCCGCCCTCTGACCCGCTGCCCGAGCAGCTTGAACACGTTACGGCAGTGGGAACGGTAATCTCACGGCTGAAACCCGCATAGGCTTCTTCCAAGGTGATCCGCATATTATAGCGCAAATCAGAGCCGCGCGTGCTGCGCTGACGCCCACCGCGGCCACCGCCACCGCCCATGAAATCGCCAAAAAGGTCTTCGAAAACATCAGAAAAGGCGCTAGCGAAATCACCGCCTGCGTGAGGGCCGCCCGCACGGGGGCCGCCTGCCATACCGCCATCAAACGCCGCATGACCAAAACGATCATAAGCCGCTTTTTTATCGGCATCTTTCAGAACTTCGTAGGCTTCATTCGCTTCTTTGAACTGCGCTTCCGCATTCGGATTGTCAGAATTGCGGTCGGGGTGTAGTTCTTTCGCCTTTTGACGATAGGCTTTCTTGATTTCTTCAGGCGAAGCGCCACGCGCCACACCCAAAACATCGTAATAATCGCGCTTCGACATCGGTAGACACCCTTTTCTTAACGCATAGACCAGCCAAGGCACACCCCAGCTGGTCTATCGGGATCAAATTTCCTGATTAGGAGCGCTTTCTTTCGTCCAGATCTTCGAAATCGGCATCTACGATGTCATCATCGACACCAGATGGCTCATCACCGCCTTCGCCATCCTCGGCTTGGGCTTTATAAATCGCCTCACCAAGTTTCATTGCAGCTTCGGTCACGTTCTGGATGCCAGATTTGATCTTGCCCGCATCATCGGTCGCGATCTGTTCTTCCAAGTTTTTGATGGCCAACTCGATTGCTTCAACTGTGGTCGGATCAACCTTATCGGAGTGTTCTTCCAAGGATTTCTGGGTCGAGTGGATCAGGCTTTCCGCTTGGTTCTTGGTTTCCACCAATTCCTTGCGCTGCTTATCGGCATCAGAGTTTTCCTCAGCCTCTTTGATCATGCGATCAATATCCTCATCGCTGAGGCCGCCTGATGCTTGGATGGTGATCTTTTGCTCTTTGCCCGTGCCTTTGTCTTTTGCAGAAACCGAGACAATCCCGTTCGCGTCAATGTCAAAGGTCACTTCGATCTGCGGCATGCCGCGCGGTGCAGGTGGGATATTTTCCAGATTGAACTGGCCCAACATTTTGTTATCAGCGGCCATTTCCCGCTCGCCTTGGAAGACGCGGATTGTCACCGCGTTTTGATTGTCCTCAGCGGTCGAGAAAATCTGGCTTTTCTTGGTTGGGATGGTCGTGTTGCGGTCGATCAGACGGGTAAAGACGCCGCCCAAGGTTTCAATCCCAAGGCTTAGCGGGGTGACGTCCAGAAGAACAACATCCTTCACATCGCCCTGCAATACGCCCGCTTGAATGGCTGCGCCCATGGCTACAACCTCATCAGGGTTCACGCCTTTATGGGGTTCCTTGCCAAAGAAGTTAGACACTTCTTCGATTACCTTAGGCATACGGGTCATGCCGCCGACCAAAACCACCTCGTCAATATCGCCCTTGGAGAGGCCCGCATCTTTCAACGCGGCCTGACATGGTTTCAGCGAGCGTTTGATCAGATCACCCACAAGGCTTTCCAATTTCGCGCGGGTCAGTTTCAGCACAAGGTGCAAGGGCTGGCCGTTTGACCCCATTGAGATGAACGGTTGGTTGATCTCGGTCTGGGTCGAAGAGGAAAGCTCGATCTTTGCTTTCTCCGCCGCTTCCTTGAGACGCTGAAGCGCCATTTTGTCTTGCGTCAGATCGACATTGTTTTCCTTTTTGAATTCCTGCGCGAGGTAATTCACAATCGCCATGTCGAAATCTTCACCGCCAAGGAACGTGTCCCCATTGGTGGATTTTACCTCAAACAGGCCATCATCAATCTCAAGGATTGTGATGTCGAATGTGCCGCCGCCGAGGTCATAAACCGCGATGGTCTTGGTGTCTTTCTTGTCCAACCCATAGGCCAATGCGGCCGCTGTCGGTTCGTTAATGATGCGCAGCACCTCAAGGCCTGCGATTTTACCCGCATCTTTGGTCGCCTGACGCTGTGCATCGTTGAAATAGGCAGGCACAGTGATTACGGCCTGTGTCACATCTTCGCCCAGATAATTCTCGGCGGTTTCCTTCATCTTGGTTAGGATTTGTGCAGAAATTTGGCTGGGGCTGAATTTCTCGCCCTTTACCTCGACCCATGCGTCACCATTGCCGCCGTCAATGATATTGTAGGGAACAAGGTTCTTGTCCTTTTCCACTTCGGCATCGGTCAAACGACGCCCGATCAGGCGCTTTACAGCAAAAATTGTGTTTTCAGGATTGGTAACAGCTTGGCGCTTTGCCGATTGACCCACCAGACGTTCGTCATCGGTGTAGCCAACAATCGATGGTGTGGTGCGAGCGCCTTCAGCGTTTTCAATCACGCGCGGTTGCGCGCCGTCCATAATCGCAACACAGGAGTTTGTGGTGCCGAGGTCAATGCCAATTACTTTAGCCATCTTTTCTGGTCCCTTTTCTTCAAGCGAACATGCGGCAACGGCCCGATCTCGGCTCCGTCACTGCTTATGTATGAGCTGCTTACAACAGCCTGTTTCGGTGGCTATATAGGCAGGCACATCGCCCCCTGCAAGCAGCGCAACGCTAGGAATTTGGGAAAGATCACAAGGAATTCTACGAAATTCTTGGCTAGCGCCCCATATCCCACGACATTGAGGCCCGCTTGGTTGTGAAAAACTCAGCCATCAGGCCAATAATCAGCAGGCCACAGGCCACATAAAGCGGGTATTCCCAATTCGTATGATGCGGAAAGTAATTCACGAACCCGGCGCCGTGCATTTGGTCGACAATGTGAAACAAAGGGTTCCAATCAAACATCGAAATGATGAATCCCGGCACCATATTGGCGACAAACATCTTGCCTGACGCGACCATATTGATCCGCATATAGGCCTGTTGCACAAATCGGGTCACTTCGGGGGACCATGGGCGCATCGCGCGAAACACAAGCCCCACGCCAAAGCCAGAAAACCACGCCAAAAGGTAAATCATCAAAGCGGCTTTCCAGTTGTGGAAGGTCACCGTGCCGCTGAACGTGTGCAGCGCGAATAAAATCATCAAGAGCTAAATGGTTTGCACGTAAAATGCCGAGATCAGCGAGGATGCAATCGCCACAATTGGATTCATGGGCCCATGTTGCATCAGGGATGAGGTGTCGCCTTTTGTGGCAGAGACAGCAGCCACTGCGCGGATATGGCAGAGGTATAAATAAATCCCTGACAAGAGATACATCATGAAATCGCCGCGCAGTTTCGCCTCGCGCGCGCCGATGAAATAGAACATCAGATAAAATCCGCCGACAAACATCCCCGCCTGTAAAATGCTGATCATGATGGCCCAAAAGGCATTGTGGTGCGATGAACGCACCTTTTGAACCGAGGCGTGATAGGTCACCTCAAGCATGGAAAAGAGGCTACGCCTCATCGTATTCGTTTGTCGCGCTTCAAACATGGATGCTGGCCTTGATCCATAGATGTCGGTTTGTTTGGCAAGATATATATGATCTACTTGCCCCATCCAACGAGATTAGGATAACCGCAAAAGGCCATTTAAGGCAATCTGGTTAAGGAAATTGTTACAAAATGGATTTTGACAAGATCGAGCGCGTGTTTCGAAGTCTGGCCTTGGGGGCCGGCGAAAAAATCATGGAGGTTTATGCCTCAGATGATTTTGGTGTTGAAAGCAAATCAGATGACAGCCCCGTAACCCGCGCTGATCAGGCGGCGGATGCCTATATCTCTGCGGGTCTGCGCGCAGCCTTTCCCGATCTTGCGCTTGTGACCGAAGAACAGGCCGAAACCCATCGGCAATCCTTGCGGGATTTCATCATTGTTGACCCGCTTGATGGCACAAAGGAATTTGTGCAGCGCCGTGGGGATTTTACAGTCAACATTGCGCTTGTTTTGGATGGCCGTCCTATGCGTGGTGTTGTTTATGCGCCCGCGAAGCAGCGATTGTTTTACACCCGTGCGGATGGCAAATCGGTTGAGGAACTCACGCCCTTTAACCACGATGAAATTGGCCCGCAGAAATTGCTTTCTGTGGCAGAGGCCGACAATAGCGCTTTGCGCGTTGTCACTTCGAAATCACATCGCGATGCCGCCACGGATGCCTATATCAGTGCCTATGAAATTTCAGATTTGCGCAGCGCAGGCTCATCCTTGAAATTCTGTTTGGTTGCTTCGGGTGAGGCGGATTTTTATCCGCGCCTTGGCCGTACAATGGAATGGGATACGGCCGCGGGTGATGCAGTGTTGCGCGGTGCGGGCGGCCAGATGGTGGAGTTTTCAACCCATCAGGAACTTACCTATGGCAAGGCAGGTTTTGAGAATAGCTTCTTCATCGCCTATGCCCCAACCGTGGAGTTGATCGAGCCATGAGCGTCATTTGTGTCATACCCGCGCGGTATCAATCCTCACGCTATCCGGGCAAACCCTTGGTGCAGTTGCGTGGGGTTTCGGGCAAATCTATGAGCTTGATTGAACGCAGTTGGCGCGCCGCTTGTGCCGTAAGCGGTTTTGACGCGGTCTATGTGGCCACGGATGATGAGCGCATTCGAGACGCGGCCCAAGGTTTTGGCGCGCAGGTTGTGATGACCTCGTCCGATTGTGTGAATGGGACGGAGCGCTGCGCAGAAGCTCTCAATAATCTTGGACAAAATGTTGAGATGGTGGTGAACCTTCAAGGGGATGCGCCGCTGACGCCTACATGGTTCTTGGAGGAGTTGATCACAGGCCTACGCGCTGATCCGTCTGCGGACATTGCTACCCCCGTTTTGCGCTGTGATGGTGAAACCTTGGCCGCATTCAAAGCGGATCGTAAGGCAGGACGCGTTGGCGGAACCACGGCCGTTTTTGGCAGCGCGCACCAAGCACTCTATTTTTCAAAGGAAGTGATCCCCTACACCACGGGTATTTCTGAGGACGCCGAAGAAACCCCCGTCTTTCATCATGTGGGTGTTTACGCTTATCGCCCCGAGGCGCTATTGGCCTATCCGACATGGCCGACAGGGCCGCTAGAGACACTTGAGGGGTTAGAACAATTGCGCTTCCTCGAGTCTGGTCGCCGTGTGTTATGTGTCGAGGTTGAAGCAAAAGGGCGCAAATTCTGGGAATTGAACAACCCTGAAGATGTGTCACGGATCGAAGTCATGCTTGCGGAGATGGGCCAAGAATGAGCCAGCCGCGCGTCAGCGTGATCGTGGTCAGCCACGGACGCCCTCATTTTGCAACGGCGCGGCGCGTTTTAAGCAAAACCTACGGGCTTGTTTTGCCAAATCAAAGTGGAGCGCAAGATTGGTTACTTGAGGCGCAGCGCGCAGGATTCTTGCAATTTCTAAAATTTCTACGGGGCAATCTGGCGGGGCAAACGGGCCTTCCTGTTGATCCTGCTTGGGCCAGCCAGACTGCAATTTTGCAAGGTATGGCGCAGGTGAAATTGCTTGATCTCTTGTTGCGGGCCGAAGAATTGCCAAATGCCCTTCCTGCTTTGGCGGGACAAGATCAGGCCTTCGTTCTGCCCAATCCCTGCGATCCAAATTCGCTTTCCGAGATATACACGACTGAAATTGAGGAGGTCTGCGCCGTGGCCTATCGGCGCGACTATGTCAGTTTTGGATTTGGGGCTTGGGCTTAGGCCGCTTGGCTTTCTGCGCTGCCTGTCAACAACGTGTGCAGTGTCATTGGGTCAGAATTTGCCCGCAATTTTTCGCAAAGTTCCGCATCCCGCAATGTGCGCGACACGCGTGCTAGCGCCTTGAGGTGATCCACGCCCGTATCGGCAGGAGCAAACAGCGCAAAGACCAGATCAACAGGCTGTCTGTCTGCGGAATCAAAGTTGACGGGACGTTCGAGACGGAAAAATACGCCTGTGATTTTCGTGAGCGCCGACAAACGTGCATGGGGCAAGGCCACGCCATGCCCCACGCCTGTTGGCCCTAGGCTTTCACGCTCTTGCAGAGCTTCAAAAATTTCCGAGGCGCTGACGTCAAGCAAACCTTCAGCCACATCTGCAAGAGATTGCAGAAGCCGCTTCTTGCTTGTCACATCAGAAACAACCTTCACGCCTCGCGGCTCAAGGAGCATCGAAAGTTCCATTTGCGTGTATTCCTTACCCGTCAGGGTCATTATTTCGGTCTAGCGGGGATCAATCCAGCCGATATTTCCGTCTTCGCGGCGATAGACGATGTTTACGCCTGCGCTCGCTTCGTTTCGGAATACCAAGACAGGTGCGCCCGCCAATTCCATCTGCATTACAGCCTCACCCACAGAGAGCGAAGGGATTTTAGTTTCGGTTTCTGCGATGATGATGGGCTGTAAGGTGTCATCCGCATCATCTTCGTCTTTGTCTGTTGACGCGAGGATATACGAGGCGGCAGCGAAATGTTCAATGGGTTCTGCGCGTTCGCGGTGATGATCTTTCAATCTGCGCTTGTATCGGCGTAGTTGCTTTTCCATTTTCTCACAGCACTTATCAAAGGCCGCGTAGATTTCTGTATCGCTGCCTTTGGCAGATGCGCTGAGTCCAGTGGAAAGGTGAACATTGGATTCGCATACGAACTCATGCCCACTTTTTGAGAAAACGACATGTGAATCCGTTGGTCTTTCAGCATATTTTGCAACTGCCGCGCCAAGCCCGTCTTTCACATAAGTTTGGAGTGCTTCGCCAATATCGATTTGTTTCCCACTGATTTGATAGCGCATGTTACCTCCATTACGTAAAGATAGCGTTGAAGCGAGGTTGCAACGCTACACTATAAAAGAAGATGTCAGGGATACCGCCTGCCCAAATCTTTTTCTGCCTGCGGTCAGCAGCGCGACAGGAAATAAGAGGGTTTCGGCTCTGTCAAACATCACCCCTATTTGGCGACGAATCCCCGCCATCTGTCAACGTAAAGCAGAAGATGATCAGCCGATTTTGAAATTTTGACCCAAATAGACGCGGCGCACATTCTCGTCTTGCACGACATCTTTGGAGGTGCCGCTCATTAAGATTTTGCCGTCATGCAAGATATAGGCGCGATCCACGATCTGAAGCGTTTCACGCACATTATGGTCTGTGATCAAAACACCAATGCCGCGCGTTTTGAGGTCGGCAACAAGGCTGCGGATATCATTCACTGCAATCGGGTCAACGCCCGCAAAGGGCTCATCCAGCAACACATAGCGCGGGTTTGACGCCAAGCAGCGCGCGATCTCCACCCGCCGCCGTTCCCCACCTGACAGGGCTAGGGCGGGCGCGCGGCGCAAATGTTCAATCGAGAAATCGCTCAGCAAATCTTCAAGGCGTTTGCGCCGTGTTACGGCGTCTTTCTCGGATATCTCCAAGATTGATAGAATGTTTGCTTCAACCGATAGGCCGCGGAAAATCGACATTTCCTGTGGCAAATATCCGATGCCCGCCCGTGCGCGGCGATACATTGGCAACCGCGTCACATCGTGGCCATCCAACATTACCCTGCCACCATCAGGCGTGACCAAGCCCGCGATCGCATAGAAACTGGTGGTTTTGCCCGACCCGTTTGGGCCAAGCAGGGCCACGACCTCGCCTCTGCGCAATTCCATGGAAACATCACGAATGACGGGTCTGCGGCGATAGCTTTTGCGGAGGTTTGAAACGATCAAACCCGCTGCGCCCTCTTCGACCTTTAATGTCACCCGCTTTGCCATGACTTACTAGTTTGCCCCCTGCAAAGTTGTGCGCACACGCCCATCCACCGTGCCCTGCCCCGTGGCAATATCCAGTAGCATTCGCTCACCCGCAATAACACCGCTTTGTTGACTAACCAAAACATTGCCAATCATTTCCATTTCGTTGCGAGCTACGAAATAGGTGGCGGTTTCAGCCTCGGCTGCGTCCACACCGCGGGTAATCAAAACCCCACCCAGAGCTTGCACTTGGTCGATATCGTTTTGACCGCCGGTTTCGGCATCGGTTTGATAGAGGACGTGGATTTCAGCCGCTGAGATGCGCAAATCGCCCTGCACAGCGATCACATTGCCGCGAAATATTGCATTTCCGCTGGCGTCATCGACCTCAAGACTGTCGGAGACAACTTCGATTGGGGCGCTGCTGTCATGCGGGGTGCCGCCAAAGCCCACTTGCGTCTGCGACTGCGCAGGTTGGCCTATGGTCATCAAGAAAATAGCGATGAAGAATTGCCGCATATGCCCCCCTATTTTCCCTCGTATAGCAGCCGCACGCCACCCTGAAAATGCACAACCTGATGATCTGACGGGCCAGTGATTGCCATTTGCCCCGCTTCAAGGCGAATCCCGTCCGATGTGATCAAAACCGCCACGGGCGCGATAATGTCACCAGATGCGGCATTTATAGATAATTCCTCAGTATCTAGCCTATAGCCTTCGGGTGATGTTGCAACAATATTTCCAGTTAAACGCGTGTCAGTGGTTTGGCTATTCCATAAGGCTTGATCGGCCGTGATTTGATTGCGCCCGCCCGCTAACCGCGTTATTTCTGCCGTTACATTGGTGGCAAGAATTTGATTGGCATCTCCATCACTTGGCTCTGCGGAAGATGCGATCAATTCCACCGCATCGCCAGATCCTGTAACCATCGCAAAGCGGGGGTTGGTCATCCCTTGCTGGCCCAATTGGCCATCGGCGCTTCGCGTGGCAAGAGGTAACGCTTGGTTCGGATCAGGGCGCCCCGAAAACAGAAACATCAGAGACAACACCACCAAAGCAGCAAGCGGAAGAACCAACTTGCTGAATGTTATGATCCGAGAATAGGTGGCACCTTGGGGCATGGGGTTGGATCAATGCGCAAAGATGTCAATCTCTGGCCATCCCGCCAAATCAAGCTTGGCACGGGTTGGCAGGAAATCAAAACACGACTGCGCCATCTCTTGGCGGTTCTCACGGGCGAGCATGGCGTCAAGTTTATCCTTGATCTGGTGCAGATACAGCACATCCGAGGCCGCGTAATCCTTTTGGGCATCGGTCAAATGGCTTGCCCCCCAATCAGAGGATTGTTGATATTTTGACATATCCACGCCAATCAATTCTTGAGCGAGGTTCTTCAGCCCGTGCCGATCTGTGAAGGTGCGCACCAGTTTTGAGGCGATCTTTGTGCAATAGACAGGGGCGGCCAAAGCACCAAAGCGATGATACATTGCCGCGATATCGAAACGCCCGAAATGAAATAATTTCAGCGTGTTCGGATCCGTCAAAAGCGCGCAAAGATTTGGGGCTGCTGTTTGATCTTGGGTGATCTGCACCAAATGCGCGTTTCCATCCCCGTCAGAGAATTGCACCAAACACAGGCGGTCACGATGTGGGTTTAACCCCATTGTCTCGCAATCAATCGCCACAATCGGCCCCAGTTTTAGACCTTTAGGAAGGTCGCCAAGATAAGTATGGATGGTCACGTGTCTAGCCTTTCACGGGCGGATATGGTGATGCCCTCTTGCGGCCATCTTTGCCCATTTCCCATCTGATTACGAATAAAAATTGGGTATAGGCGGTGCCCATTGGGGTCAAGGCAATGATCTGTAAATTTATGACCAGTGATGCAGGGGTTACAGGTCGAGGAAAATGAACGCGATATAGCCAGCCACCACCAGAGACACGAGGCCAACGGCGAGCGATCCCAAATCCTTGGCATTGCGTGCGGCCAGCGACCATTCTGGAGAAATGCGATCAACAATTTCTTCAATGGCTGTGTTCAGCGCCTCTGTTGCGAAAAGCATTAAGAATAAAGAGCCAAGTGTAAAAATTTGCGCAGGCGCAGCGCCAGAAAAACCAACCGCCCCAATCGCGAGAACGGCAACGCCGACCTCTAATTTGAAGGCGGTTTCGCGCCAAAGGCGGCGCAACCCCGCCATAGAAAAACCCGCTGCGTCTATGATATGCAAAAGACCCTGTCGGTTTTGGATCTGTTTTTCAGGCTTGTTCATCGATGTCCTCATCCCGCATCTGCGCTGCACGCCGTTGTGATATCAAGGCGAGGGTCGCGCGCTTCGGTGTCCAAATTCAACAGGCCGAGCATAGAGTGGAAAACCATATCTTGCGATGTGCCTGAGTTGCGATTGCTTTCCAAACAAGTCTGATCAATCCCAAAGCGCGATTGATAGGATTGCCCAAGCCAAACAAGAAACGGCACATGGGTCTGCACATCAGGGGCCATGAATCGGGGCAATCCGTGCAAGAACACGCCGCCCTCGCCAAGGCTTTCGCCATGGTCGGAAATATAGAGCATGGCTGTGTCAACATTCTGTGCTTGGCTCAGGCGTTCGATGGCACGTGCGAGGACATAATCCGCTTCTATGATCGTGTTATCATAGGCATTGATAATCGCTTGATCCGTACAATCCGCAAATTCAGCAGATCGGCAGTCTGGCGTAAACTGTGCGCGACTTTCTGGATAGCGCATGAAATAGGCAGGGCCGTGGCTGCCGATCATGTGCAGAATCAACAAGGTATTGCCCGTGGCAGTCTCTAAAACCTGATCAATGAGGGGCAAAAAGATGGCATCTGTGCATTCACCGGCTGCACAGGCATCGGGGTCCCATGTTGCGTCAACCTTGGCCCAGTCTAGGCGCTGCATCACGGTTTGATCGCCTGTGTTATTGTCCCACCATTGCACATCGAACCCCGCGCGCGAGATTACATCCACAAGGTTTTCTGATGCAAAATACCTATCCCGCGAATAGTCGTCTTGGCTGAAGGGCGAAAACATACAAGGCACAGAAACGGTCGTGACGGTGCCGCAAGATGTGGTGTTCGGAAAATAGATTACATCCTCGCGGGCAGCCAGATTTGGCGTTGTGTTTCGTGCATATCCTTCAAGGCCGAAATCCGTGGCCCGTGTCGTTTCACCGACAAACAGGACAAAAACCAGCGGCTTGTCCGAATTCGAAAGCTGCGCCCCTTGCGCTACATCTTCGCCAAGGGGGGCGACTTCAATTCTTCCTGTGGCATATTCATGTTTGATAAACTTAGCCACCGACAGCAGCGTTGCACCTGGCTGATAGGATTCCATCAAAGCATGATTTTCCCGCAACACGGATGAGTAGGTTTTATAGTTCGTAAAGAGAAATCCAATCACCAAGGCAAAGCTAACAACGACCCCGAGCGGATATCGCCAAAGTTGATGGATAACCCGCGCCCGCCGCACGGGAATTTTCCACAAAACCAAAACGGGCAGGACGCCCCTCAGTCCGATCTTCAGAACCATAGATGCAGTTATGAGGTGACGCGATTCTGCGACTGTCGTTTCCAAAGTGCTGCGCACCATTTCTTCATCAATGAACACGCCAAAGGTTGTTTGGAAATAATCTGCGGAGGTGGAAATCAGGATCAAGACCGCCAGAAAGGGCTTTTGCAGAACGCTTGGCCCGATCAATTCAAGCAGCAATAAGGTCAAGGCGCCCACAGCCGCGGCCAAGCCGATGGCAGCAAGAAGATCTCCCTCAAACAGGCTCATCAGTCTTTGCCAAAAGGCGGTATTGAGCAGCGCCATAATATAGGTCGCCCCAGCTAAGTTGAGGGCAAAATGGGGAAGGCCGTTGCGCAACATAGTATTGCGCGTCTCTGGTGTCGGGTCTTGCACGGGCTGCACCTTGCGTGGTCGTTTCGGGATGGGGCGTGTCGCAGGCTTGCAGATACTTATAGGTTTTGGTCACGCCAACTGAACCACGGTAGTAAAGCCTGTGGATTATATCTTTGGTTTAGTCCGATCTTAGGCTACCGATGGCGGCAAGATTTCAGTATAATGAAGAAGTTGCACAGAGTTTCGGGATCCCTTATGCCAAAACCCATGTTTCAAGAAGAAAAGGCCCTGAAATTTACGTCTTTATTTCTGCTTGGCAGCGTTTTGTTTTTCGTATTCGACATCGTAAGTGACCTTTACGAGCGGTTGATAGCCCGCAACGCGCCGAGTTTTCTTGATTTGGTGCATCTCACCTTCGAAGTTGCATCGGCGGCCGCATTGATCTTGGCCATTCGCGTTTTGTTGCGGCAGCTGCGCCTGATGCAGGAGCGAAATATCGCTCAAACAGAATCGCTACGCCTGCTACGCGGTGAAATGGATCATTTCGTACGGAATAAATTCACGCATTGGGGGCTTAGCCCCGCTGAGCGTGATATCGCGATGTATATGCTGAAAGGCTTGAGTATTTCCGAGATTGCCACCGCCCGCGCCACCGCTGAGGGCACAATCAAGGCGCAAAGCTCGAGTATTTTTCGAAAAACGGGCGTAAATTCCCGCACCGAATTGATGAGCCTGTTTATGGACGAATTTCTAGACGTCGTACCAGAGAGCAATCTCTGAGCGGTTTGCGGCATTTCGATTTTTGGGATTGGTGCCCAGGAGAGGCATCTAGCCAACTATCATAAGCCTTATAAATAAGGGCATTATTAGCCTACTATCCAAGCGTTGTGTAGCAAAACATATAACGTTGTGTAGCAAAAAGCTTGACATCAGAGACTATTTCTGATATAACTATACGCACAAACCATTCCCCTAAATCGCTATAACTAAGGAGGTTCGCAGATGCGTGCTTTATCAGTCGATTCCTTTGCTGAGGCACTGGCAGTCAGACGCCTTTTCCCAAACTGGTATTACACGAACAGGTATCAGCAGATTATCGTTGATGCGGCTAAATCAAACCCTGATTTCTTCGAAGCTGACACCTATGAGGGAGCGAGCTTTGCTCGCGTCACCGACAGTTCAACCACACCCACAACTTCGGAGGCCGTATGAATCTAGTAGCTGCAATCATTCAGGCTCAGGATAGAGCCGCTCTGAAACCTGCCTTCGCAGAGAAGGTCGAAATCGTGACCTGCCTTTTGCGTGCCAAGCAGGTTTTGCCTTTTCGGAGATCAATCCAGAACGGTCATAGGCATCACGAACTGGCTGGCGCAATAGCCCTAGCTCACGAGTTGAACACCACCCTTGATATTCGACATCGTTCTGCGGCCCTGTATCATGCAGATGGTCAGAGTACGATGATCCCCAAGTGGCTAACACGATGCTTGGAGACTGGGATTCTTGAAGCCGACAATGCGAACAACGTGCCGCATGGGAAACTCCGTGTTACTAATCTCGTCAGCAGGTTTGTAGCCTGACACGGCTATCATTCATTTAGCTTCAGTAGACATGGCCCTGAGTAGCGCTATTCATCTGTTAGCTAAAGTGGCTACGAATAATACCTAAATAACCATACATTATCAGTAGTCTTTTGCTGCTGATACCGCACCCCTGCTTTAGCAGTTGCAGGTGCAACCAATCATCCCATGACAACATAACGATAAGGAGCCGCACTCATGACAGGCTTTATGAGCAGACCAATGGGCAGTAACCAAACCATCCTCGAAGACTTACGATCACGCCTATCACTCAACGTATCACGTGATGCTGAAACACTTTTGGCTTCCATGCCTGAAGAGCAGCAGAACGCTATTCTAACAATGGCTAAAGAAGCTAATCGTTCCATGCGGTTTAGTCGTGTGTCAGCCGCACAAGCTATTACACGCCTTTATCCCAACGCAGACATGGACAAGCGCAAGGTAATCTTGGCGTTACTGAATGCTGAAGAAGAAGCTCCCAACGTCCAAGCACGACAGGCTGAACTTGATAGGGCTTACACGCAGTGGGAAACATTGCCGCCACTTGAAGAAGTCTTAGCTCGTGGCCCCTCCTTCAGAAGCACACGCAATAAAGCCAGTAGCCAGACAGAAGCGTTAATCTCTAGGCCACAGCGCTCAACGCCTGCCTATACTAGTAACGATAAGAATGACGATGCTTCCAGTTTCATGGACGCTCTCACAGCCAGTGAGTCAGGCGGTAGGGCTGATGCTGAATACACCACACGTGATGGACGCAGATATGTAGGACTTTTGCAATTCAGTGATGCCAGACTGCAGGACTATCGTAACGCTACAGGAGAGACATTCACGCAGGACGAGTTCGTGCAGGATGTAGAGCTACAAGCCAGAGTTTCGCAGTGGCACGTAGCAGACATCGACAAAGCTATTGATGATCTTGGAAGTGAGGCTGCTGGCTATGACAGGGATGGGTTACGTGCGATTGCTCACTTAGGCGGACAAGGTGGGATGCGCAGGTTTGTCAGGAGTAATGGCAGCTACAACCCCAGTGATGAACTTGGCACATCATTGTCTGACTACTACGCCAGATTCAGCAGTGGTGCGTCCTGATGAAACACGAAGCAAACTTTGAACCTGCATCCACCTATGAACACTCACCGTTGAATACTGAGTTGTTTGGAGATTACGAGTTGCTAATAGATGAATGTTTCGGTGGCTGTCGTGACATGAAGCAAAAGGTTGCTAAGGCAGATAAGCTCAAACGAGGTGGCATATCTATCTTGCTCAACGCTCTGAACAACAGGAAGATTAAGCTAACTCCGTTCCAGCATAGATTGGTGCTGCAGCTAAAGGAGGATCACGATTACTGGATGTCTCGTCAGTCTGACCTGAAGAACATTAGCCTTCGAGACAACGGTAACTATCAGGTCAAGGTAACAGTGGAGCATAACCGCTACTCCTCCACCTTCGAGACTTTAGAGGAAGCTGAGTATTGGCGTGACAGAATGCTGACCCTAAGTGCCGATATAAAGACATGCTAAGTTATTGATTTCATTGAGATGGCTGGGGACAAAAAGAGGGGGTCAAGTAGGGTAGCCGCTAAACCCTTAGTTTTGTCCCTGAAGCTAATCTGTTGACCACGATTATGTCACGGCTCAGACTGGCGATATGACAGGCTCACCAGAATACGATTACAAGTGGCGCGGTAAGCAGCGTAAGAAGCATTTAGCACTGGTTATTGACGCCGTAGCCAAAGGAGCGCACCCACCAGAAGTAAACCCTAATCCTTTGTTTGAATGGTTGCGTGGTGAAGTGGCTGCTAAAGGTGGAGCAGTGGCTTGGGCAACTAAACAAGGCACTAAGAAGGGCAGAACGCCATTCATGATTGCCGTCCACCGCAAGCGCAAAAAGCTGAAGTTGCCACCGTTAGGCGAAGTTTCTGATGCAGTTCGTGAGTTGTACAACCCTGCTGAGGCAACAGAAGAAGTCGTTACTCAAGAAGCCCTGACCAAAGATGACATCCTTAAGAAGGCTGAAGCCGCAAGTAACGAAGCGTGGGATTACAAGAAGGTAGACTGGTCAAGCACGTAAGCTCTCTAAATGCAAAACCCTCGTTTCCGTGTGGGGTTTAGGAGTTGCCTACGTTAATGCTCACAACTGTATTCTAGGTAATTCAGATCAGTGATTGCAGTGCAGGTATAGACCCCCGGTTCAACATACTCATTGGGTTGAATGTAAAGTTGTTCGTCCACACGTACTATAAAGTGGTGAGTTGGTTTGTTATCGTCTGACCAAATGATTTCCCAGTCCTGAATCTGACCATATCTCATAATTGCCCACGATGCATCGTCTCCGCCATACCGTGTTTCTTCATTGATTAACTCCGCTTCAGCAGCAGTGAAGACAGACAATAAAGCTAATACGATGGTTATAAGCAGCTTCATCTTTAGACTCAGAATGTTAATGTTCCATTCTTGAAAGTTTCATTATCTTGGACTGGCTTAGGCGCCATGACCCTTATTGCAGCCTTGGCATTTAGAGCAAAATAAGACTTCTCTTCTTGCGACCATATAGTGTTCTCAGCCAAAACCTCATCGAAGTACGGTGCGGCCTCAACAAGATATAGCCATAGTTCTACCCATCTTTGATGCAATTGCTCTTCAGGCTTTATTCTATCTTCCAGCTGCCGCAAATAAGCGGCTTGTGTGAACCAACCACACCTATATCGCCCATGGACTGATGTAGTGTCTTTCTTAGACACCGTATCAATCTGTTCAGTGAATATCTGCCAGTCGTAAGGCTCGTTCTTTTGGGCGTGGATTCTTTTATTTGCGTTGTGAATGGGTTTAATAACGAAATACGCTACTAGTAGCTGTACATTAGCATTTCTGGTCTGTTCATATACTAGCTCTTCGGCAACACGTAGTAGGCTTTCGTTATCAATAGTTGATAAGTTCAAGCCTTCAGTTTTAGCTTCGTTGGCAGAACGACTGAACAGTTTCTTAAACATCACAAACCTTGGCGCTTGTTAGCTTCGATGCTTTGACGAATGCTTTGCTTCATATAACAATGAGACCATTCGAATAACGATGCGTCAAGGATAGCAGGGAGCTAATCATGATCAGAGCCATTACGCAGCTTTACCGCTTCTTATTTGCTGCACTTGTAGTAATAGCAGTTGCTCTTCCAATCATTGGTTTCCTTGTCAGTCCAAAGCTTGATTATCCACCAATCATGGCTGTCATTGGCATGATTTTCTATGTGTTCTTCTTGGTTATTATTGTTGGGGCATTAGCCGTGCAACTTGATAACAACAGGCTGCTTACTCTGATTGCAGAGGGGCAAAAAGGCCAGCCAAATAGCCAGCGAGATACTCCTGCTTCAGTCGCTAGCCGTAGAACCATCAGCCCTCCTTTGAGAACAAACAAGCAGGCCAGCGAGGGTAGTGAAGACTGAGATGAAACACCTCGTAGCCATAGCGCTCACCGCAACACTTCTAGCCGTAACATCAGCTACGGCACAGGAAGTTGATCCTCGCATAGAGGCAATGGTCTCAGAACTTCATGCAGAAGGTTATACGGAGTTTACGCTCAATGACTCCATCTTCACGCCACCGACTTTGGTAGCTGAACAAGCGGCTATCCTTCTTCGGCTAAGGCTTGATCCTGATACTCTTGCACCAACAGCAGCCACTATGGCGTTAGACACAGACGGTGACGGCATACTCTCTGCAAGAGAGCGGCGTAAGCGGATTGAGCTAGTTGACGCATCTGGTCAAGCAATCTTGGCGTTGAGCGCAATAAACGAAGTAACTAACCGTATTGAACAACATATGCAGGCGTCTTTGGTATTTGTTCAATCTCTAGGGGGTGCTGGTGGTTGGGTTGCCATTCGTACAAATATAGTGTTTGGCGGTTGTGATGCTGATCCAAATGAAGACTGTCACTTTGATCCAATATGTGGGTGTGAAGCTCCATATGCAAACCTGTCCCCTGTTGGCAAAGCTTTGGCTGATGGCAAAATCGGTGGTGGACAAAATAGCGATGCTGTTAGAGATGCCGCAAGAGATGCCGTAGCGCCTGCCATCAATGATCGTGCTAACGATGCCAGAGATGCCGCCAGAGACACCGCAAGAGATGCCATCAGTGATCGTGCAAGCGATAGACGATAGGGCCACGCCATGAAGCGCATCATCTTAGCCACAACCATTGCAGCCAGCACTTTGGCAGGAACCGCTTCTGCTGGGCAGTATGTGCAGTGGCGTTGACGTGACAGCAGGTTGATCTCCACCAACCAACCGGAACGGACTTGCAGCAACACACTCACGTTTAGTCACGCCAACATAGGATTAGCTAGGCTGGTTCTGCCCAAAGTAAATCTTGCAGGTGCAACTAATGTGTTTGGCAAGGGTGCTGGCGTAACAGAGGGTCATTCCCTGCTAGGAAGCGGGAGGGGGACTACACCACCACGCAGCTTCGGTGTCACACCAGCCTGACAACCATAAGGCGAATATCGCCATGTGTAAACTTTGGTGATTAACTAGATAGAACGTTGAACAGATACGACTGTTCTTGCTTCAGGCAGTATGTTCAGCACAGCCATTGAAGCTGCGGTTGAGTCACGAGCAAAGATTAGCTGCCCATCAATCTTTTGGCCTTGAGCATCAAGATAATCAACGAGGTATGGCTTTAGTTTGTCTTTGCTCATTGCCGTGTCTCCCATGTGACTATGTAAGGGATACGGCTGATTTGCTTTGATGGATCACTTTATGGCTGCTGAATACGCCAAGCACGTAAGTTCTCTAAATGCAGAACCCTCGTGCGTGTGACTGCCCAAGCATGATATAACCCCCATAGGCATGGGGGCTGGCCCGCCCCAAACGTAAAACCCCTAGTCCTTCAATACGCATCACACTGATAATGCTTTCGCCCAAGTAAAACAGGGGATTCACATGGTAGTTCATATGTGTTACAATTCATCATACGGACATATCATGGAAAGTTACACGTATGCCCAATGCTAAGTGTGCAGCCTATTTGAGGGTATCCACCCAAAGACAAGGTCAGTCTGGATTGGGCTTGGAAGCACAACGTGCTGCACTTACAGCCTTTGCTAACTCTCGTGGCATGGACGTGGTCAAAGAGTTTGTTGAGGTTGAGTCTGGGAAGAATAGCAACCGCCCTCAGCTACAGGAGGCTTTGGCTCACTGTCAGGCAATGGAAGCCACACTTGTGGTGGCGAAGCTTGATCGCCTGTCTCGTGATGCTCACTTCCTGCTGTCCTTGCAGAAGGCGCAAGTAGACTTTGTGGCGGCTGATATGCCTGATGCAAACACCATGACGATTGGGATTATGGCACTTGTAGCGCAGCAAGAACGAGAGGCTATCAGTCAGCGTACAAAGGATGCATTGGCTGCGGCAAAGGCACGAGGGCAGCAGTTGGGTGCGTATCGTAATGGCGTTTGGGTTGGGCGCACAGGCACTGCTGAAGATGCAGAACACGCAAGGAAGGCACGTGCCGCACAGGCGCTAGTTGCCAGTATCAAGCGACTACCGATGCTTAAGGAAGTTGATCCAGATGGAACGCTATCTCTGCGCCAGATTGCAGAGAGACTGAATGAGTTAGGCGTTCCTACGGTGTCTAAACGAGGCAGGTGGTCTGCCAACTCTGTGCGAAGGCTCAAACAACATGCAGATAGGGAGGCAGGTTAATGTCAAACCCACCGCTTACAGAATACAAAGACGATGGTTGCCGTTATGTAGAATGGCATTGGTTGAAGAAGTATCGGTTTGATAATCGTAATGACCTCATTGAAGCCGCATATCCTGATGCTGATCATGGCGCTTGGCTACGTGGGTTCATATCTAGTCCACACAAAGATGCCCTCCAGACATATCTCACTAACATCTTACGCAATGATCTGATCACGCTTGAAGAAGTGCGCCAGAACCTTCGTATCATTGCAGGAGACGCAGCAAGTGATCCATTCACTCAAGTGACAGGCATGATGACAGACTTGCTTGGCAGCTTCTTTGATAGTGATCCTGTGGTTGAGGCTGAGAGTGTCCCTGCGGCTGAACCAAAGCCTGATGCTGGTGGTAAAAGCAAACCCTCAAAGCCACTCAATCCCACGCTGATCAAACGAGAGCAGAAGGGTATTGCTGCTGAGCAATGGTCACGCAACCAGTACGGCGAGGGGTTCATAGAGAACAAAGCGTTCATCTCAAAAGCCAAGAAGATGGTTACGGATATGGCTCGTGCAGGTGCATCACGTGATGAAGTCATCGCAGCCACAGACACGCTTATTGCCACGTATGAGCAGAACTATGGGGCTGAGCCACTTACCGAAGCACAGCAGCAGAGCTTCCGTGATAACGTGGTGCTGAAGCGCTATGACCGCCTTTACAAAGCAGACATGATCGAACAGGCCCTGCTTGATGGCACGACAGGGGCCAAGCGGCAGGTAGAGATTAAAGCATTTGCCTTATGGCATCAGATCAAACGTGTAGCAGTAAATGGCGAAACACCTGAGATAGGCCAAAACACCTTGCTTAAGTGGGTTGGTGGTAGTGGAAACACATACATGGAACCTTTGCAGCTACTGATTGATCTGGAGGCGATTGATCAGCACGAAGAAGGCAAGAAGTACAAAGTCAGGAATCCAAACGAAACTGGTGTTGCTGCTAAATACAAACGGATGGTGTGAAACTTAACACGTATATTATACATATAAGTATAGTATAACTACATAGCTACAACTACAGAGATAGCCGCCCCTTTCAAGGGGGGCGGCATAACTACAAAGTTACAACTGCCCTTCCGCAGACTATATCATTCGTATATTCTAACTATAAGTAAGCTATATTACTTCTCATAGAAGTAATCTTATACTATTCGTATATTTATGCATTGACAGCGGATAGGTAAACTAGCAAGCCGACACCCCACGCACACTGCTACGAGTGTTCTCCACATCTGTATGCTCATGTAGGCATCTGCACATAAATATTGAAGCTATGTTAATTAGCACTACCGTTACTGTAGTGGACAAAATCCTAATTGACTTCGTTTGATAGATCCATCCAGTGGCCAAATATGGACGATGGAGGTGTAGAAAATGCAATTTGTTAGAACAATGTGCGTGGGTGCGGCCTGTGCGCTGTTTGCTGTGTCAGCATTTGCACAAACCTATGATGAAGTCCGTGAAGCCCAGACGCTGCTCTATCAGGCGGATTACAATCCAGGGCCGATTGATGGTGAATGGGGGAGGCGCACTGAAGGGGCTTTAGTCTCATTTTTGCAAGATAATGGGTTAGAGTATGACGGTGAGCTATCCCAAAATGAATTGAACTTGCTACGGGAAGCACCTGCTGGAGATCGCTTTCGCAGCATCCAATACACTAGTTTTGGGCGTGAGATCAGTAGCGATACAAGTCCTCTGGGTGTAACTGTTTTTGATGGGTTTGAACTACCTCAGTTCCTAAACCCCACGCCTAACGACAGGACATTGGAATTTTACTTTTTCCGCTGGTTGGGAGAACGGCGTGGTTTCAAGGTAGATGGCTCAGACACCCCTCGACCTTTATCATTCGCCTCAACTCCTAATGAGTATTTGCAGCATGAGTTGCGCTATAGCTCCATGCTCAGTTACTTAATGTATGAGAACGGAGCGGTGATCTATGACGATATTGCGCCATCCAATCGCTTTCCAAATTTGACCATCTCCGAAGATACGCCTTTTAGAAGCCAGTCAGTGGGCAAAAGTCTTGTATCATACTTGGTAGGCCATGCGATTTGTGCTGGCTACATAGACGGCCTTTCAACCACCTTGGAAGATTGGCCCATGGTGCAAAATACAGTTTATGAAACTGCTCAGCTACTAGACGTTCTCAACATGAGCGCCCGAGATCAGGATGTGGTGAATGACGATGGCTTCCCGAGTAGCGGTAGGTTTTACAACACAGGCCTACTGGGCATCCAAGACTTTGCTCAAAGTGAATTGGCTGGAAGTCGACCTAGTTCGTCACAAATATACAACTACAATGGGCTATCTACTAATATTGCACTTAACTATCTATTTTATCGTCTCGGTGATGAATGGGATCAATTCATAGTTGGCGTGTTGCAAGATCATATTGGCTTTGAAGATGAGTTCACCCTTATGAACTCCAATTTTACTGCGCCAACAGAAGGTGATAATTGGTACATGTTCTACGCCACCAGACACGATTACCTGCGCTGGGCAATTACCATGTATGAGGACTGGCAAGCTAATGATTGTATGGGGCAGTATTTGAGAGACATTTACAACTCAAGAGTCTCAAAAAACCAAAGGCCATCTAGGACGCAAAGAACTTGGACCGTTGCTCAAAGTTATGGTGGGCAATTCCACTTAGATTTTACAGGAATGGAAGATAGAGTTTTGTTCGGTATGGAGGGCCACGGTGGTCAAAACACAGTCGTAAACATGGAAACTGGTAGGATAGTAGTGATTAACTCAGCGCACACAAACTTAGATTGGCAAACGCTTGTTTATGAAGCAATGCGCACTGGAACTTTGCCCGATCAGCATCCGAGCCGTTAGCTAGATCAAGTCCAACTAGAGCAAGATCGGTAACTTCGCCATGAGTGATGATCAGGCGGCTGCGTGGGCAGGAACATCAAAAGGGCCTATCCTTCTTGAGGTAATCAATATCCTCACGGAAGATGTTAAGGCACTGAAGGTTGTAGATCGCAAACAACCGCAGAAGGATGGCGGTGAGGCAAAGGCTTTTCAAGGAGCGGATTTAGCCGCTCTACTGAATAGTCGAACCTATTGGCCCTGCATTTGATCAATCCTGCTTTGCAACGCTGCGTTCATGTCCGCATCGCCCCACGACTTGGCAGCATGAGCCTTCTTTAATCCATCAATGAGCGCTTCAGGCGGTATGCCGTGCTTTACATATTCCGATTGCTTGCCGACCAACCCTGTAAGTTTCCATCCACTGATATAACCTGCGAATTGCGTGTTCTGCCCAGCCGCTAAATACTTGTGTTGCAGCGTGTGGCGGAAGCTGTGGAAGGTTAGCTTTACGTCGCCATCACGCAGATGATGAATGTGTTTCTGATTAATGAGATTGCTCACGGCATCTGAACCTTTTTGGCCTCTTCCATATCGTGGGAATAGGGCCGCATTAAGGATGTCACTATCATGTGCGCGAAGCGCACTGATCCGCTTGTCGTGATATTCAACCAGCCTATCAAGAACATCACCAAACAAAGGCACACGGCGTTGAACGCCATCTTTTGTAAGCTTCCTAATAGTGTTGTCACGGAAGAAGATAAACGGAATGGGGTGCTCATTCGTTGGATGAAGATAAAGATCGTTCATCTTCAAACCAGCCGCATCGCCAATACGACAGCCAGAATGATTACCAATAAGCGCTATTAGCTGAGCTTCTTCGTTCATGCGTGGCAGGTGTTCAAACATGAATATCTCAAGCTCACGTGGTGAGAATGGTCTACGATCCTTGTCAGGTACGAGCCCAACCTTCTTTTTGTCATCGTGCTCTTTGTTCAGCTTTGACCGCTTTCTTGCAAAAGGGTTGTTAGTCTTTACGTCAGTGGGCCAATCTTCTTTGCGTTCCTCATATGCCATGTTCCAGATCGAACTCATGGTTTGTAATTCACGTCCAACGGCTGACGGTGATTTGGGTATGTCAGAGCCATTCTCTCTAATAGCCAGACGGGCTAGGAACTGTTTCACATCGCCACTGCGTATGGATGCTATAGAACGCTGTAACCCAGCTTTTGGATCACCGTTGCCCAACACAAAAGCAAGGTGGCTAACTATCCGTTCCACTCTTCTAGATTCATCTTCTTTGGCGTCAGGGCTGTTGGCTTTCTTTGCGATGAACTGAAGGTATTCTTCTTTGGCGACACCCAACGTTGGCACACTTATTTGAATGCCAACGTCTTTAGTTTTGCCCAATGCAATGTTCAGCTTGTAAACCGCATCGTCCAACTTTTGTTTGGTAACGGGATCGCCTGAGTGATCATATTCCATCGCAAGTTCATGGACGTCATCATACAAACCGCCTTCGAACTGGCCGTGTTCGTCATCTATCTGAATCCATGATCCGTATGCAAAGGCTTGCCTATCACGTAGAAACTTGCGGATTACCTCTGGTGGACTGTCGATACTTGGTACTTGCGAATGGTGAAGGCCAGCTTCTCTGAGCCGATACTCGAAGTACTGGAAGTTTCGTATTCTTGTTTCATCAAGGCTCTCACTGGCAGCAAGCTCTTGTTCTTTGAGATTAAGCTTGTCCTCGAAAAGCCTATCTTCAAACTTGGATCGCCTCTTTGCCTCAGCTTCGTCCTTCGTTTTGAGTGCGAGAATATGTTCTGTCTGGCGACCACCATTATCACGCCACACGCCCTGTAAATGCTTCGGGATTCGCCTGCGGTAATACCACCAGCCGTTTGCTCTTTGCGTGGGATTCTCGTGACTTTTCGGCATAGTGAAACATTTACCACGAACAACGTTGTGTAGCAATTCTCAAAAAGTTGTGTAGCAATCCGAAAGCCGAATAAGCTTACTTCCTCAACTATTCTTGATATACTGGGAAAAGCTGCACTGTTAGTGGTGCCCAGGAGAGGACTCGAACCTCCACGTCCATACAGACACTAGCACCTGAAGCTAGCGCGTCTACCAATTCCGCCACCTGGGCCAGTGTCGTGAGGCTGTCTGTTATATATCGGCATGGGTGCTGTCAACGGCTGTTGCATGGCTGTGGCGTATTTGGATGGGGTGATGTGGATTGCGCGCATGTGACGCTTGAGCGTGATATAATTGCGCCTTGTTTCGCTTGGGTTTGCCGCGTATCAATCGCGCAAATCCAGACCAGACGACCGAAAGGCAGAACGATGTCCAAGCTTGTGACAATTTTTGGCGGCTCAGGTTTTGTGGGGCGCTACATCGCAAGACGTATGGCTAAGGAAGGTTGGCGCGTGCGTGTTGCCGTGCGCCGCCCTAATGAAGCAGGTTTTGTGCGCCCTTACGGTGTGGTTGGTCAGGTCGAGCCTGTCTTGGCCAATATCCGTGATGATGCTTCGGTGCGTGCCGCGATCAAAGGGGCCGGTGCGGTTGTGAATTGCGTGGGTATTCTCGTTGAATCAGGGAAAAACAAGTTTGATGCCGTTCAGGCCGAAGGGGCTGCACGCATTGCGCGGATTGCGAAAGAGGAGCGCGCCGCGCGGCTTGTCCATGTGTCCGCTATCGGTGCGGATGCAGACAGCGATAGCCTTTACGCACAATCCAAAGCCCAAGGTGAAGCAGGCGTTAAGGCGGCTTTCCCAAATGCGGTGATCTTGCGGCCTTCGATTGTGTTCGGACCTGAAGATCAGTTTTTTAACCGCTTTGCTGCGATGGCGCGGCTGTCGCCTTTCGTGCCTTTGATGGGGGCGGGCAGCAAATTTCAGCCTGTCTATGTTGATGATTTGGCCCAAGCGGCTGTTACCGCCATTCTTGATGATCGGTTTAGCGGAATTTATGAATTGGGCGGGCCAGAGAAGCTGAGCTTCCACGCGTTGATTGAAAAGATGCTCAAGGTGATTGGCCGCCGCCGTGTGATTTTGAGCATCCCAAGCCTTGCTGCGGCGCCTTTGGCCTTTGGCCTTGATATGGCGCAGGCGGTGACATTTGGCCTTTTCACCAATGGTGTCCTCACCCGTGATCAGCTGCGTCAGCTCAAGCGGGATAATGTCGTGTCGCCAAATGCAAAAACCTTGGCAGATTTCGGTATTACACCGACTGCACTTGATACGGTTTTGCCAGAATATTTGTGGCCTTATCGCGATGGCGGCCAATATGCAGCAATCCGCGATAGCGCATCTAAGCTGCGATAAGCCCTAGCTATACGCGACCACCAACAGCACCACGCCCAGGATCACCCGATAGATCACATAGGGCGTGTAGCTGATGGTTTTCAAAAGGCGCATCATCACAGACAGGGCCAAGAGCGCCGCGACAAAGGCGAACCCTGCGGCGATAGCACCATCGCGTGCGGCGGCCATGTCGGCTGTGCCAATGACCTCGAGCCCCAATAGTGCGCCTGAGGCGATGATCACTGGAATTGACATGAGCATCGACAACCGCGCCGCATCTTCGCGCCCGTAGCCTAGTTTTCGTGCGGTAGTGATGGTGATGCCCGAGCGCGATGTGCCGGGGATTAGTGCAAGAATTTGCGCACACCCCATAACCAGCGCGTCTTTTAGCGTCCATGCCGTGGCAGGCCTCGTTTCTGTGCCTGTGCGGTCTGCCCAATAAAGCACAATTCCGAATCCGAGCATCGTCCACCCGATGACCGCAGTTGAGCGCAGTAGGTCAGAGAGGCCTGTAAGGTTGAACACCAATCCTGCCACAACCACGGGTACTGTGGATATGATTAGGCACAGCGCGAGAAATGCGCCGCGTGTGTCAATCTGGCCGCGCAGGAGGCGGAAAAATCCAAACAGCGTCTCTTTTACATCGGCCCAGAAATACAAGATCACGGCGCCCAAGGTGCCGACATGCACGGCGACATCAATCACCTGACCTTGGTCGTCATGACTCATCAGCGCGGGCAATAGAATCAGGTGACCAGAGGAGGATATCGGAAGAAATTCCGTGATCCCTTGGATGGTAGCGAGAATAAAAAGATAAAACAGGCTCATGAGTTCTATGTCCCAATAAAAACAAGTCTCATCTAAAGACTTGAATTAATGTGATATTTTTTCAAATAGGTAATGGTTCGATACCTATTTTCGTAAATCAAAGTTGCAAATTGGCCGCCAGAAATGAAAACAGCATTAAATAGGTCATCATTGCTGTCTTTTATGTGGTGCGCTTTCGGAATATGAGAAGCGCGTTGAAGATGGGAGAAGTTCCGTGGCTAAGCAACCGATGTTAAAATTTGTCTCCGTGGCTAAAGAAACGCCCGAGAAGAGATCCGCCGAAGAACGCCGTGCGGATTTTCGCGAGATCTATGCCGAGTATGCCGAGCAAAAAGCCGCGGAGCAAGCAGGCCGTTGCAGCCAATGTGGCGTGCCCTATTGCCAGTCGCATTGCCCGCTTCACAACAATATTCCCGACTGGCTCCGCCTGACTGCCGAAGGGCGCTTACGCGAGGCCTATGAGATCAGCCAAGCCACAAACACATTCCCTGAAATCTGTGGACGTATCTGCCCGCAAGATCGCCTGTGCGAAGGCAATTGTGTGATCGAACAATCTGGGCATGGCACCGTCACCATTGGCTCGGTCGAGAAATACATTACCGATACCGCATGGGATGAAGGTTGGGTGATGCCCATTGCCCCCACAACCGAGCGGGCAGAATCCGTGGGCATCATTGGCGCAGGGCCAGGCGGTTTGGCTGCCGCAGATCGGCTGCGCCGCGCGGGGCTTCAGGTGACAGTCTATGATCGTTATGACCGCGCAGGCGGGCTTTTGAGCTACGGGATTCCAGGGTTCAAATTGGAAAAGCCCGTGGTGATGCGCCGCAATGAGCTTTTGCAAAAAGGCGGGGTCAAGTTCGAGTTGAACACCGATATTGGCCGCGACATCACCTTTGAGGCGCTGCGCGAAAAGCACGACTTCATCGTGATCGCGACAGGCGTCTATAAATCGCGCGACTTGGACGTTGCGGGGCATGAGGCTTCGGGGATCGTCAAGGCATTGGATTATCTCACCGCGTCCAACCGCAAAAGCTTTGGCGATGCTGTGCCTGATTTTGACACTGGCGCATTGAATGCCGAAGGCAAAAAAGTTGTCGTGATCGGCGGTGGTGATACTGCGATGGACTGTGTGCGCAGTGCGATTCGTCAGGGTGCGACCTCTGTGAAATGCCTGTATCGCCGTGACCGCGCGAATATGCCTGGCAGTCAACGCGAAGTTCAGAACGCCGAAGAAGAGGGCGTGGAATTTGTCTGGTTGTCCGCGCCAAAAGGTTTTGTTGGTAATCCTGTAACAGGTGTTGAGGTTCAGAAAATGCGCCTCGGCGCGCCTGATGCGACAGGCCGTCAAAGCCCCGAGGTGATTGAGGGCGCCGATTATGTTGAGGACGCGGATCTGGTGATCATGGCCTTGGGCTTTGAGCCAGAAGATCTGCCTACGCTTTGGAGTTGCGCAGATTTGCCTGTCACCCGTTGGGGGACGGTAAAGACCGATTTCCTTAGCCATGAAACGGCATTGGAAAACGTCTATGCCGTTGGCGATATTGCGCGTGGGGCGAGCCTTGTTGTTTGGGCGATCCGTGATGGCCGTGAAGCAGCGGATGCGATCCTTGCAAAAGTTGCAGGCCACGGCGTGATTGCGGCTGAGTGATCCGATATGGCCCGTCTTGCGCATAGCATCGCACGTCACTTGACCCTTCTCGCATCGGCGGGCGGGGTCATTGGTGTTGGGGCGATGGCGCAAGCGGCGCAAATCACACCGCCTGCGGGGTGCGAAGCCTTCCTCACGGTTCAAAGCCGCGGATGCATGGTCTCGCATTATTGGACTTGTAAAGGTGATTCTGCGGGCGAGCATTGGCGCCTCAGCCTAGATGTCGATGGGCCAATGTCATTATCCCATACGGATCGTGAGTTTCGGTGGCTTGAATCGCTTGATCTTCGCACGGGCCTTCGGTCGCGCTTGGTCCAACCTGAAATTGACCCCGCAAGCCTCAGCGAATTGCTTGAGACAGGGCGGGATAGTTTCACCTTTTCGCTGTCTGTCTCAGAAGGTGACGCGCCCTTTACCCGCGATTACAGCGGTTTTGACGCGCTTACGGGTGACACAGCTGAGATTGACGGTGAGGTTCTGGCACGCACGGAATTTGCCTACACCGAAACCACGCCAGACGGCGCACGCAGCACTGTGGGCAACCAATATGTCAGCCCCTCTTTGCGGGTGTTCTTTGGCGGCACCGAGACGTTGACCCTGCCAAGCGGGGAAGAAATCTTCTATGACGCAAGCCCCGTTGATTTTGCCCGTCCCAATGAGGCGGGATTTCTGAATGCACTGCCGCTTTATGATTGCGGTGATGTTTTATCCTAGGGCCTCGGCCCGTTTCGCGCATCCCGATGATGCCCCTTCCGAAAGAAAGGTATGAGTGATGACCAAGTTTGATGCCGAATGGGTGGCCGCAGAAGAGGCCAAGCGCGCGTTTATGGCCGAGCATGGTATGTATTCCCTTGAGGAGGAACATTCCTCTTGTGGCGTAGGCTTAGTCGTTGCTGTCGATGGCAAACCTTCACGCCGCGTGGTGGAAAACGGGATCAACGCGCTTAAGGCCGTTTGGCATCGCGGTGCTGTGGACGCCGATGGAAAGACAGGCGATGGCGCAGGCATCCATGTGCAAATCCCTGTGCAGTTTTTCTACGATCAAATTCGCCGCACTGGCCATGAGCCTGCTGCTAACAAATTGATTGCAGTCGGTCAGGTGTTCTTGCCGCGTTCGGATTTTGGTGC
The DNA here is from genome assembly GCF_037830295.1 of Roseobacter sp. HKCC-CH-9351. NCBI lineage: Bacteria > Pseudomonadati > Pseudomonadota > Alphaproteobacteria > Rhodobacterales > Roseobacteraceae > Roseobacter > Roseobacter sp. HKCC-CH-9351. Next base: position 711,782 of record NZ_JBBLYM010000001.1, read on the forward strand.
GCAAGAGCGTTGCCGCACAATTGTCGAAACCGAAGTTTTGCGGATGGGGCACTATATTTACGGCTGGCGCCATGTGCCTGTTGATACCGCTTGCCTTGGTGAAAAGGCCAATGCAACGCGGCCCGAGATTGAGCAAATCTTGATCCGGAACGAAAAGGGCATCGATCACGAACAATTCGAGCGTGAGCTTTATGTCATCCGCCGCCGCATTGAAAAAGCTGCTGCGGCCGCAGGCGTGGGGCAACTTTATCTGTGCTCTCTCTCCTGCCGTTCGATCATCTACAAAGGTATGATGTTGGCGGAACAGGTGTCGGAATTCTATCCCGACCTTCAGGATGAGCGGTTTGAATCCGCCTTCGCGATTTACCACCAGCGGTATTCAACCAACACATTCCCACAATGGTGGTTGGCGCAGCCATTCCGCATGTTGGCCCATAATGGCGAAATCAACACGCTCAAGGGTAATGTGAACTGGATGAAGAGCCATGAGATTCGCATGGCATCCACCTATTTCGGAGATATGGCCGAAGATATTAAGCCGATCATCCCGCAAGGGTCGTCTGACTCTGCCGCTTTGGACGCTGTGTTCGAGGTTTTGGTGCGCGCAGGTCGCAATGCGCCAATGGCAAAAACCATGCTCGTTCCCGAGGCTTGGAGCCAAACCGCCAGCGAATTGCCGCAGGCATGGCAGGATATGTATTCCTATTGCAATTCGGTGATGGAGCCATGGGATGGCCCCGCCGCTCTTGCAATGACCGATGGACGTTGGGTTTGTGCGGGTCTTGACCGAAACGGTCTGCGTCCAATGCGCTATGTGGTGACGGGCGATGGGATGCTGATTGCGGGTTCCGAGGCAGGCATGGTGCCTGTTGACGAGGCGCGCGTGATCGAAAAAGGCGCGCTTGGGCCTGGTCAGATGATTGCGGTCGATATGGAAACGCAAAAGCTATTCCACGATACCGAGATCAAGGATGCCTTGGCCGCGGCGCGCCCTTTTGGCGACTGGGTCGGCAAGATCACGGATTTGGCCAAGGAAACCGAAGGCCTTACGGAAACAGCGATTTTCTCAGGCGAAGATCTGCGCCGCCGTCAGGTGGCCGCGGGCTATACGATTGAGGAATTGGAACATATCCTCGCACCAATGGCCGAAGATGGCAAAGAGGCCTTGGCCTCTATGGGCGATGATACGCCAAGCGCGGTTTTGTCGAAGAAATATCGGCCATTGAGCCACTTCTTCCGCCAGAATTTCAGTCAGGTGACGAACCCCCCGATTGACAGTTTGCGCGAATATCGGGTGATGAGCCTCAAGACGCGCTTCGGCAACCTGAAGAATGTGTTGGACGAAGATAGCAGCCAGACCGAGATTTTGGTTCTCGACAGTCCTTTCGTGGGCAATGCGCAATTTGACGCGATGGTAAAACATTTTGGCGATGCAGTGGTGACGATTGACGCGACCTTTGCTGCGGGTGCGGATAAAAATGGCTTGCGTGATGGGCTGGAGCGCATTCGCCAAGAGGCCGAGGATGCTGTGCGTTCGGGTGCAGCGCATATCGTGTTGACCGACCGTTTCCAAAGCTCAGAAAAAATTGCGATGCCAATGATCTTGGCGACAACCGCGGTGCATTCCTGGCTGACGCGCAAGGGTTTGCGCACATTCTGCTCGCTCAACATCCGATCAGCGGAATGCATTGACCCGCATTATTTTGCGGTTCTGGTGGGCTGTGGTGCAACCACAGTGAACGCCTATTTGGCAGAGGATTCGCTGGCAGATCGCATTGAGCGCGGTCTGTTGGAGGGCACTTTGACCGAAGCGGTCGCCCGCTATCGCAACGCGATCGACCAAGGCTTGCTGAAAATCATGTCCAAAATGGGGATTTCAGTGATCTCCTCATATCGCGGTGGTTTGAACTTCGAGGCTGTGGGTCTGAGCCGCGCCATGGTTGCGGAATATTTCCCCGGCATGACGAGCCGCATTTCGGGCATTGGCGTTTCGGGCCTTCAGAAAAAATGTGAAGAAGTACACGCGCTTGGTTGGTTGCAGGGCGATGGAATCCTTCCGATTGGCGGTTTCTATAAATCCCGCCGTTCGGGGGAAACCCACGCTTGGGAAGCGCAGTCGATGCATATGATGCAGATGGCCTGCAACAAAGCCTCTTTTGAATTGTGGAAACAATATTCCGCCAAGATGCGCGCCAACCCGCCCATTCATCTGCGTGACTTATTGGACATTAAGCCTTTGGGTAAGCCCATTGCGATTGAAGAAGTGGAATCCATCACCTCAATCCGCAAGCGCTTTGTCACGCCGGGCATGAGCCTTGGGGCGCTTAGCCCCGAGGCCCATAAGACGCTCAACGTTGCGATGAATCGTATTGGCGCGAAATCCGATAGTGGTGAAGGCGGTGAAGATCCCGCACATTTCACGCCAGAGCCCAATGGCGACAACCCAAGCGCCAAGATCAAACAGGTCGCATCGGGCCGCTTTGGCGTTACAGCGGAATATCTGAACCATTGCGAGGAGTTGGAGATCAAGGTCGCACAAGGTGCCAAGCCGGGTGAAGGCGGTCAGTTGCCTGGTATGAAGGTGACAGATTTGATTGCGCGCCTTCGTCACTCGACCAAAGGTGTGACGCTGATCTCGCCGCCGCCGCATCACGATATCTATTCCATCGAAGATTTGGCGCAGCTGATCTATGACCTCAAGCAGATCAACCCCCGCGCGAAAGTCACCGTGAAATTGGTGGCCTCATCGGGCGTTGGCACGATTGCGGCGGGTGTCGCCAAGGCAAAGGCGGATGTCATCCTAATCTCAGGCCACAATGGTGGCACGGGTGCAAGCCCCGCGACCTCGATCAAATATGCGGGTCTGCCATGGGAGATGGGTCTGACCGAGGCGCATCAGGTCTTGTCGATGAACAACCTGCGCGACCGAATCACCTTGCGCACCGATGGTGGCCTGCGCACAGGTCGTGACATTGTCATGGCAGCCATGATGGGGGCCGAGGAATATGGTATCGGCACGGCTGCGTTGATTGCCATGGGATGTATCATGGTGCGCCAGTGCCAGTCGAACACCTGCCCTGTGGGCGTTTGCACGCAAGACGAAAGCCTGCGCGCAAAATTCACAGGAAACGCAGATAAGGTTGTCAATCTGATCACGTTCTACGCGCAAGAAGTGCGCGAGATTTTGGCAGAGATTGGCGCGCGCAGTCTTGATGACGTCATTGGCCGCGCGGATTTGTTGACACAGGTCAGCCGTGGTTCGGCGCATCTTGATGATCTTGATCTTAACCCCATGCTGATCACAGTCGATGGGGCGGATAAGATTGTTTATGATCGCAATAAGCCGCGCAACTCTGTGCCAGACACGTTGGACGCACAAATCGTGGCGGATGCAGCGCGCTTTTTGCAAGATGGCGAAAAGATGCAACTGTCCTACGCTGTGCAGAATACGCTACGCACCATTGGCACGCGGACATCTAGCCACATCGTGCAGAAATTCGGGATGCGTAACAGCCTTCAACCAAATCACTTGACGGTGAAATTGGAGGGTTCGGCAGGGCAGTCCTTAGGGGCCTTTGCAGCGCCTGGATTGAAGCTTGAGGTGTCGGGTGATGCCAATGACTATGTGGGTAAGGGCCTGTCGGGTGGCACGATTGTCGTGAAACCCGCTCAAGTCAGCCCTCTGAAGGCCTTTGAAAACGTCATTATCGGCAACACTGTTCTTTATGGCGCCACCGATGGCTATCTCTTTGCAGCAGGTCGCGCGGGTGAGCGCTTTGCGGTGCGTAACTCAGGCGCCAAAGTCGTGGTTGAGGGCTGTGGCTCGAACGGGTGTGAATATATGACGGGCGGCGTTGCCGTGATCCTTGGGTCAATTGGGGCCAATTTCGGCGCGGGTATGACGGGCGGTATGGCCTATCTCTATGACCCAAGCGACGAGGCTTTGATAAATATGAACCTTGAGACATTGGTGACTTGCCCCGTCACAGTCGCACATTGGGAAGAGCAGTTGCTTGATCTGATCACCCGCCATCATGCGGAAACGGCCTCGCAGAAAGCGGATATGATCCTTAAGAATTGGGAGAGTGAGAAGGCAAACTTCTTGCAGGTTTGCCCCAAGGAAATGCTCAATAAGCTGGCCCATCCGATCAGCCTTGAAGCGGCGGCTGTGCCTGCTGAATAAACCAAAAAAACCGCGCGCAAAGAGATTTGCGCGCGGTTTTACTTTAGGCCTTGATAAAATCTGTTGCCGCGTAGCCTTGCATGTAAAGAAGCGCCGTTAGATCACCGTGATTGATCCGATGCTTCGCTTGCGCTTGCACTGTAGGTTTCGCGTGTAATGCGACCCCCGCCCCTGCAAGTTGCAGCATCCCCAAATCATTTGCGCCATCGCCGACCGCCAAGACATCGGCAGGGGTAATCCCAAGCCGTGCTGTGATGTCATTCAAGGCCTCCACTTTGGCCTCGCGTCCCAAGATTGGGTCAGTCACCTTGCCTGTTAGCTGACCGCCTTCGGCGCAAAGCGTGTTTGCGCGGTGTTCGTCAAACCCAAGCCTATCTGCAATGGCCACCGTGAAGGCCGTAAACCCTCCAGATACAAGCGCGGCATAGGCGCCACTTGCCTTCATAGTAGCCAAAAGAACGGGGCCGCCCGGCATAAGGTGAATGCGCTTTTCCAAAACATGGTTGATCACCGCGACATCGAGGCCCTTGAGCAGGCTCACACGTTCGCGAAGCGCGCCTTCGAAATCCAATTCGCCATTCATCGCGCGGGCGGTAATCTGGGCCACGCGCGGGCCAACACCCGCCTCGGCGGCCAATTCATCAATGCATTCTTGGCGGATCATGGTCGAATCCATATCCGCCAGCAGCATTTTCTTGCGCCGCCCTTCTTGGGGTTGCAAAACCATATCCACACCTTCGGCCTGAAGGCTGGCCCAGATGCCTTCGAAATTGGTGGGCGCTTGCGAAATAGTGAATTCTGCCGCCGTGTTTGGGTTCAGCCACACCGCATCACCGCCGCCCAATGCATTGCGGAGGCTTGCCACCAATTCTGGTTCCAAATGGATTGCGGGATTGGTGATTAATGTGACAACAAACATGGCTTTGTCCCTTTGGGGATGTGGCGAAAGTCCATTGACCCTATAGGAAATGTCCTTGGTCTTGGCCAGTCAACAATCACTTTGGGTGCGCAAGCGGCAATTTTGCGTTAGCTTGGGCCAAAGATTGGCTTGGTAAGGGGCAGACTTGGCATGATCCGCGCTGTGATTGGCCTGATACTGGGCGCGCTTCTCGCATTGAGCGCCGTGATCGTCCTCGAGCGGGATCGCGCAGATATCGTGCAGCAGCAGATGCTATGGGGTGACACCTCAGTGACTTGGATGCAGCGCCCTGCATCCACCGGGCCGGTCATTATAATTGCGCATGGTTTTGCAGGGTCACGCCAACTGATGCAGGCCTACCAAATATCTTTGGCCAAAGCGGGTTACGTGACCTTTAGCTTCGATTTTGAGGGGCATGGCCGCAATCGCCAACCGATGCGCGGCGATGTCACCGCGATAGATGGCACAACCCGTTATTTGATGGAGGAACTGGCCCGCGTCACGGATCGCGCCATTGACGCGGTCGGGCAGGCAAACGGGCTGGCCTATTTGGGCCATTCGATGGCCAGTGATATCATCATCCGCCAAGCGATAGAGGATCCGCGTGTTGCGACCACGGCTGCATTATCGGTCTTTTCCTTGGCGATTACGCCTGACGAGCCGCGCTCGCTCCTGATGATCAATGGCCAATGGGAGGCAGGATTGCGCGCGGCGGTGCAATCGGTAATGCAACAAATCGGCGCAAGCGAAGGTGATCGCATTCGCGATGTGACAGGTTTTGCCCGCGCGGCCCTTGTTGCGCCGATGACCGAGCATGTCGGCATTCTCTATTCCCGCGCGGCCATTGCCGAGGTGATTGCGTGGTATGATGCAGAATTTGGCATCACCCGCACAAGCCCGCCCTCTATCGCGCCCTATGGTGCAATAATTTTGGGCGGGTTTGCGGGGATTGTGATGGCCCTCGGTGGGCTTGTGACATTGGGATTTAGCGGAAAACCAAGGCGGGTTTTGCCAATTGCGCCGCGCGCCTTTTGGTTGGCGGCGCTTCTGCCCGCCTTCATAACGCCTGTGGTTTTACGGGGGGCATCTCTGCCATTTTTGCCTGTCATTCTTGCCGATTACCTTGCGCTGCACCTTGCCCTTTATGGGGCGCTTGCGATTGCGATTTTGTTGATCACAGGTCATGGTTCGGTGATTTTTCCAACCCCGCGCCGGGTTTTGCTCAGCCTGTGGACTGGGATCGGGTTTGGCGCTGTCACACTTGGTCTTATGGGTCTTTACCTGGATCGCTATGTCGGCAGTTTTTGGGCAGGGGGCGCACGCCTGCTGCCATTTGTGATGATTTTAATCGGCGCATTGCCCGCGATGATTGCGGATGCGGCGCTGATTTCCGCCGCCCGCGCGCCGATATGGAAACGGATTTTGGTGCGTTTTGCCTTTTTGGCATCGCTTGGCCTTGCGGTCGCATTGGATTTTGATCGGATGTTGTTTTTGATCCTGATCTTGCCTGTGATCCTATTGTTTTATGCCAGTTTTGGCTTTGTCTATGGCCGATTGGGGCGGGGACAGGCGGCAGTTCTTGGCATGGGTTTGGCGCTTGGGCTGTCCTTGGCTTGGGCGCTGGCAGCCAGCTTCCCGCTGTTTCAGGCGGGTTAATACCCCGTCATCTCCAGATATCCGCGCCCAAGATGGCTGCCTGTGCTAAAAATCGGCCCTTCCCAATAGGGGAATGTTCCGCCCATCCATGCATCGGGATTGAGCGCGTTCGTGCGGATATCTAGACCCTGTTCTGGCAGGGTGATGTGCCACCCGACAGGCAAAACCCGCCCCGCCACCTCATGTATCACAATAGGCGTCATGCGGAGTGCGCCATCACCATAAGCGGTGGGTTGGCCATTTGCCGAGATCCATGTGGCCGAGGTAAATCGGGCCTCATCGCGGCTGCGCAATGAGAAACCCATGAGCTTTTCACCCGTTTCAAAATGAAGCGAAACCCAATCCCATCCCGCTTGATCCGCCGCCAATGGTTGCGATGACCATTCGCGATCAAGCCATGCTTGTCCTGACACTTGCCGTGCCCCATCGGGCAAGGTGATGGTTCCGCTGACCTCGTAAAACGGTTGGGAGTAGTAATAGCTTGCCTGGCCTTCATTCGATTTCACTGAAAACCCATTCACCCCGTGGCGCACGAGCGGGCCATGAGCCGTGAGGGTGAGGTCATATGCGAATGTATCGCCGCGCGCGCTGACAATGATCTGGTCAAGTGCATCTGTCTCTGATGGGGTGTTTATAGACTGTAACCCCCAATCATCAATCCAGACCTCAAGCAGATCCTCGGTCAGTATGGCCCCGGCTTGGCCTGTACCGCCCCGGGCATAGCGTTCGCTGTGGTAATGCTGATCAGGCAGGGTGACAGCGGTATGGCCGAGCCAGATTTGCCCGTCTTCCCACGCATTGCTTTGGCCATCAGCGGGGCGGGTTGCATTGCGAAACACAGTCCATTGCGCCCCAAGCGGGTTTCCTGCGGCATCGTTCAGATTGGCGGTCAGATACCACCACTCAATACGATAATCGGTGTGGGCCGTGTGATCCTGTGGAAACGTGATCGGTCGGTTCGGATCGACCGCCGCATATCCTTCGGCGCTGAGACCAAGCCCCGCGAAACCCTGAGCATGGGCGACAGGGGCAATCCATATAAAAACCAATGCAAGTAGCGACTTAGCGTTCATGGGCGAATAGTCCAAGCAACCGATGGGGTGAGAGACGCGCCAATTGCCATGCGGGCCATAGGGCGGCAATCGCGGCAGCCGCTGCCGCCAAAGCGCATAGTTTGATCAGATCCGCAGGAAAGATTTGCAGTGGCAGGCGCCATCCAAAGGCCTCAACATTGATGATGGCCAAAAGGTAATGTGCCAAAGCAAGACCCAAAGGCAGCGCGAAAATGGCGCAGAAACTGGCAAAGGCGATAACCCGCAAAAATTCGGCCCAGGCAAGGTTCCGCCGTCTTTGTCCTGCAGCCCAGATCGGGGCTATTTGCGCAAGACGCATTTCAGACAGGGTCAATAGGCTTGTGAACATGGCGAACCCTGCCACCCCAAGGGTCAGCGCATTCAGCGCATAGGTCACTTGAAAAGTTTGTTCGAACACCCGTAGCGAGATGTCTTTCACCGCCGCTTGATTGATCATGGATTGCGGAGAGAGGCCTGTAGCCTCTGTGATGTCAGCCGCTAAATCTGTGACCGTTGCAGGATCAGTGCGCAGCGCAAAGCGCAAAGGCGGGGATTCGGGGAAGAGCGTCTTAAACAGATCAAGTCCAATGATCGCCTGCCCCTCAGGGTTTCCATAATCTGAATAAATCCCAAGGATTGGCAGGGTGAGGCTTGGGGTTACATCAAAATCTTGACCCAGTTCCAACCTTTCTCGGCGGGCGAGTTGTTCGTTGATCACAACAGCTTGGCCTTCGGCCATCTGTGACCACGCGTCAGGCAGGGCCTCGAGAAATGGCCAGTGATCTCGATATGTGGCGTGATCCACCAGCCCATGCAATTCGGCGGGCAATCCTCCAAATCGCGTAGCTACTAGGGCGAAGGGCAAAATCGCGTCAACACGCGGTGTAAGATAGTCGGTGACACGCGCCGCTTGTTCGGGTGAAGCGGTGGTCAAATACATCTCGGACGCAAGCCGTTGATCCAACCAGCCTGTAAAGGTTGCTCGAAACGAGCCAACCATGGTGGATACGCCAATATTCGTTGAAAGCGCCAGTAAAAGCGCCATCAAAGATAGGGATAAGGCAGGCAAAGACAGACGCATATCAGCTAAGGCCCAGTGCAAAAACGGGGCCCTGACCCGTGTTGCGATGCCCGCCAAAAGCACCGATAGGCCAAAGGGCAAAACCAATGCGCCTCCCAATAAGAGCGCAGCCAAACCGATAAAACCCAGCATCAGGCCGCTGCCAAAGATCACAACAAGGCCAGATAGGGCCAAAAGGCCTAGGCCTAAAAGGGCTTGGATAAGGCGTAAGGCGGCACTGGTTTCTGCCCATGAATTCGGTGTCGCTGATCGCAAGATCGGCAAGCGCGCCACCCGCCAAAGCGCAGATGCCCCCGCAATCGCGGCCCCGATCACGGACATGGCTAGGGCAGCAACGGCCCACATCGGATCAAATTGCAGCACTGCGCCGATATTGGCGCCGTATAGCCCCCGAAGGCTTGCGGAAACCTCTGGCAAAAGAGTTGCGGCCAAACCATACCCTAAACCAAGACCAAGGATGCCTGACCCAAGTGCGAAAACCCCAAGTTCCGCAGCCAAAAGCACAATCAACCCACCCAATGGCACGCCAAGCGCGCGCAAGGCCCGCAGGCTTGTGCGGCGTTGCTCAAAGGCCAGACCAATGGTGGCGTGGGTGATGAACAAACCCACAGCAAAGGCAAGAAAGCCAAAGGCCGTTAGGTTGAGATGAAAGCTATTTGTCAGCCGTGCCAGATCATTGTTGGTTTCGGCCTGCTGAAGGATCAAGTCACCGCGTAAGGCAAGCCAAGTGTCAATCGGCACAAGGCCAAAAGGCTGGGGTGCTGAGACAATCAACGCGGTTGGCCCCATCTCACCCACAAGCTGTGCGATTGTTGCGATGTCACCGATGACCAAGCCCGTTGCCAGCGTGTCATCATAGCTGGCATTGCCCAAGATTGTGCGCGCGTGTTCGGTCAAATCAGGGGGCAGGCCGCGGGATGCCGTGTCTGATGTCATCAACACCTGACCGCCCAGAAGAATATCCGTCACGGGGATGCTGCCAGATCGCAGGCGTTCGGGAAGTGCTGCGACTGGCAAGGTTAGAGGGTCAATCCCAAGCATACGTAAGGCATTTGGGCCAGAGCCAAGCCGTGCCTCAAGAAGCGGTGAAACAAGATAGCCTGCGCGGCGCAATTCGGAAAAGATCGCTTGATCCATAGCGCGGCCATCTTGGCGCAAGATGCGGTCAAATTGATCTTGTCCCAATAAATTCGCGGCGCGGGCATAGCTTGCGCGCGCTTCAGCGTTGAGGGCCTGAACCCCCGACCACAGTGCCGTTGCCAGTGCAAGCCCCGCAATCAGCGCAAAAACCTGCAAAGGATGTCTGCGCCAATGGCCCAAAAGCGCCGATAGGGTGGTCAGGATCAAGGCGCGGTTCATGGATCGAATGCCTGCAACTGCCCGCGTGAGAGATGTCGGCGCGTCTCGCAGGCTGCGGCAATCCGTGCTGAATGGGTGACCATCAAAAGACCCGCCCCGCTTTCTGCGATCAGTCGTAAAAAAAGTGATAGCACCGCTTGGCCATTTTCTTCGTCAAGGTTTCCCGTTGGCTCATCCGCAAGGATAAGGTCAGGGCGCAGTGCCAAGGCACGGCCAACGGCAACGCGCTGTTGTTGCCCGCCTGAAATCTCCTCTGGATAGCGCGTCAAAAGCGTCTCTAAGCCTAGGTTTTGTGACAGATGCGCGATCCAATCGCGATCATATCGACCCGCGAGCCGCGCTTGAAAGCAAAGGTTGTCACCAATGGTCAAAGCGGGGATCAGGTTGAACTGTTGAAAGACCAGACCAATCGACTGACGCCGAATGGCGGCCAAGCCCCCATCATCCAATTTCGTAATATCTTGGCCCTTGATCAGAATTTCGCCGTGATCGGGCCGTTCTAGACCTGCCACCAAGTGAAGCAGGGTAGACTTTCCCGCCCCGCTTTCCCCCGTCAATGCAAGGCTCTGGCCTGCACTCAGTTGTAAGGACAGGTCGTTTAAGACAGTGATCCGACCTTCACCGCTCTCAAAGGATTTTGAGACATTGCGCAGTTCTAATAGCATAATTCACCCGTGAGCTGTCGTGACAAAACATAGGCCGTTTTGCCCCGTTGCACAGCGCGGCGGGCTAGCGCAGGCGCAAGGGCAGATCGAAATTATATCGTGCGGCGCTAATCCCGTCTGGTGCGGGTGGATATGGGCTTGCCTCTGCCACAAAAGCCAAGAGGGCTGTGTCCAAATCAGCTTGGCCCGTGCCCGCCAGAATTCGAACATCATGAAGGCGACCATCGGCATCAATCACAAGCCGCAAGGTTGCTGCGCCGCGCCCGCGTGGGCGGCTGGGGCTGCGTTCTAATTGACGTAAAATTCCGCTGCCCCAATGGGACATCAAGCGCATGATCACATCCTGATCTTCGCTGTTTGTGACGGCGGTTGTGGTGGTTGGCGCGGCCTCGGCCCCACCGCTTGCGCGTGTTGCAGGGCGCGGTGCGGGGGCGGTGGGCGTTGGCGCGTTTGGAACCTCAGGTTCTAGCGCGGGTGCCGCCTCTTGCAGTTGCGGTGCCAACTCAGGACGGCTTTCGGTCAGGTTTGGCGGTGCAAGCGGTGCAATTTCTGAGTGCATGGGCGCAAGTGGGGCAGCCATCGGTGGGATGTCCGGTATGACTTGGCTGAATTCGGGCGGCCGTGACCATTGATCAACAAGGGCTGCCAAATCTTGCGGGGCCGCCGAAAGCGAAAGTTGCGCATGCCCGTGATCGCCTGCCGCTTCATCCCCGACCATGTTTTGCGGCGCCCCTGCGCCAATCCAAGTAGCAGCACCCAGATGCAGCCCAAGCGATAGGGTAAGAAACCCAAATATTTGCGCGCCAAGTCGGATCATAGGGCGCCCCCTGCGCGGGTGATGAGGTCGACACGCCCCACACCAATCGCGGCAAAATCTGCCAAAGCGCGCGCCAGATCTTGGGCGGGTAAGGTGGCATCCAGCGCAAGGTTCAGGGTAAATTCAGTCTCTGCACCCTGTAACAGAGCCAACCGAAGTTCCGCCAACACAGCCGCGCGGCCCTGTTCGGCACCATAGTGCCACAAACCATCCGCTGCGATATACAGCACCGCCTCGCGCGCGGGATCTGATGCTTCGGCTAAGGGTGACACGGGCAGGGTCAGTTCCACAGGCGCCTTGGCGCGTAAGGTTGCACTGGTGAGAAAGAAAATCAAAAGCAAAAAGACGACATTGATCATCGGCACCATATCAAGATCGGCCAAGTGTCGTCTGCTGCGGCCTTGTGCGGGGTCAAGTCTCATTCAATCACCGCAAGATTGTCTAAACCGCCCGCCCGCAGCGCGGCCATCAAGGATAACAACTGTTGAACCGTTGCACCCGCCTCAGGACGCAGAATGATTTTTTGTGCGGCTTCGGATGCATCTTCTTGGATCAGGTTGTGCAATGCGGGGATGAGATCAACGACATCTATGACCTGCCCATTTAGCATTAGATGATCGGCCCCGAGTGTAACCAAACGCGGCGGGCCTTCATAAATCATGGTGGTGCTTGCGGCGGGTGCGGCGGGACGCATAGATACGGTGCTGTCGCGGCCCATTTGTGCGGCGAGCATGAAAAAAATCAACAACAGGAACACCACATCAATCATCGGCGCAAGGCTAGACTTGCGTCTGCCGATGCGGGGTTGGTGAAAGTCTAACCTCATGCCGCGGGGCCTTTGATTGCAAAAATACGCGTGGCGATATCTTCAAAGCTGTGGCGCATTTTGTCATGGATGGTGTCGAACCATGTCAGGCACATCGCAACTGGGATCGCCACGGCCATGCCTGCGGCGGTGGTTAAAAGGGCGGCCCAAATCCCCCCTGCAAGCGTGGCAGGGTCGGCATTCCCGCCCTCAAGCTGAAGGGCTTGGAACGCGTCAATCATGCCCAAAACCGTGCCCAACAGGCCCAAAAGTGGCGCAATCGTCACAACCAATTCCAAGGCACGCAACCCTGCGCTGATCTCTTTAAGCCGCGCGCGGGCGATGCGGGCAATTTCTTCCTTGCGGCTGCTTTCATCCCAGTCGGGGCTTTCGCGCAGGCGGATCGCATCACGGGCAAATTCTGCGCGCATCCCGCTGCGCGCCGCAAGCACGGCGCTGACATCCTCACCTGCGCACCACTGCGAGATTGCCGCATCGGTGGTCTGGCCTGAGCGAAACGCGCCAAGGCGCAAAAGCTGACTGATCTTCCACAGGATCACCGCGAGGCTGATCACAGAAAGCGCTGCAATCAACATAAGGATTGGGCCGCCTTTGAGAAGTAATTCGATCATGCCGTTGCCTCTTCGCTGAGATAGGTGTCGCAGGCTGTCCGCACGGCATCATAAACCACGCGTCCCAATGCGTGACCGATTTCTGTGTGCAGTCCTGCATAGGCCTGGTGCCGATCTTCGCCTTGGACGCAGGCCAAGGTCAGGCAATCCGTGCCTGTTCCTGTGGCAATGACGGGCGCGCCGCTGACCATGACCTCATAGCGCGCCTCCATGACGGCGGCTGTGCGCGCCTCGGCCATAATGGTCAGTGCTTCAATCATCGCGGTTTCACTCAGGCACTGATTGAGACGAGCAGCAATGTTGATCGTGCCATACTCTTCAGGGCGAGCAAGGCGGCGGTGGCCGATGCGTTCAGCATTTGACAGGCCAAGGGTCACCAATGCCTCTGCTTTTGTCTGACTAACCACTGCCGTGTCAAAATGGTGAAAGCGGATATCGCGCGATGTCAGCATCGCGATTGCCTGATCCGCGTGGGCAAGCCTCTCATCAACTTGGCCCTCCAACCACGAGATCACATCAAAATCGGGTGGCAAATCGGCATTGCGCACCTCGCGCCACGCAATCTGTTGGGCAGAGACAAAACCGCCCCGATAGGGGGCAAAACTGAGACAGGCATGCGGTTTGCCGAGATCCCAAATCAGCCATGGATGGGTCAGGGTCGCGGTCATTCGACAACCTCCAAGGCTTGAAAGATCAGTCCCTGTTCTGATTGGGTGATATGCGCAGTGATGCCGAAAACGCGGCGAAGATGATCTTCGGTCAACACTTCCTCGGGCGGGCCTTCTGCAATTTTTTGGCCGCGATCCATCAGGATCAATCGATCACAAAACCGCGCCGCAAGGCCCAGATCATGCAGCGAGACCAGCGCGGCCTTGCCGCTTTGCGTCAGGCTTTGCAGATGCGCCAGCGTGGCAATCTGGTGACGCGGATCAAGCCCTGCAACGGGTTCATCGGCCATGATCAGCGGGCAGTTTTGTGCAAGTGCCCGCGCCATCAGCACGCGCGCCTGCTCGCCGCCTGACAGGGCCGTGGCAGGGCGGGTGGCAAACCCCGTCAAATCCATCGCGGCCAAGGCGTCAGAGACGGCGGCGTGATCTTCGCCGCGTGGGGATTGCCCCGCGCCTAAATGTGGAACGCGGCCCAGCATGACCAAGGTTTCCACTGATACAGGCCATGCAATTTCGCGGGTTTGCGGTAGCCATGCGACAGCACGGGCACGCGCATTGGCTGGCAATGCGCTCAGCGATGAGTGGCCTTGATGCGGCAAAAGTCCAAGCGCGCCACGCATCAAGGTGGTCTTTCCTGCGCCATTGGGGCCAATCAGGCCAACCAAATCGCCTGCCCGCAATTCAGTGCTGACCTGATCCACAACAGGGCATTCCCCGCGATGGACAGTAAAATCCTGCAAGCTGAGACATGATGTGGTCATAGCTCGGCCCGCCTTGTGCGATAGATCAAATGCAGGAAAACGGGCGCGCCGATGATGGCCATGACCACACCCAACTTTAGGTCACGATCAGGCAAGATGATGCGCGCGGCGATATCGGCGGCCAAGACAAGTGCCGCGCCGCCAAGCGCCGATGCGGGCAAAAGCCGTGAGGGGCGTGCGCCCACAAATGGCCTAAGGATATGCGGGACAACAAGACCAACAAATCCAATCGCCCCAACCACGGATGTTGCCGCCCCTGTGCAGGCCGCGACCCCTAAAACCAAAACCCACCGCAAGCGGGTCAGGTTGATCCCTAAGGATGCGGCCGCATCTTCGCCCAAGATCAACGCATCTAACCCGCGTGACGTGGACAAGATCAATATCCATCCCAACACCATAAAGGGCAGGGCAATGGTGATATGAGAAAAGCTGCGATCTGCCAATGATCCCAACATCCAAAAGACGATTTCAGACGTTGCAAAAGGGTTTGGCGACAGGTTCAACACAAGTGACGTCAGGGCCGCAGCCAACGCGCTGATTGCGATCCCCGCAAGGATAAGGGTAAGTGACCCACCCCGTGGCCCCGTCAAAAGCAGCAGCAGCACCACGGCAACGCCCGCCCCGAACAGGCCAAAAAACGGCAAAGCAAACATCATCTGTGCGGCCAGACCCGTTTGCAAAGTGACCACTGCCCCCAATGCGGCCGAAGAGGATACACCAATCAATCCAGGTTCGGCTAAGGGATTGCGCAGATAGCCCTGCAAGGCCGCCCCTGATAGCCCCAAACTTATCCCAACCATGATCGCAAGTAAGGCGCGCGGCAGGCGGATTTCTTGCATCACAAGGCTGACAGCGTCGCCTGTGCCGCCGAAGAGCGCGGCAAGGCTGTCGGCAATAGAAAACCCAGCAGGGCCGATCAAGAGCGAGGCCAAAGTCAAAAGCCCCACCATCAGGCCAAGACCTGTGAAAAGCAGTTTTTGCGACACCCCGCTCATCCCTCCATCTTCGCGCGAATGGCGCGCAAATCTTGGATCGCGCGCAGGACGACAGGGGTGCCACAGACCCAATCCGCATTGGATTGCGTGCGCATCGCGCCAAGATGGGCGAGGGCGGGATGTGACATGACCTCTTCGGAACGGGAGTTGCCTGAATAAAGCTCGGCATGGATGAGCAGATCGGGCTGCGCCAATGTTAACAATTCCAGATCAAGCCGACCTGATCGGCTGCGCCCCATTTCTTCGGCAATGTGACGAAACCCTGCAATCGTGATGATTTCATGGCTGAGCGTGCCTGTGCCAAGGCTATAGCTGTTGGGGTAGTAAAACGCTGCACGCGGGCCAGTCGGCGCCGCGCGTAATCGTGCCAAATCTGCCTCGAATGCATCTGCCACCTCGCCCGCGCGGGCGGTTTGGTGAAGAATTTCCCCCATCTCACGAATGCGGTCGCTGACCTGATCAAGATTGGAGACAATATCAATCTGTGCTGTGGCAATACCAAGGCGGCGCAGCATATCCAAGACCACAGGATCGGAATATCGCCCCGCCACGACCAGATCGGGGCGCATTAGGAAGATTTCCTCCGCCTGCCCGTGGTTGATTGGATAGGCCCGTGCCGCCTCTGCCATAGGTGACATATTGGGATCGGTCGCAATATCGGACACCGAGATCAACTGCCCCTCATCTGCAAGCATCATGGCCAGTTGATCGGTGCAAAGGTTCATAGACACCACACGCAGAGGTGTGGTTTGGGCATCGGCGGCACTGGTAACCATCAGTGCCGCCATGCAAAGCGATATGAGCCTAAAACGTGCCACGAACTCCAATGTAGATTGAGCGGTCTGGGGTGCCGTAACCGCGGGCGGTTTGGTATTCATGGTTTGTTAAGTTCTCAATCCGAAAATATAGTTCGGCACTGTTATTTAAGGAGTAGGTGGCTCCAGTATTAAAGACGGTATAGTTATCACCGATCGCGGAAAAATCTAGTTTATCTTCAACGTGTAGCATATCAATAAATGCGCTCAGATCGTTATTTGGCATGTACTGAAGGTTGACCGATCCGCTGTGGCGTGGAACGGATTTTACGCGTAGTCCAGACTGCTCGTACGCATCAGTATAGGTGTAACTACTAGATAATGCCGCTTCCGGACTAATCTGAATTTGTGCGCCAATTTCGACACCCTTGAAGTTGGTTGTGCCTAAGGTGTTCAATGTTGTCCAACCGCCTGCACCATCGCTGCTAAATTTCATAAAGTCTTCAACATCGACATCAAAATATGTTGCCTCGAAGATGGAGTTTGCTGCGGTATTGTACGACAACCCAAGCTCCAGATTTCTGCTCGACTCGGGCTTTAGATTAGGGTTTCCTCTATACGTTGAGCCCAATGAGGGGAATTCCCAAAGGGACTCGCTTGCCGACGGGGCACGAAAGCCTGTCGCATACGTAGAGCGCAAGGTTAGATAATTTGTAGCGCGATACACGATCGAAATTCTTGGGGAGCTCTGGCTGCTAATAGTTGAATATCGATCGTGCCTCAGACCAAGAGAGATATCTAGCTGTTCATTAATGGTTTGTAGAGCTTCGACAAAGAATGATTGACTGTCTATCGGTCGTACTGGCCCTGCGACATTATTTGATTTGGCTGTAACTTCTTCGGCTTCAAACCCAACTGAAAGCGTGGTGTTATTTGATATCTGCGAAGAACTTAACAACCGCAGATTATTTCTTATACCTTCGAAACTTGAGTCATATGTTGAGCCCCAATTCGCGGCAGTTTCAGCGCTGATCGAGGCTGACGAAAGCGCTCTGTTTGTTTGTGCTCTTGAAAAAGATAGCTCGTGCTCCCAGCCTGAGTTCGAAAAGTTAGCATAGCCACGAAATCCCCTGACGGAGAGAGAGCTTTTTTCATCGCCTGGTGTTCCATCAATAGGTTGCGTTCCATATTCGTCGGACTCGCCGTTTGACGCATCACGGAATATTTGTACGCCGATCTCTGTCGACGGCGTCACTTCATAATTAATAGCGAAATTTTGCCCGTTGGCATCAAAAGTGTCAGTTTCTAAATTTCCGTTATTTTCGTCGGCCGCTGAAATACCACCAGACCTAATGGCGTTCATACCAAAGCTTAAAGTCAGAGGCCCAAATTTTTGTTGATAAGAGTATTGTCCACTATAAGTTTCGTAGCTACCGATTTCGAATTGATACGACTGCTCGATAGAGTTTTCATCCATACTAGCGGCATTAAATGTAGTTATAGATATCACGCCAGCAATTGCATTACTGCCGTAAATTGCCGATTGTGAACCTCGAATTATTTCTACGCGTTGTACGGAGCGTGTGGAAATGGAGCTAAATCCGTTAAATCCGCCAGTGGTAGAAGTTGGGTCGTTTACAAGGATCCCATCAATGTAAACTGCAGTATAACCTGGCCCATTACCGCGTATTCTCACATCGGTTTGTCCGCCCAGACCACCATTGCGCGTAACCGTGATGCCCGGTTGCCTAGAGAGAACGTCCGCCAACTGTACATTGCCTGCATTGTGTAGCTGTTCTTCAGTGATAACTTGGGTTGTAACCCCCGTCCGATCCCGTGCGACATCGGTGAGGCTTGCGGAAAAGACCAATTCATCAAGGGTGAATACATTTTGTGCGGCCAGGGGTGTGGCGGCGAGACCTGCGCACAGCGCGGCGAGGCTCAGAGTGGAAGGCGGGCGCATTTTTGCTCTCCAATTACGAATGGGCGGCAAGGCACATGCCTTGCGCAAAAGTGAGTGGTCATTGGAGGGTTGGCCCTTCCGCAGACGGCGATTTGTGCCACCACTACGGAATTGTCCGTTGCCCGCTGCGCCCACCGCGCTTGGACAGGGTGATCACCTCGGCAGGTCTCCTGACTCGCGGGTCATTGTTTGATCGGGCCTTCCCGTGGCCCATCTGGGGCCGCAGTGGCATATGCCGATCGCACTCGCCGCTTACAGTTGCGGGGGCAGTCGCGGATTTACACCGCGTTCCCTTTTCACCCAATGTTGTCACCAACACTGAGACCGAAGCGAGATCGGTGTAACCTTTGGAGCCCTGCAACTCAAGGGTGAAAGCGACTGTCTGCCTCGGGAAAGCGGCGGCAAACTGTCTTAGGCTTAGGCGGTGGCTGCGCGCCGTTTTGGGCCGAACACGGCGGTAAGCGCCAAGATCAATCCCGAAACTGCCGCAATCATACCGGCGGCGCTGACGGAGTTCTCGAGGCCGATCCAAAGCGGGCCATATCCCGCCAAAACATATCCCAAACTTGCCGAGAGCGTGGCAAAACCCACGCTCCACCAAATTTGACTGCGCAAACGATCCGTCACCAAACGTGCGGCGGCGGCGGGGCATATGAACATCGCGATCACGATGATAGAGCCCACGGCATCAAAGGCCGTGACGGCGGCCAAAGCAGCGACCATCACAAGGCCAAGACTGATGGTGCGCACTGATAAGCCAAGGCTTTCAGCATAGCCTTCATCAAAGGTTGATAGGGTCAAAGGCCGCCAAAAAAGGATCAAAAGCACAATAATAAGTGCCAAAGTCAGGGCCAGACGAGGTAGTTCTGGTGGCAGGCCCGCAAGCGCCACAGGATCAAGCAGCGAGGCCCATCCCCGTGCCTCAAGCCAGATCAGGCTTTCAAGGTTTCCCATCAGTGCGTGTTCGACATCCAAATGAATAGAAGACGCGCTGCTTTGCTCGAGAAGTAAAACGCCAAGCGCAAATAAGGTGGTGAATACCACGCCCATGATTGCGCCCATCTCAATGCGCGAGACACGTTTGATCACATCAATCATCACGACCGCGAAGAGGGCCGCAGCGCCTGCACCCAAAAGCATCGCCCAAGCGTCTAGGGCTTGTGTCACCAGAAAGGCCAGCACGATCCCTGGCAGAACCACATGGCTTATGGCATCGCCAATCAAGGCCTGCTTGCGCAGCACCAGAAAATTTCCAGGCAGGGCGCAGGCGATTGCCGCCAAAATGCCGATGAGAATCGGCGGAAGCGAAAGGGGCACGAATTCAGCGCCGTTCATGACGCGTCCCCCAATCTTGTGTCGATATGGGCCAACTCATCGCGGGTGAAGGCGCGGGATAGGTCGCTCAACCCGTCATGGCGCGACAGAAATTCGGCATAATCGGGTTTGCTGCGCAAATAGGCCAGACGCGCCTCATCGCGCTGTGCTGCTGTGGCTGCAGATTGGCCGCGTTCGGTCATCACCCCATCGGCACGCACATAACCTTCGCGCTGTAAAAGCTTGCGGGTATAGGGCTCCAGAATGCGATAGCCTTGGGCCAAGGCAAGCAAGCCCTGTCTGCGATGCACGCGGCGTTGAAATTTGCGGTGCCGCATCGCGGAGGCCAAGACCCCGCGTGCGGGGGCAACCAAAAGCGAAACGAGAAAAAATCCGGCTGCCACCAAAACGATAATGGCGCCAGTGGGCAAATCGGGAGCAAGGCTTGAAAGGCCCGCGCCAATCACGCCCGATGCCCCGCCAATTGCGCCCGCAATGGGCCAGATATAAGCGGCGCGGTTGCTCCAGAGACGCGCGGTGACAGGGGGTATGATCAGCAACGCAACGATCAAGATCAGACCCACGATTTTCAACCCTGCAACGGTTACGGCTAAAACCAATGCCATGGCCGCCGCATCAATCAGGGGCACGTTCAATCCCAGTGCGCGGGCAAAGTTTTCATCGAACGCCGTGAGGGTCATCGCCCGATGAAGAACAAGACCCACCATGAAAACCAACGCTGCCCCGATTGCAATCATTTCAGCATCTTCACGCAGCATTGCAGCGGTTGAGCCAAGTAAGAGTTGGTCGAGGCCTGCTTGGCGGCCCGCGCTCATGTTTTGGATCAGGGTCAACATGACGACCCCCAACCCAAAGAAGCTCGACAAGACCGCGCCAATTGCGGCGTCCTCGGATAATCTTGTTCGGGATTTCAGAAAATTAACCGCCAATAGGCCAAGTGCCGCGCTGATCGCAGAGCCAAGCAATAAGCCCTCTAATGCGCGCCCAGTACCGCCCAAGGTGACCATCACCATAAACCCCCCGCAGAGGCCAGGCAGGGTGGCGTGGCTGATTGCGTCCGATAGCAAGGCTCGTTTGCGCAGAAACATAAATGTTCCTGTCACCCCTGCGGCAATGCCCAAAACGCCCGCGCCAAACATGACCAAAGCGACATTATAGGTCAGTGTGAAGGCCATGATACCCATGTCTAACAGTGACCCGCTTCTCGCAATCGATCGATTTGCGCTGTCGCCAATCGCCCGCCATAGGCCTCTTGCAAATGTGCGGTGGTAAAGGCTTGGGCCACAGGCCCTTCTGCAATGAGGCGTGTGTTGATCATCGCAACATGGTCAAAATATGCGGTGACAGTTGAAAGATCATGATGCACCGCAACAACCGTTTTTCCCGCATCTTTCAGCTTTTTGAGAACGGCAATGATGGCCGCTTCGGTCGCAGCATCTACGCCTGCAAAAGGCTCATCCAAAAGGTAAAGATCAG
This sequence comes from Roseobacter sp. HKCC-CH-9351, assembly GCF_037830295.1. NCBI lineage: Bacteria > Pseudomonadati > Pseudomonadota > Alphaproteobacteria > Rhodobacterales > Roseobacteraceae > Roseobacter > Roseobacter sp. HKCC-CH-9351. The sequence continues at coordinate 732,925 of NZ_JBBLYM010000001.1, forward strand.
CATTCTGGGCTAAGGAGCGGGCCAGAAAGACCCGCTGTTGCTGTCCACCTGACAATTGGCCGATTTGACGATGGGCAAAGTCCTGCATCCCGACCCGTCCCAAAGCATCTTCGGCTATGGCCTGATCGTCACGGCTGATACGGCGTAGAAGCCCTATTTTTCCATAAAGGCCCATCAAGACCACATCGCGCACATTCGCAGGAAAATCCCAATCGACACTGGCGCGCTGTGGCACATAGGCAATGCGGTGGCGTTCAGAGGCCAGTGCGCGTCCGAAAATCGACACTTGCCCCGAGAGACGCGGAACGACCCCCAGCGCCGCTTTAAGTAAGGTCGATTTGCCCGCGCCATTTGGCCCGATGATGGCCGTCATCGAGCGGGGCGCCACCGTGAGATCGACCGAGAAAAGCGCGGGCTTTTCCCCATAGCTGACGCTGAGGCCGCGTATGGCCAGCGGGCTTTGCGGGTCGAGGGGTTGGTCGTTCTGATGAAGCCGTAACATGGCCAATTCCTTGCCGCTAAGGGGTTAATGCGCCATTCATCCCACCTTCAGGGGCTGTGCCCCCAAGGGCGCGGGTGATGGTGGTGATGTTATGATCCAACATCCCGATATAGGTGCCTTCATAGCTGCTTGCTGGCCCCATCGCGTCTGAATAAAGCTCGCCCCCGATGGCGACTGCGTGACCCTGGGCAGCCGCACCTTCTTGGAGGGCGCGAATATTGCGATCAGATACAGAGCTTTCAACAAAAATGGCCCCAATCTGGCGCGCCACCAGCGTGTCGACCAAGGTTGAGATTTGCAAAAGCCCTGCTTCTGATGCGGTCGAGATGCCTTGAATGCCCAAAACCTCGAAATCAAAAGCGCGGCCAAAATAGCCAAAGGCATCATGGGCTGTGACCAGAACCCGCGCTGCTTCGGGGACGCTTGAGAGGCTGCTTTGGGCATAGGTGGCTAGGCGATCAATTTCGGCCAAATGCTGTGCGGCATTCGCTTCGAAAATGGCAGCGCCTTCGGGATATGACGCGCTCAATGCATCGCGCACTGCTAAAACAACTGTGCGCCATAGGGTCGGATCCATCCAGACATGGGGGTCAAATCGATCCTCATACTCTGGATGACTGCGCAATCTGTCTTGTGGGATAGCCTCTGCCACCGCGACAACAGTGCGGGATTGCCCAAGATCAAGCAGGAGCGGCTCAAGTTGCGCCTCAAGATAAAGCCCATTCCATAGGATTAGATCCGCATTCATTAATGCCAGAATATCCGAACGGGTTTGCCGAAAAGAATGCGGATCAACGCCCGCACCCATGAGGGTCTTTAATTCGATCAAATCCCCCCCGATCTGACTGGCGGCATCTGCGATCATCCCTGTGGTGGCGACCACTTTGATGGGTACAGATTGCGCAAGGGCGGGGGCGGCCAGAAAGGGCAGTAGCATCACTGTCAAAATGCGTAGGAAACGCATGAAGGTTTCTCCAGTATCGAAAGACATAGGCCCTTGCGGGCTATCATTGCCACTACAAAAGATGATATTGATAATCATTCTCAAAAAGTCAAGGGACTGCCAATGACTTGCAGCTAGAGCTTACCCTTGCCAATTTTTTATCCTGTGCAAAAGTGAGGCGAATTCACGCAGACGAGGCGGCCATGGTTAAGATTACAGATTTTGATGATGCCTATCAAAACGGGGCCTATATCCCTGATGCAGATGGGTTCATCAAGTGTTGGACAGAGGCTGCAGCCAGTTTTCGCGCGTCCTATCCGCCCGTAACGCATCACTATGGGACAGGCCCGCGCCAGTATTTTGACCTATTCATGCCCGATGGCGCCCCCAAAGGTCTGACTATTTTTATTCACGGTGGCTATTGGCGGCGGTTCTCGCCGCGCGAATTTAGCCATTTGGCCCGCGCCCTGCGAGACGCTGGGCAAGCCGTGGCCCTGCCGTCATACACGCTCGCACCCGAGGCGCAGATTTCTCAAATCACCAATGAAATGATGCGCGCTGTTTGCCATGCAGCGGGTTTGGTGGAGGGGCCAATCCGAATCACGGGCCATTCGGCAGGCGGGCATTTGGCCACCCGCATGATGTGCGAAGGCGTTTTGCCTGACGCGGTCGCCTCTCGCGTGGTTCAGGTGATGTCAATCTCGGGCGTGCATGATTTACGGCCTTTGCTGAACACAGAAATCAACCAAGACCTGCGTTTGACCCCAGAGGAAGCCATGTGGGAAAGCCCCGCATTGTTGCTGCCGCGCAAGACGGCGCGGTTCGTTGCCGCCGTGGGGGGCGATGAGCGGCCCGAATTCATTCGTCAAAATGATCTTTTGGCGAATATTTGGCATGGCGCTGGTGTTGAAATTGAAGCGATGCATCTAGCGGGCTTACATCATTTTGATGTGATCGAGGAATTGGAGCGGCCAGACGGGCGGCTGTTGCAGCAAATATTGGGTGATTAGCCGCCTGCGTAAAGATCAGAGACGACTATGCGCAATTGGTTGCGTTCCTCAGGGCCGAGGCGGTCTAGAAGATCGGTTTCGGCTTCTAGAGCGGCGGCTTGAAGGCGACGGATTTCCTCATTCCCTTTTTCGGACAGGCGCACCACCAAACGGCGGCGATCCACCGAGTCGGCCGTAACATTGATCATATCGAGATCTTCGAGGCGGCGCTGTGCGCGGCTGACGCGTGCGGCATCCATCGCGGTCAAAATGCATAGATCATGCGAGGAACAGGGTTGATTCTCAGGCAAAGCCATCATGATGCGCCATTCTGGAATCTGTAAATCTGCATCCCGCATCAGGTTCTGAAATAGGGCACTTGCGATGACAGCCATTTGGAAAGGCACAAAATCTTTGAGGCTGAACTGGCGTGTTTGCGAGAAATCTTCCACGTTGCACCCAAGGCGTGAATAAGCATCTATCATTCATCTTTAGCGCGAAATACACCGCCGGCGCAAGGAAAACCTGTAAATTAAATCTGACACATGGTTGTCACAATTTAAAGACATTGGGTTACTTGTTTATTTTCGCGCTGCGCATCTCTGCTTTGAGGTGTTTGCGCCAGTCATCAACTGCGACCCTTTTGATTTATTTTCCGACTTGCGCGCCGTACGACATAGGTATAGCAGCACGGGTGGGACACCCCTCCCCAACGAGGGGCATATATCTGTGAGGGTATCACATCATGGCTTTGACCACTCCGGCAACGCGGCCGGCTAATCCGCGTTTTTCGTCTGGCCCCTGCGCCAAACCCCCCGTCTGGACATTGGATAAACTGGCTGACGCCCCTTTGGGTCGGTCGCACCGTGCTGCGATCGGCAAGGCAAAGCTTGCTGCGGCAATTGACCAGACTCGTGAAATTCTAGGCGTGCCTGCTGACTATCGCATTGGCATCGTGCCCGCCTCTGACACAGGTGCGGTTGAGATGGCCATGTGGTCGCTCTTGGGTGCGCGCCCCTGCACAATGGTCGCTTGGGAAAGCTTCGGTGCAGGTTGGGTCAGTGATGTCGTCAAACAACTGAAACTCGATGCGACTGTTCTGAACGCAGATTATGGTCAGATCGTTGACATGGGCGCGATCGATTATGACACGGATGTTGTGTTCACATGGAACGGCACCACCTCAGGTGTAAAGATGCCCCATGGTGACATGATCCCTGCCAATCGCGCCGGCTTGACCATTTGCGATGCAACCTCGGCGGCCTTTGCGCAGGAATTGCCGTGGGACAAGCTCGATGTCACCACCTTCTCTTGGCAGAAGGTCATGGGCGGTGAAGCGGCCCATGGCATGTTGATCCTCAGCCCGCGCGCGGTTGAGCGGCTTGAAAGCTACACACCTGCATGGCCATTGCCCAAGATTTTCCGCATGACAAAAAGCGGCAAATTGATTGAGGGCATCTTTAAGGGGGAAACGATCAACACCCCGTCCATGCTCGCCGTTGAAGATTATTTGGTCGCGCTTGATTGGGCCAAATCCATCGGTGGGCTGACTGCCTTGATGGCACGAGCCAACGCGAACGCCCAGGCAATTTTTGATTTCTGCGCGTCTCGCGATTGGATTGACAATCTGGCCGAAGATCCCGCGACACGCTCGAACACGAGCGTATGCCTGAAATTCACGGATTCGCGCATTACGGATGGCGCAGCCTTCGCCAAGGCGGTTGCAAAACGTCTCGAAGGCGAAGGTATCGCGCTCGATATCGGGGCCTACCGAGACGCGCCTGCTGGTCTGCGTATTTGGTGCGGTGCCACGGTGGAAACCGCTGATATCGAAGCCATGCTGCCATGGCTTGATTGGGCGTTTGAAACCGAAATCGCGGAGCTTTCTGCTGCGGCTTAAACACCTTTTTCTGGCCGCAATGCGGGTGTGATCCCTGCGGCCAGACCCTTTCCAATTTCGAACATATGAGGCCCTATCATGGCTCCTAAAGTATTGATTTCCGACAAACTCTCGGATGCAGCCGTTCAGATCTTCAAAGATCGCGGCATTGATGTGACCTTTGACCCAAGCATCGGCAAAGATAAAGACAAGCTGCTTGAGGTCATCGGCCAATATGATGGTTTGGCAATTCGTTCTGCGACCAAAGTTACTGAAAAGATCATCGCGGCTGCAGATAACCTAAAGGTCATTGGCCGCGCAGGGATCGGCGTAGATAATGTGGATATCCCTGAAGCCTCGAAAAAAGGTATCATCGTGATGAATACGCCGTTTGGCAACTCCATCACCACCGCAGAGCATGCGGTTGCGATGATGTTTGCCGTTGCCCGTCAAATCCCTGAGGCCAACGCCTCAACCCATGCTGGCAAATGGGAGAAATCCCGTTTTATGGGGGTTGAGCTGACAGGCAAAACCTTGGGCGTTATTGGCGCGGGCAATATTGGGGCGATCGTCTGCTCACGTGCGCTTGGCCTCAAGATGAAGGTTGTGGCTTATGACCCGTTCCTCTCTGAAGAACGCGCCACGCAAATCGGTGTCACCAAGGTAGAACTGGACGAGCTGTTGGCGCGCGCTGATTTTATCACGCTGCATGTGCCCTTCACCGAAAAGACGGCAAATATCCTATCGGCTGAGAATTTGACCAAAACCAAGAAAGGTGTGCGCATCATCAACTGCGCCCGCGGTGGTTTGGTGGATGAGGCTGCTTTGGCTGAATTGATTAAATCAGGCCATGTGGCAGGCGCCGCCTTCGACGTTTTCAAAGAAGAACCTGCAACCGAGAACCCATTGTTCAATCTTGAAAACGTGGTCGTGACCCCGCATTTGGGCGCTGCCACGACCGAGGCACAGGAAAATGTGGCGCTGCAAGTGGCCGAACAAATGGCGGATTATCTGCTGACAGGTGCCGTAACCAACGCGCTGAACATGCCCTCTGTGACAGCGGAAGAAGCGCGTGTCATGGGGCCATGGTTGAAGCTGGCCGAGCATCTGGGCAGTTTTGTTGGTCAGTTGACTGAAGACGCGATTGAGACAATCGAGATCACCTATAATGGCGTTGTCAAAGATATGAACCTCAAGGCGCTGAATTGTGGCGCGATTGCAGGTGTCATGAAGGCGACCAACCCTGACGTGAATATGGTGTCCGCACCGATTATCGCCAAAGAGCGCGGCATTGAGTTATCGACTGTCACACAGGATAAATCGGGTGTGTTTGACGGCTATATTCGCCTCAATGTGAAATCAGCCTCGAAGGAGCGGTCTATTGCAGGCACGGTGTTCTCGGATGGTAAGCCACGTTTCATTCAGATCAAAGGCATCAACATTGATGCCGAGATCGGTGAACATATGCTCTATACCACCAATGAGGACGTTCCAGGCATCATCGGCACATTGGGCCGCACGATGGGTGAGATGAACGTCAACATCGCTAATTTCACCTTGGGCCGCGCCTCAAAAGGGCATCAGGCGATTGCGATGCTGTATCTGGACGAACAACCCCCCGCTGCTGCGGTTAACGCACTCAAAGCGACTGGGTTGTTTCAACAGGTGCGCCCACTTCGCTTCAGCGCACATTAATCTGCACTGGATATCTGGAAATTTCTGTCCCGCCTCCCGTCTTGGGAGGCGGGTTTTTCAGTAGTTTTTTGTATAAATCTGTACAAACCAACGCAGACCTTTTTACCTAAAAATTTAGCAAAGGCTCAGGATAACCGCCAATCTTTCACGCTTGCGACAGGGCGAATAAAACCTGTTTCGACATCACGGCGATTGGTGATTGGGCCATGGGTTAAGCGCTTTGCAACGGGGCTGGCTGCATTCAACACACCCGCCCCGATCAGCAATTGCGTGATCACGGCTTCTGAGGCGCGGGTGCCACCATCTTCAATTTTCAGGGCAATGCCGATTTTCTTTTCGGGAATGATTGCCACAAAAACGGCCTCGGCCCCTGTTTTCACCGCAACGCGGCCCCCCATCGCCTCCATCAGGGTCGTGCAGGCGCGCCCTTCACCCGCAACCAAAATGGGGTGGGTGGCCATAGCGCGATGCAGTTTTGCCATTGCCGCCTCGCGGGCCGCGCCATCAGGGTTTGCACCTGCATAACGCGCCATCGCCCGACCAAGCCCCAAAAGGGAGCAGGCAAAATTTGGGGCAGAGCAGCCATCAATCCCATAGCCTGCACTGGTTTCGCCTGTCACATCTTCAAAGGCTTCAAGAACCGCTTTTTGCACGGGATGATCAGCTTCAATATATTCGCTGCCGCCGCCCAAATGTTTGTTCAGCGTCAAGAATCCTGAATGTTTGCCCGAGCAATTATTATGCCCCTGATCTGGCGCACAGTCGCATTTGATCAAATCCTCTCGCGCGGTGCGATCATCGGGCATTTGCGGGCCACAGCGCAAATCTGCCTCTTGAAGGCCCAAATGATCCAACCATCCTGCGACCATATCTGTATGCACCTTTGCCCCATTATGGGAGGCACAAGACAAAGCCAGATGCGCTTGGCTCAGGCCAAAGTGATCCGCCGCACCGCTTTCAATGAGAGGTAAGGCTTGGATCATCTTGCTGCTTGAGCGGGGCAAAATAATTTTGGACGGATCGCCCCACGCCCCCAAAATTGTCCCTGCATGATCCACCACAACAGCATGGCCGCGATGTTGGCTTTCGGCAAAAGGGCCGCGATGCAATTCAACGAGAATTTCCGCCGTATCATCTGGCAGGGGCATGAGCGCTTCCTTTTGATCAAGATTTTGGAGTTTCACGCGCGAAGGGCTTTCGCGGGATCGTGATTTCAGGTTATTCTGCGTCCGAGTAATGGTAAAGGCGCAATAGAAGGGATGATGGCGACATACATCTCGCGCTTGAGGCAGTAACAAGCAGATCAGGAGGCGTATCGGCAATGGCTGGTCGTAGAATAGCAGTTTTGGTGGCAGCAGCATTGGCTTTCACGCCCGCAGCCATCGCACAAGAGACATCGGATAACCGTGTTAACGCGCAAACGGATTGGAGTGTCTTTGTCCAATCTGACCCTGCCGTGTGTTGGGTTGTGAGTGCGCCGCGCGAAACCGTCAATACGCGTGACGGAAACCCAGTTTCGGTGAACCGCGGCGAAATTTTGCTGTTTGTCAGTTTCTGGCCGAATCAAGATCGCCGGTTTGAGGTATCCTTTACTGGTGGCTATCCTTTTGCCGAAAATTCCACTGTTGAGATGGAAATTGGCGATGCGTCTTATTCGCTGTTTACCCAAGGGGAGATGGCATGGGCCGCGTCCCCGCAGGATGACCAATCCATTGTGACCGCTATGAAGCGTGGCGCAGAAGCGGTTTTGACCGCTCGCTCTAGCCGCGGCACGCAGACAGAGGATACATTCTCGCTCTTGGGCTTTACCGCTGCGGTTGAGGATGCTGAAACACGCTGCCAAGGCAATTAAGCCAAACATGTTCTTTGATTTGCTTTGAGGCGGATTTGCGGCTATGTGTGCCGCCGCCTCAAAGGACAATGAAGATGACCCAAGCCAGCGCCCCGATCACGCAGGATGTTTTGACAATTCCGCGCAAACTGCCCGAAACAGGCCTGACAAATATCGTTGGCCTCAGCCGTGATGCATTGCGCGCGGCCCTAATCGCAGGAGGCACGCCCGAGAAACAGGCCAAGATGCGGGTTAATCAAATCTGGCAATGGGTCTATGTCTGGGGCGCGCGGGATTTTGACGGGATGACCAATCTCGCCAAGTCCTATCGCGCTGAATTGGCAGAAAATTTTTACATTGGCCTGCCTGAAATGGTCAGCCGCCAAATCTCAAGCGATGGCACGCGGAAATATCTGGCGCGGATTGCGGGCGGCCATGAGGTTGAGGTCGTCTATATCCCCGAAGAAGATCGCGGCACATTGTGTATTTCAAGCCAAGTTGGCTGCACCCTGACATGTTCTTTCTGTCACACGGGCACGCAGAAACTGGTGCGCAATCTGACGGCGGCTGAGATTGTCGGGCAGATCATGATGGCGCGCGATGATTTGGATGATTGGCCGCGTCCAGGCGAGGCCTATGGCGAGCGGCCGCGTTTGATCTCAAATATCGTGCTGATGGGCATGGGTGAGCCGCTCTATAATTTCAATGCGGTGCGCGATGCGATGAAAATCGCAATGGACGGCGAGGGGATCAGCCTCAGCCGCCGCCGCATTACCCTTTCGACCAGTGGCGTTGTGCCAGAAATTGCACGCTGTGCCGAGGAAATCGGCTGTATGTTGGCCATCAGCTTTCATGCAACGACAGACGAGGTGCGCGATCGTCTTGTTCCGATTAACAAGAAATGGCCTATCGCGGAGTTGCTTGAGGCCTTGCGGCAATATCCAAAGGCCTCAAATTCTGAGCGGATCACGTTTGAATATGTGATGCTCAAGGATGTGAACGACAGTGATGAAGATGCGCACCGGTTGATCAAGCTGATCAAAGGCATCCCCGCGAAGATCAATTTGATCCCGTTCAACGAATGGCCTGGCGCACCTTATCAGCGGTCAGATTGGGCGCGGATTAAGCGGTTTGCAGATATTATTTACAAGGCGGGCTATGCCAGCCCCATTCGCACGCCCCGTGGTGAAGACATCATGGCGGCCTGTGGTCAGTTGAAATCTGCAACTGAACGCGCGCGCAAATCACGCGCTGAAATTGCCGCCGAGATTGGCGAAGCCTAAGGCACAAAAAAAAGACGGCTCCCTGACCAGGAAGCCGTCCTTTGTTCTGCAGCCGAAGGCAAAATTAGTTTGAAGCTGCTGCTGCAAGCAAAATCAGAGAAAGAACTGGAACGAGAACGCCACCAGCAGAAGACGAAGTGTCATTCGCAATAGCTCGAGGGTCCATTGATGGAGCGGAAGTACTATTTGCAACAGCGCCACCTGCAACAAATAAGAGAAATGCTGCGAATGCGAGTTTTGTCATATTATGTTCAAACTTACGCTTAAATGGGTGTTGTGACGCATCAGACCTGTTATTAACGCTAATTCCAGCGTTATACGTACATGAACACACATAATTATCAATGTAATTTTGGCAAAAAACCGCCTATAGTGTTGCGCGTCGTCAAATTAGCAACAGCGTTTTCAATAGAGTGTCAATTTGACCTGTGTTTCAAGTTTTCCTGGTTAGACCGTTTGAGTGTTAGGGGGGCGGAAGTATCAGAGATGACATTTTCGATCTATGGCGCCCCTGCATGCCACTAAACCAACACATAAATGGTTCTTGCCTCAACGGAGGATATCAATTGGCGTGCGCAAGTTCACCATTGAGTAAATCTCGCGCATTTCAGCGTTTGAGACAGCAATACACCCCGCCGTCCAATCATTGCGAAACATCACGCCCGCTGGGGTTCCGTGGATGAAGATATCGCCCCCAGGTGATCGGCCACGCGCGCGCGCGAAGGCGCGGTCTTGGGCGTTCGGATAACTTAGCCCGATTGACAGGTAAAAGGCTGAATTGGGATTACGGCGATCGATGTAATATCGCCCTTCTGGCGTGCGACCATCGCCTTCGAATTGCTTATGCCCTTCGGGTGCAAAGCCCAGTTCCACATCATAGCTGCGCAGCACTTGGTCATTATGGAACAGCGTCAATTCGCGCTCGTTTTTGTCGAGCACAATGCGCGTTACCTTAGGGCCTGTATAAGTCGGAATTGATTTTGACACACACCCGCTCAGGGCAGTGGCAAAGACAAACACGATAAAACCGCGGCGTATACTCATGACGGGCCTGAAATATGAAAAGCTGCTCTTGTGGCTGCGCATACTTGAATTTGGGCGCTCGCAAAACTGAAATTTTGCGCGCTAAAGATTACCCCCCCGCCGCAAGAATGGCCTTTAGCCCTGATTTATAGTCGGGATAAAGCCATGAAAGGCCAAGATCAGTTTTGACATGGTCATTCTTGACCCGCTTATTTTCTGAATAAAAACTGGCTGCCATCGGCCCCAAATCGGCGTGTTCAAACGCGATTGCAGGTGGAATTGGCAGGCCCAGTAACTCGGCGCCATAGGCAATCACATCTTCGGGAGGGCCGGGCATGTCATCGCATATATTGTAAACAGCCCCACGCTTTTGCGCCGTCATCGAGGCCTCTAGCGCCATCGCGATATCCTCAACATGGATCCGTGAAAACACTTGTCCCTCTTTGATAATGCGCCGCGCTGTACCGTTTCGCAGTTTTTCAAACGGGCCACGATGGGGGCCGTAAATTCCTGCAAGACGGAAAATATGTAACGGCGCCTTGGTTTGGCGGCAAACGGCGGCCCATTCGCTTTCCGCCACAACGCGGGCGCGTCCGCGATCCGTGTTGGGGGTGAGCGGGCTGGTTTCATCCACCCACGCCCCCCCGTGATCGCCATAAACGCCCGTGGTCGACAGATACCCAATCCATGCTTTTCCATCCAAGCAAGGTGCAAGCGCCCCGCCCCATGCGCCCAAAACAGGATCTCGACCTCCCTCAGGGGCAATGGATGATAGAATATGAGTAGCACGCGCGATATCGCCAGAGAGATCATCGTGCCCCCAAACCCGAGCAGATAACCCCCGCGCGCGCAGTGCCTCTGCCTTTTTGGGGTCGCGGGTCGTGGCGATAATCTCCCAGCCTTGTGGCAGCAATCGTCGTTCAAGCGCGCTTGCGCTATAGCCGTGGCCAAAAGACAAGAGGATCATGGTCGTTGCTCCAAAGCCCATTTGGCGGCATCCGATACGGCCGCGTCAGGATCATCCACCAAACTGCGCGCCATTTCAATCAGGCCTGCATCGCCGCTATTGCCAATTGCATAAAGCACATTGCGCACAAACCGATCCCGCCCAATGCGTTTAATCGGTGATCCTGAAAACCTATCGCGGAACCCTTGATCATCGAGCTGCACCAACTCCGCTAAATTGGGCGCGCGCAGATCATCGCGCGGGGCATAGCGCATCTCGGTCGCCGTTTGAGCAAATTTATTCCAAGGGCAAACGGCCAGACAATCATCGCAGCCATAAATACGATTTCCCAAAGCTGATCTCAGGTCAGGATCAATCGGGCCTTTATGTTCGATTGTTAGGTAAGAAATGCACCGCCGCGCATCCAATTGGTAGGGCGCGGGGAAGGCCTGTGTTGGGCAAATATCAAGGCAGGCTGTGCAACTTCCGCAATGGCTGACGTCTGGGCTGTCTGGTTCGAGAGGAACCGTTGTGAAAATCGCACCCAAGAAAAAGAAATTGCCCAAATCCCGCGCCAAGAGATTGGTATGTTTGCCCTGCCACCCCAGCCCTGCAGCCTGCGCAAGGGGTTTCTCCATCACGGGGGCCGTATCAACAAATACCTTGATCTGATGGTCTTCGCCTGCTTGCTCCAGCAGCCACCGCCCGAGGCGTTTGAGCCGTTTCTTGACGGCATCATGATAGTCTTTGTTTTGCGCATAGACCGAAATCGCAGCGCGAGATTTCTCTTGCAAAATCGCAAGTGGGTCATGGTTTGGCGTGTAAAGATCAGCCAACATGATCATCGATTTCGCTTCGGGCCAAAGCGCGCTTGGATCAGAACGCCACTCAATGCGATCCGCCAACCATTCCATTTGGCCATGATGCCCTGCCGCCACAAACGCGTGCAACCGCGCCCCTGCTTCAGCGATATCTGTGGGTCGACAAACACCAATTTTGGCAAAACCTATGGCTTTGGCCTCGGTCGTTAGGGTCTGCTTCAGCGCGCTCAAAAGTCCAAATTCGCGTAATGGGGCGGCTGCGGGAAACCCGAGATTTGATCCGCCAAAATGGAACGAAATGCAGGCCGCGATTTGACCTTTGCATACCAGTCTTTGACGATCTCAGATCGGTTCCAATCCACATCGGAGATGTAATCAAGACAAGATAGGTGCGCCGCTGCGGTGAAATCGGCCAAGGTCATGCGATCTCCCGCCAACCAACGGCGATGATCTAGCAGCCATGCCATGTAATCCAGATGGAATTTGATCTGGCTTGCGCCAGTTTTGACCGCCCGCCCATCAGGGTATCCCGCGCGCATCAGCTTTTTGTTCACGCGTTCATAGACGAGGTTCTTGGTCACATCATGGTGGAATTTATCATCAAACCAGAAACACAGGCGGCGCACTTCGGCGCGGGCTTTGATGTCTTTTGGGATCAGTTCTGGCTCAGGATGTTTTTCCTCGAGATATTCGCAAATGGCTTGGCTTTCACTCAGGAAGACGCCGTCAATCTTGAGAACGGGCACCTTACCTGCAGGGTTGCGGCGCAGGTGATCCGGCGAGCCTTCCCAATAGCGTTCTTCCACCAATTCGACTTCGATTTTTTTCTCCGCCAGAACCAAGCGCACTTTGCGGCAAAAGGGCGATAGGGCGAAGTGGTAGAGGCGCGGCGTGTTCATTTGGGTTTTGCTCTAACTCATTGGTTGCGAAGGTTTTGCCCTGTCTGGGTGGGGAATTCAATTCGCAAAGCAATCATCGCGCCCATCATTGGCGATGGTCGCCGCCCCATCGGCAATGCGTGCAGCGCGCTCCAACAGCCATGGGGAGGGGTTTGCAGCAGATCGATCCTTTGGTGCTGGCAGCGCCGCTGCGAGGCGCGCGGCTTGTGCCAATGTCAAATCAGCGGCACTCACCCCAAAATAATGCTGTGCGGCGGCCTCTGCCCCGAAAATGCCCGCATCAAATTCCGCGATATTGAGATAGACCTCTAACACCCGCGATTTTGGCCAGATCAGCTCGACCACGGGGGTCAGCGCCGCTTCTAGCGCCTTGCGCCCCCAATTTCGGCCATGCCACAAAAACGCATTTTTCACAGTTTGTTGGCTGAGCGTGGATGCGCCGCGCTGTGCGCCATCTGAAATTGCGTCACGAATTGCGCTCATGTCGAACCCCCAATGGGCGCAAAAATTTGCATCCTCTGCCGCGACCACGGCCCGTTGTAAATTTGGGGAAATCTCTTCTAGCGGACGCCATGTCTGGTCGATTGTACCGATGCGCCGCGCCTCACTGAGCATATAGGCCGTGGTTGGCACAGGAAGAAAGCGATAGGCAATGATCCACAGCAGCACTAGGGCGACCGCCCAAAACCCGACACGCCACAAAACGCGACCCACGCGCCGCGTCAGGCCACGATCTTCGTGGGATTTTTTATCTTTGCGTTTGCGGGCCAACCTGCTTGCTCTGCCAATTTATCTGGTTTTGGGCAAACTACGCGGATCAGCCCGCAAGGTAAAACAATTTTACCGTGTCCCGTCTGGCGGAAAACGCCCTAGCAGGCCTTACAGGTCTTGATGCCCAAGATCGTATAAAGAGGGCAATTGCCCACCAAACCTGTCAAGAGAGGTACCAGACCCACCCAACCCCAAGCGGTTTGCGGGCCAACAAATACAATGGCAATAAGAGCCACGCCTACGATCACGCGAAGCGCGCGGTCGATCATCCCAGCATTGCGAGTCATATATAAACTCCTTTCTATAGCCGACGCGAGATCATCGCATACTGGCCCCTGATGGTCTGTGACCATGTCACATGCGCTGGTTTGCTTGACTTGTTCTGTGAAATCAGGCCATGCCGCAGCCATGAGCAAAGAAAATACACCAAAGCCAAGCAAAGATGCCGCTGCCAAGCCTAAGCGCGCGCAGGATGTTTATACGCTTGTTGTTGAACTAGGTCGCCGCGAGGGGGATGGCCTGCCTGCCAGCGCAACGGGGGCGGGGCTGTTGTGCTATGCGTCAGGCGTGGACGAGGCCGAAGCGGTGCGCGAGACGGTTGCAGTGCTGAAAACGGCGGATATGAACCCGCTTGAGGTCACGGGCTATGGCACCTTGACCGAACGCGAGGCGCAGGGGCTTGAGATTGATGAAGAAGAACGCGCTTTGATGATGCGCGCTTTGGAAGAAAACTCGGTCATAGTCGCGCAGATGACACCTTATTTTGCCGAGGATGATGAGACATGAGCGAGGAAGACCTTAACGCGCGCCACAAGGCAAAGATGCAGAAGATTAAGGCCGCGCGCGATCGTATGATGGCGAAGAAAAAGCGCGAGAAGAAAGGTCTGGTGATTGTTCATACAGGCAATGGCAAGGGCAAAAGCTCGTCTGCTTTTGGGATGATTATGCGCTGTATCGCCCATGGGATGCCTTGCGGTGTCGTGCAATTCATCAAAGGCACATGGGTGACAGGCGAAAAGGAATTCCTACGCAAACATTTCGCGAATGAATGCAAGTTTGTTGTGTCGGGCGAAGGATTTACGTGGGACACCCAAGACCGCGAGCGCGATATTGCAGCGGCGCGTGCGGGTTGGGAAGAAGCCAAAGCGATGATCAAAGACCCCAATATGTCATTGGTTGTTCTAGACGAGATCAATATCGCTCTGCGCTATGATTATCTTCCGATCCTAGAGGTGGTAGAGTTTTTGGTCACGGAGAAGCCAGAAATGACCCATGTTGTTTTGACGGGTCGCAATGCCAAGCCCGAATTGATTGAGATTGCCGATCTTGTGACCGAGATGACCGAGGTCAAGCATCCATTCCGTGAGCAAGGCATTGTTGCGCAAAAAGGCGTGGAGTTCTAAGGTCTTATGCCCGCTGTCATGATCCAAGGCACAGGGTCGAATGTGGGCAAATCATTGCTTGTTGCGGGGCTGTGCCGTGCTGCGCGCAAGCGCGGCATCAATGTTGCGCCGTTTAAGCCACAAAATATGTCGAACAATGCGGCTGTCTGCCCTGAAGGGGGCGAGATTGGTCGCGCACAGGCGGTGCAGGCTGAGGCGGCAGGTCTTGCGCCTCATGTTGATATGAACCCTGTTCTGATCAAACCCGAAAGCAGCACAGGCGCGCAGATTGTGGTGCAAGGCGCGCGTCTGACCCGCGCCGAGGCGCAGGATTACCAAGGGTTGAAGCCGCGCCTCTTGGCGGCCGTGCAAGACAGTTTTGCGCGGCTGTCCGCGCAGCATGATCTTGTGATTGTCGAAGGGGCAGGCAGCGCTGCCGAGGTCAATTTGCGTAAAGGTGATATCGCCAATATGGGCTTTGCCTGTGCTGAAAATATCCCCGTGATCCTCGCAGGCGATATTGATCGTGGTGGGGTGATTGCACAGATCGTAGGGACGAAAGCCGTATTGGATGACCAAGATCGCGCTCAAATTGCGGGGTTCTTGATCAACCGCTTTCGGGGTGATCCGCGCCTCTTTGATGAGGGCTATCGCTATATTGCCGAGCAAACAGGATGGCCTGGGTTTGGAGTGGTGCCTTGGTTTGGGGATGCTTGGAAATTACCCGCCGAGGATGGCGTAGATCTGGGCAAAACCCCGACCCATGATGGCGCGTTTCATGTTGCGGCCCTCGCATTTCCACGGATATCAAATTTCGATGATCTTGATCCGATTGCCCAAGATCCCAAGCTGCGCCTCACTTGGGTTGAAGCGGGGCGTGTGATTCCAGCGGATGCTGATTTGGTCATCCTGCCTGGATCAAAAAGCACGCGGGCCGATTTGGAATTTTTGCGCGCGCAGGGTTGGGATGTTGATCTGGCCGCACATCGGCGGCGCGGCGGCGCAATCTTGGGCCTATGTGGCGGCTATCAAATGCTTGGCTGCAGGATCAGCGACCCTGAGGGGCTTGATGGCGCAGTTGGGGTGACTGACGGCTTGGGTCTGTTAGAGATTGAAACCCTCATGCGACCCCAAAAGCGTCTGGCGCTCAGCGCGGCGCACCATGGTCCAACGGGGGCCGCCGTTTCGGGCTATGAAATCCATATGGGCGAAACCTCAGGCCCTGATTGCACCCGTCCCTTCGCTGCTTTGGCCGGTCACCAGGATGGCGCGATAAGTGCCGATGGGCGGGTAATGGGCAGTTACCTGCACGGGCTTTTCCAAGAGGACGGGTTTCGCACCGCGTTCTTCGCGGGTCTTGGTGCCAAGATTAGCACGGGCGGCTATCGGGCGCAGATCGGTGCAGTCTTGGATGATTTGGCACAGCATCTGGAGACGCATTTGGATGTTGATGCCATTTTTGATCTGGCCCGCTAAGCCATCATCGCCCGCGCCTCATAGCTGCGCAGCGGCATCCGCACCAATTCGCCATAACCCGCGCCACAGCTCTCTTGCAGGGCAGGAAAGAGGTCGAACAATTCGGCGCGGATCGCATCATCAAATTCGGGCAAGACCTGATTTCCGGGGTAAAAGCTTTCGGTCAAAAGCCCTTCGGATGTGATGATCTGGTGGTGGTCAAACAGGATGTGAAAATATTCCACATCCCCGCCTTCGCGGCGATAGATCGTGACATCATTGATCAAATCTTTGGCCGCAACCAAGACCTCCTCCTCGCCGAACATTAATTGTGCGCGAATATTGCGCACAAGCACACGGTGTTGGTGCGATAACACCAGCGTGCCGTGAAACCCAAGGCTGCCTTCCTCAATGACAATCGGGGCGTGATTGCCGATCGCGGGCACTTTGCGGCATCCAATCCAACGGATTGGATGCGGGCCATCATCATGGGTTTCGACCATCATACCGACCCTTAGCTTTTCAATCGCAATATCCCCCTCGGTCGTTCTGATTTTTGTGCCGCGGGCAAAGCAAGGCACAGTGGTGATTGTGACAAAGGCGGTGTCGGTGATGCCGTCTGAATTGGTCGCGGTATAGGTGAAATTGCGGATAACTTTGTCACCCTTGGGAAGGGCGGGTGCTGTGACCGACAATTTGCCATCGGGCAAGAGTGTGATCTGATGACCAGAGGCAAGGGTTATTGTTTCCCCCGCGCGAATGTCTTGGCCGTTGATTTGGGTGACAGCCATTGTTGCGCTGTCATTGGCCAAAACATCTAAAGTGCTGGTGGCGCGCTGTGCGATGCGCAGGCTGTCATCAGCACTCAGCGCCATGCCTTGAATACTGCCACCCGCGATGAGGATTGCTGAATCAAGGGTTGGATCACCAACATCGGTGATGCCAATTTTGAGCGTATTGATCGCACCGACCGAGACAGGGAAACTCACGCGAAGCGTGGCGGTGAACCCATCCATTTCGGTATTATAGGTGCCGCTGGCATTGTCGATGTAGAGCGTGCTGTTAGAGTTGTCAGAAACAGAATTGATTGAGGCCAAGGTAAAGACAGGGGACGTGACCTTGGTGCCGTTGATCCAAATGCCGACCTGATCATTGAAAATCGAGCCTGCAAATTCGGGATATTCTTCTGAGGCGAAGGTAAATTGCAGCGACATTTGCGCATTGTCGGGGATAAAATCCACCTCCAAGATGCTTGCGTCATATGTGCGCCGCGCGGCGATGGTTTCAAAATCAGTATCACGCCCGCCGCCCGTTATGCCTGTCGTATCAAGGGATTGGTTGGTGGCCCCTGAGCCATTGGTTAAATCGCTGACAAAGCCCGTATACAGAACAACGCCCGTATCGGATGGGATCAGGCGCGATGAGGTGCTGTCACCCCCCATCTAAATCGCTGACGAGGCATTATTGCCATAATAGCGGGCATCCAGGATGGAAACGTCATCGTGGAAGATGGTATATGCCATTTTGAGCGCAGATGCGCCTGTATTGAGCGCCAGTTCCTGTGCGCTTTCCATACCCCTAGCCCATGCCCCGTGCCAAGGCATGGTAAATTCAGGCAAATCAGGCGCCCCTAAGCACCTTCATGTCCGTCTGATTTACAGCGGATTTTCCGCTCGGCCTGCCTCGGCTTATTGTTATTGGTATGATGCTATCACAAAATTATCTCTATTGTTAATATACTTATGAGATGCGCCCTGTAATTCTTCTGCATATAGTGGTTTGACCAAGATATCGGTTTTCTGTTTGTCTCTTGGCCAAGGGGCGCGTAACCCTAGCGCCTGACGCCTTTGGAGAAATCGGATATGGCCGAAACCCGCCTTGATCCTGTTCTATTGACCGCAGATTTGCTGCGTTGCCCCTCTGTCACGCCAGAGGAGGGCGGCGCATTGGTGCTGTTGCAAACTGTGTTAGAGGCAGCAGGGTTTGAGTGCCGCCGCGTAGATCGAAATGGCACAGCAAATCTTTTTGCGCGCTTTGGGCCCAAAGGTCATGCGCGCAGTTTTGGCTTTAATGGACATACTGATGTTGTGCCAATTGGGGCCGAAGCGGATTGGAGCCACCCGCCCTTTGACGCGGTGCGCGAGGGGGATTGGCTTTATGGGCGTGGCGCGACCGATATGAAATCGGGCGTTGCGGCCTTTGTCGCGGCTGCGGTCGATATGGTGCAAACCGCCCCGCCTGATGGCGCGATTATTCTGGCCATTACGGGCGATGAGGAAGGCCCCGCCACGGATGGAACAGTGGCGCTTTTGGAGTGGATGGAGTCTCAAGGCGAAGCGATGTCGGTTTGCCTTGTGGGCGAGCCGACCTGTCCAGAAACCTTGGGCGATATGATCAAAATCGGGCGGCGCGGGTCAATCAATGCGCAGATTACAGTGGCGGGCAAGCAAGGCCATGTCGCCTATCCGCATAAGGCGCAAAATCCAATGCCTGCCATGGCCGCGCTTGCGGATCGTCTGTCGCGCCATGTTCTGGATGAGGGGACAGCGCATTTTGACCCGTCCAACCTACAAATTACGGCGATTGAGACAGGGAATCCCGCCAGCAATGTGATCCCTGCGCGCAGTGAAATGCGGCTCAACATTCGTTTTAATGATTTGCATTCAGGCGCATCTTTGGATGCATGGTTGCAACGTGAATGCGCCGAAGTTGCGGCTGTGCATGGCGTTCATATTGCCTGCGAAACCCGTATTTCGGGCGAGGCGTTTTTGACCGAGCCTGGCGCGTTCTCTGACCTGATCGCGGCGGCAGTGGCGCAGCAAACTGGACTTCAGCCTATTTTGTCGACCACAGGCGGCACATCGGATGCCCGATTTGTGCAGCGCCATTGCCCCGTGGTGGAATTTGGTCTTGTCGGCCATCGGATGCATGAGGTTGATGAGCGGGTATCTTGTCAAGATATCCAAGGCCTGACCGTGATCTATTCCGACATTTTGCGCCGCTATTTCGAAGGCTAAGGCTGGCCTCAAAAATCCCTCTCGAAAAAAGAACAAAACGTGAATATCTTTGCGGTATGGGATTCGCAGAGCTTGCCGCATTGTCCAATTTTTCTTTTCTTCAGGGTGGATCGCATCCTGAAGAATATGCTGTGCGCGCGGCAGATTTGGGGCTTCATGCTTTGGCGATTGCTGATGTGAATTCGGTTTCGGGCATCGTGCGGGCGCATAGCGAATTGCGCCGTATCGCGCGTGAGATTGCGGCGCGGCGCGCGGCGGATGCTGATTTGCACGGGCCACCGCGCCCCGCCCATATTCCCTCCGCCCCGCGCGCACCAATTTTCACCTGTCCGCGGCTTTTGCCTGCCGCGCGATTGGTTTTCCCTGATGGGCTAGAGATTGTTGCCCTCGCCCGCACGCGGGAAGGTTGGGGAAATCTGTGCCGTATTCTGTCCAAGGGTCAGTTGCGCGCAGAAAAAGGGCAGTGCTTGCTTGCTCTCGAGGATTTGCTGTCGCATGCAGCAGGGCTGGAATTGGTTGTGCTCAGTGATCGAAACGCCCATTTCTTACCGCATCATGCAGGGGCTTGGCATAATGCGCTGCCCCAATTGGCGGCGCGGTTCGCGGGGCATATTTGGCTTGCCCTTAGCCCCTATTATGACGGGCAGGACGCGTTACGTTTTGCCGCGATTGCACGGCGGGCAGAGGTGTTATCCCTGCCGCTTGTGGCCTCTGGTGCGCCGATGATGCATCACGCCCGCCGCCGCCGTTTGGTGGATGTCCTTAGCGCCATTCGCAAAGGCATTCGTTTGGTTGATCTCGGACGTCATGCGCAGGTCAATGCCGAACAGCGGTTGCGCAGCCTGTCGCAGATGCGCCGCTTGTTTCACGATTATCCCCGCGCTCTTGCGGCAACGCGCTTGATCGCGCGGCGCTGCCAGTTTCAACTGGATCAATTGCGCTATGAATACCCATCCGAGATTTCTGATGGCGAAACCCCACAGTCCCGCCTTGAACGATTGGCGTGGAAGGGGCTTGCATGGCGCTATCCAAGGGGTATCCCTGAGCGTGCGCAGACCCTCATGACCCATGAATTGGCGCTGATCGATAAGCTTGGTTATGCGCCCTATTTTTTGACAGTGCATGATATTGTCGGTTTCGCGCGCGGGCGTGGGATTTTGTGTCAAGGGCGCGGGTCTGCGGCCAATTCCATCACGTGTTATGCTTTGGGCGTGACCTCTGTCTCTCCTGAAATTGGCACGATGGTGTTTGAGAGATTTGTCTCAGAGGCTCGTGATGAGCCACCCGATATTGATGTTGATTTCGAGCATGAACGCCGCGAGGAGGTGATCCAATGGATTTACACCCGCTATGGTCGTCACCGTGCAGGGATTTGCGCCACAGTGATCCATTATCGCGGCAAGCGTGCCATTCGTGAAGTTGGCCGCGCAATGGGTTTGAGCGAAGATATCCTATCCGCACTTTCAAGCCAGATTTGGGGATCATGGGGGTCAGGTGAATTGCAGGATGCCCGACTGCGCGAAATCGGTCTTGATCCTGATAACCCCCATTTGCGCTTGGTGATGGATTTGGTGGGCCAGATTATCGGCTTCCCCCGCCATCTCAGCCAGCATGTGGGGGGCTTTGTGATTACCGAAGGGCGGCTTGATGCGCTTGTGCCCATAGAAAATGCCACGATGGAGGATCGCACCATCATCGCATGGGATAAGGATGATATCGACGCCTTGGGCATTTTGAAGGTCGATGTTTTGGCCTTGGGAATGCTCAGTTGTTTGCGCAAATCCTTTGATCTTTTGCGGGGTCATTATGGATGGGATTTTGATATGGCCACCCTGCCCGCCGAGGATGGCCGCGTCTATGATATGCTGTGCAAAGCAGACAGTCTGGGTGTGTTTCAGGTGGAATCGCGCGCGCAGATGAATTTTTTGCCGCGTATGCGCCCACGTTCTTTCTATGATTTGGTGATCCAAGTGGCGATCATCCGACCTGGGCCTATTCAGGGCGATATGGTGCATCCCTTCATTCGCCGCCGCAATGGGGAGGAGGCGGTCGAGTTTCCCTCTGATGCGTTGGGCGCAGTGTTGCGCAAGACCTTGGGCGTGCCCTTGTTTCAAGAACAGGCAATGCAAATCGCAATTGTCGGGGCCAGTTTCACCCCGACCGAGGCCGATGCGCTGCGCCGTGCCTTGGCCACGTTCAAGAAAAAGGGTCATGTCTCTGAATTTCGGGCGCGGTTTTTGCGAGGCATGCAGAATAACGGATATGATCCCGATTTCGCCGCGCGCTGCTTTGCGCAGATCGAAGGGTTTGGCGCCTATGGTTTTCCTGAAAGCCATGCCGCAAGTTTCGCGCTTTTGGTTTATGCCAGCGCATGGATCAAATGCCATTACCCTGCCGTTTTTGCCTGCGCTTTGCTGAACAGCCAACCGATGGGGTTCTATTCGCCTGCACAGATTGTGCGTGATGCACAGGCGCATGGCGTGGAGGTGCGACCTGTCTGTGTCAATCTCAGCGCATGGGATCACACGCTCGAACCAGATGGGACAGGCGCGCTTGCACTAAGATTGGGGCTGCGGCAGATCAGAAGCCTATCCGAGGAGGACGCGCATTGGGTCATTGCCGCGCGTGGCAACGGCTATCTCAGTCCGCGTGATTTATGGCGTCGTGCGGGTCTGTCGCAAAAACCTTTGCGGGCCTTGGCCGAGGCAGATGCTTTTGCCGCGCTTGGGTTTGATCGCCGCGCGGCACTTTGGGAATTGCGCGGGCTTGGCCCTGCACAAGATTTGCCGCTTTTTGCCCGTGACCTTGAGGGCGAGGCGCATAACGAGGCCACGCCAAATTTGCCACAGATGACCGAAGGTGAAGCCGTGATCGAAGATTACGCGAGCCTGCGGTTGACGTTGAAACGTCACCCCGTTGCGTTTTTGCGTGGAAAACTGAGCCCAAATTGGGTGGCGCGCTTATAGGCCGAATTTTGTGGCGTGCTCGCCCACAGATTTCATCACCCGCACCAATTCTTGGCTGATACCAGGCTCAGACAGGGCATGGCCCGCAGCCTTGACCATCTGCAAACGACCTGAAGGCCAACGCGCGGAAAGGCTATAGGCGGATTGGGGCGGACAAATCATGTCATAGCGCCCTTGCACGATCACGCCGTGAATATGGGCGATGCGATGCATATTCTTTAAAATCTGTCCGTCTTCTTCGAGAAAGCCGCGATTGATGAAATAATGGTTCTCAAGCCGCGCGAAGGCGCGGGCGTAATCAGCGGGGCAATCGCCCCCTTGGCCATCGCTTTCGATAGACGCCAGTGCGTTTTCCCATGCGGCCCAAGCCCGCGCATAACGGGTTTCCACCATCATATCGCCTGAGAAAAGGCGGCGGTTATAGGCGGCAATTAAATCGCCACGCTCATCTTCGGGGATCAGCGAAACGAAGCGCTGCCATTGTTCTGGCCAGAATTGACCCGCGCCGCCGCCATAAAACCAATCCAACTCGCGTTGCATCGACAAAAATACACCGCGCAAGGCCAAATAGGCCACAGATTGCGGATGGGTTTGCGCATAGATCAAGGCAAGGGTCGCACCCCAAGAGCCGCCAAATACGGCCCATTTTTCAATGCCAAGTGTGTTGCGGATGCGCTCAATATCTTCGACCAGATGCCATGTGCTGTTGCCTCGGATAGCCGCATGGGGCCGCGAGCGGCCACAACCGCGCTGGTCAAACAGGATAATTCGCCAGACCGAAGGTTCAAAATAGCGCCGCATGGCAGGGCTACACCCGCCGCCTGGGCCGCCATGTAACACCACAACGGCAGGGCCGTTTGGGTTTCCGCATTGCTCCATATAAATCTGGTGACCTTCGCCAACGTCCAACATTCGCTGATCGAACGGGTCGATCGGCGGAAAGAGATGCTGCACTGCGCGCTTTTGGCCCGTGAACTTATCCATAAGCTTCCTATATAGGACGTAAGACCCAACCTAACAGTCCCAAACCCCTTGGCAAGGCTTTGAGCATAGAATGACGGACAAGACTGGCACAATTGACCCTGCGGAAATCGCAAAATTCGAGGCGATGGCCGCCGAATGGTGGGATCCAAACGGGAAATTCCGTCCGCTGCACATGATGAACCCTGTGCGGCTTGACTATATCACGCGCCAGATCGCGGCCGAATTCGGGCGGGATCTAACGGTTGAGCGACCCTTAGAGGGGCTGCGTCTCTTGGATATTGGCTGTGGGGGTGGGCTTCTATCTGAACCCATGGCACGGCTTGGCGCCGATGTGGTGGGTGCAGATGCGGCTGAGCGCAACATTCCTGTGGCACGGGTTCATGCCGAGCAATCAGGCCTGACGATTGATTATCGCCACACAAGCGCTGAGGCCCTTGCCGCAGCAGGTGAGCAATTCGATGTCGTCCTCAATATGGAAGTGGTTGAGCATGTGGCCGATCCGCAGGCCTATTTGACTGCTTGCCATGATTTGCTGAAATCAGGCGGGCTGATGCTGTGCTCAACCATCAACCGCAATCCCAAAAGCTTTGCCATGGCGATTGTGGGCGCGGAATATATCATGCGTTGGCTGCCAAAAGGCACGCATGAATGGTCAAAATTCATCACGCCCGATGAGTTATTCAAAATGATCGAGATTGCAGGGCTGAGGCCCGTGGATCGCAAGGGCTATGTGTTCAATCCGATTTCTTGGGGTTGGTCGATCTCGGATCGCGATTTGTCGGTGAATTACGTCACCGCATCCATTCGCCCCTAACCGCGCAGGTCGGCATCATCTTCAAGGCGCACCCGCATCTCGCGCAAAACAGGCAGGGCTGCGCGAACTTTGGCCGCACCGATGGCTTCGATCGTATCCGACAAAATAGGTGCAATCGCCTGTAGCGCGGCATCGCGCGCGGAACGCCCCGCGGGGCTGATGGTCACAAATTTACGGCGGGCATCGTCCCAATCGGGACGGATATGGATATGTCCCGCCCATTCCAAGCGGTTCAGCGTGTTGGTCATCGCACCACGGGTGACGTGAAACAGCCGCGCAAGCTGAGCAGGTGTGCGCTCCTCATTGGCACGGGCCAAGTGGTTCAGCACAGAAAAATGGCTCAGTTCCATACCTTTTGGCAGCGCCTTGGACAGGCGGTTTCGGGCCAATTGATCAGCCATGAACAATTCGCTGAACAGCGCGATAGAGAGGGGATCACTGGTGTCACTCATGGCGCGGACTAGACCCTATGCCAGCCTTTTGGTGCAAGGGAAATCGTTAAAAACACTAGAAATTTACGCAGAAAGTAATGGATCAAGCTTGCCCTGACGCTCAAGTGCCGCGAGATCATCATAACCGCCTATGTGTTGGTCATTGATAAAGATCTGCGGCACAGTGTGACGACCATGGGCGCGTGCCATCATATCTTGGCGCAGTTTTGGGTCACTGCTGACATCAGTCTCGACAAAGCTGACATCCTTGCTTGCCAAAAGGCGTTTGGCAGCGTGGCAATAGCCGCAAAGTGGGCTTGTGTAGATTTCAATCTGTGCCATCTGCCTGTCTCCTATCTGCTACGCTGCTTTTGTCGCGCGGGCCATAACCAGCACATATATCGGCCCTGCGACGCCCAAGCGCAAGGCGTGGGTTGCAGACCAAAGGGTCGCGCCTGAGGCCATCACATCATCAATCAAAATGACCGCCCGTCCCCGCAACCTTTCACTATGGCGCGGGGTTAGGGCCAGCGCCTCGTCTAAATTGGCAAAACGGGCTTCCGCGCCCAGCCCATCTTGGGAGGCCGTTATGCGCAGACGATATAACGCATCAGGCAGGTAGGTGATTGCGTGTTCAAGGAACTGGGGCGTTCTACAGATATGCTGCGCGAGGAGAGCGGATTGATTGAACCGCCGCTGCAGCAAACGCAACGTGTGTAGGGGGATGGGAACCAGAAGTGGGTTTTGACCAAGCCACTCTTGCGCCTTCTCGGCCATCCAAGAACTGAACGCACGGCAAATATCGGCGCGGTCGCCATGTTTGAGCGCAAGCACAAGCGCGCGTCCTGTCCCCTCATATCGCAGCACGGCGCGGCCTGCATCCCATGGCGGCGGGCGCATGAGACATGCATCACAAAGATCACTCGGCGCAGCCTCCTCGCCAATCAATTCATCGCCGCAGGCGTGACAGCAGGATTTGCCAATAAATTGAGCCTCCGCCCAACAGGGGCCACAAAGACCATAAGGGATTTCAACCCTGTCACCGCAGCGCAGGCAATCAGGTGGAAAGGCCCATGTTTTGGCCCGATCAAGGATTTGCAAACGGGACGCGAACACTTACATAACCCCTCTAAGTTTTCAAAAAGCCTGAGACCATAGTCGTGACTGAACCCCTTCCGCCAAAATTGACCGACCCGCAGGCCTTGGCCCGTGCCCGCGCCCGTGCGCGATTGGATCGGGCTGGGTTCTTGCATGACGAGGTCAAGCTTGAGCTTGAAGAAAGACTGGCAGACGTTAACAGGCGCTTTACCGCGCCCGTTTTGATCGCGCCTTTTGTGGCGTATTGGGCAGATTTTATGCCCGAAGCCGCTCGCGTTCTGCCCCAAGATGACTTGGGCTTGACCGAAGGGGCCCATGATCTGGTGATCCACGCGATGGCGTTGCATTGGGCCGATGATCCCGTGGGGCAACTTGTGCAAGCGGCCCGTGCGCTGAAACCTGATGGGCTGTTTCTCGGGGTGTTTTTTGGCGGTGAAAGCCTGACCGAATTGCGAGATGTTCTGCGCCAAGCCGAAATTGCTGTAATGGGCGGCTTGTCGCCGCGCGTGGCCCCGATGGGGGACTTGCGTGATATGGGCGGGCTCTTGGGGCGTGCGGGTTTTGCCCTGCCTGTGGCCGATACATTGCGCAAAACCATCAGTTATCGAGATATTTTTCACCTGATTGGCGATTTGCGCGATATGGGGGAAACCAATGTGCTTGACGCGCGTCACCGCGCCGCCCCCCCGCGTGATTTATTCACGCGCGCCGATGAGATTTACAAAAAAACTTATCCGTTCGAAGAAAATAGCATCCGATCCACTGTTGAGATCGTATTCCTTTCAGGATGGAAACCAGATGCCAGTCAACAAAAGCCGCTTCGACCTGGATCGGCGCAGGCGAGATTGGCAGACGCGCTTGGCGTGACCGAATTTGATGAAACCGCCCGACCTGTGGAAAACGGGTCGTAAAAGGGTGGCCGTTTTTTGTTGTCTGGGTTAGTCAGGCTGAAGAAAGAAGTGCGATAAAAGATGAATATGATGCAAAACGCGACCGAAGCTGCTCTGCCCCACGCACCCGCTGATCACCCAAAGGTGAAGTTCGGCAAGATTGGTGTGCTTTTGGCAAATTTGGGCACGCCAGATCATTATGATTACTGGTCAATGCGCCGCTATTTGAACGAATTCCTCTCGGATCGCCGCGTGATTGATTACAGCCCGTGGATTTGGCAACCGCTTTTGCAATTGGTGATTTTGACCAAGCGTCCGTTTTCTTCGGGGGCGGCTTATAAATCTATTTGGAATGAAGAGCAGGGCGAAAGCCCGCTGATGACCATTACCAAAGATCAGACCGCAAAGATTAAGTCTGAAATGGCGGCGCTTTATGGCGATCAGGTCGAGGTGGATTTCTGCATGCGGTATGGCAACCCATCGACCAAGTCCAAAGTGGATGAAATGGTTGCAAAAGGTTGCACGAAAATCTTGTTTTTCCCCCTTTATCCTCAATATGCGGGCGCGACTTCAGCCACAGCTTGCGACCAATTCTTTCGCGCACTGACGGATATCAAATGGCAACCGACCGTGCGCACAGTCGAGGCCTATTACGAGCATCCGCTCTATATTGAGGCTTTGGCGCAGTCGGTTGAGCGGGCCTACGCAAAGATTGAAGACCGCCCCGATGTCTTGGTGGCCTCCTATCACGGCGTCCCCAAGCGTTATTTGATGGAGGGCGATCCCTATCATTGCCAGTGCCAAAAAACCTCACGCCTGCTGAAAGAGCGTTTGGGTTGGTCTGACGGTGAGATTGTCACGACATTCCAAAGTCGTTTTGGCCCCGAAGAGTGGCTCAAGCCCTACACAGTCGAAGAAGTGGCGCGGTTGGCCGAAGCGGGCAAGAAAAAGATTGCGGTGATTGCCCCTGCATTCTCGGCCGATTGCATCGAGACTTTGGAAGAGATCAACGAAGAAATCCACGAAAGCTTTGAAGAGGCGGGCGGCGAGCAGTTTACCTATATCCCCTGCCTCAACGATGATGACGCGCATATCAAGGCATTGGTTGCTATCGCGCAGGATCACCTCAAAGGGTGGATTGGCGGCTAAAGCCAGTCGCGCAGGATCGGAATCAAAGGGATATCTGCAGGTGGCATTGGGTAGTCGCGCAAATCTTTTGCGCGGACCCATTTCAGCGCCTGCCCTTCGCGCGATTGCGGGATACCGTCCCATTTGCGGCAGGCAAAGAGCGGCATAAGAAGATGAAATTTCTCGTAGCTGTGGCTGGCAAAGCATAACGGCGCAAGGCAGCTTTGCCACGTTTCAATGCCCAATTCTTCGTGCAATTCTCGGATCAAGGCGGCCTCGGGCGTTTCGCCCTCTTCGACCTTACCGCCTGGAAACTCCCAAAGACCGGCCATGGATTTCCCCTCAGGCCGTTGCGCCAAAAGCACACGGCCCTCGCCATCAATCAAAGCCGCTGCAGAGACAAGCACCGTTTTCATGAGCGATAATCCGCATTGATGCTGATATAGCCATGGGTCAGGTCGCAAGTCCAAACTGTGGCCGCCCCCATGCCAAGGCCCATATCCACGGCGATCCGCAATTCCTGCTGTTTCATATAGGCGGCCCCTTGCTCTTCGCTGTAATCGGGGCTGACCCAGCCATTTTCGGCCACCAAAATATCACCGAACTTGATGGTCAGGCGGTCACGATCTGCGACTGCGCCAGATTTCCCGACCGCCATGACAACACGACCCCAATTTGGATCCTCGCCCGCAGCCGCGGTTTTTACGAGTGGGCTGTTGGCAATCGCGCGGGAAACACGATCTGCATCCGCGTCATTTGCCGCGCCTGTGACCTGCACTTCAATCAGTTTGGTTGCGCCTTCCCCATCGCGCACCAATTGCAAGGCGAGGTCTTTGAGAACCGCCTCAAGGGCCGCATAAAATGCCTTTGCATCTGTGCCGTCCAAATCGGCAATCTGGGGATTGCCTGCCTTGCCTGTCGCGGCAACCATCAAACTGTCCGAGGTTGAGGTGTCGCTGTCCACTGTTACCGCGTTAAAGCTGCGTTTGGTGGCTTGCGATAACATGGATTGCAGCGCGCCACGCGAAATCGCGGCATCGGTAAAGACATAGGCCAACATTGTGGCCATATCTGGTGCGATCATGCCCGAGCCTTTGGCAAAGCCCGCGATTTTCACCTCATGGCCTGAGAGGGTCAGGGTTTCTGTCGCGCCTTTGGGGAAAGTGTCGGTGGTCATAATCGCCCGCGCCGCACCATCTGCCCCGTCAGCATCCAGTTTGCCCGCCAATTCCGCCAAGATATGCGTAATTTTTTCGGGGGCGAAGGGCTCACCAATCACCCCCGTTGACGCGCTGAACACATGAGCGGCTGGAATACCCAAAACACGGCCCGCCTCGGCGGTTACCGCCTCGACCGTTTGATCGCCTGCGCGGCCTGTAAAGGCGTTGGAATTTCCGGAATTTACAACAATTCCAAAGCCTTGATCGCTGCTTTTCCCCAAAGCGGTCAACTTGCGCTCACAATCGAGGACAGGTGCGGAGCGCGTGGAGGATCGTGTAAAGACACCTGCGACTGACGCCCCTGCACAAATCTCGACCAACATGACATCGGTGCGGTTTTGATACCGCACCCCCGCCGCGCCACTGGCAAAGCGCACCCCATCAATGCGGGGCAACGCAGGAAACCCACCTTTTGGGGCGAGGGGGGAGACAGGAAGTGGGGCTTTTGCCATGATCGGGCCTATGTGAGAGGGGTTACTGTGTCAAAAGATCAATGTTGCGGATGAGGCTCATGTCAATCTCAACCTCTGGCCGCGCGATCTCGGCCGCTTCGGTCAATTCCGCAAGATAGGCGTCAACGCGCTGACGGCGCAGTTCTTCCTCAAGATCGGCGCGCACATCTTCTAGCGCGGGGGGCGCACTGATGCGCGACTCGTTCAGTTTCACAACATGCCAACCAAATTGGGTTTGGACAGGCGCGGAAATTTCCCCCGCCTCTAGGCTTGCTACGGCAGTTTCAAATTCTGGCACCATCATGCCCGTGCCGAACCACCCCAAAGCGCCGCCATTTGGGCCAGAGGGGCCTGTTGAGAATTCTTGCGCCAAAGCAACAAAATCAGCGCCGTCATTCAATTGATCAATCAGGCTTTGCGCCTCTTCTTCGGTTGCGACCAGAATATGGCTTGCATTCCATTCCAGATCACCGCCTGCATCTGCGAAATTTGCGTCATAGAGGGCTTGGACATCCGCATCTGCGATTGTGTCAAAGGCAATCGCATCAATGGCGACACTGGCCAAAAACGCACGATCTTCGTTTTCCATGGTCAGTTTGGTGCGCGCGTCTTCCGAGCCGCGTAGCGAGTCTGCGACAACCTCCTGTTGGATCAGCTGATCCAACATTCCATTATAAAGAACCTCGTCTGGCAATTCTTGATATTGCGCGGGCAGCATCGTGCGCATTGCAATCAAATGACCCAAAGTGATATCGGTGCCGTTGACCGTTGCCAAGACCGTGCTGGCGTCTTGCGCCGCGACCGGGGCTGCGAGGGAGAGGGAAATTGCGGCGGAGACAAGCAGGCGTTTCATAGAACAGTCCTTTTATTACGGGCGTAATCCTTCGCGCCCACGTTGACAGGCCAAAAGCGGGCGCTTATGTCCCATTGCGGTTGGGGACGTTGGCACAGCTTCCTTGATGGGTCTTCTAGACCGCCGCGCGGATGCAAACAACCCGAGCGGAGATCACATTCTATTGGGTCTGCCACAGCGTGGATCAATTCTGACATAAGGCGTTTTGCATGCTTGGGCTTGGATCTATCGCAAAGAAGATTTTTGGCAGTTCAAATGATCGATTGGTCAAGGCTCAAAGGCCGCTTATTGCAAAGATCAACGCACTTGAGCCTGAGTTCGTCGCCCTCGATGATGCAGGGCTGATAGCTAAAACCGAAGAACTTCGCCAGCGCCACGCCAATGGTGAGAGCCTTGATGCGCTATTGCCCGAGGCCTTTGCGAATTGCCGCGAAGCCGCCAAGCGCGCTTTGGGTTTGCGCGCCTTTGATGTGCAGTTGATGGGCGGCATTTTCCTTCACCATGGGAATATTGCCGAGATGAAGACAGGCGAAGGGAAAACTTTGGTTGCGACCTTTCCCGCCTATCTCAACGCTCTGAGTGGCGAAGGTGTGCATGTTGTCACTGTGAACGATTACCTTGCACGGCGAGATGCGGAATGGATGAGCAAGGTTTTCGCCGCGCTTGGCATGACAACGGGTGTGGTTTATCCGCGCCAGCCCGAAGCCGAAAAGCGCGAGGCTTATGCCGCCGACATCACCTATGCGACCAATAATGAGCTTGGGTTTGATTATTTGCGTGACAATATGCGCGGGTCGCTGCCTGAGATGGCGCAACGCGGTCACAATTTCGCGATTGTGGACGAGGTCGACTCGATCCTCATCGATGAGGCGCGCACGCCATTGATCATTTCTGGCCCATCTCAAGATCGTTCCGATCTTTATGTGGCGATTGACAAGGTGATCCCTGAGCTGACCGAAGATCACTACACGCTGGACGAGAAAACGCGAAACGCGACCTTGACCGAGGAAGGCAATGACTTTCTTGAGCAGCGCCTTGCCGAAGCGGGCCTCTTGCCTGAAGGGCAAAGCCTCTATGACCCTGAAAGCACATCGCTTGTGCATCACGCGACCTGCGCGTTGCGGGCGCATAAGGTGTATCTAAAAGATCGCGATTATCTGTTGCGCGGTGACGAGGTGGTCTTGGTCGATGAATTCACGGGCCGTATGATGCCAGGTCGGCGCCTGTCTGATGGTCTGCATCAGGCCATCGAAGCCAAGGAAAGCGTTGCTATCCAACCTGAGAATGTGACCTTGGCTTCGGTGACATTCCAAAATTACTTCCGCCTCTACAAAAAATTGGGTGGCATGACGGGCACAGCGGCAACTGAGGCCGAAGAATTTTTTGAAATTTACAAACTTGGCGTTGTTGAGGTTCCAACCAACCGCCCTGTGGCGCGGATTGATGACCATGATCAAGTCTATCGCACCGCCGCCGAGAAATATAAGGCCATCGTAGAGTCGATCCGCGAAGCGTATGAAAAGGGCCAACCTGTTTTGGTCGGCACAACCTCGATTGAGAAATCCGAGATGCTGAGTGGCCTTTTGACCAAGGCAAAGTTGCCGCATAATGTTTTGAACGCGCGTCAGCATGAGCAGGAAGCGCAGATTGTGGCAGATGCGGGCAAATTGGGCGCGATCACTATTGCGACCAATATGGCGGGGCGCGGCACCGATATTAAACTGGGCGGCAATGTCGAGTTGAAGGTGATGGATGCCATCGCCGCAAATCCTGATGCTGACCCTGAAAAACTGCGCGCTGAAATTGAAGAAACCCACAAAGCCGATGAAGAGGCCGTGAAGGCCGCAGGTGGTCTGTATGTTCTGGCAACAGAGCGTCATGAAAGCCGCCGTATCGACAACCAGTTGCGCGGTCGTTCGGGCCGTCAGGGCGATCCGGGTCGTTCAGCGTTTTACCTATCGCTCGAAGATGATCTGATGCGGATTTTTGGATCAGAACGTCTTGAAAAGATGTTGACCACGCTCGGTCTGGCCGAGGGTGAGGCAATTGTGCATCCTTGGGTCAACAAATCCTTGGAGCGCGCGCAGGCCAAGGTTGAAGGGCGCAACTTCGACATCCGCAAGCAGTTGCTGAAATTCGATGATGTGATGAATGAACAGCGCAAAGTCATCTTTGGCCAGCGCATGGACATTATGGCCTCCGATGATATCGAGGATATCGTCAAGGATATGCGCTATGAGGTGATCACTGATATGGTCGACACTTATATGCCGCCGCGATCCTATGCAGATCAGTGGGATGTTGAGGCGATGGCACAGGCTTGCCGCGAGACATTGTCACTCGATCCTCCGATCCCAGCATGGGCCGAAGAAGACGGCGTGGATCAGGATGTGGTGATTGAACGGCTTGAGGAAGCCGCCGATAAATTCATGAATGACAAAGCCACTGCCTTTGGTGCCGAGCAGATGCGCAATATTGAAAAACAGGTATTGTTGCAGACAATCGACCAGAAATGGCGCGATCACCTATTGAAATTGGAACATTTGCGTTCGGTCGTGGCATTCCGTGGTTATGCGCAGCGTGATCCTTTGAACGAATATAAATCCGAGGCGTTTCAATTGTTCGAGGGCCTGTTGGATGGGCTTCGTCAGGAAGTGACGCAGAAACTTGGCCGCATCCAACCGCTCAGCCCCGAGCAGCAGGCAGAATTGATCCGTCAATTGCAGGCACAGGCCGCAGCGCAGCAGCAAGCCGCCTTGAAAGCCGCGGATGAGGCTGAAGCGAAAGCAAGCGGTGATGATACAGGCTTTGATGAGACGCGTCCTGAAACATGGGGCAATCTTGGCCGCAATGATGCCTGCCCCTGTGGATCGGGAAAGAAGTTCAAGCATTGTCACGGGCGTTTGGCCTGATTTTAAATCAGACCCTCCGCGCGAAAGCTAACCTCGCCGCTTGGCGTGATGATGATGTGGTCATGCGGGGTCAGACCCATCATTTTGCTTGCCTCGCCCAACTGTCGGGTCAGGGCAATATCGCCTGTGCTTGGGGTCGGGTCGCCTGACGGATGATTATGAACCACCACTAGTACCGAGGCGCTCATCTCAAGCGCGCGCTTGATAACTTCGCGGGGATAGAAGGGCGCGTGATCCACGGTGCCGCGGCTGTGCTGCTCATCGGCGATGAGGCGGTTTTTGCGGTTAAGGTAGAAAACCCGCACCTCCCCAACATCACGGTGCGCCATGGTTGCGCGGCAATAATCCATCACCGTTTGCCATGAGCCCAAGATCGGGCGGTCATCAAGCTGTTTGCGGGTAATCGTTTCCGCCACAGCCTGCGTTAGGCGTAAATGGGCAATCGTATCTTCGGTCATATGGCTGACGGATTTCAGGCGTTGGTCACTGGCGCAAAGAACGCGTGCAAGGCTGCCATGTTGTCGTAACAGCGTGGCCGCCATCCGCGCAGAGGGTGCGTTTGGAGCCGCCGCCGCCAATAGCCGCGCGAGAAGATCATGCTGTGCGGCATCAACCGCAACCCTGCGCAATTTCGGCAGGGGCGCGGTGCGGCTATGGGCAAGGGTCAACTCGGGCTTTGTCATGCCCGCACCATCCATCAGAATGGTTAATCAGCGATTAAACGCGTCAGCGCCACGTGGGGTGGAATTTCCCACAGTGTGACAGGGTGAAAATTTCAAACCCGTCCGCTGTCACGCCAACCGAATGTTCAAACTGTGCGGACAGGGATTTATCCCGTGTCACAGCTGTCCATTCATCTGCCAAAACTTTGGTTTCGGGACGGCCAAGGTTCACCATGGGCTCAATGGTGAAGAACATCCCCTCTTCCAAGACGGGGCCTGTGCCCGCGCGGCCATAATGAAGAACATTTGGTGGTGCGTGAAAGACCTGACCCAACCCATGACCGCAGAAATCACGCACCACGCTCATGCGATTGGCTTCGACATAGGTTTGAATCGCATGGCCAATATCCCCGAACGTGGCCCCAGGACGCACGATTTCAATCCCTTTGAAGAGGGCGTCATGGGTCACTTGGATCAGGCGTTCTGCTTTGCGGTTCAGATTGCCTGCCACATACATGCGGCTTGTGTCGCCAAACCACCCATCCACGATGACGGTCACATCAATGTTCAGGATGTCCCCATCCTTAAGGGTTTTGGGGCTGGGGATGCCGTGGCAGACCACATGGTTCACCGAGATGCAGCTTGCGTGTTTATACCCACGATATCCGATGGTCGCAGATTTCGCGCCCGCCGCATTGACCATATCCTCAATCGCTTGATCTAAGGCTTCGGTCGTGACGCCTGGCTCTACCATGGGCGCGATGTCGTCAAGAATGCGCGCGGCCAGTGCGCCCGCTACATGCATCCCAGCAAAGCCTGCATCATCGTGAATGCGAATTCCGTCTTTGGTCACGCGGCCTTTGAAATCGTCCAAAACATCTGCTCCTGTCATCTCGCACCAGATTACGGTTTTTGGCGCTTGAATTCTAGCCAAGCCCGCCACGCGATGACGCGTTGCGGCATGACAGGGCTTGGCCTATACCGCAGGCAGGGTGCATGACAAGTGGGGGGTTCTCAAAATGGCACAACCAACCGCAGCGATGTTGGTGATCGGGGATGAAATCCTATCGGGACGCACACGCGATGCGAATATGCACCATTTGGCCAATGAATTGACCGCAAAAGGGATTGCGCTGAAGGAGGTGCGCATCGTCTCTGATGATCATCCGGGCATTGTTGAGGCCCTCAATGCGCTGCGCGGGTCTTATGATCATGTGTTCAGCTCTGGCGGTATTGGGCCAACTCATGACGACATCACCGCTGATGCGGTTGCGGGGGCTTTTGGCGTGCATATTGATGTGCGGGCGGATGCGCGGGCCTTGTTGCAAGCCCATTATGATGCCCGCGGGCAAGAGTTAAACGAAGCCCGCCTGCGCATGGCGCGTATTCCTGATGGCGCGGCTTTGATCGACAATCCCGTCTCCACCGCACCCGGGTTTCAGATCGAAAATGTCTATGTGATGGCGGGGGTGCCTTCGGTCTTTCAGGCGATGGTGGCTTCGGTCATGCCGCGCTTGACAGGTGGCGCGCCCTTGATCAGTCACAGCATCCGCCTAGAGATGGGTGAAGGCGATATTGCAGGGCCATTGGGCCAAATTGCTGCCCAATTCCCCGATGTTTCAATCGGCTCTTACCCCTATCAATTGAACGGGGTGTACGGGGCAAATATCGTGCTGCGCAGTTCTGATGAGGGGATGCTTCAACGTGCCATCGCAGAAATGGCGCGCGCTTTTCCGCAGGGCGTTTGATATGGGCGCGGCCTGTTCCGACATGCTGCCTGATGAGGGCCGTTTGTTTATGGCGTTAGATGCCACTTGGCCCACCAAAACTTACCAAACTGATGGGCTTTTGACCTTTCGTGAGGGGGCAGGCGGCGGCAGTCGTGTATCTGCGGCCAGTTGGGACGGCCAAGATGCGCCCGATGAGACAACGCTCAACAAGGCCGAGGCCCGTATGCAGGCTATGGGGCAGCCGCGCTTATTTATTATTCGCGAAAGCCAATCCGCTTTGGATGCCGCCCTTGGGGCGCGTGGCTATCAGGTCAAAGATCCCGTATGGTTTTACGCGATGGATCTGCGCGGGCGGGATCTGTCTGCGCTGTCTGAGTGCTTTGCTCTTTGGCCGCCCTTGGCCGCGCAAGCGGCAATTTGGGCTGATGGCGGGATAGGGCCCGCGCGCCTAGAGGTGATGGCGCGGGCGCCCACCCCGAAAACCACAGTTTTTGCGCGGCAGCAGGATCGCATTGCAGCGACTGGCTTTATCGCCTGTGATGGAGATATCGCCATGCTGCATGCGGTCGAAACCGCCCAATCGGCCCGCCGTCAGGGCGTGGGGCGGCGTGTTATGTGGCAAATGGCGCATTGGGCGCAGGCGGAAGGGGCGCAGTGGTTAACACTTGTGACGACCAAGGCCAATCAAGCGGCAAATGGGCTTTATCAATCCATGGGCTTCGAGGTGGTCAGTGCTTATCACTATCGAATCCACCCCGAAGATGCATGAGAGATTGATCACCAATCCATTGGGCCTTTGTCTTTGAACTGATCAACCAGAAAATCAATGAAGGCGCGCAATTTGGGCTGTGTATAGCACCCAGGTGGGTAGACTGCGTGCAGGCTTTTTAGTTCCATTGGCAGATGTGGCATCGCTTCTTCCACTTCGCCTGCCCGCAGCGCCTCGCCGAAGAGGAAGCTTGGCAAAAAGGCGATACCAAAACCGCCGATTGCCGCTTTCAACAAGGCTTGCCCATCATTGACGGTCAATGCGCCTGGGGAGCGCACAAAACGCCGCTCCCCTGATGGGGCCAAGAGTTTCCAAACATTTCCCTGCGCTTCATTCGAGAAGTGCAGCAAGCGATGTTCATTGAGGTCTTCAATCCGTTCGGGATGACCATGTGCCGCGAAATAGGCAGGGGATCCAATCATGCGCATTGTGGTGTCACAGATACGGCGGGCTTTGAGTGTGCTGTCCTCC
The DNA here is from genome assembly GCF_037830295.1 of Roseobacter sp. HKCC-CH-9351. Lineage (NCBI taxonomy): Bacteria > Pseudomonadati > Pseudomonadota > Alphaproteobacteria > Rhodobacterales > Roseobacteraceae > Roseobacter > Roseobacter sp. HKCC-CH-9351. The sequence goes on from NZ_JBBLYM010000001.1 coordinate 769,741, forward strand.
ATCTCACCCATGCGAATAGCGACATCAAACCCCTCTGAAATCAGTTCTACATGACGATTCTCCAAAACCATGCTCACGGACACTTGCGGATAGGCTTTGAGGAAACCGCCAATGAGGGGCGAGAGATGACCAGACCCAAAATCAGTGGGGACGGTCACGCGTTACAGCCCCGATGGTGCAGACTGCATAGAGGAGACCATCGCATCTGTATCGCCCGCATCATTGAGAACGCGACAGGCGCGGTCATAATAGGCTAGACCGATCTCGGTCGGGCTGACGCGGCGGGTGGTGCGATTCAAAAGCCGCGCACCCAAACGGGATTCGAGCGATGAAATATGCTTGGACACGGCGGATTTCGAGATACCCATCTTACGCGCCGCATCGGTGAAGCCGCCTTGGTTCACAACCATTGCGAAGGCTTCCATTTCGGTCAATCTGTCCATCTTTCGTCCTTTGGGCATTGTTCGACTTCCCTCGCAGCATCGTTTCCAAATGGGGCGCTATTGGGGAAAGGAACGGACTAAAGGCGGGAATTATGAGGGAGTGTTGAGGGCAAAAAGGCAAATTTGGGCGCAATTTCCGTGATTTGCCGCAATCCTGCCGATTTTGTTGCCGCATCGTTAACAGTTGCCACAAAAAACGGGCCGCGCCTGCGACCCGTTTTGAATGTGATACCTGCTTCGCGATTTAGTCCCGCAGCAACTCGTTGATACCCGTTTTAGAGCGGGTTTTCTCATCAACGCGTTTTACGATGACAGCACAGTAGAGGTTGATCCCGTTCTTTGAGGGCATAGAGCCTGCAACAACCACTGAATAAGGTGGAACCTCACCGTAAAAGACTTCGCCTGTTTCGCGATCCACGATCTTGGTGGATTGGCCGATGAAGACGCCCATCCCCAAAACCGAGCCTTCACGCACGATCACGCCCTCGACCACCTCGGAGCGCGCCCCGATAAAGCAGTTATCTTCGATGATGGTGGGGCCTGCCTGCATTGGCTCCAAAACGCCGCCAATACCTACGCCGCCCGACAGATGGACATTCTTGCCAATCTGGGCGCATGACCCGACCGTGGCCCATGTATCAACCATCGTGCCGCTGTCGACATAGGCGCCAAGGTTTACGAAGGACGGCATCAGAACAACGCCCGGCGCGATATAGGCAGACCGGCGCACAATACAATTTGGAACTGCACGGAAGCCTGCGGATTTCCAATCGCTGTCTGACCAGTCCTTCCACTTGCTGTCGACCTTATCCCACCAACTGCCGCCTTGAGGGCTGCCCGATTGCATTTCCATATCCTTCAGACGGAAGCCCAAAAGAACGGCTTTCTTTGCCCATTGATTGACATGCCATGTGCCATCACCCCCGCGCTCTGCAACGCGCAAGCTGCCTTGGTCGAGGGCGCTGAGGGTTTCTTCAATCGCATCACGGGTTTCGCCAGTGGTTGCAGGCGTGATGCTGTCGCGCGCTTCCCACGCGGCTTCAATCGCCGTTTCCAGTTTCTGAATATCGGTCATAAGCTTTATCCTTAGCTCGGGCTGTTTGACAGGCGCTATAGCGCCAAGGGGGACTTTGCGCAACGCGCCGCCCTCTGGCCGCATGGTGCGAATATTGGTATGAGATAAATATGGCCAGAACAGGGGGAGACAAGCGATGAGCAGCAAGAAACATCTGATGCGGGATGCAGGTTTGGATCTGCGCGAAGCCGACCTCACGCCAGACACGCCACAAACCCAAAGTCCCGCCTATAGGCTTGCCTTCGCAGACCCAGATTTTCTGTGTCAGTACGCGCTGCGCCCTGTGCGCCTTCAGCTTGAGCTTTTAAAGACCGAAATGGGGATGGATGCAGAAGGCATTCGGTCAACCATTGTTCTGTTTGGCGGTGCGCGCATTCCTGCGCCTGACGCCACAGACGGCAAACCCCCCGCGATTGCGGCAATGGCTCGTTATTACGAGGAGGCCCGCCGTTTTGCCTATCAAATCACACAGCGCGGTGCCCGTGGTGAGAATGTCATTGTCACGGGCGGTGGCCCGGGCGTGATGGAGGCGGGCAATCGCGGCGCGCATGAGGCGGGCGGTGTTTCTGTTGGGCTTAATATCGTGCTGCCCCACGAGCAGGCCCCTAATGCTTATGTCACACCTGAGTTGAGCTTTAATTTTCACTATTTTGCCATTCGCAAAATGCATTTCCTGCTGCGCGCGCGTGCGCTTGCGATTTTTCCAGGCGGTTTTGGCACGATGGATGAGCTTTTCGAAAGCCTGACCTTGATCCAAACAGGGCGAATGGAGCAGGTGCCCGTGCTGCTGTTTGGCCGAGATTATTGGACGCGCCTTGTCGATTGGGACATGCTGGTCGAGATCGGTACGATTTCACCTGAGGATCTCGACCTCTTCCGCTTCGTGGAAACCGCGGAAGAGGCGTTAGACGTCATCGACACATGGCCCCTATCAGGACGGCGCGCCGGCATTCCAGGCCGTTAAGGTTTCGGGCGCTACAACTGACTGATTGCCTGACATTGCGCAGGCAAATCACCAAGCCTCAGGGCGCGGCGTGGTGCGGGATCAGGCGCATCGGGGTCAGGGGGCGGCGGGTTCAAAATATTGTTGACCCAAGCCTGCGCATCCGCGCAGCCATCCCCCACAGGAGGCGCATCTTGCGCCTCGCAATCGCTTGCGCCAAGCGGGCAGTTTAGGCGCAAATGGATATGGTAGTGATGGCCAAACCACGGCCGGATTTTCCGCAGATAGCTGCGATCCCCTGTCTCATTTTCGCACATCCAGACCTTTGCGGCTGGAAAGACGAAAATGCGCGACACGCGCGGATCACTGGCGGCAAGGCGGATCAGCGTGGCGTGTTCCTCCGTCCAATTTTCATTCACGGCTGCCCCGCGTTGCGCCTGCATCGAAATAGAGGACAGGTTTTCACGCGCGGCTTGGGATAGGTTCAGATTGCGCGCGGGCAAGAGCCAGATATCCGCATCAAGCCCCGATTGATGGCTGGCATGGCCTGACAGCATAGGCCCGCCGCGCGGCTGGCTCATATCGCCAATATATAGACCGCTCCAAGAGGTTGCAGCCGCCATTCTTACGCTTAGGTCTTGGACGAACGTCACTGTGTCAGGGTGGGCCCAGTTGCGATTGCGCGACAGGCGCATTGCCTGCCACGTCGGCCCTGTTTCGGCCAGTTGCACGGCCCCTGCCACGCATCCGCCTGCATAGGCGCCGAACACATTTGCGGTTGTTGTGGTGGGCGTTGGCAGATTGCCAAAGACAAGCCGTGCTTCGCGGCTCAGATCGGCACTTGAGAGTGTCACCTGCGGCAGATCATTGGCCACAGGCGGTGCGCTTGGGGCGCAGGCCGTAATGGCGATGAGACACAAACCTATAGAGGCGATATATTTGCGCATGGCCCGATTTCCCCTATTCATGCTGCCGCGGATCGGCATTCACCCCGCGCAACAACCATAACCCCAGTAAGAATAGCATAATCAGCGGTGTTACACCCCAATTTTGACTGTTGGTGAGGGAGGTCATCACCGCAATGAGAAATGGGGCGAGGAAAGCTGTGGCCTTTCCTGCGAGGGCATAAAGGCCAAAATGCTCGGTTATTGCGGCAGGATCCGCTTGGCGCAGCATCATATGGCGGGATGCGCTTTGCACGATACCACCTGCCGCGCCAATGCCGATGCCGATCAGGTAGAACATCAGGCTTGGCAGGTTTGAGCTTTCGGCAAGCGCAAGACCAAATAGGCTATTGCGCCCGATAAAGGGGATGAGAAGAGATAGACCGGTTAGGCAGAGAACTGACCACCAAATGATCTGGTATGGCCCGAAACGATCATCCCATTTGCCGCCTATCCATGCCGCAACGGCCCCCGAGATGATGGCAAGAATCCCGAAAATTCCGATATCTGTGATCGACCAACCCAAGACACCCGCCGCATAAATGCCGCCAAAGGCATAAAGACCGTTCAAAGCATCGCGGTAGAACATAGATGAGAGCAGATAGCGCAGCAGGCTTGGATGATGGCGCAAGGATTTCAGCGAGCGTGCAAGCTCGGGCAGTGCTTGGCGCATGGTTTGACCAAGGCTTGGGCCAGAGTGCGGCTTGGGCCTGTGCGGTTCTCGCACCCAAAGAAAGAAGGGGATCATAAAGATCACATACCAAAGCGCGGTAAAGGGCCCCACGGCGCGTGTCCCTTCGCGCGCGGCGGCGTCCAGACCAAAAGCGGGTGATAGGCCAAAAAGCGTGCGCCCCGTTTCGGCGTTTTCGGCGAAAAATCCGAGCATCAGGATCATCGCCACCAATCCGCCCAGATACCCAAGGGCCCACCCTGTCCCAGAGATGCGCCCCATTTGCGCGCGTGGGGCAAGGTCAGGCATCAGCGCATTGGTGAAAATCGTGGCGCATTCCATCCCAAAAAGGCCGAGGGCAAAGAGGATCAAAACCACCCAGATTTGCATTCCATCGGGTGCAGCAAACCAACAGCCCCATGCGCCGATGACGTAAAAGGCGGAAAACACCCAAATGAATGGCAATTTGCGCCCAGTTTGATCTGCGATTTTGCCTAATATGGGCGCAGCGATGGCAATCAACAGGCCTGACGCCCCGATGCTATAGCCCCAAAGGCTTTGGGCGCGGGTGCCATCGCCTAAGACTTGCGCGATATAGGGCGCGAAAATGAAGGTCAGAAGCAGCGTATTATAGGGCTGACTTGCCCAGTCAAACGCCCACCATCCATAGATGCGTTTCTTACTTTCGGTCATCCTGCCCGCCATGGCCGTTCTATTATCGTTACTGTGGAGGGCTTTCTAGATTTGGCAAAGGGAATCCGAAAGAATGGTATAAAAGCAGCTTAAAAATCGGCAAAAATGCCCGATCCCTTGCGCTTAGGTTGGACAGGGCTTAGATCATTCGAACTGGGATTTCCGATGTAAGGGGCCTTTGCCGTGACTTCGCTCTTCATGATCTTGATGTTGCTGCTCAATGTGGCGACCTATATCATCATCGCCCATATTATCATGAGCTGGCTGATCAATTTCGGTGTGCTGAACATTAGGCAGCCTTTGGTCTATCAAATTTGGCAAGGTCTTTCGAACCTCCTTGAGCCGATTTATGGCCCCATTCGCCGTGTTTTACCCCAAATGGGTGGGCTAGACTTAGCACCGCTGATTGTGATTTTGGGGATCTACGCGCTTGAGATCATCCTGCGCAACAATGCCATGATGTTCATGTAGGCCTATGTCCACGCCCCGGTCCCATTTTGACGCCGTTATTGTTGGCGCGGGTGTGGTGGGCGTGGCCAGCGCGCTTTGGGCGCAGATGCGTGGGCAATCGGTGGCCTTGATTGATCCTGCTGCTGTTGGATCAGGGGCGAGTTCGGGCAATGCCTGCACTTTAGCCACCTATGCCTGCCTGCCCGTCAACGACCCATCCGTCTTTGCAAATCTGCCCTATTATCTGTTTTCAAATGACAGCCCGCTTGCTTTGTCTTGGGGTCATGCGCTGCGCCATCCGATCTGGATGATGAAATTCTTGGCGAATTGTCGCGCTGCGAAATCCCGCCAGATTGCGCAGGAATTGGCGGCGTTGTTGGCCCATGCCGATGCGGGGTTGAACCCCCTGATTGAGGCCGCCACGGCAGAGGATTTGATTATTGCAAATGGGCAATTGACAGTCTGGCGCAGCGCGACTGCCGCCGATGCAGATCGGGCGGGCCTCAAGTTTCGCCGCGACCAAGGCATTCCCTTTGAGGAATTAAGCGGGGCCGAAGCTCATGCGATGGAACCTGCCTTGGCCTTTCAACCCGCGCGTGGGGTCTATTATCCGCTCGCGCGCCATATCCGCGATCCGCTGCTTTTGACGCAAAGATTGCATCAGAAATTTACAGAATTGGGCGGGCAGACGATCGCCAAAGCGGTGACCGAACTCAGCGATGAAGGCGCGCAAGTGCGGGTGCATCTTGGGCAGGATGATGTCACCGCGGTGCGGGTTGTTCTGGCCGCAGGGGCCTATTCGACGCAGATCAAAGGCGGCGGTGCGGAGCATCTGCCCCTGCAAACCGAACGGGGCTATCACCTGATATATAAAGATCTTGGCCATTATGCCACGCGCCCCGTGGGTTGGGTTGAGGGTGGGTTCTATACCGCCCCTATGGCGCAAGGTCTGCGCTTGGCGGGAACTGTTGAGATTGCGGCCCTGAACGCACCACAAAACCCGCGCCGTTTGGATTATATCGCGCGCAAAGGGGCCGAGTTATGGGGCGATTTGCCCGCGCCTGATGCCACATGGATGGGATGCAGGCCTACCTTGCCTGATGCCTTGCCTGTTATTGGGCCAAGCCCAAGCTCCTCAAAGATTATCCACGCCTTTGGCCACCAGCATTTGGGCCTCACTATGGCGGGTGTGACGGGACGGATTGTGGCTGATCTCCTTGAGGGGCGGCAGCCCAATTTGGCGATTGGCGGATTATCGGCGGCACGCTCTTTTCTTTGATTCATGGCCCATTAACCCCTGACCCTCATTCTGCCCTCGGCAATATGGAGGCGCAGAATGCCCGTTTTGGTGGTTGGTGCAGGGTTCTCAGGGGCCACGCTTGCGCGTGAATTTGCGGAGGTGGGGCTGAAGGTTACCGTGATTGAAGCGCGCAATGATGTGGGCGGGCATTGCGCCACAAAAATCGACCCTGAGACGGGGGTCATGATCCATTGCCATGGGCCGCATATCTTTCACACGGCCGACCTCGCAACTTGGGCGTTTATTCGGCGCTTTGGGGCGTTTATGCCCTATCGGCATCGGGTGGCAGCGTCTTTACGCGGTCAGATCTTTCCCTTGCCAATCACCCTTGCCACGATCAACCAATTCTTTGGTCACAACTTTACCCCAGAGTCGGCGCGCCGCTTTATCGCGGCGCAGTGTATCCCCATTTCAAACCCACAGAATTTTGAGGAGGCGGCCCTGTCGCAGATTGGTCCCGCTCTCTATCAGGCGTTTTTCAAACCCTATAACGAGAAACAATGGGGTCGCCCCGCGCGCGCCCTGCCTGCTTCCGTTTTTGCGCGACTGCCTGTTCGTTTCACGATGCAGGCAGATTATTTCAATCACCCGATCCAAGCGATCCCTGCCGAAGGATATAGCGCCGTTGTCGCGGCGATGCTCGCTCATCCGAATATTGCCCTGCATTTGGGTCAGCCTGTGACGGCACAGGATAGTATGGGATTTGATCATGTGTTTTGGACTGGGCCGATTGATGCCTATTTTAAGCATCAGCACGGGCATTTGGCCTATCGCAGTCTGCGGTTTGAGCATGAGCGCCTGCCTGAATCTGCCCAAGCGCTTGCCGTGATGAATTATCCCGCCCACGATGTGCCATGGACAAGGATCACCGAGCATCGCCACTTCGCGCCTGAAGGTGCGGTGCGGGGCAGCGTTATCACCCCTGAATATCCGTTTGAGGCGGGGCCGAATGATACCCCACATTACCCTGTGCGCCTTGCGCGCGAGAAGGCGCAGCTTGGGCGGTATATCGCGGCGGCCTTGGGTCAACATGGCGTCAGTTTTGCGGGTCGCCTTGGCACTTATCGCTATTTAGACATGGATGTTGCCATCCGCGAAGCGCGCAGTTTAGCGCGCGCAGCAGTGGCCGCATTGCGCATGGGGCAGCGCCCCCGCGTCTTTGCGCCTGAGGTTGAAACTTGCCTCTCTGCCCAACCCATCCTAGAAACAGGGCAGGTTGGCAGAAAGGCACCGCAATGCGCGTGGATACCCAGAAAAAACCCGTGATTTTGTGCATTTTGGATGGGTGGGGCATCGGCACAGAGGCCGAAGGCAACGCGCCGTTGCAGGCCAAGACCCCAAACTTTGATCGGCTGATGTCCACCTGCCCCAATGCGACCTTGGTGACCTTCGGCCCGGATGTTGGTTTGCCAACGGGGCAAATGGGAAATTCCGAGGTGGGCCATACCAATATCGGTGCAGGGCGCGTGGTGGCCATGGATTTAGGTCAAATTGATCTGGCGATTGAGGATGGCTCCTTCTTTCGCAACCAAGCGTTGCAAGAGTTCATCGCGACTGTGAAGGCCGCGAAGGGGCGCGCTCACATTGCGGGGCTTGCCTCCCCAGGTGGTGTGCATGCCCATCAGGCGCATATTTTGGCTGCTGTTCAGGCCTGTGCAGATGCGGGGCTAGAGGTGGTGATCCATGCGATTACCGATGGGCGGGACGTTGCCCCGAAATCCGCAAAAGATCAGATCGCGGGCCTTGAGGCGGGATTGCCCGACCGCGCGCGCATTGTAACTGTCAAGGGGCGCTATTTTGCGATGGATCGCGACAATCGGTGGGAACGGGTCGAAACCGCCTATCGCGCAATGGTCGAAGGCAAAGGCGCAAAAGCCCCGTCCGCGCAGGCGGCGATTGATCAAGGCTATGGGGCTGAGAAAACCGATGAATTCCTGCCCGCAACAGTGATTGGTGACTATTCTGGCATGGCGGCAGGCGATGGCCTGTTCTTTGTGAATTTCCGCGCAGACCGCGCGCGCGAAATATTGGCCGCAATTTGCGCGCCTGAGTTCACAGGATTTGCGCGTGGCCCTCGCCCTGATCTCTCGGCGCGATTGGGGATGGTGAATTATTCGACCGACCATGATCGCTACATGCAGGTGGTTTTTCCCAAGCAGGAATTGAAAAACACGCTCGGCGAATGGGTTGCGGCCCATGGCTTGCGTCAATTTCGGATTGCTGAAACAGAGAAATATCCTCATGTGACCTTCTTTCTCAATGGCGGCCAAGAAAGTGCGGCTGAGGGGGAGGATCGGTTTATGCCGCTCTCGCCAAAAGTGGCGACCTATGATCTGCAACCCGAGATGAGTGCCGCCGAGGTGACCCAAAATTTGGTTGCGGCGATTAATGCGGAGTATGACCTGATCGTGGTGAATTACGCCAATCCTGACATGGTGGGCCATACGGGGGATTTGGGCGCCGCAATCGCTGCTTGCGAGGCGGTGGATCAGGGCCTTGGCGCGGCCTTGGCGGCCCTTGAGGGTAAAGGCGGTGCGATGATTGTGACGGCGGATCATGGCAATTGCGAAACAATGATCGACCCTGTGACAGGTGGCCCTCATACGGCACATACCGTCAATCTCGTGCCTGTTGTGGTGTATGGCGGGCCCGAAGGCACAAGCCTTGCAGATGGTCGACTGGCGGATTTGGCGCCAACTGTTCTTTCCCTAATGGGCCTGCCGCAACCGCCTGAAATGACGGGGCAGTCGCTGTTGCGATGAAAGCGCGCTTTAGCCTTCTCTTGTCGGTGTTTTTGATTTGCGCGCCTGTGGCGCTGCACGCGGAGATTGGCCCAAGCGAGGCGGCTGAAGCGGCTATCCTTGAATTAGAAGCCGCGGCCACAGCCCTTGCCAACGCCCAGAGCGCCAGTGATCGCATTACGGCCCTGACCCAGACGATTAAGGGTTATGAACATGGTTTATTGACCCTGCGCGAGGCCGTGCGCCGTGTGGCGCTTGCACAAAGTGCAATCGAATCGCGTTTGGATACGGAGAGCACCGAATTATCTGGGCTGCTTATGGCCATGCAGCGGATCGCAGCCGAGCCAAGCCCCGTTGGTTTGATGCACCCCAATGGGCCCGTTGCTTCGGCCCGTGCGGGATGGTGCTTGCGGATGTCACCCCAGCGCTTGCCGCTGAAGCGATTGCGTTGCGGCAGGAATTGGAACAGATCGCCACCTTGTCCCGTTTGCAATCGGGTGCGGTGCTGCAGATGGAGGCGGCTTTGTCCGAAGTGTAAACCGCCCGCGCCAGTCTCGCCGCCGCAGTGGCGGAACGGCGTGAAGCCCCTGATCGCTTTGCGCTGAGTGAAGATGCATTGCGCCAGATTGTCGAAGCGGTTGACACATTGGACGCGTTTCTTGATTTATTGGCGCAAGCCCCTGCGCCCGAAGATAGCGCTATGCGCGGGTTCAGTGATGCACGCGGCGCAGTGCCTTTGCCCGTTTTTGGGGTGTTGCTCAATGGGTTCGAGGCCCAAGATGCGGCAGGCATCAGCCGCCCTGGTTTGTTATTGGCCACGGCCCCTGCGGCGCTTGTGACATCCCCGTGGTTTGGAACAGTGCGCTATGCGGGGCCTTTGTTGGACTATGGTAATGTGGTGATCCTTGAACCTGAAGGGAAATTTTGATGATTCTCGCGGGGCTTGGTGATCTTTATGTGACCGCGGGCACTGTGATTGCACAGGGCGCGCCCTTGGGAATGATGCCAAGCGCCGCAGGCGCGCGCGCAGATTTGATCACTGAGACACCAGATCAGACTGGCGCTGCGCTTTCAGAAACTATTTATATTGAATTGAGACAGGATGGCAGTGCGATTGATCCGCAGCCATGGTTTGATTGGGAATAAGTGCACCGCGCCAGATACGCGGTCGGAAAGGACGGATAAAGATGAATAAACTGGTCATTGCGGGCTTAGGGGGCGCGGTTGCTGGGGTCATCTTGGCATCCCAATTTGCCGCCCCGCTCTTGGCGCAAGAGCAGGAACAGCAGCGCAGCGTTTACGAGCAGCTTGATTTGTTTGGAGATGTATTTGAGCGGATCCGCTCGAATTACGTTGAGGAGGTCGATGAATCCGCGCTGATTGAAGCGGCGATCAACGGAATGCTGATCTCGCTTGATCCGCATTCAAGCTATCTGCCGCCGCGTGATTTCGACTCGATGCAAGTGCAGACCCGTGGCGAGTTTGGTGGTCTGGGCATTGAAGTCACCCAAGAAGACGGGTTTGTGCGCGTCATCACGCCAATGGATGACACCCCTGCAATGGAAGCGGGCGTTGAGGCGGGTGATTTCATTACCCATGTGGATCGCGAGGCACTGCTCGGCCTGACATTGGAAGAAGCCGTTGATCTGATGCGTGGGCCTGTTGGTTCGGAGATAGTCATCACTGTCGTGCGAGAGGGGGTTGATGAACCCTTTGACATCTCCATCATCCGCGACCGCATCCGTCTTACCGCTGTGCGCACGCGCCTAGAGGGGAACACCGCGATTTTGCGCGTCTCGACCTTCAATGATCAAACCTACCCCAACTTGGAGGAGGGTCTGTCTGATGTCATCGCAGAGCTTGGCGGGATCGAAAATCTGAACGGTGTCGTGCTTGATTTGCGCAACAATCCTGGGGGTCTATTGACCCAAGCAATTCGTGTGTCCGATGCCTTTTTGGAACAGGGCGAAATCGTTTCCACCCGTGGTCGCAATGGCGCGGATGGGGATCGCTACAATGCAACGGCAGGCGATTTGATTGACGGATTGCCGATGGTGGTTTTGGTCAATGGCGGCTCTGCCTCAGCCTCCGAGATCGTGGCGGGTGCGTTGCAAGATCATCGCCGCGCTGTGGTCGTAGGCACAAATACATTTGGCAAAGGGTCGGTGCAATCTGTGATGCCCGTGCAGGGCGAGGGAGCCATTCGACTGACCACTGCGCTGTACTACACCCCTTCAGGCCGCTCGATTCAGGCATTGGGCGTGGCCCCTGATATTCTGGTAGAACAGCGCGACCCTGTTGAGGAGACGCTAACCGAAGATCGGTTCACCCGTTCCGAAGCCGATTTGCGCGGTGCCTTGCGCAACACCACCCTGACCGAAGATGAGCAGCGACTTCGCGATGAGGAGCAAGCCATTGCCGAGGAAACCGCACGCCTGCGCAATCAGGATTATCAACTTGCCTATGCGATTGATATTCTGACGGGGCTAAACGCCTTGGGGCCAAACGCCCGATGAGCGCGGCGCTGTCGCCTGCTGATATCGCTGCGCTGCCCTATCGGCCCTGTGTTGGCATTGTGATGGTCAATGCCGCGGGCGGTGTTTTCGCGGGCACGCGCGCGGACATGGACAAACCTGCATGGCAAATGCCGCAGGGCGGTATTGATGCGGACGAAACCCCACGCCAAGCCGCTGCCCGCGAATTGCTTGAGGAAACTGGTATCTCAGAAGATCAAACGCGGTTTCTAAGGCAGACCGCTGATTGGTTGACCTACGATCTGCCGCCAGAAGTGATCCTCTATCGTTGGGGCGGCAAATTTCGTGGACAAAAGCAGCATTGGGTTATGGTTGAATTAACCGGCCCGGATGACGCGATTGACCTCAGCTATCAGGATGTTGAATTCTCCGATTGGCAATGGATGCGGGCGCAGGATCTTTTGGTGCAGATTGTGCCGTTCAAGCGCGACATTTATGCCGCCGTGTTTCAAGAATTTGGTTTAATCTAAGCCTAAAGGGACAAGACAAATGGCGCAATTTCAGGTTCTCGGCTCTGCTGCATCCCCCTTCGTGCGGAAGGTTCTTGTGATGGTTAAAGAGGCAGGTATGACAGATGTGGTGTTCGAAACTGTCAAAGCCTCACCCATGGGCGGGGATGCCCATCTCAATGCCGCCAATCCTTCAGGACGTATTCCTGTTCTTTTGCGCGAAGGGGATAGCCCGATTTTTGACAGCCGTGTGATCACCCGCTTTTTGGATCAGCATGCGCAAGCGGGGCTTTACCCCGAAAGCCGCCTTTGGGAGGTGCTGACCACCGAAGCGGCGGCAGATGGTATGATAGAGGCTGTGGTGGCCATGGTGTATGAAAAACGCTTCCGCCCCGAAACACATTGGTATGAGCCTTGGTATGAAGGCCAATGGGCCAAAGTAGAGCGCGCGCTTGATTATTTCGAAACCCAAGTGCCGAGTTTTGATCAGGTGCTTGATATGGGCCAAATCGCGGTTGGTGCGGGCTTGGGCTATCTTGATTTTCGCCAAGGCCAATTTGATTGGCGCGCGACACGCCCGAATTTGACCGCTTTTTTTGATCGTTTAAGCGCGCGTTCCTCTTTCAAAGACACATTCCCAGTTGGATGAGTGGTTCGCCCGAATTTAGCCTTGTGCAAACACAGGCTGATTTGGATCTGTGCTGCGAGATCCGCCGCGCTGTCTTTGTGGTCGAGCAATCTGTGCCGCTTTCAGAGGAATTTGATACGATTGACGCAAAAGCCACTCATGTTTTGGGTCGTCTGGCGGGGCGGGCTGTGGCGACAGGGCGGTTCTATCGCACAGGGCAGGCGTGGCGGATCGGACGCATCGCGGTTGTCGCAGATGCGCGGGGCGCGGGCCATGGTGCGGCACTTATGCGGTTCGTGATGGCGCATATACGCCACATCACCGCGGAACCAGATCCGCACCATATGGAATTGGACGCGCAATTGAGCGCGATTTCCTTTTATGAGCGCCTGGGATTCACCGCCACAGGCCCCGAATTTGATGATGGATCGGGTATTTTGCACCGAAAAATGTCCCTAAGCTTCGGGAAATAGGCGGGCTTTGCGAAATTTTTTTCGTGTGAAACCTTCATGTTTTTCGCGCAGAGGTTGAAAATTCATCACAAACCGCGACATTTCGGCCAAACTGCGCGCGTTTGTCCGCTAGACGCTTATCATTTCATTGCATAAACAGCCCGAGAAAAGCTGCGGGGGATTCCTGTGGCTTCGATTCAATTGGCCCCGTTTGGTGGGTCGCTGACAAGGGAGACGCTTTCAGTGTCACACGCAGAAGACCAGTCCAGCACACGCCGCGACTTTCTGTACTATGCGACAGGCGGTGTAGGTGCTGTTGTAACCGGCGCCGCCGTCTGGCCGCTGGTCAATCAAATGAACCCTTCGGCAGACGTTCAAGCCGCATCCACGATGCGCGTTGATGTCTCGGGTGTGCAGGAAGGAACGCAGCTGACCGTTCTGTTCCTCGGCAAGCCCGTTTTCATCCGCCGCCGCACACAGGATGAGATTGAAGCGGCGCGCGCTGTTGACATGAATGACCTTGTCGATACCGATAGCCGCAACCCCAACATCGCGGCAGGATCGGATGCGCATGACGAAAACCGCAGCCTAACCACCCCTGAGGGTGAGAACACAGGCGAGTGGTTGGTGATGCAGGGCGTTTGCACCCATTTGGGCTGTGTGCCCTTGGGTGATGGCGCAGGCGAGTTCGGCGGTTGGTTCTGCCCTTGCCATGGTTCGCATTACGACACGGCAGGCCGTATCCGCAAAGGCCCCGCGCCGCAGAACCTGCACATTCCGAACGCGTCTTTCGTAGACGATACAACAATTTTGCTCGGTTAACGGAGGAAACGACCGATGTCTGGCATTCCCCACGACCATTACGAACCGAAGTCCAACGCCGAGAAGTGGTTGCATTCGCGCCTTCCCATCGTGGGCCTTCTTTATGACACACTGATGATCCCAACCCCCAAGAACCTGAATTGGATGTGGATTTGGGGCATCGTTCTTGTGTTCTGCTTGGTCATGCAGATTGTCACAGGGATCATCCTTGTGATGCATTACACTCCACATGTCGATCTCGCTTTTGCAAGCGTTGAACACATTATGCGCAACGTGAACGGGGGATGGGCGATCCGCTATATCCACCAAAACGGCGCGTCTTTGTTCTTTATCGCGGTTTATCTGCACATTTTCCGTGGTCTTTACTACGGCTCCTACAAGGCGCCACGCGAAGTCACATGGATTGTCGGTATGCTGATTTACCTGCTGATGATGGGAACAGCCTTTATGGGCTATGTTCTGCCTTGGGGTCAGATGTCCTTCTGGGGCGCGACCGTGATCACGGGCCTATTTGGCGCGATCCCCTTTGTGGGCGAAGCGATCCAGACATGGCTCTTGGGCGGGCCTGCGGTGGACAACGCCACGCTGAACCGCTTCTTGTCGCTGCATTACCTGTTGCCATTCGTGATCTTGGGTCTGGTGATCGTTCACGTTTGGGCCTTCCACACCACGGGTAACAACAACCCAACAGGTGTTGATGTGCGCCGCGCATCTAAGAAAGAGGCCGAAGCCGATACGCTGCCATTCTGGCCCTATTTCGTGATCAAAGACCTGTTCGCCTTGGCGGTTGTTCTGGTGGCTTTCTTTGCCATCGTGGGCTTTATGCCGAACTATCTGGGTCACCCCGATAACTATATCGAGGCAAACCCAATGGTCACGCCTGCACACATCGTGCCTGAATGGTATTTCTTGCCCTTCTACGCCATCCTGCGCGCCTTTGACGGTGAAGTTTGGGTTGTGATTGCGGCGGACTTCCTGACAGGCGGGATTGTTGACGCGAAATTCTTCGGTGTTCTCGCCATGTTTGGTGCGATCATCGTGATGGCCTTGGTGCCATGGCTTGATACATCTTCGGTGCGCTCTGGCCGCTACCGCCCAATGTTTAAGCCTTGGTTCTGGGTTTTCGTGATCAACTTCTTCGTGCTGATGTGGGCGGGTGCAATGCCTGCAGAAGGGATTTACCCCTACATCGCTTTGATCGGGTCGGCCTATTGGTTCGCCTATTTCCTCGTGATCCTGCCGCTTCTGGGGGTTCTGGAAAAGCCAACTATACCGCCTTCGACCATCGAAGAGGATTTCAACAGCCATTACGGCAACGCAAGCGTGGGCACTGGCCCCGCCTCTGCGAAAATTCCTGCTGAGTGAGAGAAAGGATAGTCTGACATGTTCAGGAAACTTGTGATCAGCACAATCGCTGCGCTGAGCCTCTCGACCGGAGCGGGACTTGCAGCAGGTGCATCGGGCCATGTCGAGAATTATGAATTCTCGTTCCAAGGACTATTCGGTCGCTATGACCAAGATCAGCTTCAGCGTGGGCTTCAGGTCTTCACGGAAGTATGCTCTGCCTGCCATGGTCTGCAATATGTGGCCTACCGTAACCTCGCCGATGAAAATGGCTTGGGATATACCCCCGAACAGGCTCGCGCCTATGCGGAACAGTTCGAGGTGTATGACCCATCGATTGATGATTGGCGCACTGCGACCCCGAATGACCACTTTCCCCAGTCGGGTTTTGAAGGTGCGCCTGATCTGAGCCTAATGGCCAAGGCACGCGCTGGTTTTCATGGACCATATGGCCTAGGTCTGAACCAGTTGTTTAACGGTATTGGCGGCCCGGAATATATTGCATCTCTTCTGACCCATTATACGGGCGAAGAGGTAGAGCAGTATGGGGCATACTTTTATGAGAACGAAACTTACCCTGGCGGCTTGATCGCCATGGCCCCTCCCTTGTGGGATGGTGCGGTTGAGTTTGCAGATGGCTCACCCAATGATATCGAAAGCATGGCCAAAGATGTGGCATCGTTCCTGACTTGGGCAGCAGAACCCCGCATGATGGAGCGTAAGCAGCTTGGCTTTACCGCTATCATAATGCTCGGCATTCTCGCTGTGATGCTTTATCTGACTAATAAGAAACTTTGGGCGCCGATCAAATCGCGCGCTAAAGCGGGCGCAGCGAAATAAGCAGCGCCCCTGAACGGACGATAGAAACCTAAAAGCGCCTCTGATGTCAGAGGCGCTTTTTTCTTTTGGCTAAAGCCACGGCACCAAACCTGCAGGGGGTGCGGCGCGTAGGCCTGCGATTGGGTAATCTCCTGTAATCTGCCCTTCGGTCAAAAGCATCACGCGATTACACATCCGCTCGGCATCTGTAAAATCATGAGACGCTAGGATCAAGGTCAGGCCCAAATCGTGGCATAATGTGCTGATCAATTCTGCCATCTCGCGCCGCAAAGTGGGATCTAGGGCTGCAAACGGCTCGTCCATCAGCAATATTGGACGATTTTGCAAAAGTACCCGCGCAATGGCTGCGCGAGATTGTTGTCCGCCTGACAGGCTTGCAGGGCGGCGCCCCTCAAACCCGCGCAAACCGACTTGCGTCAAAGCGGTGCTGATCTGCGCCTCCATCGCCGCGTTCAAGGCCAATCGTGGTGAGAGGGCCAGGCCTAAATTTTCCCGCAAAGTCAGATGGGGGAAAAGATTGCTGTCTTGAAACAGGATTGAAATTGGTCGTTTGGATGGATCGCACTGGGTGAGGTTTGCACCGCCAAACCAGATCTCTCCCACATTTGGACTGAGAAACCCTGCGATAAGGCTGATCAACGTTGATTTCCCCGCGCCTGATTGCCCCATCAAAGCCAAGCGTTCCCCCCGCTGCACGCGGAAGACGGCTTTTAATTCAAAGCCCGCGTTGCGATAGTTTAGGTTTGTGATCTCAAGCACGGTAACGGCCCCCACGGTCAAATATCCAAAACAAGCCAAGGCTTAGGATCAAGAGCAGCAATGCAGCCCCTTGGGCATCCGCCATACGATAGGCCCCCATCAGGCGCAGCATCTCTAGAGGCAAAGTGGCTTGATCAGGTGCCGCGAATAGGGCGATCACGCCCAAATCCCCCATGGATAAGGCCGCACATAAACCCGCCGCAAAGCCCAATGGACGGACAAGGCGGGGCAGGATCGCGTGCCGAAATCTGTGCCAGCCGACAAGGCCCAGCGCCGTGGCAAGGCGGGCTTGGCTTGCTTCGGCCTCACGAAGGGCGGGCAGAACGGCACGCAGCACGAAGGGCAGCGCCATCAGGGCATTGACGCATATAGTGACGGGCAAGGCCCATGTTATGGGATTGGTAAGTGGGCGTAGAATCAAAAACCATCCTGTGCCGAGGGCCAAAGGTGAAATGACCAAGGCAAGCAGGCAAAGAGCCTCAAACATTGCGGCGCGGCGCAAGCGGAGCAAGGCAAAGGCGATTGGCAGCGCCATCGCAATCGACAGAGCGGTCGCAGATAACGCCATGATCAGCGAGCGCAGCGCCGCAATCCAAACGGCTGTGGGTAGTTCTGTAAGATTTGGCAGGCCAAGGATCACGATCCGCGCCAAGGGCAATGCGAGAAATACACCCGCAGCCACGATCACCAGAGTATCGACAAACGCGCGCCCCTCAGTGGGCAGGGCCAATGTGCGATCCAGCCCCGTGCCAAGTCCCGTGCCACGGGCTGACAGCCGCAGTGCAAACGCGCCGAGGCCGAGGCACAGCAGGGCCTGCACGGCGGCTAAACTCGCGGCGCGCCCAAGGTCAAAATCAAATCGAAAAGCTTGATAAATGGCCAATTCAATCGTGGTGGCGCGCGGGCCACCGCCCAAGATCAATGCGACTGCGAAACTTGAGCAACAGAGCAGAAAAATCACCACAAGGGCGCCCGGTGCAGTGCTACGCAAAATCGGCCATTCAATATGCCGAAAGAAAGCGCCGCCCTTAAGCCCCAAAGACTGTGCAAGGCTTATGCGTTCCTGTGGGATGGCTTGCCACTCTTGCAGGATTAAACGCGCGGCAAGGGGGAGGTTAAAAAACACATGCGCGAGAACAACGCCGTGCAGCCCGTAAATTTCAGGGAGGTCTAGGCCAATGACCTGTAAGGCGCGCGCAAGCCACCCGTTATGCCCATAGCTTGCAATCAGCCCGATCACGGCAACGATGACGGGAAGGATAAATGGGGCGCCCATCAGGCTGATGAAAATGCCCCTGCCAATAAACCTCCGCCGCGCAACAGCGCGGGCCAGTGGAATGGCAATTGCAAGGCTCAGGCTTGCGGAGAGGAATGCCTGAAGGAGCGTAAAGCGAATCGCGGCCCAGTCGGCCGCGCGTAGTTTAAACCCATCGTCCGCCGTGACGGCAATCGCCACAAGCGGGGCAAGGGTCACGGTCAGGACAAGCGCCAAAGCGCCCGTCCCGACCCAAACCAAGGCACTTAGCGGCTGAGTGCGGTTTGCCATCTGTCAATCGCTGCATCGCGAAGCGCCGCAGCCTCATCCCCCGAGAAGTGCAGCACTTTTTCAGGGGCAATCAAGGTTTCAAATCCATCGGGCAGTGCCGAAGCGGGTAAAGCCGCAGGATACATCCAGTTTGTCGTGGGGATTACGGATTGGAATTCGGGCGACAGCATGAAGGTCATAAACGCACGCGCTAAATCGGGTTGATCGCTTGCCGCAGTGATGCCTGCAATTTCAATTTGCATATAATGCCCTTCGTCAAAGGCAGCGGCAGATTTGCTTGGGTCTTCCTCAGCAATGAGGTGATAGGCGGGGGATGTTGTGTAGGAAAGCACCATATCGGCCTCACCCTCTAGGAACAGGCCGTAGGCCTCTGACCATCCTGGGGTAACCGTGACGATGTTATCCGCCAAATCCTGCCAAATCTGCGCAGCACCATCGCCATAAGCGGCCTCAATCCAATAAACGAGGCCCAAACCTGGGGTCGAACTGCGTGGGTCTTGGATCAAGATGCGCAGATCACTTGCGCCCAATTCCTCAAAACTTTGTGGGGGATTGGGCAGATCAGCATTATGGACAAAGGCGAAATAGCCCCAATCAAAGGGCAGAAATTCTGCATCATCCCAAGCGATTGGTAGGGTCAGCCCCTCAACGAAGATATCATGCGTGGCGAATAGGCCCGTATCGCGTGCGGCTGTCATCAGGTTTGTATCAAGGCCTAAGACCACATCCGCTTCGCTGCGGCTCCCCTCAAGCTTAATCCGCGACAGCAGTGCTGCGCCATCGCCCGCACTGACGAATTGCAGATCACAGCCACAGCTTTCTTCGAAAGCAGCCTTAATCTGGGGCCCAGGCCCCCAATCAGCGACAAATGAATCATAGGTATAGACATGCAAAACAGGGTTTTCGGCCATTGCCGCCCCTGCAAAGATGCTCATACCCGCTGCTATGATGGTGCGTTTCATTTCCTCACTCCTCCATTGCGACGGGCGAAGTGAAGATGGAGCTTGGGCAAATTGCCCTCTGTTCCAAAGCCTTCCCTCCGCCGGTCCTAACCGGTTCAGGTTCAACGGGTTTACGCAGGATTGCGCATCTCAGGCCCAATAACAGGCCACCCCGAGACAAGGACTGATGTAAGCAGGTTTTCTGCGAAGGGCAAGGGTCTTGGCATTTTGCCTCAGGAAGGCTAACCCCTGTGAAGGCTAAAATTATGTAGGTCACGCCAATGTCGATGAACACATTCGGTCATCTTTTTCGGGTTACTACTTGGGGCGAAAGCCACGGGCCAGCCCTTGGCGCGACTGTTGACGGATGCCCCCCAGGTGTTGCGATAGATGCCGCAATGCTGCAGCATTGGCTTGATCGCCGCAAACCAGGTCAGAATAAATACACCACGCAACGCCGCGAACCTGACGAGGTGGAAATTCTTTCGGGCGTTTACGAGGGCCAGACGACAGGCACGCCGATACAGTTGATGATCCGCAACACGGATCAGCGGTCGAAAGATTATTCTGAAATTGCCGAAAAATTCCGTCCAGGCCATGCCGATATCACCTATTGGCAAAAATACGGTATCCGCGATCCGCGCGGGGGTGGGCGATCAAGCGCGCGAGAAACCGCTGCACGCGTGGCTGCAGGCGGGGTTGCGCGCGCGGTTTTGGCCACGCTGCTGCCTGATCTGCAAATCACGGGCTTCATGGTGCAAATGGGCCCAAATCAGATTGACCGTGTGCGGTTTGACTGGGATCAGATTGAGCAGAACCCATTTTGGACGCCTGACCCCAAGGCAGCGGCAGATTGGGCAAGCTATTTAGATGGCCTTCGCAAATCGGGCGACAGTGTCGGCGCGGTGATCGAGGTGGTCGCGCGCGGTTTGCCCGCAGGTCTTGGCGCGCCGATTTATGGCAAGCTTGATACGGATTTGGCCGCAGCGATGATGTCAATCAATGCCGTGAAAGGTGTTGAGATTGGCGAGGGCATGAACTCCGCTGCCTTGCGGGGTAGTGAAAACGCGGATGAAATCACGATGGGCGCAGATGGCCCGCAATACGCCTCTAATCACGCGGGCGGGATTTTGGGTGGAATTTCCACTGGCCAAGATGTGGTTGTGCGTTTTGCAGTGAAACCCACCTCCTCCATCCTGACACCGCGCCAAACGATCACGAAATCGGGCGAATCGGCTGAGATCATCACAAAAGGGCGGCATGATCCTTGTGTGGGTATTCGTGCCGTTCCTGTGGGTGAAGCGATGATGGCCTGTGTGGTTCTAGATCATTTGTTGCTGCATCGCGGACAAATCGGCGCAAATCGTGGCAACATCGGCTGATCGTTTCTTAGATTAGTTTCAAATTCCGTAAAATTTTCTTGGCCTTGCCGCGTTTTAACCAAGTTTCCTTGCGATCTTGAGGGGGTAAACGAGTAAGAGGTTAACTATGCGACAGGCCAAGCGAACATGGGCACTTCTGAGATCCTTTCGGGTGGATGGAAGAACGATGATCATCGCGCTCATGGCGCTTGGCCTCCTCATTGGGATGGTTTGGCGGATCGGCCCGACCCCCGATGTCTGGGCAAGCACCAATGACAGCACGGCGGGTTTGCGGGTGTTCTCGCAAGACGACCGACTGGTCTCTTTCGAAGATCTCGAGTTTAACGAAGGCGGCTTTAGTGGTGCGGCCCAATCAAATCAATCCGTGATAACGGGCGGTATTCTGGGCCCTGTTGCAGCAGGGTTGGTGATCCAAAAACCGATCCTTTTGCCACTTGGTTTTCGCAATGCTGTGCTTGAGTTAGACCTATGGCTTCTTGACGGATGGGAAGGTGCAGCGGTTGAACTCAGCTTTGCCGATGCAGCCTTGCGCATTACAGGCGAGGCGCACGCCCCCGTGATCGAGATCGCGCAGCAGAGCCCAACAGGCACGCGGTTTCAATTGCTTGACGCGCATCCCAAACCCGATGGGTCAGCGCAATCGGGAGAGGAAACCACAAGATTATCTTTGCGCATTGGGGTCAGCAGCTATGACGCAGAGAGCGAAATCAGCCTATTTGGCAGCGATGATACGGATACGCCCTATCGCATCGCTATTGATAATCTGCGCGTCATTGTCAGCGATACGCCGCTTGACGGGGCCTAGCTGCTTGGCGGCGTTGGGGTCACGCGGGCCAGCTGCACCGCCAAAATCCCGCCTGCGATGATGGCAACCCCAATTATGTCAGCTAAAGATAATTGTTCCCCAAGGAGCGCTGCCGCAATCGCCACGCCAAAAAACGGATTCAAGAAGTGAAACGTTGCGGCGCGGGTTGCCCCAATGCGAGCCACCAGCAAAAACCAAATCCATGTCGCCAAAAGACCTGGGGCTAAAGTTGTATAGGTGAAGGCCCAAAAGAGACGCTGCGACATGTCAAATTCTGGTGTTTCAAAGATTAAGGCAAAGGGCAGCAAGACAATCGAGCCAACTGCCATTTGCAAGCCAACGGTCATCATCATATTTCCGCCCGAGGCTGAAGCACTGCGCACGGCCAATGTTGCGATGGTCAGCGCCACGGCAGCTATGACGCAGAGTGCAAGGCCCATGACATCCGCCCCGCCTGTTAATCGCTGTGACATAATCAGCGCCACCCCAGTAAAGCCCGCAATTAGGCCGAAAATCCCTAGCTTTGGGAGGGTTTCGCGGAAAAACGCCCAATTCGCAGTCGCTACCAACAGCGGCATACTGGACGCGATAATGGCTGCAAGCCCCGCTTCGACCGTTTGCATGGCGATAAAATTCAGGCCCAGATAGATCGCGTTTTGGCAGGTGCCAAAAATCAAAATGCCGCGCCATTGCTTGGCTGAAAATTTCCAGTGTTGTCCGAGGGCCTTGGCAATGGCCACACCAATCAGACCCGCTAATCCAAAGCGCAGAACCAATGCGTAGAGGGGGGGCGCGGCCTCAACGATCATCCGCGCAGAGGTGAAAGCCGAAGACCATATGAGGGCGAAAATCAGCCCCATTCCAATTGCGCGAAAATCCATGTCATGCATCCTGCGGAAACCTGCTTGCGACACAGAAGCATGAAACTCGCCCAAGAAAAAGGGCCGCCCAAGAAGGCGGCCCTTAAAATTTCGAAACTGCTAAAACTTAGCCGTTTACGCTGTCCTTCAATGCCTTTGCGATTGTGACCTTCACAACCTTGTCGGCAGGCTTTTTGATCTGCTCACCCGTTGCTGGGTTGCGCACCATACGCTCGGGACGTGCGCGGCAGTATACTTTGCCAATCCCGGGAAGGGTTACTGCGCCACCGCCTGCGACTTCTTTGGTGACCACTGCGGTCACTGCATCCAAAGCGGCTGCTGCGGTTTTCTTGTCACTGCCCATTTCGTCGGCAAGCGCGGCAACAAGCTGCGTCTTTGTCATCGGTTTCTGTGCCATTTTTTATCTCCTTTACTCCCCGAACCCTTGGGCTCGCTAGCGCAAAATTACCCTAATATTGTGGAGGGACACAACAATTAGTAGACATAACGGTGCAGAAAACATGCATCTTGACAGAAATTTATATATTTATAAGAAAGCCGTTTCCTCAAAAGACCGCAATTTTCGGCTATGAAGGCGTTCAAGCGGCATTTCGCGCAATTTTTCCATGGCGCGAATGCCGATCAACAAATGTCGCGTCACTTGGGCTTTATAGAATTCTGAGGCCGTTCCGGGCAGCTTTAATTCGCCATGCAGCGGCTTATCCGAGACACAAAGCAGCGTGCCATAAGGCACCCGAAAGCGAAATCCGTTTGCGGCGATTGTTGCGCTTTCCATATCGAGTGCGATGGCACGACTTTGGCTGAGGCGCTTTACGGGGCCAGATTGATCGCGCAATTCCCAATTGCGATTGTCGATTGTGGCGACCGTTCCTGTGCGCATGATCCGTTTCAATTCATAGCCAGACACTTGCGCAACATCTGCCACCGCATCCTCAAGGGCAATTTGAACTTCGGCCAATGCGGGGATGGGAACCCATGCGGGCAGGTCATCATCAAGAACATGATCTTCGCGCAGATAGGCATGTGCCAAGACATAATCTCCAAGCGCCTGCGTGTTGCGCAAACCTGCACAATGACCAACCATCAACCATGCATGGGGTCGCAAAACTGCAATATGGTCAGTGGCGGTTTTTGCGTTTGAAGGCCCAACACCAATGTTAACCAAACTAATACCTGCATTGTCTTTACGGGTGAGGTGATAGCTTGGCATCTGGGGCATTTTTGCGGGATGTGTGAGCTCTGCTTCAGCCGTCATCAAAACTTGATTGCCCGGCCCAACGAGGGCGGTGTAGCCACTGTTTGGGTCGGCCAACATTGCCCGCGCATAGGCAATGAATTCGTCAATATAGAATTGGTAATTGGTGAACAGAACATGGTTCTGGAAATAAACAGGATCAGTCGCGGTATAATGAGCGAGCCGTGCTAGAGAATAGTCGATCCGTTCGGCGGTAAAGGGCGCAAGCGGCCCCGATCCGTCTGGATGCTTAAAGCCAAAAGAATTGACGATCTCGTCATGGATGCCGCCCAGATCAGGCACATCAAAAATATCGCGCAAGGGAAAGGTCAGCGCAGCCTCTTGCGGGATGTTGAGATTGGGATCTGTCAGCACCGCAAAATGCAGTGGAATTGGCGTGGAGGATACCCCAATCGCGACCTCAACATTATGGTTTTCAATCAGAAGGGCGATTTGCTGTGTCAGGTAATTGGCAAATAAATCGGGGCGCGTGACCGTTGTGGAATAGGTGCCCGGTTCTGCGACATGACCAAAAGAAAGGCGGGTGTCGATCTTGCCAAAACCTGTCGTGGTAATCCGTATCTCGGGATAAAAGGCGCGATAGCGGGTGTTCTCGCGCGGGGCCTTTAGGGCCTCGGAAAAGGCATCGTAAAGGAATTTTGTTGCCGCCTGATACAGCAGTTGCAATTCGGCGACTGCGTCTGCGGCCTTACTGAAATACTTGGGGTGAGGTGCGGCGGGGGATAGGATTTGTTCGTCTTTGGCTGATTTTCGCATCGCGCACTCCCCCTGATTTAACCTTAGCTTGTGTGTTTTAGACTGCGCATTTGTTCGTAATATTCAAGCGCCTCGGTCAGCAGCCCATGATATTCTTTGGGCAAATCAGGCAATGGCCCTTCGGGATCAGAAATCCCAGTTGAGCGATGCACAGCCCCATACCAATGCTTGGCCCAGATCCCATCTTGGGCCCGCGGCCCTGCAGGCCAAGATAACATTGCCGCGTCAAATGGAAGGTCGGCCGCTGCGCAGATCATCCGCAACATGGCCTCTGGGTTCGCGCGAATATCTGTGCTGTCGAAAATTGGGCCAGGGAGGCGTTGATAAAGCGCCCATTGTTGAGGATAGCCGATATCAAGCAAGCTCGGCATATCGCGTTTGGCGAGGTAGGAGGCAATGACGCGGGCGGGGTGACGGATCAAATGCATATTCACGCAGCCCTCAGCCCAAGTCAGGTCAAACCCATCTAACATATGGTGGGGCATGTGTTTCATATACCAATGCTCTTTTCCGTCAGGCGGGCTACCTGCACAGCGCCGTGCCACGATCTTGGCATCGCTTTCATGCGCGGCAAGGATATCGGATCGCATCGGGTGGTCGAGCCCTGTCTCTTCCAAATAGGGGGCGTAGAATGGCTCGTCCCAAACCGCGCAATCGGCGCGCGCCCCAAAGGCATACATCATCGCAGTCGAAAGGTTGCGTGGCCCCGACCACATGGCAATTTTTGTCATTCTATTCTGTGCCTTGATCAATCATGTCTTTATAAAGCGCGCGGATGCGCGTGGTCAGTGGCCCCAAATCGCCTGTGCCGATGACGCGGCCGTCAATCTTGCCTACAGGGGTTTGCGCGCCGAATGTGCCCGTCAAAAATGCCTCATCTGCGCTATAGGTTTCCACCAAGGAAAAGTTTTTCTCAAAGACGGGGATGTCATTGTTGCGGCACAGGTCAATGACCTTCTGCCGTGTGATCCCATTCATGCAATAATCGCCTGTGCTTGTCCAAACTTCGCCCTTGCGAATGATGAAGAAATTGCACGCATTTGTGGTGTTCACAAAGCCATGGATGTCTAACATCAATGCCTCATCTGCTCCCGCCTTTTCTGCGGCGATGCAAGCGAGAATACAATTCAATTTGGAATGAGAGTTTAGCTTGGGGTCCTGCGTCATCGGCAAGCCGCGCAGATGTGGCACTGTGGCCAGACGAATGGGGCGCGGGATGGAGGGTTTGGAATGCTCCATGATGATCGCAACAGTCGGGCCAGAACGCGACAGGGCAGGATGTTGAAAGGGGCGCATCTTGACCCCACGCGTGACCATCAACCTGGCATGGGCATCGGTCTGCATCTCGTTGGCGCGGCGGGTGTGTTCGAGGGCCGCAATCACCGCGGCGCGGGTCATGCCGATATCAAGATCAATCGCTTTGGCAGCCTCAAACAGGCGATCCATATGATCGTCTAAAAAGGCCCATTTCCCATTATAGAGACGTAACCCCTCCCAAACGCCATCACCAAGCATAAAGCCGCTGTCATAGACGCTGACCATTGCCTCGGCGCGCGGTTTGAGCGCTCCGTTGATCCAGATCAGAATATGTTCATTGCGCGCGTCTTCTTCGCTTTGATGTGTGCTGACCATGATTTGCCTTGCCCTTGCCCTAGTCACCTTCGCGTGAGGAGACAGGATGCCGTCTTGATGTGCAATATCAATCACAGTTTAGTGCGGGCAGTTTCCACATTTTCCCAAAGCAATGGGAGGCAGGCTATGACACGGACTGACAATAAATCACTGCGCAGTGGGTTTAAACTGGTCGCTTTGAGTGTCGCCATTGGGCTGGCATTTGTGTTGCAGATGGTTTCGCCTCAGGATCGCGGTGCGGTGATTGTGCAATCTCTGTTGAAGGGGCAAATGCCTGTCTTCGGACACAGTGCGCCCTGTGATCTGGTGTGCAAAGGCCCGCAGATCTTGCCCGCAACAGGCGATCTGAACGCGAACGCGCCCCGTTTGCGGGATATCTGAGCGCTACGACAGCATGGCCTTATGCGCCGTGATGGCCTCATTCAGGTCTGCATAGTAGTTAAGCTTTCTCGCCTCTAGAATGAGCGCCGCATTGCAATAGTCGCGCAGTTCGGCCAGATCACGAGATGTGCTTTCCAGAAGTGCATCAAGCGCGCGCGATAAAGACGCGAGGCGATTATGCGTTGCAATCACCGCCACCAACCGACCCTTAGGCGGCATATCCCCGTCTGGCCTTGGGTGCTGGCCCGTGGGTGCAGGGCTGTCCAAATGCAACATGGGTGTCAGGCAGGTCATCGCCAATCTTGGCCTCTCGCGCGAAATCTCAATCGCGGCCAAGTTCGGATATTTTGCTTAAAGAAAGGTTTCAGACGCGGTGATAAGGCGCGCCCGCAAGGATTGATGCGGCACGGTAAAGCTGTTCAGACAGCATCACCCGCACCAACATATGCGGCCAAACCATACGGCCGAAGGAAATACGCCGTGCGGCTTCGCCGCGCAGGTTTGGCTCAATGCCACCTGCCCCGCCAATGATCAGCGCCAAATCGCTTGTTCCTTGATCACGCACTTGGCCAAGACCTGTGGCGAATTCTGGAGAGCTTAGGGTCTCGCCCCGCTCGTCTAGCGCCCAGATCAGCGCGGATTTTGGCAAAGCACGGCGCAGCAAGTCGCCTTCGGCTTTCATGCCCTGATTCTTTTTATCTTCCACCTCAATGACATCGCCTAAGGTCAGGCCAAGTGCGCGGCCAGTGCGATCAAATCGCGTAAGGTAATCGGTAATCAGATCATGTTCGGGGCCTTGCCGCAGGCGACCAACACAACAGATGGACACGCGCATGGCCGATTAGGCCTGCGCCGTGCCATTGGGCAGCCACATCTTTTCGATCTGGTAGAAATCCCGCACTTCCGGGCGGAAGACATGAACGATCACATCGCCCGTGTCGATTAAAGCCCAATCACCTGCATCTTTGCCCTCGGTTTTGGACAAAAGCCCGTAATCTTGCTTGAGGCGATCCACCAAATTGGTCGCTATAGCGGCCACTTGCCGTGTCGAACGCCCCGAAGCCACGACCATATAATCGGCCATCGAGGATTTCCCCGCCAGCTCGATCGTGATTACGTTTTCAGCTTTGTCATCGCTCAGAGAGTCAAGCACTTGGTCTAGCAAATCCTTGCCACCAATGCGGGGTGCATGCGTGTCGGCATGCGGCGCAATCTCTGCGGTGTCAGTTACCGCCATTCTCGGTCCAGTCAGGACGAAGGCCCTCCGTTTCATGGCATCAGTCTAAGATGGGCAACCATCTGGCGCTGACGAATGCCCCAAGGATACCACTGCTTGGGGATGATCTCAATGCAAAGGATAATATGGGATTTATACAAATGAAACGGGCCGCGATGTGCATCGCAGCCCGTAACCTCGTGGGGTGTGGTTTATTCAGCGGGCGCAAGTGCTGCGGCGCTGTTCTTCGCGAAATGTTTGCGCGCAAGGATCAGAACCAAGGCGATCATTGCGAATTGCAGGCCAAGGACCAATGCGCTGACCACCCAATAGGCTGCGCCAAATTTTGCGATCATGCCTGTGGCGACCAGACCTTTGTTGATCCAAAAATGACCCAAGACAGACATTGCAACGCCAGGGCAAACAAGGGCGTATGAGCCTGCAGAGGCTTCGGTGCCATTAATGAAGCGGCCGAGATAGCCCACGCTGGTCAAGGCCATGATGCCAAAGAGTGCGATCAGAACTTCAATCGACAGCATGCGTGTCAGGAAGGTAAATGTTTCACCCGCACCGCCATGGATGAAATGTCGCAGGGCAGAAAATTGGCTAAATTTGACTATATCTTGTGGAAAACTGTTTAAATTTATCCACATCGTGGGGTTCGTGATTGACTCTGCGATGGCAGCGGCGAGACAGTAACACTGGATAAGAATCACCGAAGGGTCTGCCTGTGCGGTTTTCCAGATTACGCTTGAACGGCTTTAAAAGCTTTGTTGACCCGACCGAATTGGTGATTTCGGACGGTCTTACGGGCGTGGTTGGCCCCAATGGCTGTGGCAAGTCTAATCTTCTGGAAGCGTTGCGGTGGGTCATGGGTGAGAACCGCGCCTCGGCGATGCGCGGCGGCGGTATGGAAGATGTGATTTTCGCGGGGGCGGCCACGCGGCCTGCGCGTAACTTCGCAGAAGTATCCCTTAGCATCGACAATCAAGACCGTCTCGCACCCGCAGGGTTTAACGAGGATGACACCCTTGAAGTCGTGCGCCGTATTACCCGCGATGCAGGATCCGCCTACAAGGCCAATGGCAAAGACACGCGTGCGCGCGATGTGCAGATGCTGTTTGCGGATGCCTCAACAGGCGCGCATAGCCCCGCCTTGGTGCGGCAGGGTCAGATTTCGGAGTTGATCAACGCAAAACCACGCGCAAGACGGCGGGTTCTTGAAGAGGCTGCGGGTATCTCGGGCCTCTATCAGCGCCGTCATGAGGCCGAGCTAAAGCTGAAGGGTGCAGAAACCAATCTCACCCGTGTTGATGATGTGATTGAACAACTGGCGGGTCAATTATCCTCGCTTGCTCGGCAGGCACGCCAAGCCGCGCGGTATCGCGAGATTGGGACAGAGCTGCGCCAAGCCGAAGGGATGCTGTTATATTTGCGGTGGCGAGAGGCAGATCAGGCCCGCGCACGCGCTGAGGAAACCTTGCGCTTGGCCGTGCAATCTGCGGCGCGGGCTGAGGCGGCCGCGGTCAAGGCCGCCCAAGCGCGTGAGGAGGCCGAAGCCGCCCTTCCCCCTAAACGGGAGGAGGAGGCAATTGCCGCCGCAATTTTGCAGCGGCTGACTGTAGAGCGCGAAACGCTGCAAGCCGAAGATTTCCGTGTTCGTCAAGCGATTGAAGGTTTGGAAGCACGGATTGAACAACTGACCCGTGACATTGGTCGCGAGGACAGCCTTAACACGGATGCAAGCGAAACAGTGGCCAAGCTGATGGAGGAGCGCGAAGCCCTCTTTGAGGCGCGTAAAGGCCATGATGAGGCGCTGAAGGCAGCGTCACTTGCGGCCGCTGATGCCGCTGAGGTTTTGGCCGATTGTGAAACGGGCCTCAGTCAGCTGACAGAAGACGTGGCGCGTCTTGCAGCGCGCCATCAATCCGCAGAGCGCATTGTTTCTGACGCCCGCGCGGCCCTTGAGCGAAACCGCGCCGAGGCGGAAAAGGCACGGCTTGCGGCGGCGGAAGCCGAAGCGCGCTTGGCCGAAGTGAGCCACGATGTAGACACAGCACAAACCGCTTTGGCCAGTGCGACAGAGCAAGCAAACCAAGCTGAGGCTGCATTGGCACAGGCCGAAGCAGATCGCGCCACCGCACAAAGCGAAGAGGGCGAGGCCCGCGCGGCTTTGGCTGAGGCCAATGGCACGCTCAGCACGCTTGAGTCCGAAGTGCGCGCATTGCGCCGCCTGCTTGAGCGTGAGCAGGGCGCGGCGGAGCAATTGCTGGATCATGTGAAGGTGGATGTGGGTTTTGAGGCCGCCGTTGGGGCGGCCTTGGCCGATGACCTCAAGGCCCCGATCCGCGCAGATGGTCTGGCAACACGGCTGACGGGGTGGCTTGGTCTGGATCAATATGCCAATCCCCAACCCTTGCCCCAAGGGGCGATTTGTTTGGCCGATGTCACCCGCGCGCCGCGCGTATTGGCGCGGCGTTTGTCGCAGGTCGGTATTGTCGATGCGGCAGATGGGGCGCGGTTGCAAAAGGATCTTTTGCCAGGTCAGCGCTTGGTCAGCCGCGAGGGTGATCTCTGGCGGTGGGACGGCTATAGCCTTGCATCTGAGGACAGCTCAAGCGCGGCTGCACGGCGCTTGCAGCAGGTCAATCAACTGGAAAAGTTGGACCAGGAATTGACTGCGGCTAAGGATGCCGCCGATGCCGCCCGCAGCCGTCATGACGAAATTTCAGCACGCCTCACTGCTGCAAGCGAGGCAGATAAAACTGCCCGCCAATCGCGCCGTGACGCCGATAGTGCGATGGCCGAAGCCAGCCGCCTCTTGTCGCGCGCCGAAGCAGAGCGCAATATTTTGGCGGGTCGTCTTGAGACATTGACCCAAGCCGTCAGCCGCCATGGCGAGGAAGCCGCAAGTGCCGAGCGGCAATTGGTTGAAGCTGAGGCGGGGCAAAAAGCCCTTGAAGACCTCACGACAATGCGCGCGCGGGTTGAAAGCGCGAAATCGACAGTAGAGGCTGCGCGTCTGACGATGTTGGCCAAACGCACGGCGCATGATGAGATCAAACGCGAAGGCGAAGCGCGGGAACGCCGCATTGATCAAATTGCAAGCGAAGTAGATGGGTGGCAAAAGCGCCTTGATACCGCAAAGTCCCGCATGGCGGAGTTGAATACCCGCCGCATTGAGGCTGAGGCTCAATTGCAAGATGCGAGGAACAAACCCGACCATCTTGCGGGCCAGCGCGCAGAATTGGCGCAAAAGATCAAAGATGCCGAGGCGCGCAAGGCGTTTGCCGCAGATGCGTTGAGCGTTGCAGAAGGTATTGCGCGCACCGCGACATCTGCCGAGCGCGATGCCGAACGTAGCGCCTCGGATGCCCGCGAAGCCCGCGCGGCTGCCGAAGCGCGGCGCGATGGTGCGGCAGGATCCGTTGCCCATGCAGCAGAGCGCATCCATGAGGAGATGGAAGTCACCCCTGATGCGTTGTTAGAGCAATTAGAGACAGACCCGACCGATATGGCCTCGGCTGAAAAGCTTGAAGGCGATGTTATGCGCCTGCGCCGTCAGCGCGATGCGCTTGGTGCGGTTAACCTTCGGGCTGAGGAGGATGCGCGCGAAGTCCAAACCGAGCATGACACGTTGCTGTCAGAAAAGCAGGATCTTGAAGCGGCCATTTCAAAGCTACGTTCGGGGATTGCGGCCTTGAACAAAGAAGGGCGCGAGCGTCTTTTGACAGCCTTTGATGAGGTCAACCGCAATTTTGGACAGTTGTTTAGTCACCTCTTTGGCGGTGGTGAAGCGCGGCTTGTTTTGGTCGAAAGCGATGACCCTCTCGAAGCGGGGCTTGAGATCCTGTGCCAACCGCCGGGCAAGAAACTCTCGACCTTGTCACTGTTGTCGGGGGGGGAGCAAACCCTTACCGCGCTTGCGCTTATCTTTGCGGTATTCCTGGCCAATCCTGCACCAATCTGTGTGTTGGACGAGGTGGATGCGCCTTTGGACGATGCCAACGTGACCCGTTTCTGCGATATGTTGGACGAGATGACCCGCCGCACCAAAACGCGCTTCTTGATCATCACGCACCATGCTGTGACGATGGCGCGGATGGATCGCTTGTTCGGCGTCACAATGGCCGAGCAAGGTGTCAGCCAATTGGTCAGTGTTGATCTGAAAAAGGCTGAGGCCTTGGTCGCCTAGGTGGCCAAGACCGCCAGAAGTAAGACAGCAAACACAAATGCGGCCCATGATTTCCAAAGGATCGTAACCGCGTTCGAAATATTGCTGCGTGTGGCCTCTGCCCGTCCTGCGGCGTTCAGGCTTGGGTGATCGCTGAGATGCCCATGATAACTGCGCGGGCCTGCCAATGTGATATCAAGCGCGCCTGCCATTGCGGCTTCGGGCCATCCTGCATTAGGGCTTGGGTGCTTTGAGGCGTCCTCGCGCATCACCGCCCAAGCCGCAGGTTTGCCGCAAACAGCGGCAATCAGTGCCCCGCTGAGACGGGCAGGGATGTAGTTGAGGATGTCGTCAAACTTGGCGGCAGCAAACCCAAATTCCTCATGTCGCGGGGTGCGGTGGCCAATCATGCTGTCGGCTGTGTTCACGAGTTTATAGAGCAACACGCCAGGTAGCCCGAGGATGAGAAACCAAAAGGCAGGGGCAATCACCCCGTCTGAAAAATTTTCAGCCGCCGATTCAATCGCGGCACGGCTGATTTCGCTTTCACCCAATTCAGCCGTGTCCCGCCCCACGATATCGCTGAGCGCGCGGCGGGCTTCAGGCAGCGATAGGCCCAAAGCATCGCGCACGGCCAAGACATGGGATATGAGGCTGCGCTGTGCGATAAGGATGGCTGCAAGCAGGATTGAGATCACCTCTCCATAGGGCAACAGCGCGATTGTGGCCCCAAGTCCCAAAGCGCCAAGGGACAGAAGCGCCATAACCGTCACGCCTGCGCTGCGTGCAGCCGCGTTTTCGTTGTTGTAGCGGCGATCTGCCCAAGCAATGATCCGCCCCATCACCACGGCAGGATGTGGGATGTGCTGCCACAGCATGCGCGGTTCGCCAAATAGGGCATCAAGGCCAAGCGCCAGAACCAAGAGGGCAGCGGTTTCCGTGATCATGCCAATGCCTTTTCCAACCTTGTCCAGTCTTCGGGTGCATGGGGTAAGCCCAGTCTGATCATAGAGGTGGAATAGGGAAAGATGCGTGTCCAGATGTGATGCTGCGCAAGCTTGGATTGCAGGGCCGCAGCGTTGCCAACATGGAACAGTCGAAACAGGCTTGTGCCGCGCGGATCATTTGCACCTGCCGCCGCCATCAGCGCATCAAGCCGCGCCGCATCTTGCGCCAATCTGCGGCGGGTATCTTCGGCCCATTCGGGATCACGCAAGGCCCGCGCCCCGATCACAAGGGCGGGGCCTGAAACAGACCATGGGCCCATGACCGCCCGCAAACGGGCAATCGTGTCGGGGGCGGCGATGACAAAGCCAAGGCGCAGACCTGCAAGGCCCCAGAATTTCCCAAAGCTTTTAAGCACAATATCGCGACTGTTTTCTGCGATTTTGGGCAGGTGGCTTGCCTCAGGCATCACATCGCAGAAACTTTCATCATAGACGCGGATTTTGTCACTGACTGGTGCAGGCGCGAGGCGACCATCGGGGTTGTTGGGGTGGACATAGATCGCAAGCGCGGCGCTGCCTTGGGATATCGTCCAACCTGCACCCTCGAAACTGGCCGCCCATTCATTATAGGTGGGCATGGTGATCTGCACGGATTTGTCCAAATCCCGAAAAATCGTGGTCAATCGCGCAATTGCCGCAGAGGCGCCATGTGTTGGCAGAATATCAAGATATGCGGGAACCGACCAAAATGCGCGCGCGGCGGCAATCAGCGCGGCCTCAGCCCCTTGATCGGGCAGGGCGCGCCATGCATCGGCAGGCAGGTCACCGATTGGGTAGGGGCAGGGGTTGATCCCTGTTGAAAGATCAAGCCAATCTGCGCGCGCCCCGCCATATTGGGCAGCCGCGGCATCAATGCCGCCCCCATGGTCACGGCTATGTTGGGTTTTGGTCGTCATGCCGCCTTAGATAGGCGATTTGTCCCGCCCCGCCTAGAGGTGGTCACGCTCATGCGGGGCGTTGAAATCCAGCACAGGGTTAATCGGCAGGATGCGTGCGGGATTAATCATATCGTGGCTGTAATGGTAATGGCGCACGATATGATCAAAATGCACCGTATCTGCCACACCCGCCCATTGATATAGCTCGCGCGTGTAGCCCCAAAGATTGGGGTAATCGATGATCCGCTTGCGGTTGCACTTGAAATGCAGGTGATAGACCAGATCAAATCGGATCAACGTGGTAAACAGCCGCCAATCGGACTCGGTGATGCGTGCGCCGATCAGATAGCGGTTGCGACTGAGGCCGTCATCCAACCAATCGAGCGCCTCAAAAAGCGTATGCACAGCATCATCATAGGCCGCCTGTGAGGTCGCGAACCCTGATTTGTAGACGCCGTTATTCACCTCGTCATAAATGCGCGCATTCACTTGGTCGATCTCTTGGCGCAGTTCTTCGGGGTAGAAATCCTGCGTGTCGCCTGTGATCCCGTTAAAGGCCGAATTGAACATTCGGATAATTTCCGAACTCTCATTCGAGACGATTTTCTCGCGCTCTTTGTCCCAAAGGATTGGAACTGTAACGCGGCCCGTCATGTCGGGTGTGTCTTTGAGATAGACATCACGGGCGAAAGGCAGGCCGTAGAGTGTATCCCCCGTAGCGCCGTCAAAATCTGTGGAAAATGTCCACCCATCCCCGCGCATATCGGGGTGCACAACGCTGACTCTGATATGGTCAGTCAGACCCTTGATGGCGCGGAAGATCATGGCGCGATTGGCCCAAGGGCACGCATGTGAAACATAAAGGTGATAGCGACCCGATTCTGCCTTGAAGCCGCCTTCACCTGAGGGGCCTGCACTGCCATCTTCGGTCACCCAGTTGCGAAACGAGGCCACACTGCGCTGGAATGCGCCGCCTGATTTTTCGGTGTCATACCAAACATCTTGCCATGTGCCATCGATCAAAAGACCCATTGGTTCCGCCTCGTCTCGCTGTTTCCTGTTGCCTCAGACCTAATGCGTGTGGCCTTTTCGTCCAACCCTAGGTCATGCAGAGGCACTCTGCGTATATGCACAGAACCCATGTTGCAAATTGGCAACGAATTTGCAGGTTGGTTAACCCGATGTTGACCAAAACCAAGCATGATCCATGTTACAGTGGGAGTTGATAGGTGTGTTATGAACGATTTTTTGCCCAAAGATGTCGTAGATGGCCTGCGCCACGCGAAGATGCGCGATCTCAAGCGCCGCGCGACCCGTTCGGTTCAGATCGGGGATGATGTCTATGCAATCCTAGAATTCACGCCCTCAGGTTTCGCGGTTGACGCGGAAACCACCCCGCATTTGCGCGGTTTGGTGGATGTTTACGAAGGCTCTCTTCACCAATATCAGGCGTTAATTATCGCCTCAGAACAAGATGGTGATTTGATGCGCTATGAATTCAAGCGCAACACCGCCGCCTCTGATCGCGCCGCTTTGGATTTTGAAGAAGTGACGCCACAGGTTTCGGGATACTTGACCTGATTCGACTGAAATAACGGAATAAACCGCCGCTTGTGGTCTATTTTTCAAGAAATACGTGCGAAAATTGCGTGCAGGTCGCGTGATTTTGCGAAAGAATTTCTGACGGCTTGGATTATCCTGTGACAAAGCTTCACCTCTTTGTCGGAGAGCCAAGATGATCAAGACCCCTTACCTTTTGTTTTTGGGCGATGCGCCCGACCCTTTGGCGGCCAAAGTGGCGCAAGGTATTCGTGATTGGCGTCCTGAGAACGCAATAGGCCAATTCCGCATGGAA
Organism: Roseobacter sp. HKCC-CH-9351; assembly: GCF_037830295.1. Classification (NCBI taxonomy): domain Bacteria; kingdom Pseudomonadati; phylum Pseudomonadota; class Alphaproteobacteria; order Rhodobacterales; family Roseobacteraceae; genus Roseobacter; species Roseobacter sp. HKCC-CH-9351. Next base: position 805,537 of record NZ_JBBLYM010000001.1, read on the forward strand.
GGGTGTCAGGCCGATATGCGCTTGCCCGATATGACTTTGGCCGAGGCGCGCGCCGCTGGTGCGGAAACCCTCGTGATTGGCGTTGCCAATCGTGGCGGGGTGATCTCGCCTGCATGGAAAAAGGTTTTGATCGCAGCCCTAGAGGAAGGGTTTGATCTGGCCTCTGGGTTGCACAATCTGTTGCGTGATGAGCCTGATTTGGTCGCCGTAGCCAAGGCGACAGGGCGCAGTCTGCATGATGTGCGGGTGCCAAATGTGCAATATCCCATCGCTAATGGCGTAAAACGCAGCGGCAAGCGTTGCCTTGCCGTTGGCACGGATTGCTCGGTTGGGAAGATGTATACGGCGCTGGCCATGGATGCCGAGATGAAGGCGCGCGGGTTGAAATCCAGTTTCCGCGCCACGGGCCAGACAGGTATTCTGATTACAGGCGAAGGCGTGCCCTTGGATGCGGTCATTGCGGATTTCATTGCAGGGGCGGTGGAATGGTTAACCCCTGATAATGACCCAGATCATTGGGATATGATCGAGGGACAGGGCAGCCTGTTCCACATTTCCTATTCTGGTGTGACCATGGCTTTGGTGCATGGGGGTCAGCCCGATGCGTTGATCTTGTGCCATGAACCAACCCGCCCCCATATGCGTGGTCTGCCCGATTATGAAATGCCAAGCCTTGAGGCGCTGCGTGATCTGGCCCTGACACTTGCACGCCAGTCTAATGCAGCGGCGCAAGTGGTGGGGATCTCAATCAACACAGCGGCATTTGGCGAGGATGAAGCCTTGGCCTATCTTGCAGAGGTTGAAAAGCGCATGGGCTTGCCTGCTGTCGATCCTTTCCGCCAAGGTGCTGCACGTCTTTGTGACGCATTGGAGGCGATATGAGTTTTACCATCACGGCCACGCCCGAAACCTTTCGCTTGGCCGAGGTTTTTACGATTTCACGCGGCTCGCGCAGTGAGGCGCAGGTGGTCACAGTCCACATCAGCCGCGATGGGATCACGGGGCGGGGCGAATCTGTGCCCTATGCGCGCTATGGCGAGAGCATAGCCTCGGTCGTGGCGCAAATAGAGGGGCTGCCTGCAGGGATTGATCGTAAAAGCTTGCAGGACGCATTGCCCGCAGGGGCCGCGCGAAACGCAGTCGATTGTGCGATATGGGACTGGGAAGCAAAATCAACGGGGCTGCCCGTTTGGGATTTGGCGGGGCTTGCGACCGCGCCGCGCGCTGAGATTACAGCCTATACCCTGTCGCTTGACACGCCAGAGCGCATGGAGGCTGCGGCAGCGCGCCACCAATCCCGCCCGCTGCTTAAGATTAAATTGGGCACGCCCGATGACATGCCGCGTCTTGAGGCGGTGCGCCGTGGTGCGCCACGCGCGCGGATCATCGTGGATGCCAATGAGGGATGGACTGTGGACAGCTACAGTGATCTTGCGCCGCATCTGATCCGTCTCGGGGTCGAGATGGTGGAACAGCCGCTTCCTGCGGGTGCCGATGATCTTTTGGCTGAAATCGCCCGCCCCTTGCCAGTTTGCGCCGATGAGTCCGCCCATGATCGTGCGAGCCTGCCTGATCTGGTGGGCAAATACGATATGGTGAACATCAAATTGGATAAAACAGGCGGTTTGACAGAGGCGCTTGCGTTGCGCGATGCGGCTGTGGCGGAGGGCTATGGGATTATGGTGGGCTGCATGGTTGGCAGTTCTCTTGCTATGGCCCCTGCGCTTCTCGTGGCACAAGGCGCGGCAATTACCGATCTTGACGGGCCGCTTCTTCTGGCAGAAGACCGTGAGCACGCTTTGACATTTGACGCAGACGGGGTGCATCCTGCGCGTCCAGAATTATGGGGATGAGTTGAGATGACGCGCATCGTATATGTGAATGGCGAATATCTGCCCGAGGATCAGGCCAAAGTTTCGGTGTTTGATCGGGGGTTTCTGTTTGCCGATGGCGTCTATGAGGTGACCAGCGTCTTGGATGGCAAACTTATTGACTTCGAAGGCCACGCAAAACGCCTTGCCCGTTCCTTGAACGAATTGGGTATGCGCGCGCCATGCGACAGTGACCGCTTGCTTGAAATTCATCGCGAACTGGTGACGCGCAATGCCTTGGTCGATGGTATGATCTATCTACAGATCACTCGCGGCGCACCCAATGATCGCGATTTTGCCTATCCTGCTCCCGAGACAGAGCCAACCTTGGTGCTGTTCACCCAGTCCAAACCAGGTTTGGCACAAAGCCCAATGGCAAAGACAGGGATGAAGGTGATCTCTATTGAAGATCAGCGATGGGGGCGGCGCGATATTAAGACTGTGCAGCTCCTTTACCCGTCCATGGGCAAGATGATGGCAAAGGCGGCTGGCTGTGACGATGCGTGGATGGTGGAAGATGGTGCTGTGACAGAAGGCACGTCAAACAATGCTTATATCATCAAGGATGGCACGATCATCACCCGCAATCTTAGCACTGAAATTTTGCATGGGATCACCCGCGCAGCGGTGCTGCGTTTCGCGCGTGAAGCACAGATGAAGGTAGAAGAACGCCCCTTCACAGTCGCCGAGGCGCAAGCGGCAGATGAGGCATTTATCACCTCGGCCTCAACCTTCGTGATGCCTGTGGTTGAACTGGATGGAACGCCTATTGGCACAGGAAAACCTGGCCCTGTGGCGACACGTTTGCGCGAGATTTACCTTGACGAAAGCCGTAAAGCGGCAATCTGAAAAGGCCAAAAAAGAAGGGCGCGAGAGATCGCGCCCTTTTCAGTTGGAGTGAATTGTACCTTAATTTGTGAGAGTAATTGATCCCGCGGTAATTTGCGTAGGCGTAATGTTTTGCAAGGTCGCCACCAATGTGCCTGGCCCACCACCAAAGGACACAAGAACATTGGTGTTCGCGCCGTCTGCCACCAATTGCAAACTCGCCCCTGTCAGATCAGCCGAAGAACCATCTGCATTGGTCAGCAGCACTTGTAGCGTTTCGTTCGCAGTGAAATCGGCCACAATCTTATGTTTTTAGACATTATTAATAAAATAAAAAAATCCAATCCTTGGAAACGGATTGTTCGCAAATCGGCAATGCATTGAAATTATTTGAGTTTCGCCTTTTAGGTGAAGTCACCCTGGGCAAACCAACCGCCTGTTATCGCGCCCCCATGGGCATAAAAAAGCCATAATCTGGCACCTTGCTCGGTGGTAATGCACCAATAATCCCGCAATCCAGTGCGCCAATTGGGGTCATCAAGCCACCATTCTGGCGCGATTCTTTCAGGGCCGATATAGGATTTCACAGTGAAATTTTGTCGCCGCCATGCAAAGCGAAATGGCGGTTCTGGGCTGTCGGGGGCATCAATAAATTCGGGCTTGAATAGGGTTAAAGGGCGCGGAAGATGCGCGCGTGGCCATAGGTTCCCAAACGGGTCTGACCATGCAGCCGCAAGAGACTTCTGTGATTTTTCGGGCAGATGGCTTTCTGCCGGATGGGGTCGGGTGATTGCTTCTAGCCCAATCCTTGTGCCAATGCGCGTGATCAGATCGTCCAAGGCGCTGCGCGCCGCATGGGCGCGCGCGGAACTATCCCCGCCTTGATGTGCGATGGCATTGCGCGCCTCGGTTTGCAGCGCCTCAAGGCGGATCATATCAAAGGCTGTAGAAGGTTCTAAATCTTTGAGGCCTTGTTCCATCTGTAATTTCAACAGGCTGTAAACGGTGCGCGCATCGGTATGGCTGCGCGCAAGCCGCAAAGTGATATGACGGCGCGCTTCGGTCATTTCGGCAAGATCAAGACGTAGGCTGCGCAGATCTCGCCCTGCTTTGTCGAGCTTTTGACACAGCGCTTCGGTTAAACGCAGGATCGCTGCATGAAGATCATCACTTGTGCCAATGGGTTCGGGAAAGCTCATGCGCACCGCGAAATAGGGCGTGCTGCGCGCGGGCGAGACAGGTTCGGCAAGACTTCCCAAAGCTTGGTCAAGGCGCTGGAGCAAAAATTGGCCAAAGCGCCGTGCCAGACCTGCGCGGGGTTGCGCAAGCAGATGGTGAATCTGATGCAGGCCAAGCCGTGCCAACCCGTCTATCGTTTCGTCTCCAAGCCTCAAAGCGGCGATAGGCAAGGGCAAAACTGCCGCGCGGGTTTCTAACGGGGGTGCGATATGAATAGACGCCTCTTTGCTTTGGCGGGCAAGTGGCGCAAATTTTGGGCTCATGTTACGCCTGCGCAAAGCGGCGCGTGCCCGCGTAGCGCGCGCTTCTTGGCTGATGGCATCACCACGGGCTTGTTGCGCTCTGCCACGACCATGTCCAAAGCGGGCCAAGGCCCAAGCTGCCCCGCGCGTATCGGCAAGCCCGATTTTCGCACTTAGCCCCAATGCCGCGAGGTCGGCGCAAATGGTCTCGGCCATGGCGGTTTCCCCACCAAAAAGATGAGCGCAGCCAGAAATATCCATCACCAGACCATCTGTCCCCTCCGCCGCGATCCAAGGCGAAAATTTCTCTGCCCATCGACACAGCGCCTTGTGAAAGGCTTGTTCTTGCGCAGGGTTTTGACTGCGGGTGATCAGATTTGCACATAGCGCCATAGCGGCGCTTAACGCCTGTCCACGATAAAGCCCTGCGGCTTGTGCTTTGGGGCAGAGCGAGGAGAGAACTTGCCGATTGCCCGCTTCCGCAATCACGGCAAGTGGTTGCAGGCTCGTGCCGCGATGTAGGCGCAAGATTTGCTCCGCAGCAAGATGCGGCAAATAGATCGACAAAATGCGGCGCGTTTTGGTACGGGCCATTTGGGGGGCGGGGGCGGACATTCGAAATCATCCATCAAATGTTCACATTTTGTTCTTATTTAGTCCACACTCCAGAAAGAGTCGAGTCCCACCTATTGCAGGCGGCGTAAAAGATCGGGGCTGGCATAGCCATCAGGTAGGAGGCCGTTGGCAATTTGATAGGCGCGGATTGCTGCCACGCTATTGGGGCCAATCCGCCCATCGACCCCGCCTGTATCAAACCCTGCCGCGGTGAGTAGTGTTTGCAATTCTGCACGCTCACTCCGCGTTAGGACGCGGTCATTGCGGGGCCATGTGGCGCGAAATCCGTTTGAACGCCCCACGATCCTATCTGACAAATGACCTAGCGCGATCACATAGCTGTCAGCGGGGTTATAGCGCTCTAGGACACCAAAATTATCGTAGACCATAAGCGCCACACCATTCGCCCCAGCGGGGAGGAGCAGCGCAGAGGGCCCATGATCTGGCAGGGGCGTGCCATCCGCGAGCGTGACTGCGCGGTTGCGCCAAAAACTGGCACCGCGTTTTTCCTCACGGCTGGCAAGGCGATAGTCAAATCCTTGTGGCAACCGCACCTCTAACGCCCAAGGTTGCCCGCGCCGCCATCCTGCTTCGCTCAGGAAATTGGCGGCTGAGGCCAAGGCGTCGCGCGGGTCATCGCCCCAAATATCTGCGCGACCATCTCCCGTGTAATCGACCGCATAGGCCAGATAGCTGGTTGGCATGAATTGCGTATGCCCCATTGCCCCTGCCCATGACCCTGCAAAGGCGCGGGGGCTGACCGCCCCAATCTCTAGGATTTGCAAAGCAGCGAGAAGTTCGGCTTCGAAATAGGCGCGCCTGCGCCCTTCCCATGCCAGCGTGGCCAATGCGCGCAATGTGTCTGTGTTCCCACGGAAACTGCCATAGGATGTCTCGACCCCCCAAACGGCGACAACCAACTCTCCAGGAACGCCAAATTGAGACTCGATCCGCGCCAAATCTTCGCGCCACCTTTGATAATTGGCCCGCCCGCCTTCGATGCGTTGCGTGGAAACGGCGCTGTCGAGATAGTCCCAAATGGGGCGCACAAATTCGGATTGATTGCCATCAAGACGCACAACCTCATCTAACGGGGTCATTCGGCCAAGGGCGGCATCTACCACTGCGGGCGAAATACCTTGTGCCACGGCGCGGGATGCGAAATCTGCGCGCCATTGAGAAAAACTTTCGCGGGGTGCAGGGCTGGATTGGGTGCTGAGCGTGGCAGGTCGTGGGTAAGGCAAGGGTGAACTGCTGACCGCTAATCCCTGAGCCAAGCTTACCTCTGTGCCAAGCGATATGAAAATGGCGGCCATAGGCGCGCACCATTGCAAGGCGTTTTGCTTCACCTGCATTTTTCTTCCCTGATACAGACCAGCAACAGCCCGCTGGCGCTTGGTTTTGCCGCTCATGGACAAACCTAGCGCGCAGAATGCATTCCGCCTAGGGGCAATCGAGATTAGGATTTTCGCTTTTTCAATTTGCGCAATTTGCGCTTTTTGGCTTCAGCTTGGCTCGATCTGCGCCCGCCAAAGCCGCGCTTGCCGCGTTTGCCGCCCGGGTTGGGGCGGTGTTGCGTGCCGTGAATTTCTAGTAGCTCAAGACCGATGCCGCCTGTGATGGGCAAGGCCTCCGTCAGGCGCACCAAGACGCGATCCCCAATGCCTAAGGTTAAACCCGTATCCGCACCCATCAATGTCTGGGTGTCTGCATCAAAATGGAAAAACTCGCGGCCCAAGCTGCGCACGGGCAATAAGCCGTCTGCGCCTGTTTCGTCCAGTTTCACGAAGGCGCCGAACCGCGCCACACCTGAAATACGACCTGTGAATTCCGCCCCCACGCGATCCTTAAGATAGGCGGCCAGATAACGGTCGGTCGTGTCTCGCTCGGCCACCATCGCGCGGCGCTCAGCTTCCGAGATTTGTTTGGCGGTGGCGTCCAGCGTTTCGATATCTTCGGCGCTTAAGCCATCCTTGCCAAATCCGTGAGACGAGATCAGCGCCCGATGCACGATCAAATCGGCATAACGGCGAATGGGGGATGTGAAATGGGCATAAGCCCGCAGAGCAAGGCCAAAATGGCCGAAATTTTCGGGGTGGTAATAGGCCTGCTGCATTGAGCGCAAGGTTGAGATATTGATCAGCTCATCGTGATCCGTGCCCTCGGCCTGCGCCAAAAGCGCATTGAGATGGCGGGTCATCAACACCTGACCTTTCGCCAAAACAAGCCCCGCTGTGGCGGCCGTCTCGCGCAAAGCGTCCAGCTTGTCGGGATCGGGTTCTTCGTGAACGCGGAACAACAGCGGCGATTTTTTCGCAATCAAAGTTTCAGCTGCGGCGACATTGGCCAAAACCATGAATTCTTCAATCAGGCGATGCGCGTCTAGCCTGTCGCGGAAGGCCACGCTTTCAACCTCGCCTTCTTCGGAGAGAATGATACGCCGCTCTGGAAGATCAAGGTCAAGTGGTTGGCGGCGCGCCCGCGCCGTTTTGAGTGCCTCATAAGCCGCAAAGAGGGGCGCGATGACAGGCTCCATCAAAGCCTCGCAACGCGGGGTTGGGGCGCCGTCTTGGGCGGCCTGCGCCTCTTCGTAGGACAAAGATGCGACCGAGCGCATGAGCCCGCGATGAAAGCTTTGCGCCTTTTTCTCACCCGTTGCATCAATGATCATGCGCACGGCAAGACAGGGGCGCAAAACGCCCTCATGCAAAGAACAAAGATCCCCCGACAGTCGGTCAGGCAGCATCGGCACAACGCGATCCGGGAAATAGGCAGAATTGCCGCGCTTTTTTGCCTCGCGATCAAGCGCACTGCCCGCGCGCACATAATGTGCGACATCGGCAATCGCGACCCAGATGACATGACCGCCTTTGTTCTTCGGGTCAGGGTCTGCATGCGCATAGCAGGCATCATCATGGTCGCGCGCGTCTGAGGGATCGATGGTCACGAAAGGCAGATTGGTTAAATCTTCGCGACCTGATTTTGACGCTGGTTTGGCTTTGTCAGCCTCTGCAATGACCTCGTCTGGGAAATTATCGCGCAGCCCATGTTCATGGATTGCAATAAGGCTGACCGCCTTCGGCGCGCTTGGATCGCCAAGCCGTGTCACGATGCGCGCCTGCGGCAGGCCCATGCGGGACTTTGGCCCTGCAAGTTCTGCCTCGACCAACTCGCCATCTTTTGCGGATAAGGTGGCATCTGAGGCCACGCGCCATTCTTTATCTGAGCCTTTGGTGACGGGCAAAATACGCCCACCTTCCGAGGTCGTGCGGAAAATACCAATGAATTTGCGGGGATTGGTGCCGATGCGCCGAATGAGGCGCGCGAGGTAACTGTGATCTTCGCCATGAACCTCTTGCAAACGAGCAAGGATACGGTCGCCGTCACCCAAGGCAGGATCAGCCTCACGGGGAACATATAGAATTTTTGGTGCCTCCCCCTCGCCCTGCCATTCCATCGGACGGCAGAATTGATCCCCTGCGCTATCTTCGGCCAAAACTGTCAGGATGGCCACGGGTGGTAATTTATCGGGGTCGGCATAGGTTTTCTTGGCGCGGCGCAGATGGCCTTCTTCTTCAAGCTCTTTGAGAAGGCGCTTGAGATCAATGCGCGCGGCCCCTTTGATACCAAAAGCCTTCGCGATATCGCGTTTTGAACTGGCGTGTGGATGATCGGAAATCCATTGCAGGATTTCGCTTTTTGATGGGATCGCGCTCATGGCACTGCCCTAGCATGGTGTGGGCCTGCCGTCATGGGGTAATCTTAAAGCGCCAAAAGATCACTGCGGGTCAGGCGAAAGCCTGAGGCAATCCAACGTGCTTCTAACTCCGCAAGGGCTTTGCCCAAGTCTGGCCCCTGCAACTTGGGCATCAGATCGGCTGCGCGAATTGGAAACTCCGCCTGTGCGCCCAATGTTGCGGCTGCCCATTCCGACAGATCAAGCGGGGTTTCAAAGAAGGCATGGCGCAGCATCAGCGCCGCATGAGCCATTGTCTCACCATGGCGATAGCCCAATTCCCCGCCCGCTATGTTGCCCGTAGCTGTTTCGCGTAAAACTGCCACATTTTGGGCCATAGATTTGGACAGGCGGAGTTCCGTTTGCAGATCTTCACCCCCAATCGCGGCAAGCCTAAGGGCGTGATCAGGTGCAAAGCCGCGCTCGGCCTCAAAATGCAAAACTGGCCCTAAGGCGCGCAGATTTGCGCCTGTGATGCAGTGGTGTAAAATTCCCGTTTGCTCCATCGCGGCCAAGGCGGGTGCGGGGTTTTGGGCGCGGAGAAGCTTGATCATCTCTGCCCCAATCCGTTCGCGCGACAACTGGTCTAGCCCGTCTGCCAGTGCCGCACAGGCCGCGAGTATGTCGGGATCAAACCCTGCATCTGGCGATGCATAATGCGCATGAAATCGGAAGAAGCGTAAAATACGGAGATAATCCTCACGGATGCGGTGATGCGCCGACCCGATAAAACGCAAAAGACCCTTGCGTAGATCGTCCAAGCCTTGGCCCGTGGGATCAGATATCGCGCCGCCTGCATCAACATAGAGTGCGTTGATCGTGAAATCCCGCCGCATGGCATCCTCGGTCAGGCTTGTGCCAAAGGCTACGGTCGCGCGGCGGCCATGGGCTTCGACATCACGGCGAAAGCTGGTCACTTCATAACTTTCCCCTGATAGGATCAGGGTTACGGTGCCATGTTCAACGCCCGTTTCCACGCATTTTACAGAGGCCCCTTGCGCCAATTCGATCACCTGCTGTGGGGTTGCATCTGTGGCGATATCAATATCCCCCACCGCGTGACCCATCAGGTGATTGCGCACCGCACCCCCCACAACATAGGCTTGGTAGCCCGCATCGCTTAAAAGTGCCAAGGCCGCTTGCGTGGTGCTATTGGAAAGCCAATCTGCGGATATAATGGGGGATTGGTTCATGTGATCCGATCCGCAAGAGATTTCAATATCCGCGCGGTCGCGCCCCAAATGTAATAGGGGCCATAGGGCACGGCATAGAATTTGCGCCACTGTCCCTGCCAGCGGCGGGCCTCGATACGGAAATTCTGCGGCTCCATCACGAAGGAAAGCGGGACGCGAAACACCTCGTCTACTTCGTTCGCCTCTGGCATTGCTGTAAAGGGCGCGGTGATTTCAGCCAAGATCGGGGTGATCAGATAGCCCGTGACTGTTTCATGCGGCAACAGATGGGACAGCACATTGACCTGTGCCGCAGGCAGACCGATTTCCTCATGCGCCTCGCGCAGGGCGGTGTGATCGAGGCTAGCATCAGTTTCGTCCTGCTTGCCGCCTGGAAAAGCGATTTGTCCAGGGTGATGGGCCAAATGCGAGGCGCGTTTGGTCAATACAACCTGTGGCGTGGCCCCAAAGGCTTCGATGCCGAAAAGCACAGCGGCAGGGCGGAGTTTGCGACCTGCAGGCAATTTGATGTCAGGGCTCAAATCATAATCGGAGGATGGTTTGGCGGGCCACTCAAGCGCCGCCATGACCTGATCTAGAGTGATCTTTCCCGCCGCCCCCGCCATTGGCCGTTTACGCCTCTGGCACGGGTTTTGTCGCCTCGAACCCAAGGGTTTCGGGGTCGAATTCATAATGCGCCCCACAGAATTGGCAATCGGCCAAGACCTGCCCGTCTTCCGTGGTCATATGCGCGATATCTTTGGCCGAATAGATCGACAGGCTTTGACGCACCCGCGCCTCCGAACAGGTGCAGCCAAACCGTACTGGCAGCGGATCAAAGACGCGTGGCGATTCCTCATGGAACAGGCGCAGCAAGAGATCCGTCTGGCTGAGAGAGGGGCCAATCAACTCAAACGTGTCTACAGTATCAAGAAGGATATTGGCGCGGTTCCAATTTTCACCCTCATCCTCGTTGAGAAGATCGGTTGCGGCCAAAAGCCCTGCTTCCCCTGATCCGCCTTCGCCAGTCACATGCGGGCTTGCTTTGGGCATATGCTGCAGCATCACGCCGCCTGCGCGCCAATTCTCTCCCTCCTGCCCTGGGGTGGAGGAGCGACCATAGCCCAACATAAACCGTGTTGGTAACTGTTCGGATTGGGCAAAATAAGCCTCGGCACAACCGCGCAAGGCATCGCCCGTCAGAGGTGTGATGCCCTGATAGGGCGCGCTGCCCGTGCCTTGATCCAAGAGAAGTGCGAAATAGCCCTTGCCCGCCTGTGGAAAGGGTGCGGCGCTGTTGTCAAATTTGTCTTTGTCGTAACTCGCATAGGCACGGATGCGGGCGGGTTTCCCCTCGCTTTCAGGGGCATAAAAATCTGTCGCGATCAAACGCAGCGGGCCATCACCGCGTAATTGTAGCGACAATTTCCAACGCAGTTTTATGGTCTGTCCGATCAAGGCGGTCAAAAGCACCATCTCGGCAACCATAGCCTCAACCCCTGACGGGTAATCATGTTGGCTAAGAATCTGATCCAGCGTCTGATCAAGGCGCACCACGCGCCCCCGAATATCGGAAGCGTCTAATTGAAATGGTAAAACCACATCATCCCAAGCGGCATCAGCGCCAACACTCATTCTCTTTCGTCCTTCGCCTAAAATTATCGCGCCTTTTTTGTCAGGGTCAGCCAAAGGCCGCGCCCCGTCAACCGCGGTCTGCTTTCATATAGGTCGTCCAAGGGCAAGACCCAAACCACGCTTTGGGCCGCAAAGCCGCCATGCGGCTGCCACAATCTGGGCAAATTTCGATGGTCATTTGCGGGTCATAACTTTGACTTGGCTCTCATTGCGCGTGGCTTGCGCAAAAACCGCCTCAGGCTGCGAACGGGGTAAGGCGCATATGAAAATTTTGATGGTTCACCAAAATTATCCCGGTCAGTATCGAGAAATATTGTCTTGGTTGATTGCACAAGGTGGGCATGAAATTGTGTTTCTGACCTAAAGACAGGGCATTGCACCGCGCGATGGGGTCAAGAATGTCAGCTATCCAACCCATCACAGACCCTCTGAAGGCGCCTATGCCCTCAGTAAATATTGGGAAGAATGTTGTGGAAATGGCTGTGGCGCGGCCGTTGCGATGCAGGCGATAAAGGCCGAAGGGTTCACACCCGACATCATCTTGGGACATATCGGCTGGGGTGAGTTGACCTTTGTGCGTCAGGTTTGGCCCGCATGCCCCGTCATTGGATATTTTGAATATTTCTTTCTCAATGAGGGCGGCAGCGTTGGCTTTGATCCTGAATATCCGTCTCCCAAAGACACGCCCTATGTTATGCATGCGCGCAACGCGATGAACTTTGCCAATTTGGAAACAGTTGATCAAGCGGTTACGCCCACGAAATGGCAGCACGATACCTTTCCCAAAAGCTTCCATTCTAAATTTTACACCTGCCACGATGGCATCCGAACGGACAGGCTTATGGCTGATCTAGATGCCACAATCGGGCTGTCTCGGCTTGCGAAGAAACTGACGCGCGAGGATGAGGTTTTCACCTATATGACGCGCAATCTGGAGCCTATGCGCGATTTTCACCAATTCATGCGCGCTTTGCCGAAAATCCTAGAGGCGCGGCCGAATGCAAGGGCGTTGATCATTGGTGGCAATGAGGCCTCATATGGCAAGAAATCGGATATCCAAGGGGGCTATCGCGCGCAAATGGAGCAAGAAGTAGGCAAAGACCTTGATTGGTCGCGTGTCCACTTGTTAGGCCGTGTGCCTTATACGGATTATCGCACCATTATTCACCTCTCGCGCTGCCACATCTATTTGACGGTGCCCTCTGCTTGAATCGATGTCGATGCAAGCCCTGATTGTGGCCTCTGGCACGGCCCCCGTGCGCGAGGTGATCAAAGATGGCAAGACGGGGCTTTTGGCGGATTTCTTGAACCCTGATGAGATCGCTGAAAAGGCGATCCAACTTTTGTCGGATTACAAACTCGGTGAGAAACTCGGCAAAGCCGCCCGTGCCCAAGTGGTGAAGTCCTATGACTTTGAAAAAGTCTGCCTGCCTCAGCATCTGCGCCAGATCAATGCGCTGGTTCCAAAGGCCAAAGCGATCACTTTGCCCAAAGCCAAATAGCGATCAGGGGTTTGACCGCGCGGGTGTTTTCTGACAGCAGGATTGACAATACCGCAGTTTCCGCACGGGTGATCCATGGCAGAGCAAATTCTGGTAACAGGTGGGGCGGGCTATATTGGCTCGCATGTCGTGGTCGCTTTGCATGAGGCGGGCTATACCCCCGTCATATTCGATAATTTTAACAACGCCCGCCGCGATGTGCCTGTGCGTTTGGCGCAGATTATGGGCACGGCCCCAAGCGTTATTGAGGGGGACATCCGCGACAGTGCCTGCCTTGATCAGGCCTTTCAGGCACATGAATTTGGCGGGGTGATTCATTTGGCTGCCCATAAAGCGGTGGGCGAAAGCGTTGCCAAGCCATTGGCGTATTTTGATAATAACGTGGGTGGTTTTTTGAACCTCCTCGGCGCAATGGAGCGGGCAGGGTGTAAGCGCCTTGTGTTTTCGTCATCCGCCACAGTTTATGGTGAGCCTGATGAAACCCCAACGCCCGAAACTGCGCCACGCCGCGCGATGAACCCTTACGGGCGCACCAAAATCATCTGCGAAGAAATGTTGCAAGATCTGTGCGCAGCTGATCCGGAATGGGCGGTGGGTGTTTTGCGTTATTTCAACCCCGCTGGGGCGCATGGCTCGGCGCTGATTGGCGAAGACCCTGCGGATATTCCAAACAATCTGATGCCCTATATTGCCAAGGTGGCCACTGGCGCATTGGCAAAAATCTCGGTTTTTGGAAATGATTATGACACGCCCGATGGCACGGGCGTTCGGGATTATATCCATGTTGAAGATTTGGCCGAAGGCCATGTTCTGTCTTTGGCGCAGTTGCGGCAGGGGCACGGGCATTTGGTCAATCTTGGGACGGGGCGGGGGTATTCGGTCTTGGAAATGATCGCCGCCTATCAGCGCGCTACGAACCGCCAGTTGCCCTATGAGATTGTCGCGCGCCGTGAGGGGGATGTGCCAATTTATTGTGCCAAAACAGAAAAAGCCCGCGATCTGCTTGGGTTTGAAGCAAAGCGCGGGCTAGATGAGATGTGCGCCAGTTCTTGGGCTTGGATGCAGGCCCAAGAGCGCAGGAACGATTAACCTTTTAGGCGGCGATTGCGCGCGGCCAACAGTTTCAAGCGCAGCGCGTTCAGCTGGATAAAGCCCTGCGCATCTTTTTGATCATAGGCGCCCGCATCCTCTTCGAAGGTCACATGGGCCTCGGAATATAGGCTGTGATCAGACCAACGCGCCACAGTGCGTGCCGCTCCCTTATAGAGTTTGATGCGCACAGTGCCAGATACATGCTCCTGGCTTTTGTCGATCAGCGCTTGAAGCATTTCGCGCTCAGGGCTGAACCAGAAGCCGTTATAGATCAGTTCCGCATAGCGCGGCATGATGGAATCTTTCAGATGGCCCGCGCCGCTATCCAAGGTGATCTGCTCAATCCCGCGATGGGCCTCAAGCAAAATCGTGCCGCCTGGTGTTTCATAAATGCCGCGCGATTTCATCCCAACAAAGCGGTTTTCAACCAGATCAAGGCGGCCAATGCCGTGCTTGCCGCCCAATTCATTAAGCTTGGTCAGGATTGTGGCAGGGCTCATTGCGGTGCCATTGATTGCAACTGCATCACCGCGCTCAAACGTGATTTCCACCATTTCGGGCGTGTCAGGCGCGTCTTCAGGATGGACGCTGCGCTGATAGACGTAGTCGGGCGCTTCTTGTGCGGGGTCTTCGAGAACTTTCCCTTCAGAAGAGGTGTGCAGCAGGTTTGCATCCACTGAAAATGGGGCTTCGCCGTGTTTGTCCTTGGCGATAGGAATTTGATTTTTTTCTGCAAAATCCAGCAATTTTGTGCGGCTGGTCAAATCCCACAACCGCCACGGTGCGATGACTTTGATGTCTGGGTTAAGCGCGTAGGCGGCCAATTCAAAACGCACTTGGTCATTGCCCTTGCCCGTTGCCCCATGCGAGATCGCATCGGCCCCAGTGGCTTCGGCAATTTCAACCAAACGCTTGGAAATCAGCGGGCGCGCGATGGATGTGCCAAGAAGATAAAGCCCCTCGTAAAGCGCATTGGCGCGGAACATCGGGAAAACAAAATCGCGCACGAATTCTTCGCGGAGATCTTCGATGAAAATTTCGGACACGCCCAGCAATTCGGCCTTTTTGCGTGCGGGCTCCAGTTCTTCGCCTTGACCCAGATCGGCGGTAAAGGTCACGACCTCGCAGCCATATTCGCTCTGCAGCCATTTCAGGATGATGGATGTATCGAGACCACCTGAATAAGCGAGAACAACTTTCTTGGGCGCAGACATCGTTTAGCTCCGAATTTGAAAGGGATTGGCGCGCGATAACGGGTTTTGGCGAGGGACGCAAGTTGGTGCAGTATCCGCTTGGCGCATTGCGCAGGCTAGACAGGGGGCAATCTTTAAGGCAGGCCTAGGGAATGAATGATTTTAAAAATAATGCCAAAGCTGCCGAACAGGCTATGCGCGCCTTGTTTGCGCCCACGCCTTTGCAGAAAAATATTTATCTGTCAGAGCGCTATGGCGCGGATATTTGGCTCAAGCGCGAGGATCTTAGTCCTGTACGCTCGTATAAAATTCGCGGTGCCTTTAACGCAATGCGCAAGGCCTTGGCCGTGGATGCCATACGCCGGCAATTCGTTTGCGCCAGTGCGGGCAATCACGCACAAGGCGTGGCCTATGTCTGCCAGCATTTTGGGGTTGAGGGTGTGATTTTCATGCCCGTCACCACGCCACAGCAGAAGATCGCCAAAACCCGTGCCTTTGGGGGGGCCAATGTGCGCATTGAATTGGTTGGCGATTATTTTGATGAGACATTGGCCGCAGCGCAGGGATTTTGCGCGCGCGAAGGTGCTCATTTCCTTTCACCTTTTGATGATGAAGATGTGATTGAGGGGCAGGCTTCGGTGGCTGTTGAGATGGTCGAGCAACTGGGCCACGCCCCCGATTGCTTGGTGCTGCCTGTAGGAGGCGGGGGGTTGTCAGCGGGTATGTTGTCGTATCTCGGGCGTGATCAGGCAGTGACCTTGGTTGAACCTGTGGGCGGCCCAAGTCTGACCGCAGCATTGGCCGAGGGCGCGCCAAAGACGGTCAAAATTGAAGATACGTTTGTCGATGGCGCGGCTGTTGCGCGGATTGGTGAAAAAACCTTTGCGCGGCTCAATCATATCAAGCTTGAACGCGTGCATTTGGCACCTGAAAACCGGATATGCGTGACGATTCAAGAGATGCTCAACATCGAAGGCATTGTGCTAGAACCTGCGGGGGCCTTGTCGATTGATGTTTTGCCTGAAATTGCCGATGAGATTGCGGGTAAGTCGGTGGTCTGTGTGACCTCTGGCGGAAATTTCGACTTCGAGCGATTGCCCGAAGTCAAAGAGCGCGCAATGCGCTTCTTGGGCGTCAAGAAATATTTCATCTTGCGTATGCCGCAGCGCCCTGGGGCCCTGCGCGAATTTTTGAACCTGCTTGGCCCAGATGATGATATCGCGCGATTTGAGTATTTGAAGAAATCCGCACGCAATTTCGGGTCGGTTTTAATTGGGATTGAAACAAAAGACGCCGCGCATTTTCCTGATCTAATGGCGCGGATTGAGGCGCGTGGATTTGCCTGTCGCGACATTACCAATGACGAGGTTTTAGCTGAGTTTTTGATTTGAAAAGCGCGGTCTAAATCTCGGCGCCAAGTTGGGGGATATGGTACGCCAGCGCCGCAAGACCGGTCGAAAGCAGTCGGGTCAAACTGTCGAGATCGGCCTGTGTTGCGAGCCACTCACGATGTTCAAGTCTGTGGCAATATTCGCAAAAGCTGGTTAGGCCACGATTACTGGCCGCCCCGCGCAACGCATGAAATGCACGCGCTGCCGCCATGTTGGCTTATCGGCCATAATGGGCCAGGAGTTGCCGCACAAAATGCCGATCCCCTGACACGGCCAATAGCGTTTCAGCCTCGTCCCACGGCAGGAAAATCGCGCTATGGCCTGCCTCTGTTGGTTCCCCCATGCGGCGCCCCAGTTGGGCATAGAAGATGTGGCATTGTTTATGTGCGTGATAGCCATAATCGGGCATAAATGTGTGGCGATGAAACATCCCCAAGCGGCGAATTCCATGGATGCGATATCCCGTTTCTTCCAAAACTTCGCGATGCAAGGCTTGGATGGCGGTTTCGCCTGCGTCAATCCCGCCTCCAGGCAATTGAAATTCGGGGTCTGGATCCTCTTGGAATGTGGCCAGAATGCCATCACCTGCATCAATAATCGCATAGGCCCCTGCGCGGGGGCGGTGATACTTGTTTGGATCTGGCCACTTGCCAAAACGGCGGTTCATTTTATCCCCCCTCAGGTGCGACTTGCTTTGAGCACGACTTTGACAGGTGTATCCCGTTCTCAAAACCCCTCAAATGCATGTCAGACCCTGTGCAAAGCTTGATTTTTTGTCTAAGTCAGACCACAGCACGCCACACCAACCAGATCGGGCAAGAGATTATGACACAGCAGGATAAATTGGCCGCGATCCGCGACACCGCCGCCCGCGTTTTGAAAATTGAGGCGGATGCGGTGATGGCTTTGGCCGCGCATTTGCCTGCTGATTTTGACGGCGCGGTTGAGGCCATGCTGGCCACGAAAGGCCGTGTGATCCTATCTGGTATCGGAAAATCGGGGCATATTGCGCGCAAGATCAGCTCAACCCTTGCTTCGACTGGCACACCTTCGGCTTTTGTCCACCCTGCTGAGGCAAGCCATGGTGATTTAGGAATGATCACCCCTGAGGATTTGGTGATTTTGATCTCAAACTCAGGTGAAACGGCTGAATTGGGCGATATCGTGGCCCATGTGGCGCGGTTTTCAATCCCGATGATTGGCATATCAGGGCGCGAAGACAGCACATTGATGCGGGCGGCGCAGTATCGCTTGACCTTGCCTGCCGCGCCTGAGGCTTGTGTGATTGGGATGGCGCCGACAACCTCAACGACCCTGACACTTGCCTTGGGCGATGCATTGGCCATTTGTGTCATGGAGCAGCGCGGTTTTCGACCCGATCAATTCCGCACCTTTCATCCCGGCGGGAAACTGGGCGCACAATTGTCAAAAGTTGCGCAATTGATGCATGAAGGGGCGGCCTTGCCCTTGGTTCAGGTGACTACCCCGATGCCTGAGACCCTGTTGGTGATGACCGAGAAAAGCTTCGGTATCGTGGGGGTCTTGGACGGCGAAGGTCGCCTTGATGGGGTGATCTCAGACGGGGATTTGCGGCGCAACATGGCGCGGCTGATGTCCTGCACGGCTGGTGATGTCGCCACCAAATCCCCCCGCGTGACCGCCCCAGATGCCCTTGCTGCCGAGGCCTTGGCGGTCATGTCTGCGCATAAAATCACAGCCCTTTTCGCGTTGGATGATGAGCAACGCCCTGTCGGTCTGTTGCACTTGCACGATTGCCTGCGGGCAGGTTTGGCTTAAACCCTTAGCGTCCTATAGCGTCATAGGTGGCAAAGCCTGCGCTTAGCGCATCTTGGCGGCTGTATATATTTCGCAAATCGGCCATGCGCGCCTGCGCCATGCCCTTGGACAAACGGGTTAAATCCAGCGCACGGAACTCGTTCCACTCAGTTAGGATCACCAAAAGATCGGCGGCTTCCGCAGCGGTATAGGGGTCATCGCACCATGTCACATTTGGCAACAGATGTTCCCCTTCGCGGTGGCCTTGCGGGTCGACCACACGCACGGTCGCGCCACCGCCCACAAGAGCGGGCACAATGGTAAGCGAAGGCGCATCGCGCATATCATCGGTGTTTGGCTTAAAGGTTACGCCCAGCACGGCGATTTTCTTGCCATTGAAACTGCCATCGCACAGATCACGCAGTTTTTCGATCATGCGCAGTTTAACTGCGTCATTCACGCGGATCACTGTTTCCACAATCTGTTGGGGAGCCGCAAAATCCTGACCAATCCGCGCCAAGGCTTGGGTGTCCTTGGGGAAACAAGACCCACCATACCCTGGCCCTGCATGTAGAAACTTATTTCCAATGCGCCCATCAAGCCCCATACCTTTTGAGACTTCCTTCACATCCGCGCCGACTTTTTCGCAGAGCGCGGCGATTTCATTGATGAAGGTGATCTTGGTCGCAAGAAAGGCATTGGCCGCGTATTTGATCATTTCCGCCGATTCCAAATCGGTGGTCACGATTGGAAAATCGCGCAGATACAGGGGGCGATAAATCTCGGTCATAACCTTGGCTGCGCGCTCTGATTGCACGCCAACCACAACGCGGTCTGGCTTCATGAAATCATCAATTGCGGCCCCTTCCCGAAGAAACTCGGGGTTTGAGGCAACATCAAACTCCGCCTTTGGATTGGCCTGTGCCACAACCTCTTGCACCTTGCGGTTGGTGCCAACAGGCACAGTCGATTTCGTCACCACCACGGCGTAGCCTGTCAGCGCGCGCCCGACTTCTTCGGCGGCGGCCATGACATAGGTGAGATCAGCATGGCCATCGCCCCGCCGCGTGGGCGTGCCAACAGCAATAAACACAGCATCTGCCCCATCCACAGCTTGCGCCAAATCCGTTGTAAAGGACAGCCGCCCCGCCTCGACATTGCGGGCCATTAAATCCTCAAGGCCAGGCTCATAAATTGGAACCTCACCCTTATTCAGTTTAGCGATTTTTTCTGGGGCTTTGTCGACACAGATCACCTCATGCCCAAAATCCGAGAAGCAGACCCCCGAAACCAAGCCAACATAGCCTGTACCAATCATCGCAATCCGCATGGTTTAATGTCCTTTTTTGGCCAATCTTGTTCTCGTCCTAGCATCGATAATAATCGCGATACCAGTCCACAAACGCGGCAACCCCGTCTTGCACTGCGGTTTGTGGCTTGTAGCCTGTTAGGCGCATCAAAAGGCTCGCATCAGCCCATGTGGCAGGCACATCGCCTGCTTGCATATCCATGAAATTCTTTTGCGCCTCGATCCCAAGACGCGCTTCTATGGCGGCGATGAATTCCATCAAAGGCACTGATTGTGAATTTCCGATATTCACAATGCGATGGGGCGCAACAGGTGAAAGGCTATCGCCTTCAGCAATCTCAGTAGCCGCGTTGGGGCGGGTCGGGATGGCATCGATCAGACGCATAATCCCATCAACCAGATCTGTGACATACGTAAAATCACGGGCCATCTCGCCATGATTGTAGACATCAATTGGCTTACCTTCGAGGATCGCCTTGGTGAATTTGAACAGCGCCATATCAGGCCTGCCCCATGGGCCGTAGACCGTGAAAAACCGAAATAACGTGGTGGGGATGTCAAAGAGATGGGCATAGGAATGCGCCATCACTTCGTTGGATTTCTTGGTTGCCGCATAGAAAGACATCTGTGTGTCGCATTTTTGCGTTTCGGCATAGGGCATCGTCTCGTTCGCGCCATAGGCGGAGGAGGTCGAGGCGATCAGTAAATGTGCGGGCTTGTGATGGCGCGCGGCCTCAAGCACGCGGAAGGTTCCGATCAAATTGGCTTCGACATAGCTTTCGGGGTTGTCGATGGAATAACGCACCCCCGCTTGCGCGGCGAGGTGGATCACCGCGTCAGGATGGAAATCGGCCATGAGCCCATCCATGACACCCGCACCCTCAACCCGATCATGCACAACGTGGAAATTGGGCGACTGGTTCAGCATCGCCTCGCGGCGTTCTTTGAGGGTGACATCATAGTAATCGGTCATGGCATCTAGGCCCAGAACCTCCCACCCATCGGCCAAGAGACGCTGCGACAGGTGAAACCCGATAAAACCAGATGAACCTGTTACCAAAGCGCGCCGTGTGGCCATGTCATGTCCTCGATTGTCGTTTGGGTTTCCCTAACAGGGAAAGCCTTGAATCTCCAAGAGACAAATCCGCGCTTTTGGGGGCTATGTGATATTTGGCGCAAAGGCACAGGTTGCAAAATGGTCATTCACAAGCCCACTGGCTTGCATAAAGGCATAAACTGTTGTGGGGCCGCAGAATTTGAACCCTGCCTGCTTTAGGGCCTTGGACAGCGCCACCGAGGTTGCGGTTTGTGCTGGAACATCACCAAGGGTTTGGGGGCGGTTTATCTGCGGGGTGTGATCCACAAAACCCCAGATAAATTTTGAAAAGCCAACCTCAGCCTCAAGTTTGAGATAGACCTGTGCATTTGTAAGGGTGGCCTCAATTTTACCGCGGTGGCGAATGATGCCTTGATCTTGCATCAATCGCTCAATATCCGCTGCACCCCATTTGGCAAGTGCATGGGGATCAAACCCTGCAAAAGCAGCGCGAAAATTCTCGCGCTTTCGCAGGATCGTGATCCAACTTAGGCCTGCTTGGAACCCTTCAAGACACAAGTTTTCAAACAGCCCGCGGCTATCATAGAGGGGCCGCCCCCATTCTTGGTCGTGATAGGCGATATAGTCGGGATCGCCCAAACACCATGCGCAGCGAATTATCGTTTGATCATCCATAATCTGCCCTTTTGTTCACCTCACATTAAGAGTTGGCACGGCACATCTACAAGGCAGCAATTGGAGATGACCATGACCGTGCCGCGCAGTGATTTTGCAAATCCTGATTTGGCCAGCCCTTTCGCGGTTGCCATGACCGATATGCGGCGCGGGGCAATCTCCCTAGTCGAAGGGGCTTTGAGGCGGGGGGATGTCGCCTTGGCATTTCAGCCGATTATGCGGGCCCATGGGAGAGGCCCTGCCTTTTACGAGGGGTTGGTGCGCTTATTTGATGAGGCGGGGCGGCTGATCCCCGCCCGCGATTTTATCATGGAGGTTGAGGCCACAGAACTTGGCCGCAGGCTGGATTGCGCGGCCCTTGCGATAGGGCTTGCAGCGATACATGAAGCGCCGCATCTGCGTCTTGCGGTGAATATGTCAGCCCGCTCTATCGGCTATGCGCCGTTTCATAAAATTCTGGCCGCTCATATTGCTGCCCATCCGCAAGATTTGGAACGTTTGATCCTTGAGATCACTGAGACAAGCGCGATGCAGATGCATGAATTGGTGAAGCCGTTTATGCGGGATCTGCACGCGAAGGGGGTCAGCTTTGCCTTGGATGATTTTGGGGCAGGGAATACTGCCTTGCGCTATTTGCGGGACTTCTCGTTTGATATTCTGAAGGTTGATGCGCAATTCGTGGCGCATGTCGCCGATGATCCCGACAATCAGGTTTTATGTTCTGCGATCCAATCCGTGGCACGCCATTTTGATATGCTGATTGTGGCGGAAGGGATTGAGAACCCTGCCGATGCCGATTGGCCGTCGCGGGCGGGCTTTGATGGGTTGTAAGGATATGTATATGCCGTGCCCAGTTTGGAAAAGCCGTGGCTGAAGGAAACCGCCCCTATTCGTCCCTCTATTGCCGCGCCACGGCGGGTGCGTCCTGGGCCGCGTTAATCTGTCAATTGCGTAGATGTCTAGCAAGCGCGACAACAAAGTCTGTTGTCGGTTGAGCGATGAAGGCCTATCACTAGAACCGGAGGAAAAAATTTCGGCCCCGCGGCCCTCTCCTCTCCGCCACGGGGTCGGCAGGGATAGGTCAGGAAAGGACGTCTAATGACCAACGTGGTGATTGTTTCTGCTGCACGCACAGCGGTAGGTAGTTTTCTGGGATCATTTGCAAATACGCCTGCCCATGAACTTGGGCGCGTTGTGCTTGAGGCCATTGTGGCCCGCGCAGGGATTGATAAATCCGAAGTGTCCGAGACAATTTTGGGTCAAGTTTTGACAGCGGCACAAGGTCAGAACCCCGCGCGTCAGGCGCATATTAATGCAGGTTTCCCACAGGAAGCAGCCGCATGGAGCATCAATCAGGTCTGTGGTTCAGGTTTGCGTTCAGTCGCAATTGGGGCACAGCACATCATGTTGGGTGACGCTGCAATCGTTGCCGCTGGTGGTCAAGAAAATATGTCGATGAGCCCCCATGCAGCCTGCCTGCGTCAGGGCCAGAAAATGGGTGATTTGGCCTATATCGACACAATGATTCGTGATGGTTTGTGGGACGCGTTTAACGGCTATCACATGGGCCAGACCGCTGAGAATGTCGCCAACCAATGGCAAATCAGCCGCGAGGCTCAGGACGAATTTGCGGCTGCGAGCCAGAACAAGGCCGAGGCGGCGCAAAAGGCGGGTAAATTCGTCGATGAAATCACCCCTGTTGCGCTGAAAACCCGTAAGGGCGAAACCGTTGTCGATAGCGATGAATATATCCGCCATGGCGCAACAGTCGAAGCGATGGCAGGCTTGCGTCCTGCCTTTGCAAAGGATGGCTCTGTGACAGCGGGCAATGCCTCGGGCCTCAATGATGGCGCTGCCGCGGTGTTGTTGATGTCGGAAGAAGACGCGCAGAAGCGCGGTCTCACCCCGTTGGCGCGCATTGCTTCTTATGCCACTGCAGGTCTTGACCCTTCGATCATGGGTGTTGGCCCGATCTATGCGTCACGCAAGGCATTGGACAAAGCGGGGTGGGCTGCTGCTGATCTTGATTTGGTTGAAGCCAACGAAGCCTTTGCTGCGCAGGCCTGCGCTGTGAACAAGGATATGGGGTGGAACCCTGATATTGTGAACGTGAATGGCGGCGCGATTGCCATTGGCCACCCGATTGGTGCATCTGGCTGTCGTATCCTGAACACGCTCTTGTTCGAAATGCAGCGCCGTGATGCGAAAAAAGGTCTGGCGACCTTGTGCATCGGCGGCGGCATGGGCGTGGCCATGTGCCTTGAACGCCCCTGAGGCAACTTATTGGGGTATTTCGCAAGGGGCGCTTTCGGGCGCCCCTTTTTGCACCCGCAAAATCATATGCGAAACAATGTTGCGCACGCAGCACATCTATCGTAGCAACGCTGCACAGATCTAGGCCTGATCGGAGGAAGATATGGCAAGAGTAGCATTAGTAACAGGTGGCAGCCGCGGCATTGGGGAGGCAATATCCAAGCGTTTAAAGGCCGAAGGCTATGAGGTTGCTGCAACCTATGCGGGCAATGATGAGAAAGCTACGGAATTCACCAAAGCCACAGGCATCAAAACCTATAAATGGAATGTTGGCTCTTACGAAGATTCCGCTGCGGGTATCGCCAAGGTTGAGGCTGATCTGGGCCCAATTGATGTTGTTGTCGCCAATGCGGGTATCACCCGCGATGCGCCTTTCCACAAAATGACGCCCGAACAATGGCATGAGGTGATCGACACCAACCTGACGGGTGTGTTCAACACGGTTCATCCGATTTGGCCTGGAATGCGCGAACGCAAATTTGGCCGTGTCATTGTGATTTCTTCGATCAATGGCCAAAAGGGCCAGTTTGGCCAAGTGAATTATGCCGCGACCAAGGCAGGCGATTTGGGGATTGTGAAATCTCTGGCCCAAGAAGGTGCGCGCGCAGGCATTACGGCCAACGCGATTTGCCCCGGCTATATTGCAACCGAAATGGTAATGGCGATCCCTGAAGAGGTGCGCGCGAAAATCGTTGCAGGCATCCCAGCGGGTCGCTTGGGTGAACCTGACGAAATCGCCCGCTGCGTGGCCTTCCTTGCATCTGATGACGCAGGGTTCATCAACGGATCGACCATCTCCGCCAACGGGGCGCAGTTCTTCGTGTAATCACGAGGCTGATGAAAAAACCGCCCCTCACTGTGGTGGGGGGCGGTTTACTTTTGGTTCAGCCGTCTAAGCGGGCAATTTCTTCTTTGATTTTGAGCTTTTGCTTTTTCAGCTCGCGGATTTCTGATCCATCCATGCTTGGACTTCGTTGCGCTTCTTCCACGCGTTTGGAGAGGGTTTCGTGCTTCTTCTTGAGTTGCTGCAAATGTCCGTTCAGTGACATGGTCAAATCTCCTCTCGTTGATGTTCGACAGAATCAGTGCACCACGGATTTTGAGTCGTGTCACGCATTCCCTTCATAAAACTGTCATGATGCGCGGCAGTTTGCCGATGCTGGTCTTATGGCCAGTTGATCGCCGCACCTTGGCGCAGAACGGCGCGGGCGGCATCCGAATAGTCATCGCCATCCTTTTCATGGGCCGCGCCCGCATGAATGACGAAGGGCGGGCAGAGGGTGGCAGGTGTTTTCGCCAATTTTCGCGCGCGGATCACCACGCGCTTTGCGGTTTGCCCTGCGCGGGATTGCAGGGGCAAAATGGAAATCGCGCCAAATTTCTCGGCCTGAAGGGCCGCCAATATTTCTGGCAGACGTTCAGCGATGTGGATAAGGGTCAGCCATCCTTGTGGCTTTAGGCGTTTTTTTGCGCAGCTGATCCAGTCGCTTAACCCTGTTTCCTCTCGCCGTGCTGCTTCACGTCCTGCATTCTTGGCCCCTGTTCCATCCCCTGTCGCGAAAAAAGGCGGGTTGGCCATGACATGATCGAAAGTTTCGGTCAGATGCCGTGACAGGGTGGTTAGGTCTGCAACCACGACCTCTAAGGGAAGGGCGGCATTGTCGGCATTGCGCCGTGCAAGCTGCGCATAGTTTTCCTGCCGCTCAACCCCGATCATGCGTAAGTCAGCAACACGCTTTCCCAAAGCTAGGCTGGCTGTGCCAACCCCGCAGCCCAATTCCAACACGGATTGACTCGCTTGCGCCGGACAGGCTGCCGCCAAAAAGATCGGGTCTGTGGCGGCGCGATAGCCTGTGCTTGGCTGGTAGATCCGAAGCGCGCCATCCAAAAAACCATCGCAGGTCAGATCATCGTCCGAGAAAGGCACGCTCATGGGCTGACCTCTAAACCATTATCGCGCAATGCGATGCGCGCTCTGTGCAAATCCTGCCGCCGCACCATCAATCGGCGCGGCAATATGCCAATGGAGCCTTCAAGCAGGCTCATATTTACGTCAAACTCGAACCCCTCTATACCCTCGCCAGATAAGATGACGGAGGCAAAGGCGATGACCGTTGGATCGTTGCTGCGCAGAACTTCATGCATCAGGTTGATTTAGGCCCCCCGATCGCGTCTGTCGAGAGAGGCTGCGGGTCACGGGAGAAAGAGAATTCATGTCGCTAGACAATGCCAGTGCAAAACCGCATGAGCGTTTGGCCGCCCATCTTGAGGCGGAAATGGGCGCTGTGGATCAGTTGATCCGTGAACGCATGGCTTCGCGGCACGCGCCACGCATTCCCGAGGTGACGGCACATTTGATTGATGCAGGCGGAAAGCGTATCCGCCCGATGCTGACTTTGGCGGCGGCCAATCTGTGCGGATACGAAGGCGAGGGCCATATTAAATTGGCCGCGACCGTAGAGTTTATCCACACGGCTACGCTGTTGCATGATGATGTGGTCGATGAAAGCAACCAGCGCCGTGGTCGTCCGACTGCGAATTTGCTTTGGGACAATAAATCTTCGGTCTTGGTCGGCGATTATCTATTTGCGCGCGCGTTTCAGTTGATGGTTGAGCCACAAAATTTGGATGTTTTGGAAATTCTCTCCAATGCTGCGGCAACGATTGCGGAGGGCGAGGTTCTGCAGATGACCGCCGCGATGGATATCACCACCAGCGAGGACACCTATATGCAGGTGATCCGCGGCAAGACTGCCGCCCTGTTTCAGGCGGCCACCGAGTCGGGCGCCGTTCTGGCGGGGCGCGGTGATGCAGATCGTGAGGCCCTTGCCCAATATGGCGATGCGTTGGGCGTTTCCTTCCAGATCGTTGATGATCTTTTGGATTGGGGCGGTGCTTCGGGGGCCATGGGCAAGAATACGGGCGATGATTTCCGTGAGCGGAAAATGACCCTGCCCGTCATTCGTGCGATTGCTAAGGCCGATGCAACCGAGCGTGAATTCTGGGCGCGCACGATTGGACGCGGGGATCAGGGCGAAGGGGATTTGGAACAGGCCTTTGCCATTTTGACCCGCCATGGTGCGCTTGAAGAAACCCGCGTTGAGGCCTTGCGGTTTGCGGATCACGCAAAGACATCTTTGGCCGGCCTTCCTGATCATCCCTTGCGCGATATGATGCGCGACTTAGCGGATTATGTGGTTGCGCGGATCGCGTAATCCTTAACGGAGAACTGCACCCGTTTTGACCCACCAGTGCGGCTTGTTGGCCGCGAGGTCTGCGGCGGCCTTTTCAGCGGCAACCGCGCTGTCATAAAGGGCAAAGCAGGTGCTGCCTGATCCGCTCATACGGGCCATACGCATGTCTTTGGTGCGGCGCAGTTCTGCCAAAACAGTGCCAATCTCTGGGCAAAGGGCGATGGCGGGGTCTTGTAGATCATTGCGTTGCGCGGCGATCCAAGTCCAAAAATCATCATGCCATGCCGAAAGTGCGGGATTGGTCTTGGTGGTCAGCGCGGCAAATACAGATGGTGTGGCCAGTGGCAGATTGGGATTGACCAAAACCGCCCAAAGTGGCGGCAGCGTGGGCGCGGCGGTGATTTCATCGCCAATGCCGCGCATATAAACGGGCGCAGTTTCAAGGCACACTGGCACATCTGCGCCCAAAGATAGAATCCCATCGCGCGGGGGCAGATCGCATCCCCATAGGTCTGCAAGCCCCTGCAAAGTGGCTGCCGCATCGGCAGACCCACCGCCAATACCTGCGCCATGGGGCAGGTTTTTGACCAGATGGATTGCAGCACCTTGGCCCTTTAAGCGCGGGAAAAGACCCGCCGCTTTCAGCACCAAATTACGCTGATCGGTGGGCACACCCTCGGCAAAAGGGCCTGAAACTGTGAGGGTAACTTCCTCTGCTGGGCTGATTTCAAGGTAATCTGCCACCTCAACAAAGCACACAAGCGAGTCGAGTAAGTGATACCCATCCGCCCTTTGGCCCACTACATGCAAAGCCAGATTGAGCTTGGAGCGTGCGGGGCGCAGGGTCATTTCCCTTCGACCTCGCGTTGCTGAACCGCATCCAGACCGAGCTCAAGTTTCAGTCTGATCCGCTCAGCATCTTCTTCGGTCGGTTCAAAGGACAGCGCGCGTTCCCATTGGAACCGCGCCTCGCGTTGACGGCCAACCTTCCAATACACATCGCCCAGATGATCATTGACGATCGGGTCAGTGGGCAGCAATTCTACCCCGCGTTCCATTGGCGCGACTGCCTCCTGATAGCGACCAAGGCGGAAATAGACCCAAGCAAGGCTGTCTACGATATAACCAGACTCGGGTTCTAGCGCGACCGCACGTTCGATCATCGTCAACGCCTCGTCTAGATTGCGGCGTTGTTCTACCAAAGAATAGCCTAAGTAATTCAACACGGACGCTTGGTCAGGGCTTAGGCGCAGCGCCTTACGGAAATCTGCTTCGGCTGCACCCCAATCATCGGTTTGTTCATAGCAAATCCCGCGCGCATAAAACAGGAACCAGAACCTTGGATCTTCTTGATCAATCAGCTCTACCGCTTGGCTATAGGCCGCTGCGGCCTCGGTGAACCGCTCGTCACGGCGCAGCAAATCGCCAAGCTGTGCATGAACGGCAAAGGGCTGTGGCTCTGCGGCAATCACGTCTTGCAGGGTTGTGATCGCTTCATCACTGCGGCCTGTGCGTGCAAAGGCATCAGAACGGCCAATCGTTGCCTCAAGGGCTAAGGGGTGATCTGCAGGCACGGCACCATAGATCTCAACCGCCAGCTCGAACTGGCCCGTTTCCACCAATAGATCACCGCTTAAAAGCGCGGCCTCCAGATGATTGGGGTCAATGTGATAGGCCGCTCGTGCGTAAATCAGCGGCAGGGTCGGCCCGCTCTCGCGCCCCAAGGCCTCGGCCAATGTGAAGAAAACCTCCGCCAAACCTTGCTGCGGGGTGACGACAAAATCATAGCTGCGGGTTGGATTGGTCGCGATGTCATCCCGCAGGGCCGCAAGGCTGAGATCACGATTTTGGGACAAGATGCCGTCCAACATCGCCACAGCGTCATCCGCGCGGTCAAGTTGCACCAAGGTTTGCGCATAGGCCCGCAGGATGCGTGATCCTGCTGCGCCCAGATTGAATTCCACGCCCTCATAAATCTGTGCGGCACCCTCAAAATCGCCGACCGCACCACGGGCGAGGGCCAAGTGGTAATAGGCGAGATCGGCAAGTCCCTGATCCCCCGCAAGCCCATTAAAACTGTCGCTTGCGAGATCCATTTGGCCCTGTGCAAGGTAAAGCCAGCCCGCAATCAGATCGTCCACCAATAGACCCGCGCCCCGCTCAGCACGGATGCGGGTGAATGCGGCCTCAACATCGCCGCTCTGCAAAAGGTCGACCAAGATCGCCAAATCTGCCAATTCACGGCTTGGATTGTCGTCCTTGATGGTGGTTGAAATCTCGGCGGCTCGTGACCAATCCCCCAGGGCCGCATGGGAAAGGATCGCATTGATGGCCAAATCCCCATTCGTGCGATCTAAGGCTAGTAATTGATCCAGATAATTCGCTGCAACCCGATAGTTGCTTTCGTTCAGCGCATGGCGCGCAGCGAGATAGGCCCCCGCGCTTGTGTCACGGTTCACAATCTGCGCCTCGGCCTTGTGTATTTGCCCGCCGAAAGACAGGGCAAGGATCAAGGCTGAGGCTGTCAGGTGACGCATAGGGTGGCTCCCGTTTATATGTGACTGAGATTAGGGGCTTGATCGGATGAAAACAATGGCGCGACACCCGATAAAGATGCCGCGCCCTGCTGAATTAATCCGATTTTCAATCACATATTCGGGTAATTTGGCCCATCCCCACCTTGCGGTGTGACCCAAGTGATATTTTGCGAGGGGTCTTTGATGTCGCATGTTTTGCAATGCACGCAGTTTTGGAAATTGATCACAAAGCGCGCGTCTTTACCCGCTTCCTCCACAACTTCGTAAACCCCTGCGGGGCAGTAGCGTTGTGCAGGTTCGGCATATTCGGGCAGATTAATTGAAATCGGCACCGAGGCATCCGCAAGACGCAGATGCGCGGGTTGGCTTTCTTCGTGATTGGTCATTGAGAAACTGACATTGGTCAGGCGGTCAAAGGACAAAACCCCATCTGGTTTTGGATAATCGATTGGCGCGAAATCCTTGGCTTTGCCCGTTGCGGCAGCATCGGTTTTGCCGTGACGCATTGTGCCAAAAAGATTGAACCCCGTCAGGTTCGCAACCCACATGTCCAAACCACCAAAGCTCAGGCCGCCCAGAAGGCCAAATTTTGACCAGAGCGGTTTGACGTTGCGCACGCGCTTTAGGTCTTTGCCAATCGGGCCATCGGTGAGTGCCGTGGCGTAATCCTCCAGCCTGTCACTTGAGCGGCCCGCCTTGATCGCGCTATGCGCCGCTTCGGCGGCCGCAATACCCGAGAGCATCGCGTTATGGTTGCCCTTGATACGCGGCACGTTCACAAGGCCCACGCCACAGCCCAAAATCGCAACACCTGGCGCGACAGGGTTTGGCATAGATTGATAGCCGCCTTCGGAAATCGCGCGCGCGCCATAGGCAACACGTTTTCCACCCTTCAACAACTCAGCAATCATCGGATGATGCTTGAAGCGTTGGAATTCCATGTAGGGGTAGAGATGCGGGTTCTCATAGTTCAAATGCACCACGAAACCCACATAAACTTGATTGTTATCAAGATGATATACAAAGCTGCCGCCGCCTGCATTATTCCCAAGCGGCCAACCCATCGTATGGGCCACAGTCCCCTCGCGGTGCTTAGCGGGGTCAATTTCCCAAATCTCTTTCATCCCAAGGCCGAATTTCTGCGGTTCTTTGCCCTCGGAAAGGCCGAATTTTGAAATGACCTCTTTGGTCAGTGAGCCGCGCACGCCTTCGCCCAAGAAGACATATTTGCCGTGCAGTTCCATACCCGGTTCAAAGCCGTCTGAAGGGGTGCCATCCGCATTCAGACCAAACACGCCCGCAACGACCCCTTTAACAGACCCGTCATCCGCATAAACCAATTCAGAACAGGCCATGCCCGGGAAAATTTCAACGCCCAAGCCTTCGGCCTGCTCGGCCAACCAACGGCAGACATTGCCCATCGAAACGATGTAATTGCCGTGATTGTTCATCAAGGGTGGCATCAGCATATTGGGCAAACGAATGCCGCCCGCTTCGCCGAGCATGTAGAAATTATCTTCGCGCACAGGCACAATGACAGGCGCACCTTTGGCCTTCCAATCAGGGATCAACGCGTCAAGCCCTGCGGGGTCGAGCACCGCACCTGACAGGATATGCGCCCCAACCTCTGACCCTTTTTCAAGAACGACCACACTGAGATCGGGGTCAAGTTGCTTGAGACGGATCGCTGCAGATAGGCCTGATGGGCCTGCGCCAACGATGACGACATCATATTCTACGGATTCGCGTTCTATATCCGCCATGGGTCTCGTTCCTTCCGACAGTCGGGTGGTCTGGGCGTAAATTGTCAGGAACAGGTAGCGCGATCTGGGTCAGGGGGTCAATTGATACGCGACAATATATTGTCGCGTTACGACTGAATAATTTGCAAAACTTGCGCGCGTGCTATCTGCTGCGCAGAAGATGGGCAAAAGGGGAAGCCGAATGTCGAAACTGCGAATGATCTACCTAGGCTTGGCTATTTTGGGAACGATTTTGCCAATGCAATATTTCTTGCCATGGTTGGCCGCGAATGACTGGTCGATTATGGCGATGGTGGATGCGTGGCACGCTAATGATGCTTCATCGGGTCTGGTCTGGGATTTGACCATTGCCGCTGTCACCCTGACCGTTTGGATATTGGTTGAGGGGATTGCGCGGCGCGATTGGGTGTCGCTTTTGGCAATCCCCGCGATTTACGGGATCGGGGTCAGCTGCGGCCTGCCGCTTTATTTGTTCTTGCGCTCCCGCCACGAAGTCTGAGGCCTAGTCCAACGTCAGGATGGTTGATCCTGTGGTGGCCCGCGCTTCTAGCGCATCATGGGCTTTGGAAATCTCCTCAAGCGCAAATCGCTGATCAATGCGGATTGTCACGTCCCCTGCCGTGACCTTGTCGAACAACTCGCGCGCCATGGTTTGGCAGGTATCGTGATCCGCGATATGGGTGAACAATGTGGGGCGTGTGATCTTGAGCGATCCTTTGCCCGCCAATGTCGCGAGGGATACGGGCGGCACAGGGCCTGAGGCATTGCCGAAGGAAATCATCATCCCCAAGGGGCGCAAGCAGTCAAGCGAGCCTTCAAATGTGGCGGCGCCTATGGAATCCATCACAACATCAACGCCTGTCCCGCCAGTGATCTCGCGGGTGCGCGCGGTGAAGTCTTCGGTGCTATAGTTGATGCAATGGGTCGCGCCATGTGCAAGCGCCAGCGCGCACTTTGCGTCAGACCCTGCAGTTCCGATCAATTCGATCCCTTCGGAACGTGCCCATTGGCAGGCAATCAAACCAACACCGCCTGCCGCCGCGTGGAACAACACCCGATCCCCGCGCTTGATCTCGGTGGTGCGGCGAAACAGGTAATGCGCGGTCAGACCTTTCAGCATCATTGCCGCGCCCTCCTCGAAGGAAATCGCATCTGGCAGAGGGCAGACTTGCGCGGCTGGCATGACGCGGGCCTCGGTATAGGCCCCGGGCGGTTGCGCCGCATAGGCTACGCGGTCGCCTTCTTTGAGATGGGTTACACCTGCGCCAACCGCTTCGACAATCCCTGCGGCTTCCATACCCAAAGCATGGGGCAGCGCCATTGGATACAAGCCAGAGCGTTGATAAATATCAATGAAATTCAGCCCAACGGCTTTGTGGCGGATTTTAACCTCACCCGCCTGTGGGTCACCCACGGGCCGTTCAACCAATTTCAAGACCTCAGATCCACCATGTGCCTCGATGATGATGGTTTTTGCCAGATCGCTCATATGCGTTTCCCTTTGGAGAAATATCGTTGCACGGAACCTAGGGCGCAGACCCCTGCCTGTCCAGAGAGGGTTTGAAACCGCGCGCAAGGGTGATAAGCGCGAGGCGCACCCAAAAGATGCCGTGCGGAGGTCGGGCAATGGATCATTTTCTTTATAAGAACGGCGAGCTTTATGCCGAGGATGTTGCCGTGCGCGAAATCGCCGCTCAGGTTGGCACGCCGTTTTACCTCTATTCCACAGCCACGCTGACCCGCCATTACAGTTTGTTCAAAGACGCGCTTGCGGGCTTGGACAATCTTGTTTGTTTCGCCGTGAAATCCAACTCAAACCAAGCGGTATTACGCCATTTGGGCAATTTGGGCGCGGGTATGGATGTTGTGTCTGGCGGCGAATACGCCCGCGCACGCGCTGCGGGTGTTGATGGATCGAAAATCGTGTTTTCTGGCGTGGGTAAGACCCGTGCAGAGATGCGCACTGTTCTCGAAGGTGGCATTCGGCAATTCAACGTGGAATCGGAGCCTGAATTGGCGGTTTTGTCCGAGGTCGCACAAAGCCTTGGCGTGACGGCACCGATTACCATTCGTGTTAACCCCGATGTTGACGCGAAAACGCACGAAAAGATCGCCACAGGCAAATCTGAAAATAAATTTGGTATCCCCATCGCCCGCGCCCGCGAGGTCTACGCCTATGCAGCAAGCCTGCCTGGGATAGATGTGATCGGGGTTGATGTGCATATTGGCAGCCAGCTTACCGACCTTGCCCCGTTCGAGTTGGCTTACAACAAAGTGGCCGATTTAACGCGCGCTTTGCGTGCGGACGGGCATAATATTCGCCGTCTAGATTTGGGGGGTGGCTTGGGTATCCCCTATGAGCGGTCAAATTCTGCGCCGCCTTTGCCCCTTGAATACGGGGCTTTGATCAAGCGCTGTGTTGGGGATTTGGGTGTTGAGGTTGAAATCGAACCTGGCCGCCTGATTTCAGGAAATGCAGGGATTTTGGTGTCCGAGGTGATCTATGTGAAATCGGGCGAGGGGCGCGATTTCTTGATCTTGGATGCGGCGATGAACGATCTGATCCGCCCTGCGATGTATGGCGCGTGGCATGACATCATCCCCGTGATTGAGGCCGAAGCCGCCGCCGAGCAGCGCCCCTATGACGTGGTTGGCCCTGTCTGCGAGACTGGCGACACATTTGCCAAAGCCCGCAATCTGCCGAAACTTGTCGCGGGGGATCTTGTGGCCTTTCGGTCGGCAGGGGCCTATGGCGCGGTCATGTCGAGCGAGTATAACACGCGGCCTCTGATCCCAGAGGTTTTGGTGAAAGACGATCAATTCAGCGTCATCCGCAAACGTCCAGAGTTTGACGAAATCATCAACCGCGATATCGTTCCTGAATGGCTATAATGCCAGAACCCGCCTGATTGGGTTGGAATCAGGCCGCAGATGATGGGGCTGATGGACGAGATCGACAAAACCGCACAGGTGATACAGCAGATCCGCTGGCCTGTGCGCCTGACATGGGCCGCCATGATCTGGGAGCGCGGCTTGGGCGCCTTTTGGCCGTTTTTGTCCCTTGTTGCGCTGTGCTATGCGGTTTGGGTTTTCGCGGGGGCGGCTCTTTTGCACCCTGCGATTTGGATTGTTTTGGCGGGCTTACTTGTCACAACGCTGTGGCGCGGGGTTGCCGCATTTCAATGGCCCCGCCGTGATTCAGCCCTTGCACGGCTAGACCACAGCCACCCTCATCGCCCGATCAGCGCATATTTGGATGAGATATCGGTCGGCCGTGGTCAAATCCGCACTGCGGCCCTGTGGCAGGCGCATTTGGCGCGGATGCAGCGTGATCTAGCGGGGCTTGAGGCGATTAAACCCGCTCCACGCTTGGCCCGCCGTGATCCTTATGCGCTGCGCTTAATTGCGCTGACCGCTTTGGCAATGGCGCTGATTTTTGGCAACGCCGCGCGTGAGGTGCAACCGTCTCAAGGATCAGAGATTGCAGTAGGCCCCGGTTGGGAAGCATGGGTTGAGCCGCCGCGTTACACAGGGCTGCCCACGCTTTACCTGCAGGATTTGCCACATGCGGATGCAAGCGCGATTGAAGTTGTCACGGGCACGCGTCTGATTTTGCGCATATATGACAGCGCAGATGCGATGGATGTCACCCATAGCTTTGGCGATCAGGCAGGTGCTTTAGCCGATGATCTGATCATCTCGCAATCAGGGGATTTCGCGATTGCTGACGCAGCATGGCGTTTTATCGTGACCCCTGATGCGCCCCCAAGCGTCACGATATTAGGGGCGCCGCAGCTTGAGGCACCTGATCAAACGGCGATTGCCTATCGCGCGGAAGATGATTTTGCGATTTTAGGCGGGGCGGCCACCCTATCGCTTGATCTAGAGGCTGTGACGCGGCGCTATGGGTTGAGCTTTCCGCCTGAACCCCGCGATGATTTGGTTTTTGATTTGCCGATGCCGTTTTCGGGGGATCGGGCGGCTTTTTCGGAAACCTTGATCGAAGATCTCTCCAAATCCGTTTTGGCGAACTTACCCGTGACCCTCACTGTCACAGTTGAAGATGATTTGGGCCAAACGGGTCGGGCGACCTTGCAGGTGGCACGTTTGCCATCCCGAAGGTTTTTTGACCCGCTCGCGGCGAGCCTCATTGAACAGCGCCGTGATCTTTTGTGGTCGGTTGAAAATGCGCCGCGCGTGGCGCAGGTTTTGCGCGCCATCACCTATGCACCGCAGACCTATTTAGAGGATGAGGCAACCTATTTGCCCCTGCGCAGTGTCATTCGCCGCATAGAGGCGGCCCCTGCGCCCTTGGCTCGTGAAACCCGTGATGAATTGGCGGAAATCCTCTGGCAGGTGGCGGTAGATCTCGAGGAGATTGATTTAGATGATGCTTTGGCGGCCCTTCGCCAAGCGCAAGAACGCTTATCCGAGGCGATGCGGCGCGGGGTCAGTGACGAAGAGATCGCTCAGCTGATGGAAGATTTACAGCGTGCCATGGATGATTACATCCGTGAATTGGCGCAATCTGCCGAACCCAGTGACACCCCCACGGACAGCCCCGATCAAGGGCAAGAGGGAATGGAGTTGTCGATGAATGATCTGTCCCAGATGATGGATCAAATTCAGGAGTTGATGGAGCAAGGGCGCATGGCCGAGGCGCAGGCGATGCTAGATGCCTTGTCACAAATGCTTGAAAATATGGAAGTGACCCAAGGGCAGGGTCAGGGTTCTGCGGGCGAACGCGCGATGGAAGATCTGCGCGACACGTTGCGTGAACAGCAGGGTTTGGCGGATGATAGTTTTCGGTCTTTCCAAGATAGTTTTGGTCAGGGCGAGCCTTCTGACCAAGATGGACAACAATCCCTTGCTGATCGCCAAGAGGCTTTGCGCGACAGCTTGCGTGAGCAGGCAGAAAACTTGCCGGGCCAAGGGCGTGAAGAAGGCCAAGCGGCGCGGGATCGCTTAGACGAGGCGGAACGCGCGATGCGTGATGCGGCGCGCGCTTTGGAAGAGGGCGATATGGCGGGTGCTTTAGATCGTCAGGCGGACGCTATGGATGCATTGCGCGAGGGTATGGATCAGTTGGGGCGCGCTTTTGCCGATGAGGGCGGCACCCCACGCGAGGATGATGCGCCGCAGATGGGTGAGGCGCAGCAAGGTGGGCAGCAGCAAGGGTCTGCGCGCCCATTGACCGACCCGCTTGGGCGCGCCACGGGGGGCGAAGGGGCAGGTGTGGCAGGCGGGCCATTGTCCCGCCAAGAGGCCGCGCGGCGTGCAGAGGAATTGCTTGAGGAACTGCGCCGCCGCTCGGGCGAAACCACGCGCCCAGATCAAGAGCGTGATTATCTCAGACGTTTGATTGAGCCTTACTGAGTGAAAGAGGCGATCAAGGCTGTAATCTGCGCCTGAAGCGCAGGCAAAGTTTCGCGCAGCCAGTCTAGGATTTGGTCACGCAGTGCATCTACACCGTTGGCATATTGGATTAGATAAGGCGCGGCGGTGGGCACAGCTTCGCCCAACTGGGCGGCATTGCTGTAAACCCCTATTGCAATCATGCCCAATCCCAAGCTCAGCAATAGACCTGCATTGCGACCCTTGCGGCGTGCTGCGTCAGGTGCCGTTGCTTGGCTTGCGCTTTGCTGTTTCGGCGCGGGGCGTGGCGCAGCCTTTTGCGGCTGAAGCGAGGCGTTGATTTCCTCAATATCTGGCAACAGCGTTGCGCGATCTTTGGTTTGCGGTTCTGGAGTTCGCGGCTCTGGCGCGGCGGTATTGGTCGGCGCAGGGTCATGCAGCGCCATTTCATCCTGCCGCTCCAAACCTTCGGCTTCTTCGCGGCGCAGGCGCTCTTCGCGCTCCGCCTCTTCGCGCAGGAGTGCCCGCAAGCTTGGGTCAAGCTCACGGCGTGGGGCCTCTGGCGCGGGGCTTGCAGGTTCAGGGCTTGCAGGTGCTGCGCTCAACGGGTCAACCGCAACCGCACCAGACTGGAACCAATTGGTCGAACAATTGGAACATTGCACATCCCGCCCTTCAGCAGGGATTAGCGCGTCATCAATCTCGTAACGCGCGCCGCAATTTGGACAAGTCAGGCGCATATGGGTGGTATAATCCCTTTGAGTTCAATCTTTGCACGGGGGCCGCGTAACGCCTCTATATGGCGGTATTCTTCCCAATTTATCAATGCTGCATGGGCAATCCAAGGCCGTTATGCGCAAGTATTTGTTGCAGTGCGATTGCAACAGAACACAGCATCGGGCATCAAAGGAAGGTGCTGGCTGTGCTTGGGATAGGCGCGCTGTTGGTTTTTCCAAATCAAGCAAGCGCGCAAAGCTTTATGGTGGGTCTCAGCTTTTCGGGTCTTGAGTGGTTCTTGCCCTTGATTATTCCCGTGATGATCGCTTTTGTGTCTTTCCAAGCGACCAAGGCTGCGGCCTTCCAAACTTTGCGAGGCATGCCATGATCCAATGGGTAAGATCCCTGATCTTTGTTGGTCAGATGTATCTGATGATCCCGTTTGTCGCGCTGGCCTTCGCCCCATGGGCGATTGTCTCGCGCCAAGGCGCTGTGGCAGGCGTGCGGTTTTATGCGCGTTATGTGCGGTGGACGGCGGCGCTGTTGGTTGGTCTGCGCTCAGAGGTGCGGGGGGATGTGCCTCAGGGTGAGGTGATTGTGGCGTCAAAGCATCAAAGTTTTTTTGATATTATCATCCTGACCTCGGTGCTTCCGCGCCCGCGATTCATTATGAAGAAATCCCTCAAAAACGCGCCTTTTTTGGGCTGGTATGCAGCGCGGCTTGGCTGTGTTGCGGTTGACCGCGGCAAGCGGGGGCAGGCCATTCAAGCTATGGTCGATGGCGTGCTGGCGGGCATGGGCGATGAGGGGCAGTTGATCATATTCCCGCAAGGCACCCGTGTGGCCCCGCGTGTCAGTAAGCCCTATAAGGTTGGGGTGGGCGTATTGGTCGAACGCACAAAAATGCCATGTGTGCCCGCGGCGACCAATGTCGGCCTGTTCTGGCCCCGCATCGGCATTGCGCGCAAATCTGGTCTCGCGGTGGTTGAGTTTTTGCCACCGATCCCCGCAGGGCAGGATGTGCAGCAGGTGATGGCGCATCTCGAACGCGAGATCGAGGCCGCCTCAGATGCACTGATGGACGAAACGGGGCTTTAAGCCGCCAAGCCCTTCGAGCCCAAATCAAGATATTTCTTGCGCCGTGCAGAAATCAGCTTTTTGCGATCCATGCCCTTTGTTGCGGCAAGCATCGCCTCGATGGCCTGACCAACTGCCGCGATGGTTGCCGCTTTGTCGCGCTGCGCGCCGCCCATTGGTTCGGGGATGATGCGGTCGCAGACGCCCAATTTTTGCAAATCCTTTGCAGTTAGGCGCAAGGCCTCTGCGGCTTCGCGCATCCGTTCGGCGTCTTTCCAGAGGATTGAGGCGCAGCCTTCGGGGCTGATGACCGAGTAAATCGAATGTTCCAACATGGCGAGGTGATCTGCGGTGGCAAAGGCCACGGCGCCGCCTGATCCGCCTTCGCCAATAATCACGCTGATCAAAGGCACACCAATTTCGAGGCATTTCTGCGTTGACCGCGCAATGGCCTCAGATTGGCCGCGTTCCTCAGCCCCTTTTCCAGGATAGGCGCCAGGGGTGTCGACCAAAGTGACAACAGGCAGGCCAAATCGATCAGCCATATCCATCAAACGCACGGCTTTGCGATAGCCTTCGGGCCGCGCCATGCCAAAGTTATGTTCAATGCGTGATTTGGTGTCATTGCCCTTTTCGTGACCAATCACCACAACGGGGCGATCATTGAATCGTGCAATCCCCCCCATCACGGCGTGGTCATCGGCAAAGTTCCGATCCCCAGCAAGCGGGGTATATTCGGTGAACAGCGCGTTGATGTAATCGCGGCAATGTGGCCTGTCGGGGTGACGCGCAACTTGGCATTTGCGCCAAGGGGTGAGGTTTTTATAGAGATCCTTCAGGATATCTTGCGCCTTTTTATCCAGCGCTTTTGCCTCTGCCTCGACATCCATTTCAGAATTGCCACGCGCCATTGCGCGCAACTCTTCTGCCTTGCCTTCAATCTCGGCCAAGGGTTTTTCGAAATCGAGATAGTTCATCACACCTCCGCAGGGCATGGCCGCGTATGCGGCATGGGTCGTTACTGGCTTATGCCTATATGGCTAAGCCTGACCAAAGATGCAACGAACAAGCGCGCTTGATTAGCCTTGCGCAATCATCTGTGCTTGTTTGACAATCACCTCAGCCTGTTTGATCGAGGCGATATCGACCAAGCGGCCCTTATAGACAGTCGCCCCTGCGCCGCTGCGCTTAGCGTCTTCCATAGCGGCCAGAATTTCCTGCGCTTCGGCCACCGCTGCCTCTGACGGGGTGAACACCTCATTGGCGAGTGCGATTTGCTTGGGATGGATGGCCCATTTTCCAACCATACCCAAAGTGGCCGAGCGGCGGGCCTGCGCGCGATAGCCCTCATCATCCGAGAAATCGCCAAATGGCCCATCTACGGGCAAGACGCCATGAGTGCGGCAGGCGGCGACAATCGCGGTCTGTGCCCAATGCCATGGATCAGAATAATGCCGCGCCCCATCGTGCAGCATATAGTAATTTTCCTGCGTGCCGCCGATGCCCGTGGTCTGCATGCCCATTGAGGCCGCGAAATCCGCAGCCCCTAGGCTCATGGCGACAAGGCGGGGCGATGCCGCGGCGATTTCTTCGACATGGGCAATGCCTGCCGCAGATTCAATAATGACCTCGAAATTGATCCGCTTTTGGCGGCCTTTGGCGGCTTCAATCGCTGAAACAAGCGCATCGACCGTGTAAATATCAGCGGCATTTCCCACCTTTGGGATCATGATCTGATCCAGACGGTCAGACGCGTTTTCCAGCAGATCAACCACATCCCGATACCAATAGGGCGTATCAAGCCCGTTGATCCGCACGCTGAGGGTCTTTTTGCCCCAATCAACTGCACTGATGGCCTCGATCACATTCGCACGGGCCGCTTCTTTGTCACTGGGGGCAACGGAATCTTCGAGATCTAAGTTGATGACATCCGCTGCCGAGGCCGCCATTTTCTCAAAAAGTTTCACATTCGAGCCAGGCCCGAAAAGCTGACAACGGTTTGGGCGGGCCACAGGTTGGGGCTGGAGGCGGAAGCTCATCAGATGTTCCTTCGGCGGATGATGCGCTAGGGTCGCGCAAGGAAGTTTCGTTTTTTGTTGATCTTTGGGTATGATATTACGCGGAGCTTCGCAAGTGCTGCACTGCGGCAAAATAGAAATTTCTGTAAATTAGACCCCGTTTACCCCTGTGCCGTTGCCGCTGATCCCGATCAGGCCTATAGCGGCGAAGTAAAGATTTTGCGGAGCCACCTATGAAACAGCATCCTGCGTATGGCTTATTGCTTGCACTGACGGGCGCGTTGATCATCGCGCCTGATACGTTGCTGATGCGCTTGTCTGGTATGGGCGGGTTCGAGATGTTGGGCTGGCGCGGCACGGCGATGGGTTTGGTGCTGATTGCGGCTTGGCTGATAGCCGCGCGTGGGCGGCATCTTGTTGAAGTGTCAGCCCTTGCCACGGGTGCAGGCGCTTTGTTGGTTTTGTGTCAGGCGCTGAATGGGGCGCTTTTCAGCGTGGCCATCGCGGTGGCCCCCGTCACTGTGGTGTTGATGGGCGTTGCGACCGTCCCGATTTTCTCGGCGGTGTTGTCTCATTTGATGTTGGGCGAGCCTACGACCCGCGCCACATGGTTGACGATTGCGGCGGTTCTTTTCGGGATTGCTCTGGCGATATTCGGCAAATCCGATGCGGGCCTGCCCTTTGATTTAGCCACGCTTTGGGGCGGCTTGATGGGCCTGTCTATGGGCGGGTTTCTGGCCATGACCTTTGTTCTGATCCGCAAGCACCATCAATTGCCGATTTTACTCGGTATGGGCCTTGGGGCTTTTGTGTCGGGCATGGTGGGGTGGGCTTTTGGCGTGCCAAGCGGGGCAAGCAGCTTTGATGTGTTTTTGATTTTGGTGACAGGCGCGGTGATTTTGCCTGCCAGTTTTTTCCTACTTACGCTGGCAAACAGATATACGGCATCGGCCAATGTCAGCCTTTTGATGTTGTTAGAAACAGTGCTTGGCCCTATCCTTGTCTGGGTTGGCGTGGGCGAGGCGCCGACCCCTTTGATGATGGTGGGCGGTGCGATTGTGGTAGCCTCACTGGCAACATATTTGCTGCATATGCGCTTTGCGCGGGGGCGTGCAGCCCGCGCTGCGTGACTATTGCAAATCAGCAAAAGCCTTTTGCATCCGCGCAACCGCCTCTTCAATCTGCGCATGGGGCATGCCGAGATTAAATCGCAGGAATGGCGCGCCACCCAAGCCGAAGCTTGACCCGTAATTGGTGGCGATCCGCGCGTCCCCTTCCACACGGGCTATGGATTCTTCATGGCTCATGCCAGTTCCCGAAAAGTCGACCCATGACAAATAGGTCGCCTCTAATTTCATGGGCTTTAGGCCTGGAATTTTGGTGATGCCTGCATCAAATGTTTCTGCGTTTTTTGCGAGATAGGCGCAAAGTGCATCGACCCATTCTGCACCTTCGGGGCTATAGGCCGCCTCGGCCATTGCGAGGCCAAAGGAATTGGCTGAAATCCCCAAAGCGCCCATGCGCGCGGCAAAGCGTTTGCGCAGCTCCGCGTCAGGGATGATCACATTTCCCGAATGGCCACCCGCAATGTTAAAGGTTTTGGTGGTCGCGGTCATCATCACCAAACGATCCATGATCCCGTCAATTTTCGCCATTGGGGTATGGGTATGGCCGGGCATGATCAGGTCATGGTGGATTTCATCTGAAACTAAGATCAGATCATGTCTCCGCGCGAAATCGGCAATTGCCTGCAATTCTTCAACAGTCCAGACCCTGCCGCCTGGATTATGGGGGGAGCAGAGGATCAACATTTTCTCGCGCCCTGTCATCGCCGCATCCCATGCGGGGATGTCGAGGTGATATTTGCCTTCAATCAGTGCAAGCGGGCATTCGACCACCTGACGATTGGCGGCGCGGATCACGCGGGCAAAGGCATGATAGACGGGCGTCATTAGAACCACGCCATCCCCCTTTTGCGTATAGGTATCCACGCAAAGCGCCGTTCCGTTGACCAGACCATGAGTGGTGAAAATCCAGTCGGGCTCAATCTCCCAGCCATGGCGGTTTGCCATCCACCATCCAATGGCGGCGCGATAGGCGCGTTCATCACCGTAATAGCCGTAGATGCCATGATCGAGCATGTTTTGCAGCGCGGTTTGCACAGATTGAGGGGGGCGGAAATCCATATCTGCCACCCACATGGACAACCCATCTTCTGGGCCAATCCCATAAATTGACGACATCATATCCCATTTCATTGAATGGGTGTTTTGGCGATTGATGATTTCGTCAAAGTTCATCGGTGCTATCCATTCTTTGGCGGCATGTGTGGTGCGTTCTTTGATACATCACATAAATGGGCATATGTTCCAAATAAATAAAATTTAATAGAATAACGTCTTTATATTTAGCATATTATTAGAATATTCATTCTGCATTTATAGGATTTCTCACATTAGCCTATCAGGCGCGCCTGTCCTGCGCAAATCCCAGTCGCGCTGGTTGCGCGGGTCGCAGAATTCGCTTATGGCACAGGCCATGATTTACCCAATATTAATCCATCCTGATCCTCGTCTGAAAAAGGTCGCACGAGATGTGCCCGACCTCTCGGATGAGTTGCGCGCTCTTGCAGATGATATGCTCAAGACGATGTATCACGCGCCCGGTATTGGTCTGGCTGCGCCACAGATTGGGATTGATCAGCGCGTGATCGTGATGGATTGCGTCAAAGAGGAAGGGGCAACACCCCGCCCGACTGCGATGTTCAACCCCAAGATCGTGGAATCCTCGGATGAAAAAAACATCCACGAGGAAGGCTGTTTGTCGATCCCAGATGTTTATGCTGATGTCGAGCGTCCGCGCGATGTGACCGTGGAATGGTTGGATCGCGATGGCGTTTTGCAGCGCGAGACATTTACGGGGCTATGGGCCACTTGCGTGCAGCATGAGATTGACCATCTCGATGGGGTTCTCTTTATCGATTATCTCAAGCCCTTGAAGCGGCAATTGATCACCCGAAAGATGCAAAAGCTCAAGCGCGACATCGCGCGCGATAAGGTGTAGCTTTGCGCATTGTTTTCATGGGCTCGCCCGAATTTTCTCGTGCGCCTTTGCGCGCCTTGATTGCTGCGGGGCATGAGATTGCTGCGGTCTATTGTCAGCCCCCCCGTCCCGCAGGGCGCGGCAAGAAACCCCGCGCGACGCCTG
This sequence comes from Roseobacter sp. HKCC-CH-9351, assembly GCF_037830295.1. Classification (NCBI taxonomy): domain Bacteria; kingdom Pseudomonadati; phylum Pseudomonadota; class Alphaproteobacteria; order Rhodobacterales; family Roseobacteraceae; genus Roseobacter; species Roseobacter sp. HKCC-CH-9351. The sequence goes on from NZ_JBBLYM010000001.1 coordinate 849,051, forward strand.
TTCAGGCCTTGGCCGAAGATCTTCACGTGCCGGTGCGCCATCCCAAAACCTTGCGCAATGCCGAGGCACAGGCCGAATTCACGGCATGGGCTGCCGATATTGCCGTGGTTGTGGCTTATGGTTTGATCTTGCCTCAGGCGGTGCTTGATGCGCCGCGCTTGGGTTGTGTGAATATCCATGCTTCGCTTTTGCCGCGTTGGCGTGGCGCGGCCCCTATTCATCGTGCGATTATGGCGGGGGATGATGAGACAGGCATTTCCATTATGCAAATGGAGGCGGGGCTTGATACGGGGCCAGTTTTATTGACCCGCACCCTGCCAATCGGCGCGGAGGATACCACCGCCGCGCTGCATGATCGTCTTTCGCAGCTTGGCGCTGAGGCGATTGTTGCCGCGCTTGCCGATTTTGACAGTCTCACCCCTGTTCCGCAGCCGCAAGAGGGCGTGACCTATGCCGAAAAGATCGACAAGGCCGAGGCTGCCATAGACTGGTCGAATGATGCCGCAGAGATTGACCGCCAAATTCGCGGCCTTTCACCCTTTCCTGGTGCATGGACAACGCATTCGGGGCGGCGGTTGAAATTCCTTGCCTGCCGAAGGGCGCAGGCGCGGCCCGATGGGGCTGCGGCAGGGTCGGTCATTGATGGCCTGACAATCGCGTGCGGCACGGGCGCGATTGAGATCACCGAACTGCAACCCGAGGGCAAGCCGCGCATGGCCGCGGCCGATTTCTTGCATGGCACAGATCTGCCTGCAGGGACAATTTTGGGCTTGTGATTATTTGAAGGGGGCCATGCCCGCACGGGCCAAGGCATCCGCGCGTTCGTTCTCGGGATGGCCTGCATGGCCCTTGACCCATGTCCACGTTACCTGATGGCGCGCTGCCGCCTCATCCAAACGCCGCCAAAGGTCTTCGTTTTTGACAGGCTTTTTTGTGGCGGTGCGCCAATTATTGCGTTTCCAACTGCGCAGCCATTCGGTGATGCCGCCTTTGACATAGGCGCTGTCTGTTACCACGGTGATCGTGCTTGGATGCTCCAGCGCCTCAAGTGCGTTAATCGCGGCTAAAAGCTCCATTCGATTATTGGTGGTGTCTGCTTCACCGCCTTTGAGCTCGCGTTCCTTGACAATGGCATCGCCAGCCTTGGCCTGCAGCAGCGCACCCCATCCACCAGGGCCAGGGTTGCCTGAACAGGCCCCATCCGTATAGGCAAATAGCTCAGGCATAGAGCACGCCCAGTGTTAGGCATAAAATGACAAGGCTGCTCAAAAGCCCGCGCAATCGCAGCCACCAGTTCGGTGCAAGGCCCGCACGCATCGCCCATGCATCAAGGGGCAAAAGCGCCAAGAAGCCCATGATCAGAATGGGCAAAGCCTGATGGGTTGGGCCAAATCCAAGGAAAAACGCCACCAATGCGGGGATCGTGGATGCCGCAAGGCCATATCCCATCATCTGCGGTGATGGCGCATGCACAGCAAAGCCCCATATGACCCCCGCCATAAAACACAGGATCACGATCCCATAATTGCGCAGCAGTATATCGGGTGCGAAATTCGGCAGAAGCCAGTCGCCAAGGGGAGCGGCGGAAGGGATCACTAAGCACAGCGCGGCGTAGGCAAAGGGCAAAACCCCCGCCAAGCCTAAATATAATGCCGCCTTTGGTATGTGATCCCTGCTGCTCATATCTCAGCTTGTCCCGCATCTTTGCGCAGCGCGCAAGCGCATTTGGGCCATCTATGGCTGACAATTCGATTGCCAGTGGCGGGCATCGCGCAGCTTTTGGAATTCTTTGAAACTTTGCACAAACCCCATTGTTCCATCGGCGCCGCTGTCTCTAATCTGAACCTATCTGCCGTACGCTAATGCGGCGGCATGATGGGTTCAAAAACGGAGAGGGTGCTCTGCGCCCAAGAAGGGGAAAGATATGTTTGCAGAATTCAAAAGCTTCATTGCCCGTGGCAATGTTATGGATATGGCTGTGGGGATTATCATCGGGGCAGCTTTTACCGCGATTGTAACGTCACTCGTGGGCGACTTGATCAATCCATTGATCGCTATTTTTACGGGCGGGATTGATTTCTCGGGTTGGTTCTACGCCTTAGACGGAAATGACTATGCCTCGCTTGCCGTGGCGCTTGAAGCAGGTGCGCCTGTTTTTGCGATTGGGAAATTTGTGATGGCGGTCATCAATTTCTTGATCGTAGCTTTTGTGGTTTTCATGCTGGTGCGTTTGGTCAACCGCATCAAATCTATGACAGAAGCAGAGAAGGAAGAAGCCGCTTCAGCCCCTGCAGGCCCAAGCGAATTGGACATTCTGATTGAAATCCGTGATGCTCTGGCCAAGAAGTAAGCACGAATAAAACATGCGTCCCCGTCACCATGGCGGGGCGCAAGCTGTTTTAGCGAGAGATGATATGGGTTTTGAGTTGGACATCACAGATCGCAAAATCTTGGAAGTTTTGCAAAAGAACGGCCGCATCACCAATGCGGAGCTATCCGAACAGGTGAATTTGTCCGCCTCGTCCTGTCATCGGCGGATCACGCGCTTGGAGCAGGAGGGGATCATCCGAGATTATGTCGCCTTGGTGGATCACCGTGCGATTGGTCGGATGACAACCGTCTTTGTGGAAATTAGCCTGTCAGGACAGGCGGACGAAGTTTTGCAAGCCTTTGAGCAGGCCGTGATGCGGGTGCCAGATGTGTTGGAATGCTATCTTATGGCAGGCAGCGCGGATTATCTTCTAAAGGTGGTGGCACGCGACAGCGAAGATTTCGCCCGCGTTCATCGCGAATATCTGGCCCGTTTGCCAGGGGTATCGAAGATGCAATCCAGCTTTGCTCTGAAAAACGTATTTTCAACCACTGCCTTGCCGATTTAGCCGAGGAAATAACCCACGCCGTATAGCGTGGCCATGCCTGCAAAGACAGCTGCGATGGCATTTTTGCGCCAGACCCCCACGCTCAAGGCTACGATTGCCGCACTCAATCGGGGGGCATCTAGCGCGCCGCCTGTTGCTTGCGGCCATAGCACCAAGGGCGTGATCAATGCGGGCAGGATCGCCACTGGCGTATAGCGCAAATGGCGTAAGACCCATTCTGGTAGATCGCGGTTACCCAAAATTCCCAAAAAGGACAGCCGCACCAAATAGGTGCCGCAGCCAAGCGCAGCGATGATCAGCCAGACCGTGGTTTCGGAATAGGCGCTCATGTCAGCTTCGCCTTTGCAAGGCTCATGCGCCGTTCCACCTCTGCGCCAACGATCATGGCGGTGATCCCTGCGACCATCAACCAAAGGTTATAGGGCATCCAATTTAGTAAGACCGCCATAACCACCGAGGTCATTGCCGCCGCGATATGCGCAAGTGTGCGCAAGGCGGGGGCCACCAATGCAAGAAAGGTAATCGGAACTGCGAAATCGAGTGCAAATTCAGGTGGTATGGTTGCGCCTAAAACTGCACCTGCATAGGTCGCGCCATACCACAGGGGGCAAATCGGGGTCGCAAGTCCAAAGAAATAGACCACTTTCCATCTGACCGAGCGTTCAGGCTGTGCCTCATAGGTTTGCATGGCCATTGCATAGGTCTGGTCGACCAACATGTAGGATAACAGCGCGCGCTGCCATAAAGGCGCGGCCCCTAAATGCGGGGTGATCGAGGCTGAATACATCGCCATGCGCAGATTAACAGCCAAAGCAGAGGCCAAAACCACCAAGACGGGTGCATTTTCCGTCATCAGCTGCAGCGCGGTGAATTGGGCCGAGCCCGCAATGACAAGGAAAGAAAATCCCATGACTTGCGACATGGGTAGACCCGCTTCTGTGCCAAGAACCCCAAATAACAGACCAAATGGCAGAAGCACCAATAGGAACGGCAATCCGCCAATGATCCCAGAGAGATAGGCCGAGTCTGAGGGGGCTTTGCGCATCTTGCACCATTGTCGTTTCTGCCCATGCGATCTAGCCTTGATGGGCGAAGGATGCAATCTGCGCGGATGGATAAGGGCAAAGCAATGATCTGTGGCGTGATCTTGGCAGGCGGGGAAGCGCGCCGTATGGGCGGGCAGGACAAAGGACGGCTGCTGCTGCGGGGCCAAAGCCTCTATGCGCATGTTATTGACCGCGCGCGCCCGCAGGTGGATCATTTGATCCTCTCCGCCAATGGCGGCTCCGCGCTTTATGCTGATCTCGGGCTTGATGTGGTTGCTGATGGCGCATTCGCCGCGATGGGGCCGCTTGGCGGCGTTTTGGCGGCCTTGCGCGCAGCCAAGATGCTTGGGGCGCAGCGGGTGATGAGCTTTGCCTCGGACAGCCCGTTTTTTCCAAGCGATATCGTGGCGCAATTATGCGCCGCACAAGGGCATGACGCATTGGTTTTTGCTGAGGATCAAAGCGGGGGCATACATCCAACATTTGCGCTGTGGGATGTGGATTTGGCCGATCCATTGGCGGCAGAATTGCGGGGGGGTGGCCGCAAAATGCGCGATGTCATGGCGCGATTGGGCGGGGTTTCTGCCCCTCTCGATGCACTTGAACAGGCGTTTTTCAACATCAATACAAAGGCTGATTTGGAACAGGCCGCTGAGATGGCCTTATGAGCGCGGGACCCTTTGATCATATCGTGGTGGTCGATTGGTCGGCACGAGCCACCCCAAGCCCCAAAGCCCCCACGAAGGACGCGATTTTCATTGCGCATTCTGCGAATGGTGCAACGCCACAGGTGAGCTATTATCGCACGCGCGCTGATGCGATGGTCGTGCTTGAGCAGTTGATGACAGACGCCCTTTTGCGGGATGAACGTATCTTGGCGACCTTTGACTTTTCCTTCGCCTACCCTGCGGGCTTTGCACAGCATCTGACAGGCAAGGCCGATGCGCTATCGGTTTGGCCGCTTTTTGCACAGATGGTTAAGGATGAACCAGACAATGCGAATAATCGGTTCGATGTGGCCCGCGCGCTTAATCGTCGTTTTCCAGGGGTTGGCCCCTTTTGGTGCGTGCCCAAAACACAGGCCTGCCCTGATCTGCCCGCGCGCGACCTGCGCCACGGACATCATCTGCCAGAACGGCGCAAAGTTGAATTGGCCTATGGCAAAATGCAGCCGGGTTGGAAGCTTTACACCACGGGATCTGTGGGATCACAGGCGATCCTTGGGATCGCAAGATTGCAGTCCTTACGCGGGCGGTTTGGGTCTGCGCTTGCCGTGGCGCCTTATGACGGGATCGAGCGGCCTATTGTTTTGGCAGAATGTTGGCCGTCTTTGATGGCGAAAGAGATCACAGATTATGCTTTAGCGGGTGAAATCCCAGATGCCGCGCAGGTGCGGGTGATTGCAGCGGGTTTGGCCGCTTTGGCCCCTGATGATCTTGCAAAAATGCTTATCGATGGTGATGCCGAGGAGGGCGCTGTTTTGGGTGCGGGGCATGAGGCGCTGTTGCGCTCTGCGATCCATGCGGCCTTGGGGCCTTAGTCAAAAATCCCAGTCATACGCCCGAGCAACATAAAGGCCCGTGCGCTGCGGGTAGCACTGAGTTTGACAATATCTTCATCGGTTGCAGTCTGCTCGAACTGACAGAAAACGCGATCAAATTCGCGCAAATACTGATGAACTGCTTCGCGGAAGGCTGTGTCTTGCCGCATCCGACCAGTGGAAAGCGCGATGGAAGACCGATCTCGAATACCGCCAAGCGATGCAATCACGCGGCCCCGCTCGCCTTTCGCGAATTTGCGCCAAATCTCAGGGCGGGCGCGGTCTGGATGGAGATCATCCATGAAAATCCCGTCTTGCGAGAGCAGGGTCAACACATCTTGTGCAGTGCGGATCAAAGGGCGGGTTGCAGGGTCTTCTAGGGCCGCGCGAAGGGCGCGAAAGCCCTCCTTGTCCTGATCATTATTCGGGAAATGGAGCGCACGAATAAAGTCAGCGGGCGTGACCGGATGGTTCAAGGCGGGCTCGGCTGCGATAAGCGATAAATCCGATTGTGGCCGATCTGGGGCAGGGGGCGGACTTAGGGGCACAGCCGCCCGCAGGTCAGGGTCTTGCAGGCGCAAACATGTAAAACTTACGAGCTTTGTATCGGTGGCCAATTGTGCCTCTGCCAAAGCCTCTATGCGGTTTTGTGTCTCTCGCAAATCAGCAGGCACAGCCCCGCCGTGAAGCGCGTCCTCAATATTGTTAAGCCTCAGCCGCAGATCTTGGGCCTGAAGACGCAGGCTTTGCGTGATGCGCAGGAGGCTTAGGACAATCCATAACAAAACAAGCGGCAAGATTGCCCCAACCGCAACCATGACCCCGCTCAGAATCTCGGCCATATTCGGGGTGTCACCGCCAAAGCCCAGCGCCGTGAGGCTGAGTGCCCCAATCCAAAGCAAGGCCAAGGCCAGCGCGATGCCTTCGCGCAGACCAAAGGACATCGCGCCATCGGCGCATTGAAGAAAACCAACCGCACGGCCTACCCAAATCTGCTTGTCCCGCGTGAAGCGATGCGTAAGCGTCAATCTGGGGTGAGGCACTGCTGCGGGGATCATCACACGTAGGTCACCTTCGTGATCTCGTAATCCTTGCTGCCACCGGGCGTTTTGACCTCTACGCTATCGCCTTCATCTTTGCCGATTAAAGCGCGGGCCAAGGGCGATTTGATATTGAGCAAACCTTTTTCGATATCGGCCTCAGATTCGCCGACAATCTGGTAGGTTTTTTCTTCCTCAGTATCCTCATCAATCAACACAACCGTGGCGCCGAATTTAATCGGGCCAGACAGGGTCTTGGGGTCGATGACCTGTGCAAGGCCCAAAATCCCCTCTAACTCCTTAATGCGGCCTTCGATGAAGGACTGTTTTTCGCGGGCCGAGTGATATTCGGCATTCTCCGACAAATCCCCATGCTCGCGCGCTTCAGCAATCGCCTTGATGACAGAAGGGCGCTCAACACTACGCAGATGCTTCAGCTCGGCATCAAGGGCGCTATACCCTGTCGGGGTCATCGGTATTTTTTCCATTGGAATTCGGGGCCTCAAACTTAGGTCTTGGAATGGTCAATCGTCTTAAAATGAGCAGTCTGACCCCAGACGTTAGGGGCTCTTTGCCCTAGTTTCAACGGGCAAGACGCAGAACGCCACACGCGGTGCAAGAAAATGACCCAAACGCCACGCAGGCTTAGTAGGTCACTGCGTTTTCGTTTGGCGGCTCAGGCGGGCCATCTGCGCCGCAGGCGGCCAAAGTTCCACCCAAAGTCAGGGCCAATAGCCCCAGCTTAATCCATGATGCAAAAGAGCGCCCCATCACGCCAACCTTTCTTTCCATCGTGCAATTTGCAGGCGCACCTGATCGGGTGCGGTGCCGCCATAGGATTGACGCGAGGCAACCGAGTTGTGAACCCCCAAAACATCAAACACGGCCGCAGTGATGTTGGATTGCACTGTTTGCATATCCGCAAGGCTGAGATCAGGTAAATCACAGCCCCGATCTTCGGCCATTTTGACAAGCGCGCCTGTTACATGATGCGCTTCACGGAATGGCAGACCCAATTCCTGCACCAACCAATCGGCGAGATCAGTTGCGGTTGAAAAGCCAGATGCGGCGGCGCGCTCTAGTGCGTCTTTATTGGCGCTCATGTCGCCCAGCATCCCCGCCATTGCGGCCATTGCGATCATGAGGTTGTCGGCGGCATCAAAGACTTGCTCTTTGTCTTCCTGCATATCCTTGGAATAGGCCAAGGGCAGACCTTTCATGACCGTCATTAAGGCCACATTCGCCCCCATGATCCGCCCGATTTTGGCGCGGATTAATTCCGCCGCATCAGGGTTTTTCTTTTGCGGCATGATGGAGGAGCCTGTTGAAAACCGATCCGACAGGGTCACAAAGCGGAATTGTGCCGAAGACCAGATCACCAATTCCTCAGCCAAGCGCGACAGATGCATCGCGCAAATGGCGGCCGCCCCGAGATAGTCTAGGGCGAAATCGCGATCTGAAACTGCATCCAAGGAATTCGCCATAGGCCGATCGAAACCTAGGGCTTCTGCAGTCATGTGGCGGTCAATTGGAAAAGATGTGCCTGCAAGGGCGGCCGCACCGAGCGGGCATTCATTCATCCGCGCGCGCGCATCTTGAAAACGCGATAAATCGCGGGCGAACATCTCGACATAGGCCATCATGTGATGCCCCCATGTTACGGGCTGCGCGGTTTGAAGATGGGTAAAGCCAGGCATTACCCAATCAGCGCCCGCTTCGGCCTGCGCCAATGCCGCGCGGATCAAGGCCTGCAGCCCCTCAATGGCCGCATCCATTTGATCCCGCACCCATAGGCGAAAATCGGTAGCGACCTGATCATTGCGTGACCGCGCCGTATGGAGACGTCCTGCGGGCTCACCAATCAGGGTTTTAAGCCGCGCTTCGATATTCATGTGAATATCTTCAAGGGCGGTGGAAAATTCGAATGTGCCGCTCTCAATTTCTGACAAGATCTTGAGCAGGCCTTCCCTGATCGTCTCGGCATCTTTACTGCTGATGATGCCTTGGGCGGCGAGCATAGCAGCATGGGCGCGTGAGCCAGTGACATCTTGCGAGCTGAGCCTTTGGTCAAAACCGATGGATGCGTTAATCGCCTCCATCAAAGCATCTGGCCCTGCGGCGAAGCGACCGCCCCACATTGCGTTTGAAGATTTCTGTGCCATGTTCTGTTTTATCCGCCGATCAAAGAAAGGATGCCGCTAGGATGCTCCCGCGCCGTATCATTGCCCTGCTCTACATTGCCTTGGGTTTCTGTGCAAATGCCGCCTTTGCGCAACATCTTTCGCAGCTGCCCCGTGATGGGGATATGCGCGGTCTGGTAATCGCCTCAGAGCCTGTGCCTGTGTCGGATTTGCCTTTTGTTGATGAGGGTGAAGTTGAAGGGCGCTTGAGCGATTATCGCGGGAAATATGTGGTTCTCAATTTTTGGGCCACTTGGTGCGCGCCCTGCCGTGAAGAAATGCCAAGCCTAGAGGCATTGCAACGTCAGTTTGGCTCAGATCAGTTGGAAGTGGTCACGCTCGCCACGGGGCGCAATTCCCCGCAGGCGATCCGCAGGTTTTTTGAGGAAATTGGCGTAGAACATCTGCCGATGTTTCGTGACATCAATCAACAGATCGCGCGCCAAATGTCGGTGATTGGCTTGCCGATTACGCTGGTGATTGATCCCGAAGGACGCGAGATTGCGCGGCTGATGGGAGATGCCCATTGGGACAGCCCCGAGGCATTTGCCTTTTTCGAGGCACTTTTGGCGGAAGCAATCTAGGCTAAAAGCCGTCCGTCTTTGTGGCCTGAAATTGTGGCAGTGATGATCTGACCTGTTTCTTGCGCCTCATTGAGGCTGACTTCAGTGAAGTCTTCGGTGCGGCCAAGATGGGGATTTTCCATCAAAATCTGATGGGTTTTGCCAATCTCGCCCGATAAATGTTGGGCGAGGGCCCGATCCCCAGCGGCGCGCAGTCGTGCCGCGCGGTCTTTGATTGTGGCGCTTTGCAATTGTGGCATCCGCGCCGCTGGCGTGCCTTGGCGCGGTGAGAACGGAAACACATGGAGCCAGGTTAGCCCGCACTCCTCAACCAATTTGAGGGAATTTTCGAAATGTGTTTCGGTTTCTGTCGGGAAGCCTGCAATGATATCTGCGCCAAATTTGATCTTAGGCCGCAGGCGGCGCGCCTCCTCGCAAAAGGCAATGGCATCCTCGCGCGCGTGGCGGCGCTTCATACGCTTGAGGATCAAATTATCGCCATGTTGAAGGCTCAGATGCAGATGAGGCATCAGGCGGGGTTCGTTGGCGATGGCCTCCATCAACATCGGATCAGCTTCGATGGAGTCGATAGAGGAAATCCGCAGGCGCGCCAGATCAGGAACAAGTTTCAAGATACGCATGACCAAATCGCCCAAATGGGGGGCTTGCGGGAGATCCGCCCCCCATGAGGTCAGATCAACCCCCGTGAGCACCACCTCTAAATAGCCGCGGTCGACCAAGCGTTTGATTTGATCCACCACTACACCCGCGGGCACGGAGCGTGAGTTGCCGCGCCCAAATGGGATAATGCAAAAGGTGCAGCGATGATCACAGCCATTTTGAACCTGCACATAGGCGCGCGCGCGGGTGCCAAAGCCGTCAATCAGATGCTCGGCTGTTTCGCGCAAGGACATGATGTCATCGACCATGACCTTTTCGGTTTGGCCGATGAAATCAGGGCCGCTGAGCTTGGCCCATGTTGCAGGTTCCATCTTTTCGCGATTGCCAATGATGAGGTCAACTTCGCCCATTGCGGCAAAGGTTTCGGGCTCGGTCTGTGCGGCGCAGCCCGTCACCACGATCCGCGCGCTTGGATTGTCGCGCTTCACCTTGCGGATTTCTTGGCGCGCTTTGCGCACGGCCTCGGCCGTTACGGCGCAGGTGTTAATGATCACCGCATCCCTGAGGCCCGCTGCGGTGGCCATATCGGTCATCGCTTCGGTTTCATAGGCATTGAGCCGACACCCAAGCGTTCGAAATTCAGGTGGCTTTGTCATGGGTTTTGTAGGCGACTTATGAAATCTGCGGTCAATTCAGCGGTGAACACATGGGCCGTTGGCCCTGTCATCCAAACGCCATCCTCGCGCCAATCAATCAAAATATCACCGCCATCAAGGGTCAGTTTCACCGCACGACCTGTCAGGCCCCGCCGCGCCGCTGCAACCGCCACCGCGCAAGAGGATGATCCTGAGGCAAGCGTGATGCCCGTTCCCCGTTCCCAGACCCGCATCCTCAGATGATCTGACCCTATGAGTGAGGCGAATTGCACATTGGTGCGCGCAGGGAACAGCGGATGATGTTCCACTTCGGGGCCGCGGGCAGCCAAATCCACCGCTTCGGCATCGTCCACAAAGAAACTGCAATGAGGGTTACCCATGCCTGTCCCAACAGGATCCCCGTCTAGGGGCAGATGCAGCGTGTCCATCGCCGCGGCTAAAGGGATATCCTGCCACTCCAACAGCGGGGCCCCCATATTCACTGCGGTCAGGCCGTTGCCGCGATCCTGCGCAATCAGAATCCCGCGTTCTGTGCGCAGGCGGATATGATTAAGGCCCTGTGCCGCCATTTCATAGGCAGCGATGCAGCGTGTGGCATTGCCACAGGTTGCAGAGAGGGACCCATCGGCATTGTAAAAGGTCAGTGCTAAATCCGCCTCGTGATCGTTTTGGATCAAGGCCAATTGGTCAAACCCCACCCCGCGATGACGATCTGCAAGCGATCGCGCCAAATCCGCCGTCACGGTGACCTCGCGCATACGCGCGTCCATGACGACGAAATCATTGCCGAGCCCGTGCATTTTCAGGAAGGGAAGGCCGGTATATGTGTGCAGTTCAGACATGGATGCGCCTATAGCGCAAGCGCGCGACGAATGGGACTCGAATTTTTGTCTATTTAATGTCGGATCGATAGACGGATCATCGCCATGTCAGTCCCAGGGTTCCATCTTTCGATACTGCCGTTTGACCAGTGGCTGAGGGCAAATGAAATTGCATATTCATCTGAAATATTCATTCCAACACCAAGCGTCGAACGAAAGTGCAAATTGCCTCCCAGGTCCGTAGCGCCTTGGCTGTAATATCCAGGCATAAAGCTGCCTTCGAGAAACACTTTATCGCTGAGCGGGTATTCACCACTAACGCCAAAACCGATCCAGCTATCATCGTCACCCTCATTGTGAGCAGCCCCGGCCCATCCTGCCGAAAATTCAGGCTTTGCGACCAGGGTATCCGTCCAATGATACTCAACGACCCCACCATAGCCACCGCGATGTATGTCACGAACAGCACCAAATACAGTGGTATCAGCGCTGGCGATGCTAGAGTTAATGAGCAGAGCGGCAAAAGTGATCGTTAGATTGAGGCGCATTTTAAATGACATTTCCATTCAAAAGGACGTTTATAAAAAGAAAAGAGCGAGACTATGCCCGCTCTTTCCTTAGCAAGTAATCCGTTAGGATTAGAATGCGAACTTCAAGCCAAGATCCATCGAGTCGAGCGAAGCGCCGTCACCGCCGCCTTGGGTATAGCCACCGGCAAGAGTAGCGCCGCCGCCGAGGTTCATAGAGAAACCAACGCCTGTGTAATCCAGGTCAGCTGCGCCGACTTTTTCGCGGGAGCGGGTGAACGCCGCAACGGACAGGTTGCTGTCAACTGCGTAGCTCAAGGACAGACCAGTTTCACCGGAATAGGTGGTGTCGTTATCACGGTCAAGAATGATCGCAGTGATACCAATGCCAGCAACCGAAGCGCGGATCGAAGCAGAAGTTTCTTCGGTTGTGCCATCGTCAGCAGTACCAACACCCAGAGTCACGCCTGCCATTGAGTATGACAAACCAACGCCGGATTGATTGTTCGCGGAAGAAGACTGAGGCTGGCCCATGGAAGCATACAGTGTCAGGTTGTCTACGCTGTAAGACCATGCAACGCCTTCATCATGAGAGCCGCCTGCGTAGCCCATTTCGTTGCTGCTCATGGTGTATCCGACGCCGGCGAGGTCACCAGTCGCGGACTCATGTGCGGAGCCAACGTCACCCATTGTAACTTTACCAAAGTCACCGGAAATGTAGACGGAACCACCTTGGCCGTTTACACCACCGTTGGTACCTGCTTTCTGAGCATCGGTACCAGTAGCTTGTGCGTTTGTTGCGCCTGCATTGTCAGCGCGAACCGAACCACCAAACTCAAGACCTGCATCAGTTGTGCCGGACGCGGTGAAGGTGATACGAATACGGCTGTTGAACTGAGTTTCGTTGTCTGCGTTGCCGGTAGCTTCTGTGTTAACAAAACCCATGCGGCCGTCACCGGAAATACCGATGTCTGCAGATGCAACGCCTGCGGTTGCGATCAGGGCAGTAGTAGCGAAGAGAACCTTTTTCATGGTTTTTCCCTCGTAATTGGTTACAAAACATAAACCCAATAGCAGTTTTACCTGATGGGTATGGCCTTAAGTCGCCCGCCAAGCATTTGATTGCAACTGGCTTGCAGTAAGGATTGTCATCTTGATGCTACTGTGATGCACAGATGCAACAGTAAGTAATTTAGGTATAAATAACCATTTTCATGAAGGCCCTTGCCGCAACGGCGGGGCTAAGTTACCAAAGGGCAATCATCGGGAGTAGCTATTTACGATAGCATCTGCACAATTGCGCAAAATCGACGAAAGGGCAAAGGCACATGGCATTATCGAGCTTTGGCAGGGCTATTTTGGTCGTAGTCACCGCAATGGCGCTTGCGTCGTGCAGTCGCCTGGATGGTATCATGGGTGGCTCCGATGCCGGCGAAGAGCAGCGCCCCGCCACGCAGGTGGAGGAAACAGAACGTGAAACTATCTGGGATTTGTTCGAAAACGTCGACGACCCAAACACCACTGTTGAGGTCAATCGCTACATTTGGAATTCTGCGCTTGAAGTATTGGACTTCTTGCCGATTGAATCAGCCGATCCTTTCTCTGGCGTGATTATTTTCGGTTATGGTACCCCACCAGGTGGTGGCACGGCGTATCGCGCAACCGTCTATGTCAGTGACCCCGCTTTGGATGCACGCGCGCTGCGCGTTGCATTGGCCACGCGCGGTGGCCCTGTCAGCCGCGAAACCACGCGTCAGATTGAAGATGCCATCTTGACCCGTGCCCGCCAATTGCGCATCCGGGATTCGGGCCTGTAATCACGCGACGAGTTCACTCCATACCACTGGACCTCTTTAAGCGGGCAGCTTAAACAAGCGCCCGACTTTACCCGTTTGGCCCGAAAGCCCCATGTTTCAGGAGTTCGCAATGTCGCGCTACGATCCGTCCCAGATTGAAGAGAAATGGCAGCAGGCATGGGATGCGTCCGCAATCTTTAAGGCCAAGCGCGATCCTGCGCGTGAAAAATATTATGTGCTTGAGATGTTCCCTTACCCATCGGGGCGCATCCATATCGGCCATGTGCGCAATTACACGATGGGTGATGTGATCGCACGCTTCAAATCCTCCACTGGATTTAATGTGCTGCATCCTATGGGGTGGGATGCCTTTGGGATGCCTGCCGAAAATGCCGCGATGGAAAATGGCGGCCACCCTGCCGATTGGACGTATCAAAACATCGACACAATGCGTGGCCAGATGAAACCCTTGGGCCTGTCGATTGATTGGGATCGGGAATTTGCTACCTGTGATCCTGAATATTACGGACAGCAACAAGCGCTGTTTCTTGATATGCTAGAGCAAGGCTTGGTCTACCGAAAAAACGCGGTGGTGAATTGGGATCCGGTCGATATGACGGTTCTTGCCAATGAACAGGTCATCGATGGCAAAGGCTGGCGTTCGGGTGCTGACGTAGAACGGCGCGAGTTGACGCAATGGTTCTTTAAAATCTCCGACATGGCCGATGATTTGCTTGGCGCGCTGGATGGTCTAGACGATTGGCCCGAAAAAGTGCGCCTGATGCAAGCGAATTGGATCGGCAAATCCCGCGGGCTGCAATTCGGCTTTGAGCTGACCGCACCTGCGCATGGTCACAGCACGATTGATGTTTACACCACCCGCCCTGATACGCTGATGGGGGCCAGTTTTGTGGGTATCTCCCCCGATCATCCCTTGGCCAAAGCACTCGAAGCAGAAAATGCCGAGATTGCCGCATTCTGCCAAGACTGCCGCAAGGGTGGAACAACTGCCGAAGCCTTGGAAAAGGCCGAGAAAAAGGGCCTTTACACGGGCCTGCGTGTGCGCCACCCGCTTGATCCGTCCTGGGAATTGCCTGTTTGGATCGCGAATTTCATTTTGATGGATTATGGCACGGGCGCAATTTTCGGCTGCCCCGCCCATGACCAGCGCGATTTTGAATTTGCGCGCAAGTTCGATCTGCCGATCACCCCCGTTTTTGTGGCCGAGGGCGCGGAAGAAGCCCCCTTGGCCGAAGCCTTCGTGCCAACCAAAGCCGAGCGTGTGCGCTATATTCGCGGCTTTGCAGGCGAGGCGGTGCAAACAGGTGACACCGCAGTGGATGCCGCAATTGATCTCGCTGAGGCGAGGGGTTGGGGCCAAGGCGTGACCAAGTTCCGACTGCGCGACTGGGGTTTAAGCCGCCAACGTTATTGGGGCTGTCCAATCCCTGTGGTGCATTGTGCCACCTGTGGGGTTGTTCCTGAGAAAAAAGAAAACCTGCCCATCGAACTGCCGCGCGATGTCAGTTTCGACATTCCAGGCAACCCGTTGGATCGTCACCCGACTTGGCGCAACTGCAGCTGCCCTAGCTGCGGTGCGCCTGCGCAGCGTGAAACCGACACGATGGACACATTCGTGGACAGTTCGTGGTATTACGCCCGCTTCACCGCGCCGCGCGCGGCAACACCCACCGATGCCGCCGAGGCCGAATATTGGATGAATGTAGATCAATACATCGGCGGGATTGAGCACGCGATTTTGCACCTTCTTTATTCGCGCTTCTTCGCGCGCGCGATGCAAAAGACGGGGCATTTGCCCGCAAAATGCGCCGAGCCGTTCAACGCACTGTTCACCCAAGGTATGGTGACCCATGCGATCTATCAAACCCGCGATCAAAATGGTCGCCCCGTCTATCACTTCCCCGATGAAGTCGAGCTGCGCGAAGGCAAAGGTTTCCTCAAGGATGGCCGGGAGGTTGAGATCATCCCTTCCGCCAAAATGTCGAAATCGAAACGCAACGTGGTCGATCCTGTGGCGATCATAGCCCAATACGGCGCCGATACCGCGCGGTGGTTCGTCCTCTCTGACAGCCCGCCCGAGCGTGATGTGGAATGGACGGCTGCGGGGGCCGAAGCCGCGTTTAAACATTTGGGCCGTGTCTGGGCTTTGAGCGAAAAAATCGCGGATATGCCGAAAGATGCGGCAGGTTCACGCGATCAAGACCTACTGCGCGCCATGCATCGCGCCATTGTTGATGTGACAAGCGGCATTGAAAGCTTTGGCTTTAATGCGGCGATCGCCAAACTTTATGCCTTTACCAACACTTTGGCGAAATCGAACGCCTCGGCTGCCGCACAGCGTGAGGCGATCCTGACCTTGGCGCAGCTCATGTCACCAATGACCCCACATTTGGCCGAAGATATTTGGGCGCGCCAGGGCGGGTCTGGTTTGGTAGCTACGGCACCGTGGCCCAAAGCCGATGAGCCGATGTTGGTGTCCGATACCGTCACCTTACCCATCCAGATCAACGGCAAACGCCGCTCGGAACTGACCGTTGCGAAAGATATGCCGCAACAAGAGGTTGAAAAATTGGTTCTGGCGGATGAGGCTGTGGCAAAGGCGCTTGAAGGTCGCGGGCCCCGCAAGCTGATTGTTGTGCCAGGGCGGATTGTGAATGTCGTTATTTGAGGCAATGTAACCCGATGAAGCTTTCCACCTCAGAGGCGGCGCGGTTTATCACCCGCCCCGATACAGGGGCGGCAGGCGTTCTGATTTATGGGGCAGATGCGATGCGGGTGGCAATTAAGCGCCAAGACCTGCTTGCCAATCTTTTGGGGCCAGATGCCGAAGGCGAAATGCGCCTTACTCGTATGATGGGGGCATCTTTGCGCAGTGATCCTGCGGCTCTTTTGGACGCGACTAAGGCGACAGGGTTCTTTCCAGGCCCGCGCGCCGTCTTTGTCGAAGATGCAACAGATGCCGCCGCCACCGCAATCACAAGCGCCATAAACGAATGGGGCGCAGGTGACGCCCAAATCATTGTGACGGCGGGGCAACTGACACCACGCTCGGCGCTAAGAAAATTGTTTGAAACCCAAAAATCGGCTTTTTGTATCGCCGTTTATGATGATCCGCCCAGTCAGGCTGAGGTCGAGGCCGAATTGAAAAAGGCGGGGCTATCTGCAATCGCGCAAGATGCCTCTCGTGACTTGGCCGCCCTCGCCCGCGCGCTTGATCCTGGCGATTTCAGGCAGCTCTTGGAAAAGCTGGCCCTCTATAAACTGGGCGATGAGAGCCCTCTCTCTTCGGTGGAGGTGGCAGCATTGGCGCCTGCCACGATTGATGCGGACATTGACGAAATCTTACACGCCGCTGCCGAAGGCGCCCATGCGCGTGTCGGCGCCCTGATGGCAAGGCTTGGTGGTCAGGGGGTCACGGCGGTTGCACTTTGTATCGCGGCCTTGCGCCATTTTCGCACGCTGCATATGGCCGCCTGTCACCCGCAGGGGCCAGCGGCTGGGTTTTCTCCGAAAACAGGGGTCTTTGGCCCGCGCAGGGATCGCATGGTGAAACAAGCGCAGGCTTGGGGCGTTACACGCCTTGAGGATGCGGTGCAAACCCTGATCGAGACGGATTTGACCCTCCGCTCAAGTTCACAAGCCCCGCAATTGGCAGTGATGGAGCGCAGTCTCATCCGCTTGGCCATGATGCCGCGCAACGCACGCTAGGCTGCTGCACGCGCCGCCCAAAGGCCCGTGGCAAAACAGGCTGTCATCAAATAGCCACCCGTAGGCGCATCCCAATCGACCATCTCGCCGATACAATAGACATTTGGTAGGGCGCGAAGCTGCAAAGTATCGTCTAGCGCAGACCATGCGACCCCGCCCGAACAAGAGATTGCGCGATCCAATCCAAACGGACCGCTATGGGGGATGGGCAAGGCTTTGATGCGCTCTGCCAACGCTTTCGGCTCAGTGGGCAGGGATTTGCACATTTCGAACAAAACTGCGCGCTTTGCCCCGTCTATCCCAAGGGATTTGCGCAGGATATTCGACAAACTGTCTTTACGCCTGCCCCCTTTTTCAAGACGCGCCGCAACATCGTCCAGACTGCGGTCAGGGCAGAGGTCAAGGCTGAGCATCGCCCCCTCTCGCATCTCGCGCGAAAGGGCGTAAACCCCGCCGCCTTCAATGCCTTTGGCGGTGATCACGATCTCACCCGCCACAGATTTTGCGCCCGCGCGCAAGATCAAGGATTTGAGCGGATGACCAAAATGCGGGCACATATGGTCTGACCATTTGATACGAAACCCCATATTCATTGGCTGAAACGGAACCGTTTCGACCCCGCGCGCGCTCAGATATTCAAGCCATTCGCCACGCCCGCCTAAATTCGGCCAACTCGCGCCCCCAAGGGCCAAGAGTGTTGTGGTGGCTGTGATCTCACGCGGCCCTTCTGCTGTAGAAAAGCGAAACGCCCCGTCTGGCCCCCATCCATCCCATGTGAAATTGCGCCAAATCTCCACGCCTTGCCCGCCCAAGCGCTGTAACCAGGCGCGCAGCATGGGTGAGGCTTTCATCGCCGTGGGGAACACACGCCGTGAGCTGCCTGTAAAGATCGGCTGCCCTAATGTATCGCGGGTAAAGCGTATAACTTCTTCAGGGCCAAAGGCGCGGATCATCGGCGCAAGCGGCGCAGCCGATGGCCCATAGGCCGCAAGAAACGCCTCAAGCGGTTCATCCATTGTGAGGTTCAACCCTGATTTTCCCGCCATGAGAAACTTACGCGCAGGGGAGGCTTTGCTCTCCATCAAAACAACCCGCCGCCCAGTATGAGCCAAATAATCGGCAGCCATCAGCGCGCTCGGCCCCGCGCCGATGATCATCACGTCCAATGTGGTAGGGTCGCGTCCGCCCGTCATGCCGTGCCGTCAGGGATCATCGCCTTGATGGCGCGCAGCACCTCGGCTTTGCACGAAATCGCGGCTTCGGCCATATGTTGCGCCTCCTGCCAAAGCGCCTCTTGTGGCACGATCTTGTCAATCAGCCCAAAGGACAGGGCCTCTTTTGCGGTAAATTTTGCGCCTGACAGCAGCAGCAATTTTGTGCGCGCAGGGCCTATGAGCGCAGTCAGACGTTTGGGGTCTGAGGGCTGCGGCAAAAACCCAAGTTTTGCGACAGGGTAAAAAAATGAGGCGCGATCAACGCTGAGGCGCAGATCACAGGCCAATGCCATCCCCATAGCGCCGCCTGCCAATGTGCCATTCAGAGCCGCAATCGTCAGGCAGGGCAGCGCGGCAATCGCGCCTGACAACGCCTCCCAGAGGGGCGAGGTAGCCAGACCCGCGCGGGCCGCGTCCAAATCCGCACCTGCACAAAAGACCTTTTCGCCCGCCCCTGTAATAACCAACGCGCGCAAGTTGGGATGCGCCTGTGCCTGTTTGGCGATGCTGACCAAGGTGGCAAGCATATCTTCGGTCAGGGCATTCGCTTTGTCGGGACGATCAAGCGTCACGCGCCACAGCGGTGCTTGGCTTTGGGGCAAGCTTTCTGGGAAACTCTCTAACCTGATCATCGCAAAATTCCTTTTCGCCTCACACAAGCCCCAATTTGCTCCGCAAAGTGGGATCGCGCAGGCTGATATCTTGGCCCAGATGCCCATCCGCTTCGGATGTGGTCATCCACAAGAGAGCGCGCGCCACCCACTGCGGCGCGATATGGTCAGCCCAATCAATCTGCGACACGGGGTTCATCCCACTTGCCCGAATATCGCGTTGCATCTGCGTGGCGACAGTCCCCGGTGACAGCCCAAGCGCACGGATACCTGCATGACGATATTCCAAATCAAGGCTTTGTGTCAGCATCGCCACAGCCGCCTTTGACGCACAATAGGCACTCCACCCCTCATACGCATTTTTCGCAGCCCCTGACGAAATATTGATGACTGTGCCTGCACCGCGCGCCACCATATCGGGCAAACAGGCCTGTGTGGTTGCAAATAACCCTGTGACATTCACCCGCATCAGATTATCCCACGCCTGCAAATCTGCCTCCCCCATGCGGGCGATGGGCGCAATCAGCGCGCCATTGTTGATCAAGATATCAATGTGGCCAAGCTCGGCTTTGATCTCGTCAAAGAGCGGGGCAATCTTGCCTATCTCACTTAAGTCACAGGGATAGGCCCGCGCCCCTTCACCGATTGAGTTTGCCACGTTTTTTAGATCCGCTCCTGAGCGCGCCAATAATGCAACTTTTGCGCCTGACTGCGCAAAGAGCGCGGCAGTGTCTGCCCCAATCCCACGGCTTGCGCCTGTGATTACAATGGTTTTTCCCGATAGGTTGGTTTCAAAAAGATGAGACATGAACGCGGGGCTTTCTATTTCTTGGGCAGGCGGATCGGCGCTTGACCTTAAGCGCAGGGGGCGAAACATTGGGACATACTGTCGGTGTCGCCGTTGGGCCTGTGAATGTCAAAGATGAATTCAAAATATATTTGGCGTCCAGCTCTATCTATGGCTTTTGTCCTGTCCTCTCTGCCTGCCTTTGCACAAAGCCTCGCGCCCGTTGACATGGCGCTTGAGACGTTCCGCGAAATCGCCGCAGATGCAGGGCATGAGTTTCGCTTTGACGCGCCACAGGTAATCGGCACACAGGTGTTGGTAGAGAACCTTCAAATTATCGAAGCGGATGATCCGCATTCGGCCGTAGATACAAGCATGAGAACGGCCCGCGCTTTTTTTGCTCTAAACGCGGAAGGTGATGTGGGCATCACACTGCCTGAGACGATTGTGATCGCGCTGACCCCTACAGAACGGCCCGCGCGGGATCTGGTGGTGGATCTGCCTGCATTGCCTGAGGTGACGGTGAAAAGTGCAAACGGCATCACGCTAACGTGGGATGCAGAAGCAGAAGAATTGGCCTTTCAGGCTTTGGGCGGCGTGTTGATCCAAGCGGGTGAATTTGCCCTACGCAGCACCACTTTTGAAGGACAATCTGTATTTTCGGAAACACCCATTGCGCATCGTTTTGGACTTGGCACAGTGCAAGGCGGAATCGGGGACGGGGCTTTGGCCCAATTCGTGCTTGAGGGGGCTGCGCTTGCCCTTGACGGCTGGGGCGAGACAGCTTCACTTGGGTTTGAGGCGGCCAATGGACTGGTGGCCAGCAATCCGATTTCTGCTTTTGCAAAGCCGATGGGGATGGATCAAGCAGGGCGGCTTGGCTTCGCGCTTGGGACGGGTAATCTCAGCTACAGGGAAGCAGACGAAAGTCTTGGCGCCAGCCTCAGCACCGATAGCGTGCTTTTGGGGGCCGAATTTGGCGAAGAAATCCCCATTTTGTGGCGCATTGGGCCAAGCCGCTTGGCCGCTAATCTGCCATTATTGAACCGCGAGGGCGGGCCGTTTGCCATCACAGTGTCAGTGGCAGATGCTATGCCCGAACCCCCCGTTTGGGATTGGATAGATCGCACAGGTCTTTTGCCCCGCGAAACTGGTGCGATTGATCTCGATCTTGCAGGTGGTCTGGGGCCTGCCCCCGAAACTCGGATCCCTCTGCCTTTGTCATTGGCGCGGCTGCAAATCAACAGGGCCACCCTCACGGGTGCAGGCCTTGATTTCCGTGGGACAGGTGGGCTTGATCTGACATCTGGCGCAGGGCCATCGCGGGTGGATATCAGCGCGCGCGGGCTTTTCACCTTTCTGGAGGCGATGACCCAGTCAGGCCATCTTGATCCAAGCCAATTTGCGATGATCGCAGGCGCAATTGATCTTTTCGCCACCCGAACCGAAGGCCAAGATCAGCTTGAAAGCGCAATTGATCTGACCCAAGAGGGTAAGATCATGATTGGCGGAATGCCTTTGCAATAAAGGTTAAGGGTTCTTGCGCTGCGTCCTTGCAGCGCTTAGGTCACGCATAGCCCCTGACGGGCTGTTTTGGCCAGAAAGGATGCTTTGCGATGACAGACAGCCCTTCGAACACAGCGGCGCTGCGGGATCTGGCGGAACAGATTGTGGACATTGCCAAATCTGCGGGTGCGGATGCGGCAGATGCGATGGTGGTGCAAGGGGTCTCGCAAACAGTGAGCTTGCGCAATGGCGCGTTAGAGCAGGCAGAACGATCCGAGGGCACGGAAATGGGCCTTCGTGTCATGGTGGGCCAACGGCAGGCTTGTGTTTCGGCAGCAGATTTACGCCCAGACACGCTGCGTGACATGGCCGCGCGCGCGGTGACTATGGCGCGGCTTGCCCCCGAAGACCCAACCGTTGGCTTGGCCGATCCCGCGCAACTGAGCTCAATGCGCGATGCATCAGGTCTTGAGTTAAGCGATGACGGCGCGGCACCTCTGCCCGCCGAGATGGAGGATGAAGCCCGCCGCGCCGAGGCTGCGGCCCGCGCCGTTGCCAAAGTCACCCAAATTCAGTCCTCAAATGCAGGCTACAGCCACCGCACGATCTTTCTTGCGGGCAGCAACGGGTTTGCCGGTGGCTACGCCCGCAGTGATTATGGCCTCTCCTGCGTGGCAATTTCAGGCGAAGGCACAGGCATGGAGCGGGATTACTACGGGGATGGCCGCATTTTCCGCAGTGATCTGATTAGCCCCGAAGAAATAGGGTGCGAAGCTGGGATGCGTGCTGCTGCGCGCGCAGGGGCACGAAAGCCAAAAACAGGGAAATATCCCGTTTTCTTTGATGAACGTGTCTCCTCAACCCTCATCGGTCACATCTTGGCCGCGATCAATGGCAGCGCGATTGCACGCGGGTCGAGTTGGTTGCGCGATGCATTGGGTGAGGCGGTTTTGCCTGTTGGGTTTGATCTGCTGGAAGACCCTTTGCGCAAGCGTGCAGGCGGCTCGCGCCCCTTTGACGCCGAAGGTTTGGCGGCACAAAAGCGCGCCTTCATACAAGATGGCAAGCTGGCCTCATGGGTGCTTGATCTGGCGACTGCGCGAAAATTGGGTCTGGAAAGCACCGCCAATGCCGCGCGCGGGCTCACTAGCCCGCCTTCGCCAAGCGTTGGGAATCTCGCTTTGGTCGGGCCAAAGGTCGAACATGAGACGCTGTTGCGTGAGATGGGAACGGGGCTATTGGTGACATCCTTGATCGGCAGTTCCATCAACCCAACCACAGGCGATTATTCGCGTGGCGCGTCAGGGTTTTGGGTTGAAAACGGCGAAATCACCTATGCGGTCAATGAATGCACCATTGCAGGAAATTTGCGCGACATGCTTGGTACGATCCGTGCAGCAAATGATGCGCGCCCGCATCTGTCGCGGGTTATCCCCTCGCTTCTGGTAGAGGAGATGACGCTTGCAGGGGCCTGAGCGGCAAGATCGCGATGATCTGACCCTATTGGTAGAAGCGGCCCGTGCCGCAGGCGAGATTGCCCTGCGCTATTGGCAAAATGACCCCAAGGCTTGGGAAAAATCCGAAGGGGCAGGCCCCGTCACAGAAGCGGATTTGGAAATCGACAAGATGTTGGCGCGCGATCTTCAGGCCGCGCGTCCCAGTTACGGGTGGTTGTCGGAAGAAAGCCAAGATGACCCTGCCCGTCTGGCCGCGAAGCGGGGTTTCATCGTTGATCCCATCGATGGCACCCGCGCCTTTATGGATGGCTCTGGTGATTTCTCGCATGCATTGGCCGTTGTGGAAGATGGGCTCGTGCGTGCGGCGGTGGTCTATCTGCCTGCTGTCGGCAGGCTTTATGCCGCTGCGCGCGATGGGGGGGCGCTGTGCAATGAGACACCCTTGCGCATTTCAGGTCATGCCGAAGAAGAGGGCGCGCGCATTCTGACCACCAAGGTCAATTTTGAACCGCGCTATTGGCCACTTGGCGCGCCACCTGTGAGCCGCCATTTTCGATCCTCTCTCGCCTATCGTTTGGCCCTTGTGGGCGAAGGGCGCTATGATGGAATGCTGACCTTTCGCCCAACTTGGGAATGGGACAGCGCTGCAGGCAGTCTTATTGCCGCCGAGGCAGGCGCCAAGGTCTGCGACCGGGAGGGGCAGGCTTTGCGCTTTAACCGCCCCGACCCGCGAAGTGCGGGCGTTTTTGCAGGATCACGCGCCTTGGTGGATAAATTCATGGCGCGGCTTTCGGGTCAAACTGGCTTGACCGCCTGAGCCAAAACCTTAGGGTGCGCGCAGGTTTTCAAGGCTTCTTGTTAAGGAAATAATCTATGGCACAGCGTCTGCATTTGGTGTTTGGGAGCGAATTGGTCGACCCGGCCCGCACGGAGTTTCGCGATGTGAATGATATTCATATCGTGGGAATTTTCCCTGATTATGACAGCGCCTATAACGCATCGAAATCTGAAGCGCAGCGCACAGTAGACAATGCGCATATGCGCTACTTCATCGCCCATTTGCATCGCCTGCGCGATGAGGAGCAGGCCAATTCCGCGCAAAGCGAGTAAGGGATTGCATCGGATGCGGTCACGCTCCTTGCTGCTTTGGCTTTATCTTCTGTTTTCGCGTCATGCCACGGGTTTGGCGGAACGGATTTTGTCGGGCCGTTTGGCGCGCGGCAAAGAGGACGCGGTGCGTATCAATGAGCGGCGCGGTATTGCCAGTCAAGCGCGGCCCGATGGGCCATTGATCTGGTTTCATGCGGCCTCTGTCGGCGAGGCGCTTTCCCTTCTTGAGCTGATCCGCCGCATCCGTGAAGAGCGCGAAGACCTCACGATTCTGGTTACGACAGGCACCGTGACATCTGCGGCCGTAATGGGGCGGCGTTTGCCTGCTGATGTAATCTATCAATTCGTGCCTTTGGATATTATAGGTTTTGTTCAATCTTTTCTGAACCATTGGCAGCCAGACCTCGCCATCTGGACAGAGTCCGAATTGTGGCCTGCCATGATCGTTGAGACGCATCGGCAAGGATGCCCGATGATGTTGCTCAATGCGCGCATCTCGCAAGGGTCCGCGCGCAATTGGCGGTGGTTGGGCGGAATGGCCCGCGCGCTGCTATCGCGCTTTGATTTGGTGCAAGCGCAAGATGATCTGACCGCCTCTCGATTGCGGGGGTTGGGCTTGTTGCCATCTCGCATCGAAGTGACAGGCACCCTCAAGGAAGGTGCGGCGGCGCTTCCCCATGATGAGGCGCAGCGCCAAGATCTCTCGCAGCGCCTTGGCACCCGCCCCGCATGGGTGGCGGCTTCCACCCATGCGGGCGAAGAGGACTTGGTCTTGGCCGCGCATCGGGCCGTGTTGCGGTCAACCCCGCGGGCCATTCTGTTGCTCGTGCCACGCCATCCTGAGCGCGGCGCAGATATTGCGAAACTATTAGAAAGCGATGGCTGGACATTTGAGCAGCGCAGCACAGGCGCTCTGCCTGATCGCGACACCCAAGTGTATCTTGCCGATAGTTTGGGCGAGTTGGGCCTTTGGTATCGGCTTGCCCCGATTTCCTTTTTGGGGGGCTCTTTGGTTGATATCGGGGGGCATAATCCATTTGAACCTGCGGCCCTTGGGTCCGCCATTCTCTATGGGCCATATGTCAGCAATTTCACCGATATTTTTGATCGCTTACAGGCGGTCGATGCCGCGCGGCAGGTGCGCGATTCCGAAAGCCTCGCCCGTGCAGTGGATGAGTTGATGAACCCAGAACGGGCAGCCGCTATGGCCAATGCCGCATGGGAAGTATCCTCAACAGGGGCTGCGGTGACGGATCGTGCCCTCAATGCTATCCTAGAGCGGTTGGAACAACGCGAAGCGGATCAGCGCAATGCAAGCACCTAGATTTTGGTATCGCGCGCAGCCTAATGCAGTGGCCTATGCCTTGCGCCCACTGAGCGCGCTTTATACGGCAGGCACGGCGCGCAAATTGGCAACAGGCGCTCGGGCGAAACTTGGCGTGCCTGTGGTCTGTGTTGGCAATTTGACCGCAGGCGGAACTGGGAAAACGCCCACAGTGATTGCCATTTGGGAAATCCTAGCAGGGCTTGGCGCCACCCCCCACATTCTCAGCCGTGGGTATGGTGGAACACTCACCCAAATAACACGCGTAGACCCGACCCGTCACAGCGCAGCTGACTGTGGTGATGAACCCTTGCTTTTGTCAGCTTTTGCGCCTGTATGGGTGGGCCAAGATCGTCTGCAAAGTGCCAAATCGGCCATTGCGGCGGGAGCCGATATTTTGATCCTCGATGACGGGTTTCAAAATGCAAGTCTGGCTTATGATCTGTCCTTGATTGTGGTGGATGCCGCGCGTGGATTTGGCAATAGTCTGGTCATCCCCGCAGGCCCGCTGCGTGAGCCGATTGCAACAGGCCTCGCGCGTGCAGATTTTGTTCTATCCATTGGCGAGGCAGATCAGCAGGCGGCGTTTTCAATGCGCCATCCAGACCTTCCTTGCCCCCATCTTACGGGCCATTTGGCGCCGTTAAATATGGGGATGTCCTTCCAAGATATGCCCGTTTTGGCCTTTGCAGGGATCGGTCATCCTGAAAAGTTCTTTGCCACATTGCGCAAAATGGGTGCGCGTATATTGCGGGCTGAGGCCCTCAGCGACCACCAACCTTTAAGCGATGCCTTGATGGCGCGGATTTTGCGCGAAGCACAAAGCCTTGGGGCGCAGCCTGTCACAACCGAAAAAGATGCGGTGCGCCTGCCTGATGCGCTGCGGCGTGAGGTGTTGACGGTGCCCGTGCGCCTGCGACTAGACCAAGACCACGCTTTGCGGGATCGCCTTAGCGGGATTTTTTCGAAAAGCCCGTGATACCATCATCCTCGCCCAATTTCGGCGCGGGACGTTCAAGCGCCAAATCAGCCCCTGAAAAATGAAAAGGCGGCCGCGTGCTTGGCACGCCCTCAAGATCAAGGCGAAACCCGCGCGCCACGGCCTGCGGATCGGCGAAGGTTTCTGCAAGTGAATTGATCGGCCCCGCAGGCACAGATTTCACTTCGCACGCCTCTAATAGGGCAGATTTGCTGAGGCTGCGCGTCTTAGGTTCAAGCGCGGCGTTTAGGCTGTCGCGGTTCTTCACACGATCTGCATTGATGCGATATCGCGGATCCTGTCCCAACTCCGCACAGTCCAAAATCTCGCATAGTTTTTGGAATTGCCCATCATTGCCAACCGCGATGATGATCCAGCCATCCGCGCATGGAAAGGTTTGATAAGGCGCGAGATTGGGATGGGCATTGCCCATACGATTGGGGGCTTGCCCTGTTGCCAAATAATTCATTGCTTGATTGGCCATCATCGCGGTCGCGGCATCAAAAAGCGCCATATCAATATGCTGCCCTTGGCCTGTGCGCGCGCGCATATGCAACGCAGCCAAAATGGCGTTTGAGGCATAAAGACCAGTGACAATATCGGTGACGGCAACGCCAACCTTTTGGGGATGATCCTCGGGGTCGCCTGTAACAGACATCAGCCCAGACATGCCTTGGATGATGTAATCATAGCCCGCGCGATGCGCATATGGCCCATTTTGGCCGAACCCCGTGATCGAGCAATAAATCAATGCAGGGTTTTCGCGGGCCAGACTTGGGTAATCGAGGCCAAATTTGGCCAAGCCACCAAGTTTGAAATTCTCAATCAAAACATCAGCTTCGCGCGCCAAAGCAATCATGCGGTCGCGGTCTTTGGCAGATTTAAAGTCCGCGATGATGGATTTTTTGCCGCGATTGGTTCCATGAAAATAAGCCGCGCTTTCATCCCCCTCACGAGAGATAAAGGGCGGGCCCCAATGGCGCGTGTCATCACCATCGGGGCTTTCGACCTTGATCACTTCGGCGCCCAAATCTGCCAGAACCTGCCCCGCCCATGGCCCCGCCAAAATGCGGGCAAGCTCTAGAACTTTGACACCTGCGAGGGGGGTTCTGTTCATTGGTTGCGGGCAAGCGCGTCTTCGATCCGCGACGCGATGTCCTCATAGGCCATATTGCCATACAGCGTGCCGGCAATGACCAAGGCGGGGGTGCCCTCAATCGGATATTCTACGCGATTGGCTTCGTAATTATCGATCATGGCCTGCGCGGTTTCGGCATCCTGCATGCAGGCGTCCAATTCTACATCCGTCAAACCCGCAGAAAGACCTATGCGCCGCAGATTGTCCGCGATGGTCGCAGCATCACCTTGGGTCCATTCCCGCTGCGTGCGGTAAACAATATCGGCCACGCCAAAATAGCGCATTTCGCCTGCGCAACGCGCCACCATGGCCGCCCACAAACCTGGGCGGTCAAAGTAAACTTCACGATAAACCAATCGCACTTTGCCTGTTTCAATGTAATCGCGCTTTAGCTGAGGCAAAACTTGTAGGTGAAAAGTGGCGCAATGCGGACAGGTGAATGAGGCATATTCGATCAACTCGACAGGCGCATTCGGATCACCAAGAGCAAAATCCACAATCTCAGGGGCGGCGCTTGCGTCTTGAGCCATGCCAAATCTGGGAAGGGCGGATACAAAAGCCGCTGCGGATGCTGCGATCAAAGCCTGTCTGCGATCCATAATATTCTCTCTCTGTAAATTAGGATGTCTGTTTTCTTATGACGCGCTGCGCCAGACGTTCAAGAGCATCGCGCAACCCCTCATCGGTGATGTGCGCTGCTGCGGCCTTGGCCTTGGCGTTCAAGATTTCTATTGCCTCTTGGGGCAATTCTGGCCGGGGGCGTGGTGCGATGAAGTCACGCGCAAGGCTCTGTCCCGCCGTTTGGGTCAAGGATATTTTGGACACAGCATTATAACCATAAGCCGCGTTTACCTTTGTTCTGATATCTTCTTTGCGCATCTCAAGAATTGGGGCATGCGCCCCGCTCGTCAAAAGCACTAAAGTGGCCCCAAACCCATCACGCCCATGCGAAAGTTTTACAGGGCGCGCGATATCTGCAAACTCAGGCCCCATGATCTCCCGCCACTGGGTGATCAGCCGTGCCTCAGCGAAACCACGCCTTTCTGCGGAGCTTTTTATTTGCGCCATAACAAGCTTAGCCGCGGGTTCAAACCCACGGTTACGGCGGCTTGCCTCTTCGGGCGGGATATGATCGCTTGCTTTTCTCATCTGCGGGTCAATTTAGGGGGTATGAAACAGATTGACCAATCAAAACCGAAGACAGGGTGATAAAGCTTGTGTGACGAGATTGAAATAACGGATGACCTCTCGCGTGACTTGTTGGCGTGGTATGATGCCCATGCGCGCGATATGCCGTGGCGGGTCGGGCCCGCGGCGCGCAAATCAGGGCAGCGTCCAAACCCATACCATGTGTGGTTGTCTGAGGTGATGCTACAGCAAACAACCGTGGCAACTGTGCGTGACTACTTTACCAAGTTCATCTCTCTCTGGCCTCGGATTGAGGATCTTGCAGCAGCGGAAGATGCGGATGTCATGGCGGCTTGGGCGGGGCTTGGCTATTATGCAAGGGCGCGCAACCTGCTCAAATGCGCGCGCGTGGTTACTGATCAACACGCGGGGATATTCCCGACAACCGAAGAGGCGCTTTTGACGCTTTCCGGAATTGGCCCTTACACCGCCGCTGCGATCGCGGCGATTGCCTTTAACCGCCGCGCAGTCGTCATGGATGGCAATGTAGAGCGTGTCATGGCGCGCCTCTTCGCAGTGGAAACCCCGCTGCCCCGTGCAAAGCCTGAGTTGAAAGCCCATGCCGCCGCCCTCACCCCTGCACAGCGGACGGGGGATTACGCGCAAGCCGTCATGGATTTGGGTGCCACGATTTGCACACCACGCAGCCCCGCCTGTGGTATTTGCCCGATCATGACTCAATGCGCCGCCCACAAAGCGGGCATTGCGGCGGAATTGCCGCGAAAGGAGCCAAAACAGCCCAAACCAACGCGGGTTGGTCATATTTACTTAGCCTTTCGGCCCGATGGTGCGGTTTTGGTCGAGCAACGCCCCGAAACGGGTCTTTTGGGGGGGATGCTTGGCTTTGTCACCAGCCCTTGGGCGGGGGTAGATGATCCCACGGCGCCGATCGTGGAGGCGCTTGCGCCTCCCATTGAGGGCGAATGGCACGACACGGGCCAAGAGGTGCGCCATACCTTTACCCATTTCCATCTGCGCCTGCGCGTGCATCTGTGCCATGCCTCTGAAAACGCGAGCCCGCAGCAAGGTTATTTCCTGACCCGCGCCAAGTTCCGCGTTGCGGACATGCCAACAGTGATGCGCAAAGCGTTTGACCTTTGCCGCATCGATACGGGGCCTTCACCTTGAGCATAATTATATATTTTCATATATAATATTTTTACCTATATACGTTTAGGATGACAGCATGAGCTGTGAGGTAGAGGCATGTTCAGGTCAAATTATTTGGCATCGCTTCGTGATGTAGCCCCGTTTTGGGTCTCGCTTCTGCTCATCCCTCTTTTGGTCGCAGTCAGCCAATGGGGCGGGTGGAGCATCCTTTTGGTGCTTGCGGCCACATGGTGGTTGTTTCCGCTGTTGGATCAAGTATTCGGCCGCGATCCAACCAACCCTGATGAGGCCGCGTGTCTCAACTCTCTGTTTTGGTATCGCGCAATCACCTTGATCTGGGCACCGTCACAATTCGGATTGGTCTTTGGGTTGATTGTATATCTCGCCACCAATCCTGCACATCTGACGCTTACCGAGCAATTCGGGTTGGCGGCCTCTTCGGGTGTTGTCACGGGAATGATTGGCATCAATTACAGCCATGAATTGATGCACCGCCCCACGCGGTTGGAACGTGGCTTGGCCGATATCCTACTGGCGATGACGCTTTATTCGCATTTCAAAACCGAACATCTTTTGGTGCATCATATCCATGTGGCCTCCCCGCGTGACCCTGCTTCTGCGCGATATAATGAGGGGTTTCACCGCTTTTTCCCCCGTGTTTTGATCCAGTCGTTCAAATCTGCATGGCAGGCCGAAGCGCAGCGCCTTGAAAAGCGCAGGCTTGCACTATGGCATAGAAGCAATCCGTTCTGGCGTTACGGGGGATTGCAGGCAGGCATGATGGGATTGGCCTATGCCATTGGCGGGAAATGGGGCCCTGCTTTCTTCGCTGTGCAGGCCTTTGTTGCGGTGTTCCATTTGGAAATCACAAATTACATCGAACATTACGGCCTCACGCGGGCCTACAAAGGCGCGGGGAAATATGAACATGTCAAACTCCGCCATTCGTGGAATGCGGATCATCGGGCCACGAATTGGTTGCTGATCAACTTGCAGCGTCACTCAGGCCATCATTATCGTCCAGATCGGGCCTATCCGCTGTTACAAACCTATGATCACGATGCCGCGCCGCAACTGCCTTATGGCTATCTTTTAATGGGGATTTTGGCCCTCCGCCCGCCTTTGTGGCGGCGGGTTATGAACCCCAAGGTGCGCGCTTGGCGCAAGCAACATTATCCGCAAGTCAAGGATTGGACGCCCTATTCGAAAGGGATGCTTCAAACGGAATAAAAAACCCCCGCCCGATGGGCGAGGGTAAGGTGCGTGCCCCCGAGGCAAAAGCCACAGGCACGGGCGGTATATCGAAAGCTGTCTTGGAGGTGGCGTTACTCGCCCAACTCGGAACGCAATTGTTGACGAAGGTGATCAATCGGCACGGTTTTCCCGTCACGGCGGAAATGCCAATATGTCCACCCGTTGCACGAAGGTGCGCCTTCAAGTTTCGCCCCCACTTGGTGGATCGACCCTTTGGTGTCCAAAGCGACAAGCGTGCCATCGGCGCGAATTTTTGCACGATGGCGGCCATTGCCGCTGTGCAATTCCTCACCAGGCCGCAGCAAGCCCCGCTCGACCAATTGACCGAAGGGAATACGCGGTTCCGATCTTTTGCTGAGGCTGGTTTCAAGCGCATCACTGTCAAAACGGCGCGTGTTGGCGATACGCTTTTCGGCGATTTCGCGATACTCTTCCTCACGCTCGATGCCGATGAAATCGCGCCCCAATTTCTTTGCAACGGCGCCCGTTGTCCCAGTGCCAAAGAAAGGATCAAGAACTACGTCGCCTGGATTTGTTGAGGCAATCAAAATGCGGTGCAGCAGCGATTCAGGCTTTTGCGTTGGATGTGCCTTTTCGCCCCGCGAGTTCTTCAAACGCTCACCGCCATTACAAATCGGCAAAAGCCAATCAGAGCGCATTTGAATCCCCTCATTTAGGGATTTGAGCGCCTCATAATTGAACGTGTATTTCGCTGCTTCAGATTTCGAAGCCCAGATCATCGTCTCATGGGCATTTGTCAAACGCTTGCCGCGGAAATTGGGCATCGGATTGGATTTGCGCCAAACAACATCATTCAGCAACCAATAGCCTTGGTTTTGCAGTTCGGCCCCCACGCGAAAAATGTTGTGATACGAGCCAATCACCCAAATCGCGCCATTCGGCTTGAGGATACGGCGCGCCGCAGCGAGCCAGGTTTGCGTGAATTCGTCATAGGCACGGAAGCTGTCGAATTGATCCCAATGATCATCCACCGCATCTACAAGCGAATTGTCGGGGCGATGCAAATCACCCTTGAGCTGAAGGTTGTAAGGCGGGTCGGCGAAAATCAGATCGACCGAACCTTCAGGAAGGCTGTTCATCACATCAATGCTATCACCAGCCAATATCTGGTTAAGCGGCAGGGCATGCGCCCCCGCGGGATTGGTTTTCGTCTTCATTACTGCCTCTGACTTTTAATCGTCACGGCGCCATTTTTTGACGCTCATCTTGAGGCCTAAGATGAGTCGAAACTAATTCGCCGTCAATTTATTTTTTGAATCAAAGACTTACAAGATGACGTTGATACAAGATATTGTGGACGGGCTTGAATGAACGTCTATGGTGCGGGGTCACCCCAATATCTTGAAGGGCTTGAAGGTGGGCTTTTGAGGGGTAGCCCGCGTTTTTCTCCCAGCCGTAGCCCGCAAACTGTTGCGATAATGTCACCATCAGCCGATCCCGTGTTACCTTGGCCATGATAGAAGCCGCCGAAATCGAAATAGAACGGGCATCACCTTTGATGATTGCAGTGGCAGGGCTGGGCAAATCAGGGGGAATGGCATTGCCGTCAATCAGCGCATGATCTGGACAGCGGGAGAGACCAAGCACCGCACGGCGCATGGCCAAAAAAGTCGCGTTGCGAATATTCAGCTCATCAATCTCGGCAACGCTCGCCTCTGCGATACTGACCTCGGCCCGCGCGGCAATCTCATCGAACAGCGCCTCGCGCCGCTTTTGGCTGAGCGTTTTGGAATCATGCAAACCTTCGGGAATATCGCTTGGGTTTAGGATAACGGCTGCGGCCATAACAGGCCCCGCCAACGGGCCGCGCCCCACCTCATCCACGCCCGCGACAAGGCCGCCGATCTGCGTCTCAAAACTGAAATCTGGCGCGAGATTGGGTTTGGTCATAGTCGCGAGATTACGGATTACCATCCTCGCGCGCAATCTCGGATGGATTGGGCCCCACCCCATAGCGCGCAGCAAGGCTCCAGACATGGGCGGGAACCATATTCTTCATCTTGGCAGGATGACTGCGGCGCAAATGTAAGATGGTTTCAATCGCTTTCATCTCGACCCGCGCGCGGGCAAATTCCAAGCCACGCGGCCCAAGACGAGGCTGGAGATAGGCCACCAATGGTCGCAGCCAGTTGGGCATCCGCCGCAGGGGCAAACCGCCCGCCGCGCGCTCCGTATTGGCCAAAAAGCCTTTGACAGCGCTTGTGCGATCCCCCTTATCGGTCAAGGGCGACAGGCAGAGCCGATCTTTGATGCCATCAAGCATCTCTGCGCCACGGGCATTGCGCACCAAGATCCATTGTGCCCCATCGCCGCCCATATAGCCCACCGTGATATCGGCCAAGCGGTTCGTGTAATCGACACATGTCTTGCAGGTCATTGGAAAGAAATCCGCAGGCAATTGCGAGATTGGTAATTTCAAAAAAGGCACGAAACGGGGCGGGCGCCCATCTGAAAAGCGCAGCTCGACTGAGTAATCCGCGCGAAACTCAAGATAACTGACGCTGTTTGGCTTGGCATCAAGCAGCGCAAGGAAATCATGAAATCGCGCGGTTGTGGTGTTGTCCGAACAGGGCGTGCCGATGACATAAAGCCGCTCGAACCCATACTCGGCCTCAAGCGCACGCAGGGCATAGGTCTGACAGGGGATGCCGATAAAGGCCAAGCGCGTGATTCCGCGCGCCTTTGCGAGTTCTAACAAGGCCACGCTTGGGGCAAAGCCCATGCGCATCCCGCGGCAGGCGGATAAGTCGTCTGGTTCGGTGACCAACACAGGCACAGGGCGCCATTGATCGTCTGGGTCAGGCGCCACTGTGATGACCGCCTCAATCGCCCCCGCCCGTAATAAGGTTTCCGCGAGCGCCGTGGTAATGCCCGTCCACTGCGCACCTTCGGCCGCTGGGGTCAGCCTTGCGCGATACATCGCTTCGGTTACACCAAAAAACGCTTCCTCATGACGCGCAGGGTCACTGATACGCCCATGAATGCGGGCTTCGGCGTGCGGATAATCTGGGGCGATAAACTGACAGGCCCGCCCGCAGGCGCGATCATCAGACATGCGACTGACCCCGCAATCGGTGCAAAGCCCCGCACGCGGCCCTTTACCAAGTTTAGGCGCGAGTGTTCCCCGCTGCGCATCCAACATGATCTTGGTCAACTTTCCTTTGGTCCAAGATCAATGATCAGGCGCGACAGCCAGACTGTCAATCAAAATAGACAGATTGCATGGTGACCCCGACAGGACTCGAACCTGTAACCTATCCCTTAGGAGGGGATTGCTCTATCCAGTTGAGCCACGGGGCCATGTCTGCTTTTTTGCTGGAATTTGCTATGGCGCGCAAGTCGATCTAAAAAACCGAACGCTTGGCAAATAGGGATGGTTCGGCGTATCAATAGGAACCAGACGACCGAAGACAGGATACCAGACGTGCGCGGACGCAATCCCTTTGATGGCAAACCCCAGATGACTTTGCGCGATGTGGCTGAGGCAGCGGGGGTTTCGGAAATGACCGTCAGCCGCGTCTTGCGCAATCGGGGGGATGTCTCTGAGCGCACGCGCAGCAAGGTTTTTGAAGCCGCCCGCGCCTTGGGATATGTGCCCAATAAAATCGCGGGCGCTTTGGCATCAAACCGCGTCAATCTGGTTGGCGTGGTGATCCCATCTCTATCCAACATGGTCTTCCCTGATGTCCTTACAGGCATTGGTGAGGGTCTGCATGAAACGGATTTGCAGCCCGTTGTTGGCACCTCAAATTATGATTTAGGGCAGGAAGAAAAAGTCATTTTCGAAATGCTGTCATGGCGGCCCTCTGGTCTGATCGTAGCGGGGTTGGAACATACAGATGCCGCGCGGAAGATGATGGAGAATGCGGGGATTCCTGTTGTCGAGGTGATGGACATTGACGGCCCAAGTGTGGCGGCCCGCGTAGGCATCTCACATGTGGCGGCAGGTCGCGCCATGGCCGAAGAAATCCTTGCCCGTGGCTATCGCAAAATTGGGTATCTGGGTTCTAGCTCTTTGCGCGATTTTCGGTCGCAAAAGCGGCAGCAGGGCTTTGAGGATGCGCTGAAGGAGGCGGGTCTCTCCTTGGCGGATAAGATTTTTTATGCAGGCCCCTCGGGTTTTGGCACAGGCCGCGCGATGACCGAAGATTTGCTAAGCCGCAGCCCTGATCTTGATTTCCTCTATTATAATACGGATATGAACGCGGCGGGCGGCCTGCTTTATCTGTTGGAAAAGGGGTATGATATTCCCAATCAAATTGGCATTGCGGGGTTCAATTCCTTTGCCATTTTGGACGGGCTGCCCTTGCGCATCGCCACCATGGACAGCCGCCGCGCAGATATTGGACGTGAGGCGGCCAAAATCATTGCAGGGCGCGCGCTTTCGGGGGCCGATATCGGATTGTCGCCAGAATTCTTGGCGGGTGACACCGTGCGTCAGCGTGGCTGACCCGCCTCAGCATTCAGGCAGATTGACGGCCAAGCCCCCAAGCGAAGTTTCTTTATATTTCAGGTTCATATCATGGCCCGTTTGCCGCATGGCTTCGATACAATTATCAAGCGGCATGAAATGGGTGCCATCGCCCCGCAGCGCCAATGAAGCGGCCGATACAGCCTTGATCGCACCGAGGCCGTTGCGTTCGATGCAGGGCACCTGAACCAATCCTGCCACGGGGTCACAGGTCATGCCTAAGTGATGTTCAAGCGCGATTTCAGCAGCGTTTTCAATTTGTTCATTGGTGCCGCCAAGTGCCGCGCAAAGCCCCGCTGCGGCCATGGCTGCGGCTGATCCAACCTCGCCCTGACAGCCAACTTCGGCCCCAGAGATCGAGGCATTATGCTTGATCAACCCGCCAATTGCCGCCGCGACCATCAAGAAATCCAACCCGCCCTTTGCGGTCGCGCCGATGCAATGGGTTAGATAATAATGCAAAACTGCTGGAACCACGCCTGCCGCCCCATTGGTGGGGGCGGTAACCACTCGGCCCCCTGCCGCGTTTTCTTCGTTCACGGCCATTGCATAGACCGAAAGCCAATCGTTGATTGTATGGGGTTGGGTGATGTTGTGCCCCGCCTCGGCTTGTAACTGATCATGGATCGCCTTTGCCCGGCGCTTGACCCGCAAACCGCCGGGCAATTCACCCTCCATCCGCAAGCCGCGCTCAATGCAGCACAGCATCGCATCTCGGATTGCCTCAAGGCGCTTTTGCACCTCGGCGCGCGGCGCGCCGTGGCATTCATTCTCCCATTTCATCTGCGCAATAGATTTCTGCGCCTTTGCCCCCATGATCAACATTTCTTCAGCTGTGCCAAAGGGATAGGGGTATCCTGCATCCGCCTTTTGGGCGGCGAGTGAATTCTTGCGGGCGGCTTTGGCCGCTTGTAATTCTTTCGCGGTCATTACGAAACCGCCACCGATGGAGTAAAAGACTTCCTCCATATAGAGCGCCCCGTTGGCGTCATAAGCGCGGAGGATCATACCATTGGCATGCCCCACTAGGGCGGGGCCATAGTCAAAGATGATATCTTCCTCTGGGTTGAGGCGCAGTTGCGGCAGCCCGTCAGGGGTAACATGCCCTGCTGATTTGATCGCTGCAATGGTGCTATCCGCCTGGTCTGGGTCAAGTTTATCGGGGCGAAACCCAGCAAGGCCCAAAATTACAGCGCGGTCAGTGGCGTGACCTTTGCCAGTAAAGGCAAGCGATCCGTGCAAATGACATGACAAGGCCGCTACCTCACCGGCGCCGGGCTCTCGAGCGCCATGGCGCAGGCGGTCGAGAAATTGCGCGGCGGCATTCATTGGCCCAATCGTATGGGAGGAGGAGGGGCCAATCCCAATTTTGAAAATATCAAAAACTGACAGAAACATAATGCAATTGCCCCGATCTGCGCTGCGCCTTGGGTCAAGATATGCGATTTTTTCTGATTTCTATGGTGATAAATCCGACTCGTTTCTCACGCTGCGCGACCAATCGCTAAGGCGTGTGATCAGAAATCATGCTCTGCTCGCTCATAGCGCTGCGATGGGGACGTAAGCCTATGAGCGCATCCGCTTTGTCAGAGGCCCAGCCTCTAGCAAGGCAGTGGGCTGCACCTACGGTTTTTGTTTGGAGGCATCAACCTTAAACGGATTGAGAGTGACCAGGCGGGAAATACGCCGGCCAATACACCAATTTTCGTGAGATAAACCGCCCACATTAATGCGGCTGACTGTCTGAGTTGAGGGTAACAGATACGCGTCATATCTGGCTATTGGTGAGCCCGGGAGGATTCGAACCTCCGACCAATTGATTAAAAGTCAACTGCTCTACCACTGAGCTACGGGCCCGCCTGAGGCCCGCGTAATATAAACGAGACTGCCCCCCGTCAAGCCAAAAACCTGAATAATTGTCATTATAATAATCAGCCTACAATTTCGATGCTATTGCGCGGACGGTTTTGTTCAAATTGGTGTATACTGCGTCTACTGCAATACAGTAGATTTCGGTATGACATTCAGCTTCTAATCCTCACGAATTATCTGCTAGGGAAAGAGCGGGCTTTGGCCCGCTCTTTTTTCATTTGGTGATGGGTGAGGGTAAAATGGCGCTTGGGGATATTCAGGCAGATGTTGCGCGAA
This sequence comes from Roseobacter sp. HKCC-CH-9351, assembly GCF_037830295.1. Lineage (NCBI taxonomy): Bacteria > Pseudomonadati > Pseudomonadota > Alphaproteobacteria > Rhodobacterales > Roseobacteraceae > Roseobacter > Roseobacter sp. HKCC-CH-9351. The sequence goes on from NZ_JBBLYM010000001.1 coordinate 886,767, forward strand.
TTTTGACCGAAGCGGGGCGCGCGCCTGATGCGGCAAAACTAATCGCTGTCTCGAAAGTCCAGCCAAACGCACGGGTTGAGGCGGTGTTGCAAGCGGGCCATCGCAGTTTCGGTGAAAACCGCGTGCAAGAAGCGCAGGGCAAATGGCCCGATTTCAAAGCCCAATTTGAGGGGGTGGATTTGCACCTGATTGGCCCATTGCAAAGCAATAAGGTGCGCTCCGCGATGGAGCTGTTTGACGCGATCCACACAGTCGACCGCGAAAAACTGGCGCGCCGCATAGCCGATATGGCCCAAGAATTGGGCCGCTGTCCCGATCTGTTCATTCAGGTCAACACAGGCGCCGAGCCGCAAAAGGCGGGCATCCTACCTGCCGATGCAGATGCCTTTATCCAAACTGCGCGCGCGATGGATTTGCCGCTGAAAGGTTTGATGTGCATCCCGCCCGTGGACGAGGAGCCAAGCCTGCATTTCGCCCTTTTGGGCAAGATTGCTGCGCGAAACGGGCTTTCGGAATTGTCGATGGGAATGAGCGCAGATTATGAAACAGCGCTGCGGTTAGGGGCCACGCATATTCGTGTGGGCTCTGCCATATTCGGCGCGCGTGTCGCCCCTCACGGATAGCTTTTCGCGTCCCGCACGATCAAACGTGTTTCGTAGGAAATGCGCGCAGTGATCCATCGCAAATCTGCACGGGAGAACGCAACACATCCTTCGGTCGGATAGCCCGCGCGCCGCCATTGGTGGATGAAAATCGCAGAGCCACGCCCTCGTTCTGCATAGGGCCAGTTCCAATCGGTGATCAGCACCAAATCATAAAGCGGGTCTGCGCGCCCCAGTTTCTCGTGGCTGTGCGCGTAGGGCGCACGCACCATGAGGTTATAGTCTTCATCGCGCGGATCATCTGACCACAGATCACGCGGCCCAATTTTGAGGGCCCAATTACAAGGGCGCGCCATGCGGTCTGCGCGATAGAGGCAGCCAACGATGCGGTGAATGCCGACTGGGGTGGCCCCATCGCCCTCGCGCTTGCTGCGGCTCATCCCGCCGCGCCCGATGCTGCAGGGAAAGCGCCGTCCCATAAACTGCGCACCCAGATGGGTGATCACAAGGTCTTCGGAGTGGGGCAGGGTCACAGCAAATGTCCTGATTTCGCGGCCTTGGTCGCCAAGTAATGCGCGTTATGCGCGTTTTGGCCAACATGGAGCGCCACGCGTTCTGTGACCTCTATGCCTGATTGGCGCATCATTTCAACTTTTCGAGGGTTGTTGGTCATCAGGTGCACCGAGGCAAAACCCAATTTTTGCAGCAACTCTGCCCCAAGGCGAAAATCGCGCTCATCATCTTCAAACCCAAGACGATGATTGGCTTCGACTGTGTCGAACCCTTGATCCTGAAGGCTATAGGCGCGCATTTTATTGGCCAGACCAATCCCGCGCCCCTCTTGATTGAGGTAGAGAAGGATACCCGCGCCGTATTGGCCCATTTGTGCCAATGCCGCGTGAAGTTGGGGGCCGCAGTCACATTTGAGACTGCCCAATACATCGCCCGTAAAGCAGGCAGAGTGTAGACGCGCCAAAACGGGTTTGTCCCGATCAGGGCGACCAATTTCAATGGCGTAATGCTCGGCGCTGCCATCATCGGGCCGAAACACATGAAGGCGCCCCGCCTCAGAGGCAACCATCGGCAGACGCGCGGCGGCTACGGCGTGAAAGGGTTGGCTTTCTGCCAATTGTGACCGCGCTACCGAGAATGGCAGAACGGTCAGCCCATGTTCCCGTGCAATCGCCACGGCGTCATCCCGAAACACGCAAAGCATCGCGGGCAAAAGCTGTGCCGACTTGGCGAAATGAATGGCGGTGCGCGCGTCATCCGCCGAGCCGTGTTCCGGCCCTTGAAGGCTTTGGAACGGGCCTTTCATCGGGCGGTCCAAATCATCCTTCGGGTCGGCCAGTGCCTTTAGGATCCGGCTGCCTGCATCTTTGGGCAATGCGATACGCGCGATATCGCCCTCATAAAGTGGCAGATTCAAGGTGCGCGCCCGCCAATCGGACAGCACGATAAAGGGCGCGCCAAGCGCGCGGAAATCTTCTACCCTATCCGTGCTTGCTGTCTCCGAGGCCAATGCGATCAACCCCTTTGCGCCATCGCTAAACACCACAGGCAAGCCTGCGCGCAAATCAGCGCGGGCGCGGGCGGCGATTTCATTGGCGGTTGGCGCAAGGCTCATCTTGTCCGTCCTGATCTTATGGTCTGGGCATTAGCTTTAGCCCCGATTGTCAGAATTTGAAACAATTGGCCACAGAACAACACAGAGCCGTGAGGATATTTTTCAAACCCTTTCCAAATAGGGTATATCACACCCATGTGAGACAGGCACAATTTTGCCTTTGGAGGGCTGACATGGCGAACCTGAAAAAAATCCTACTTGTCGATGATGACGAAGATATCCGCGAGGCGTTGTCAGAACAGCTCGTGATGACTGAGGATTTCGATGTGTTCGAGGCGGGCACGGGCGCGCAAGCGATGGAAAAGGCCAAGCAGGAAATTTACGATCTGGTGATCTTGGATGTGGGCCTGCCCGATACGGATGGCCGCGATTTGTGCCGCTTGATGCGCAAGCAAGGGATCAAATGCCCGATCATCATGCTTACAGGCCATGACAGCGATGCTGATACGATCTTGGGCCTCGATGCGGGCGCAAATGATTATGTCACCAAGCCGTTCAAGTTTTCGGTGTTGCAAGCGCGCATTCGCGCGCAACTGCGCCAACACGAACAATCTGAAGATGCGATTTTCCAACTTGGGCCGTATACCTTTAAGCCCGCGATGAAATTGCTCGAGACGGAAGATAAAAAGAAAATCCGCCTCACGGAAAAAGAAACGAATATCCTGAAATTCCTCTATCGCGCACAAGAGGGGGTCGTGGCCCGTGATGTGCTGCTACACGAGGTTTGGGGGTATAATGCGGGGGTCACCACGCATACGTTGGAAACCCATATCTACCGCTTGCGTCAAAAGATCGAACCCGATCCCAGCAATGTGCAGCTTTTGGTCACCGAAGGCGGCGGTTACCGATTGGTTGCCTGACTTGGCATCAGATTTGCAGCTGTGATGTCGCACGGGGAACCTTGCGCGATTGCCCAAGCCCCCGCGCGCCCCCCGTGGTTTCTCCCTGTTGGACTGGCCCCCGCATAAGCGGGGGCCTTTTTCAGTTTCCTTCGCATTGCACCATGCCCCTCAAGCCCTTAGGAGAGGGGACAGGTTTCATCAAAGGGCATGGCAAAATGGCGTTCACACTTGCAACATGGAACATCAACTCGGTGCGATTGCGCGAAGAGTTGGTGCTGAAACTGCTGCGTGAAGAAGCGCCGGATGTTTTGTGCTTGCAAGAATGCAAAAGCCCTGTTGAAAAAATCCCCACCGAAGGCTTTGCGGCGCTGGGCTACACCCACATGGTCGCGCGTGGTCAGAAAGGGTATAATGGCGTGGCGATCCTGTCCAAGCTGCCGCTTGAAGAGGCGGGCGCGCGGGACTGGGCTGGGCTTGGTCATGCTCGCCATGTGGCGGCGCGCCTCCCCAATGGGGTGGTCATCCATAATTTCTACATTCCCGCAGGGGGCGATATTGCCGATCGGGAGGTCAACGAAAAATTTGGCCAAAAGCTCGATTTTCTGACGGAGATGCGCGATGCGTTTCGTGCGGATGCCCCGCAAAAATCTATCCTTGTGGGCGATTTGAATATTGCGCCGCGTGAAGACGACGTTTGGAGCCACAAACAGCTGTTAAAGGTTGTCAGTCACACGCCGATTGAGGTGGATCATCTGGCCCAAGTGCAAGAGGCGGGGAATTGGGTGGATGTCACCCGCAAGGATATACCCGAAGGGTTGCTCTATAGTTGGTGGTCGTATCGCGCTCGTGATTGGGACGAGGCGGATAAAGGCCGCCGTTTGGATCACATCTGGGCCACCGCAGATATCGCCAATGCTGCGCATTCAAGCCGAATCCTGCGCGCCGCTCGCGGGTGGGAGCAGCCATCGGATCACGCCCCGGTTTTTGCGATAATTGATCTCTGACCCCTTGGAGAATGGGCCCGAAGCGCGCATATAGAGGGCGCGCGCAGATCTCATCAGTGACGGAGAAATAAATGTTGGAATTTGGTCAAGCACAGCCCGCAGGCGCGGATGTCATCAAGGATGTCACCGATCAGACCTTTATGGCCGATGTCGTTGAGGCCAGCCGCGAGGTTCCTGTCATCGTAGATTTCTGGGCGCCATGGTGCGGCCCTTGCAAGACGCTTGGGCCACAGCTTGAGGCGGCGGTGCAGGCCAAAAAGGGCGCGGTGCGCATGGCCAAGGTCAATGTTGATGAGAATCAGATGATCGCGGGCCAATTGCAGGTGCAGTCTATTCCTACCGTTTACGCGTTTTGGCAGGGCCAACCCGTGGACGGGTTCCAAGGGGCGCTTTCGCAAGGGGATGTGCAGCGCTTCGTTGAAAAAATCGCCGCCCTTGCAGGCGATGGTGGCTTGGGAGAGGCGCTTGAGGCCGCGGAAGAAATGCTTGTTCAAGGGGCCGTTGCCGATGCGGCGCAGACCTTTGCGGCGATTTTGGGCGAAGAACCTGAAAATGCAGCCGCCATGGGTGGCTTGGCGCGCGCTCATATCGCGATGGGCGATTTGGACACGGCGGAGGCCTTGCTGAATAACGCCGCCCCCGCAATCGCCGCCGCGCCCGAGATTGAGGCCGCACGCGCGCAGATCGCCTTGGCGCGCCAAGCCGATGAGGCAGGGCCCTTGGCCGAGTTGCAATCCGCCGTGGCGGCCAACCCTGATGATCTGCAAGCGCGGTTCGATTACGCAAAGGCGCTTTATGCGGCAGGGCAGGCGGAGGCGGCGATTGAAGAATTGCTTGATCTCTTCCGCCGTGATCGCGAATGGAATGACGGGGCTGCCAAGGCGCAGCTCTTTACAATCTTCGATGCGCTTAAGCCCACGGATCCTTTGGTGCAAAAGGGCCGCAGAAGATTGTCATCGATGATATTTGCCTGATCGCATTTGGCCGCTATTTCATACTTCATGATCCATCACAGCGACCTGCCTGATACGATACCGCTCTTTCCACTTCCCGGCGCGTTGCTGCTGCCGCGGGCGCGATTGCCATTGCACATTTTTGAACCACGCTATTTGGCCATGCTGCAAGATTGCATGCGCACGCCCGACCGATTGATTGGTATGATCCAACCGCTTGAGGTGCCCAAAGGCAGTGCTAAGCGGTTGCACAGCATTGGCTGCGCAGGTCGTCTGACCCAATTCTCGGAAACCGAGGATGGGCGGTATATGATTACGCTGACGGGAATTTCGCGCTTTCGCCTGCAACGCGAACAGTCAGGCTTTACCCCGTATCTCAAAGGTGATGTCGATTGGGCAGGCTTTGAGAATGATTTGGGCAAGGTCGAGCAGGATCAGGGCTTTGATCGTCCCGTCTTTATGGATCTGTTGGAGCGCTATTTTGCGGCCATGTCACTGTCGACCGATTGGGACAGTATGAAAGATGCCGAAGATGAATTGCTGATCAATTCGCTGTCAATGCTATGCCCCTTTGACCCAGAAGAAAAGCAAGCCTTGCTTGAGGCGCCCTCCCTGTCTACGCGGCGCGAGACGCTTGTAACCTTGATCGAATTTGCCTTGCGGGGTGGATCATCCGATGAGGCCATGCAATGAGCGCAGACAGCCCCGTGTTTGACAGACATATGCTTGAGGCATTGGTGTGCCCGCTGACCAAGGGGAGCCTGCGCTATGATGCAGAGCGTCAAGAATTGATCTCCGAAAAAGCAAAATTGGCATTTCCGATTAAGGAAGGCATTCCAATCATGCTAGAGAACGAAGCCCGCGAGATTGAGGGTTAAAGCACCTCGCCCTGCAAGAGGCGTGGCAAGTCCCCCGTTAGACCTGCCGCCTGCCGCATGAACCCACGCCGTAACGCGGGCGTTGCACTGACAAGGCCCATGCCGATATCGCGGATCAGCCGAAGGGCAGGGTTGTCATTTGAGAACAGGCGATTGACTGTGTCCATCCCAAGCGCAAGCGCGGTGGTGTCGAAGCGCCGCCATTGCTGATACCGCTCCAACACCAGTTCCGAGGCGATATCTTCGCCATGCAGTCGTGCCTCGTGGAGCACTTCGGTCAATGCCCCAATGTCCCGAAAGCCAAGGTTAAGCCCCTGACCTGCGATAGGATGCACGCCATGCGCCGCATCGCCAACAAGGGCAAGGCGCGGGGCAATGAACTGCTCGGCCAAGGTGAGCTTCAGCGGATAGCTGAACCGCACGCCCGCCAATTCGATCTCACCCAGAAAGTCACCGAATGCGGGGTGCAATGCCTTGAGAAACTCAGCGTCATTTGCGCGCGCAATTTGGGCGGCGCGGGCGGTTTTTTCGCTCCAGACAATAGAGCAACGATTGTCAGGCAAAGGTAGGATCGCCAAAGGCCCCGATGGCATGAAGAACTGATGTGCAATGCCGTTATGGGGCAATTCATGTTTGACGGCACAGACAAGGGCGGTTTGCCCATAATCCCAACCTTGGCGGCGAATGCCAGCGCGTGCCGCCACACCTGACGCGCGACCATCCGCGCCAATCAAAATTCGCCCCTGTAAACGCTGACCATCGGCCAATGTAACCTCGGCCAGAGCCCCATCGGTGCTTTGATCTACGACCATGCTGTCGCTGAGATGCGTAATCTTATCATTGGCCTCCATCGCCGCGATCAGCGCGCGGCGGAGGTAGCGGTCTTCAAGCATATAGCCCATAGGGCCTTCTTCCATCTCTGCCGCTTGGAAATGTAGGAAGTGCGGCGCTGCCCCGCGGCCTGCATGACCGTCTGAGGCTTTGATTTCGGAAATGGCCTGCGCCTGTTTTGCGACAGCGTCCCACAACCCCAAAGCCGCCAACATTTTTTGCGATGCACGGGCCAAAGCATAGGCGCGGCCATCGAACGTATCCGCTTCGCGCTTTGGGCGGGAATTTGCATCAATCACGATGCTTCGAAACCCTGACTGCGCGAGCGCAAGCGCAAGGGTCGGCCCGTTCAGCCCGCCACCTACAATCAAAATATCTGTGTCACATGTCATGCAGGTTATGATGGGCTAATTTATGGAATTGTCCACGCGGCATAGCGTCATTACTCTGCCCATGCGAGACAAAAGCGGCAAAGGGATGAAGATGCGCGAATGGTTGACACGCACGGCAAGTGAACAAGGGCGCGCGATTGGCGAAGGCTCGATTGATCCAGTGGGTCTGACCGAAACCTATTTGAGCGCGATAAAATCGCATCCCGCAGGCGCGCGTATTTATGCCCGTCTGACCGAGGCCCGCGCCCTAGCCGAGGCCGAAGCAGCCCGATCTCGGGCGCGCAACGGGGTGCGCCGGGGCATTCTGGACGGGGTGCCTGTCTCGTGGAAAGATCTATTTGATAGCGCCAGTGTCGCGACTGAGGCCAGCTCGCGCTTGCTTGCGGGGCGCGTTCCAACACGAGATGCCGATGTTTTGGCCCGCGCCACGCAGGCGGGGGGCGTATGTTTGGGCAAAACCCATATGTCAGAATTGGCGTTTTCTGGCCTTGGGTTGAACCCGATGTTTGGCGAAGGGCTTGATCCTTTGCCTGCAACGCCGCCCAACATCAATGACCCAGACGCCGTGCCGGGTGGCTCCAGTTCTGGTGCCGCCGCTTCGGTGGCCTTTGGGTTGGCTGCCGTTGCCATTGGGTCTGACACAGGCGGTTCTGTGCGGGTGCCTGCTGCGTTCAACGATTTGGTTGGCTTGAAAACGAGCCATGGACGCCTGTCCAATCGTGGGGTTGTTCCGCTTTGCGCGAAATTTGACACAGTTGGCCCGCTTGCGCGCTCGGTCGAAGATTGCGCCGAGGTGTTCGCCGTTCTGGCGGGCCTGCGCGCCGTTGACCTCAAGAACGCAAGCCTTGCAGGGCGGCGGCTTTTGGTGATGGAACCATATGCGGAGGATGTGCGCGATGCGCCCGCCGCAGGCTTTGCTCGTGCGCTTGAAGCCTTTGCTGCGGCAGGGGCGCAGATTGTGCGGCATAAATCAGCGGCACTTGACGCGGCGATGGCGCTTTCGCCCATTCTTTTTGCCGCTGAGGCCTATGCGACTTGGCGCGAAATGATTGAGGCCAATCCTGAAAAGATATTTGGCCCCATATTGCAGCGCTTCCGTGGCGGGGCGGATGTTTTGGCGAGTGATTATATCGCAGCTTGGCAAAAGCTTGAGGCTTTGCGGGAAGATTTCCATCGTGAGACGGCAGGGTATGACGCGGTGATTGTGCCCACTGTCGCGATTTTGCCGCCCAATATCGCGCGGTTGATGGTGGACGAGGAGTATTATGTCACCGAAAATCTACTGGCTTTGCGCAACACGCGAATTGGAAATTTGATGGGGTCTTGCGGCCTTACATTGCCCACTGGGGTGCCCTCTACGGGGGTAATGCTGCTTTGCCCCGCAGGTCAGGAGGAACGGCTTCTGCGTCTTGGGGCGGCGGCAGAGGCCGCATTGCAAGCCTGATCCTTTTTCTGGACGTTTGCGTCATAAGAGGTTAATTTGACTGTCAAAGGGGCGAAAACAGACCCCGATATTTGAGGCAGTCATGGTGTTTCCCGAGCGGTTTTCGAACCTGCCAGAATACGCCTTTCCGCGTTTGCGGAAATTGCTTGACGTCCATCAGGCGGGCGGCGATCCGATTAACATGTCTATCGGTGAGCCGCGTCATCCGTTCCCTGAGTTCATCGGACGCGCGATTTCTGAGGCGCTTGAGGGTTTTGGCCGTTACCCCCCCAATGAGGGGGGCGAAGATTTGCGCGCGGCGATTGTGGCTTGGATCGCGGGCCGCTACGGTGTTCACCTTGACGCAGACCAGCATATCCTCGCCCTGAACGGCACGCGTGAAGGTTTGTTCAATGCGGCTCTTGCGCTTGGGGTTGAGGAAAAGGCGGGACAAAAACCCGCTGTTTTGATGCCAAACCCGTTTTATCAGGTTTATGCGGTGGCAAGCCTCGCGATTAATGCAGAGCCAATCTATGTGCCTGCAACCGCTGAAACGGGCGATTTGCCTGATTATGCCGCGCTGCCTGCGGCCCTTCTTGATCGCGTGACCATTGCCTATCTTTGTTCGCCGGCCAATCCGCAAGGTGCGGTTGCCACCGAGGCCTATTGGCGTGATCTGATTGCCTTGGCCGAGAAACATGATTTCCGAATTTTCGCGGATGAATGTTACAGCGAGATTTATCGCAAAATCCCCCCTGTGGGTGCTTTGCAGGTGGCCCATGACATGGGCGCAGACCCTGATCGGGTTGTGGTGTTTCATTCGCTGTCGAAACGCTCAAACCTTCCAGGATTGCGATCGGGCTTTGCTGCATCGGGTTCTGGCAATATCGCAGCGATGAAGCAGTTGAAGAATTACACAGGCGCCCCTTTGCCTTTGCCCCTGCAAGCGGCTGCTGCCCTTGCATGGTGCGATGAGGCCCATGTGGAAGAAAACCGCGCCATCTATCGCCGTAAATACCAAATGGCTGATGAGATTTTTGGCAATGTCGCAGGGTATCAGCCGCTTGAGGCGGGGTTTTTCCTTTGGCTGCCTGTTGAGAATGATGAGGCCGCAGCCTTGAAACTGTGGCGCGAGGCGGGCGTGCGCTGCTTGCCTGGATCGTATTTGTCGCGCGCTATTGCGGGTCAGGCCATAGGCCAAGACCGCCTGCGCGTGGCTTTGGTGGCAGAAGAACAAGAATTACAGCGCGGGCTTTTGCGCCTGCATGGCTGTTTGTATCAGTGAGGTGAAGAATGGCGTATCAAACCAGACAACGTGACCCCCTTCTGGACGCCCCGATGCAAGAGGCATTGGAACGGCGTGGCAAGGAACTGCTTGGCCTTATGTTGGTGCTTGCAGGGCTTGCGGTTGGGGCCATGCTGGTCAGCTATACGCCAAATGACCCAAATTGGATGGTTGCAACAGATACGCCGCCACAGAACCTGCTTGGCCGCTTTGGGGCGTCCATGTCTGCAATTCTGATCATGATTGTTGGCTATGCATCCTATTTGATGGCGGCGGGTTTGGTTGTTTGGGGTCTGCGCTTGACCCTGCACAAAGGCGAAGAGCGCGCGCTGTCGCGCTTGATTATGCTGCCATTTGCGATTGCTGCCTGTTCTGTATTCATGGTCAGCTTCCCTCCTGGTTCGGGATGGCAGCACAGCTTTAGTTTGGGCGGGCTGTTTGGCGACACTGTTATGGGGGTTTTGGTCAATATCCTGCCCGTTTCGATGAATATGTCTATCGCCGTTTTGGGGATCGCTATGGGCGTGGTAAGCCTTGGTTTGTCAGGTTATGCGCTTGGGGTGACGCGCTCTGAACTGCGCCTCTTTACCCGTGGTGGATTGATTGCGCTTTTCCACGCCAGCAATGGCGCTTCGGGAATGGCGGCAGGTATCGGTCGCGGCGTCAGCCAAATGAGCGGCCAAATCGGCGGGCGCATGCGCGCGCCAAGTCCGCGTAGCGCGGCGCAATATTCCTCCAATGATCTATTGGTGGATGACGATGATGCGCTGCAGGTGCCATTTTCGACCCCTCAAGCCGCAGCGCCCGAAGCCCCTGCGCAACAAGGATTGTTTGACCGCGTGCCCATTTTGCGCGCCATCCGCGGTGGCGAAGATCGCACCGCAGATGTGGCGCAGCAACCGCCCCTTGTGACCGATGAGAATGCGCGCCTGCGCGAAAAAATCTCAAACGCGGTGCGCAATCGTGCGACCTCTGCACGGCCTGAGGCGTTGCGGGTCACCGATGGCATTCCCAATCCTGCCAAGCGCGTGGCGCCACCATTGACTGCACAAAGCCCCTCGCAAATTGCAGGCGAGATTTATCGCGAGGTTCCTCCGCTTTCTACCTCTGCGCATGTGGCGGATCCACAGATTGCGCAAGACTATGACCCTTATGCCGATGAGGATGACAGCGACAATATTTTCGCCGATGGTTTTGACGATGATGAAAGCTTCAGCGTGTCGCCGCAAGATGAGGACTATACGCCTGTTGCCTCGCATCCTGCCCGCACTGGGGCAGAAGCGCGGCGCGTGGTGCAGCACAGCCCCAAAAGGGCCGCCGCACCCTCTCGTCAGGCAATGGCGGATGCGCAGCCCTCCTTGCCCTTAGAGGCGCGGGAGATGGAATATGAATTCCCGCCACTCTCTTTGTTGTCTAGCCCGACCACCATTGAACGCTTTCATTTGTCCGATGAGGCCCTCGAAGAAAACGCACGGATGTTGGAAAACGTGTTGGATGATTACGGCGTCAAAGGTGAGATTGTCAGCGTCCGCCCCGGCCCAGTTGTTACGATGTATGAGTTGGAGCCCGCACCAGGCCTAAAGGCCAGCCGCGTGATCGGTCTGGCTGATGATATTGCCCGCTCAATGTCGGCGCTCTCTGCGCGGGTCTCAACCGTTCCAGGTCGCTCTGTGATCGGGATCGAATTGCCCAATTCGCACCGCGAAAAAGTGGTTTTGCGCGAAATCTTGTCGAGCCGTGATTTTGGCGATGGAAATCACAAGCTGCCTTTGGCTTTGGGTAAAGAAATCGGCGGCGAGCCTGTTGTGGCCAATCTCGCCAAGATGCCGCATTTGCTGATTGCGGGCACCACAGGCTCGGGGAAATCGGTGGCGATTAACACCATGATCCTCTCGCTGTTGTATAAATTGCGCCCTGAAGAATGTCGCATGATCATGATTGACCCCAAGATGTTGGAATTGTCGGTTTATGACGGCATTCCGCATCTTCTCAGCCCCGTTGTGACTGACCCCAAGAAGGCGGTTGTCGCTTTGAAATGGGTCGTGGGTGAGATGGAAGAGCGCTATCGCAAAATGTCGAAAATGGGGGTGCGCAATATCGAAGGCTATAATGGCCGCGTGCGCGATGCTCTGTCCAAAGGCGAAATGTTCAAGCGCACTGTCCAAACGGGCTTTGACGAGGATACGGGTGAGCCTATCTTCGAAACCGAAGAGTTCAAGCCCGAGGTCATGCCGTTCATTGTCGTGATCGTGGACGAAATGGCCGATCTGATGATGGTTGCAGGCAAAGAGATCGAAGCTTGCATTCAACGCCTTGCACAAATGGCGCGGGCGAGCGGCATTCATTTGATCATGGCGACACAACGCCCTTCGGTGGATGTGATTACAGGCACGATCAAAGCCAATTTCCCAACGCGTATTTCCTTCCATGTGACCTCAAAAATCGACAGCCGCACCATTTTGGGCGAGATGGGCGCTGAGCAGCTTTTGGGTATGGGCGATATGCTTTACATGGCGGGCGGTTCCAAAATCACCCGCGTTCATGGCCCCTTTGTCAGTGACGAAGAGGTCGAGGAAATCGTGCGTCATCTAAAATCCTTTGGCCCTCCCGCCTACGCGGCCAGCGTTTTGGATGGCCCTGATGAGGACAAAGAAAGCGATATTGATCTGGTGCTTGGTCTTGGCGGCAATACGGACGGCGAAGATGCGCTGTATGATCAGGCTGTGGCCGTGGTGGTGCGCGATCGGAAATGCTCGACCTCCTACATCCAACGCAAGCTTGGAATTGGCTATAACAAGGCCGCACGTTTGGTCGAGCAGATGGAGGAGGCAGGTCTTGTCTCAACCGCCAACCATGTCGGCAAGCGTGAGATTTTAGTGCCTGAACAGGGCTGAGCCCTCGCTGAAATGTGACGTGTCATTGAGAGTGCTTTCGCGCTATGGATGGGGCATGAAAAAACCAATTGTGACCATGGCCGTTTTGGCCGCGCTCTTTGCCCTGCCCGCGGCGGCGGCCCCGATTTCCTTGGTAGATTTGTCGGCTTATTTTGCAGGCATTCGCACAGCGGAAGCCCCATTCACGCAGTATAACGCCGATGGCACCGAGGTGACGGGGCGTCTCTTCATGCACCGCCCAGGGCGGGCGCGATTTGAGTATGATAATAGCGATGTTCTGGTCGTTGTGGGCGGCGGGCAAGTTGCAATTTTTGAAGACCTGACCGATGCGCAGCCCTTGCAATATCCGTTAAGCGTCACCCCGCTTGATTTGATTTTGGGTCGCAACGTGTCTCTCGCGACTTCGGATTTGGTGGTTGATCATCGAGAAGCCGCAGATGGCACCACCCGCGTGGTGGCCCGTGATCAAGACCGCCCAGAGGCGGGGGAATTGACGCTGGTCTTTGTGGATGCGCCTGTGCGCCTTGTGCAATGGATGACCCGCAATGAATATGGCGAGACTGTTGTGGTCGCGCTGGGTGATTTCATCTTTGGGCAGGATTATTCGAATTTTCTGTTCAGCCCGACCTTTGAGGCGGAACAGCGCAGCCGCTAGCCTTGGGTCGCGGTGCAGCTTGCCAGTTGCCGATCATAGAGCGCGGCGCGCGCTTCGACACGATCTGCCACGCGCATAAGCCATGCTTTGTTGCGATAGGTGCCGCGTGAATAACCACGATGACCTTCATGATAGGCCAGATATTGGTTGCGCGCATCCGTCAGCGCGATGCCGTTTCTTTCGCGCGAGCGGTTCATATACCACCCCATGAAATCGGTGGCATCGGAGATATCGGTGCGTCTGGCAAACCGCCGACCTGTGTCATCGCGGTATTCATCCCATGTCCCATCAAGGGCTTGGCTGTAACCTAACGCTGAGCTTTGCCGCCCTGCAGGGATGACCCCAAGCGCATAGCGGCGCGGGGTCCGTGCGTTGCTGACGAAACTACTTTCATGGTAGATCGTGGCCATCTGAACCGCGATAGGGACGCCCCAATTGGCCTCGGTGGCCTGCATGGCGCTTAGATAATAGGGGCGTTCTTCGATGATTGCGCAGGCATTATCCACATTGCGTGGTGGGGTGGCTGATCCCACGCAGGCGCCGAGCGCCAACACCAGCGGAAGCAACGCAAAGCGGTTCATATGCCTGATCCTTTATTGGACTGCTCTCTTTTTATGGGGAAATCATACGCCAGTTGCGCCGAAATGAAAATAAATTCCCGCATGATCGGCATCCTTTGTTTCAACAATCTGTTTCGCCTGATCTGCACTGCGGGTCATGGACAAATAAGGGCGACAGGATTACGGTGCGCGTTGGATCATAGGGGGTCTAGATGCTCAAACGGCATGCTAAATTCAATCTTGGGCAGGTCGTGCGCCACAAGAAGCACCCGTTTCGCGGGGTGATCTTTGATATCGACACCCAGTTTTCGAATACTGAGGAATGGTATAACTCCATCCCCGAAGATAAGCGGCCCATCAAGGAGCAGCCATTTTACCACCTTCTGGCGGAAAATGATCATAGCTACTACGTGGCCTATGTTTCCGAACAAAACCTTGAGATTGACGATACGGGCGAACCCGTGGATCACCCCGATCTGCCCGAATTGTTCGGTGAGTTTCAGAACGGGGCCTATCCTTTGGATTACCAGCTGAATTGATCTCAATACCCCAAGGCAAGACCGTCTTTACGGGGATCCGAACCTGCGATCAAAAGCCCTGAGCTTGCGTCAATTTTAATGGCTTGCGCGCCGCCAATGGCCCGATAGGGGTCGATCAGCTCATGGCCCAATTTGCGTAAATCATCGGCCACATGCGGGCTATATCCCCGCTCAAGCTGCAATTTACCCTGATCCGCAAAGCTGCGCGCACCATCAATCGCAGTTTGAACATCCATCCCATAGTCGATGATATTGGTGATCAGACGCGCGTGGCCCGTGGCCTGATATGCGCCGCCCATGACCCCGAAGGGCATCAAACTTTGGTCAGGGTAGCGTAAGAAGGCGGGAATAATGGTATGCAAGGGACGCTTGCCGCCCATGGCCTCATTTGGGTGCCCCTCTTGCAGTGAGAAGCCCGCGCCGCGGTTTTGAAACAAAATACCAAACTTATCAGAAGCATAGCCCGAGCCAAAGGAATGGAAGATCGAATAGATCATTGAGACGGCCATGCGGTTTTTATCAACCACGCTGAGATATACCGTATCTTTATGCACTGCGCCCGAGGCCTGATGTGGGTCAGCCATCGCGCGCGTGGGATCAATCAAGCCTGCCAAGGCCTGTGCGGTTTGATCTGACAGCATATGATCCAAACGGGTCAGGTGATCAGGATCAGAGATAAAACGATTGCGTGCATCATAGGCCAGTTTGGTTGCTTCGGCCTCGATATGGGCGCGGGCCGCACCGAAAGGATCCATCGCGCCGAGGTCAAACTGGGAAAGGATATTGGCCAACAACAGCGCGGTTGCGCCCTGACCATTGGGTGGCAATTCAATCAAGTCATGATCACGATAGCGGGTCGAGATTGGGGTGACGTAATCGCAGGCTGTGGCTGCGAAATCTTCTAGGCTGTGGCTGCCGCCAAGGGCACGCAGGGAGTTAACCAAATCCTCGGCCACTTCGCCTTCGTAGAACCCTGCACGACCTTCGCGCGCGATGCGGCGCAGCACCTCAGCCTGCCCCTTGGCCGTGAACAGCGCGCCAATTTGGGGCGGTTGGTCGTTCCACATATACATGTCGCGGGCCCGACCGCGGAGCGTATCGCGTGCCTCGTCCCAATCGAAAGCCACGCGCGGTGCAACGGGAATGCCATGTTCAGCGTAGAAGATCGAAGGGGCGAGGATGTCTTCAAGCGGCAATGTCCCGTGATCTTGGTGAAGGCGGCAAAACCCATCAACGGCCCCTGGCACGGTGACGGCATTGATATTGTCGAGCGGAATAGAGCGATGCCCTGCCGCACGCAGCGCTGCTGGGTCCAACGCCTTTGGCGCACGGCCCGATGCATTCAGGCCAATAATATCCTTCTGCCCCTCATAGGACACCATGGCGAATAAATCGCCGCCAAGCCCTGTTGATTGTGGCTCACAGAGCCCCAAGAGGATCGCTGTGGCAATGGCCGCATCCATCGCATTGCCGCCCTGTTCCAAGATTTGCACTCCCGTTTTGGCGGCGAGCGGGTGCGAGGTTGCAACCGCCCCTTGGGTGGTAATCAAGGCTGAGCGCCCTTGCCTCTGGAAATCACGCATCATTGTCCCTGCTCCTGCCGAAAAGATTTTAGCAAAACTAGCGGGAATGGGGGGCGCTGCAAGTGGTCAAGAACCCCGATGATGCGTAACAAGTGAGGGCGATAAAAACGCACCATCGGGGGAAGCATAAGCGTTACCCTGCTTTAATGGCTGCGAATTTGGCCGCGGCTATGATCAGACCAAGGTGATTTTGTGGCAGTGTTGGCTAAATTTAGACAAGCCCACAGGCCAATTGCGGGCTTTGTTCCAATTCAGCCGCAATGGTTAGGAAAAGATGATTTTCTAAATCGCGCCGTTTATATTGGACGTCTTGCGCAATCGCGCGGATCAGGCCCCAGCCAAATCCACCTTCGGGCAGGTCATCAAAGGCGAAGCTGTCAGGGTCGCGGAATCCACCAAGAGGGGGTGTCAGGTTCGGCATCGCGCGCCCTTTATCGGTGATATGACACTGCACCTGTGCGCCCCGACAGGAAATCGCCGTTAAAATGCGTCCGTCATCGGCCCCTGCATAAGCGTGTTCGCAAATATTGTTCAGCGCTTCCGCCAAGACCAACTCAACGTTTAGGCATTGGCCTTCATCAAGGTCGCATTCGCGCAGATAGGTGCAAATCTGTGCCAATGTTTGCCGCGCCGACTGGGGATGGCTTGTCAAACTCCACATCATATCGTAGCGCCCCCGCATGCTTGAGTATCTATCCCTGTTGTCATGCGCTATGGTTCAGCGCTGCGGTCTTATTTGGGTGAATTGCAAAGACTTTATCCATCGCCGTCAGGCGCAACACCTTATCGACCAATGGGGAGAGGCTTGTCAGTTCAAGTTGCCGATCCTGCCCAAGGGATTTGCGCATGGCAACAAGCGTGCCCAGACCGCTGGAATCTAGGAAGGTCACATCTTCCATATCTAAAATGACCCGCGCACCTTCGGTTTTTGCGGTGGCTTGTCGACAGGCATCACGGAAGGCCAAGGCAGCGGCAGCATCCACCCGACTGGCGCAAACCTTTACGATCAACCCGTTAGGGATGGGTTCAATATCCAGACGCACATCCATTTCATCACCTATGGAGAGGGTAACACAACCAAAAGGCTAGTCCGAATTCCTTGCTGAAAGGTTACCAAGCGCAGCTTTCTTCGCCGCCCAGGATGGCCTATATCGAGGCGAAGCATTAAGAGGCCCCCGATGGATTATCCGACCCTAGCCGCAACGATTGACAGCCTGACCCATGGTGAAACTGAACAAATCGCCCTGATGGCCACCATCGCCTGTGAGGTGTATCACGCCGATGCGCGGTTTGATTGGGTTGGGTTCTACCGCGTCACCGCGCCCGAAACTCTTAAAATTGGCCCCTATCAGGGGGGGCATGGGTGCTTGGTGATCCCGTTCTCGCGCGGGGTCTGCGGGGCCTGCGCGCGCAGTCGCGTCCCGCAATTGGTGGCAGATGTGAACGCGTTTCCAGATCACATTGCGTGTTCAAGCAGCACCTTGTCCGAACTGGTCTTGCCCGTTTTTGATGCCGAGGGCGCGTTAATCGCGGTTTTTGACATCGACAGCGATCAGGCGGATGCCTTTACCGAAACGGATGTGCAGGAATTAACCAAAATTCTCGCCGATGTTTTCGCGCGGAGTTGATCTACTTATCGGGAAGCGGTGGCATTGGGTCAGGGGCGATTTCCTCGAAATCGAAATTATCAAGCTTGATCGCCCGTTTGCCCGCGCGTTCTGCGGCGATTGAAATATCATCAATATCTTTGCGCGCCTGCCCGAAATGGGTGTTCAACTTATTCACCCGCTCGAACACCAGTTCCACATCACGATGCAACAGGCCCAGTTGCTTGCGGATCGCGCCTGCTTGCTCGCGCATCCGTGCATCTTTGAGAACCGCCCGCATCGTGTTGAGCGTGGCCATGCAAGTGGTGGGGGATACAATCCAGACCCGTGCCGCGAACCCTTCGCGGACAATCTCAGGAAAATTGGCGTGCAATTCGGCATAAACCGCTTCGGATGGCAGGAACATCAGCGCGCCATCGGCAGTTTCACCCTCAAGAATGTAGCGCTCAGAAATTGCCTTGATATGGCCGCGCACAGATGTGCGAAAGGCGCGGGCGGCGTCTTGGGTTTCTTGTGCGGTCTTTGCTGCGCGCAATGCCTCATAGGCCTCTAGCGGGAATTTGCTGTCGATCACAATCGGGCCGGGGGGTTTAGGCAGATGGATCAAGCAATCGGCGCGCTTTCCGTTTGAGAGGGTCGCTTGGAACGCATAGCTGTCACTGGGCAGCGCCTTTGAGACAATATCATTGAGCTGGATCTCGCCAAATGCGCCGCGCGTTTGCTTGTTCGAAAGAATGTCCTGAAGGCCCAAAACATCGCCTGACAGTTTCTCAATCTTGGCCTGCGCCCGATCGATTTGTTCGAGCTTCTGCTGCAATTCCCCAAGACTGCGGGCGGTGCGCGTTGATGTGCCGTGCAGCGTCTCACTCATGCCCTTTTGCACTTCCTCAAGGCGGCGCTCCATGGCTTGCAACATCTGTGCTTGGGTCTTGGATTGCAGATCAACCACCTGCGCAAGTCCGCCCGATAGTTGCTGTTGCCCATCGGAAAGAGATTGCACCCGTGCTTCAAGACCGCCAAGGTTGCGGGCCAAGGGTTCCATCATTGCAGCCGATCGATTGGCCGCTTTCACCCCTACAAGGATCACCCAAAAAAGGGCGATGAGGATCACCCCTCCAATGAGTGCGCCAAGGATTATTGGATTGGACAGATCAAGTTGCATCACTCACCTGCGACCAAAAAGTTTTTCAATATCGCTCAAGGCAAGTTCCACATATGTGGGGCGGCCATGATTGCATTGACCGGAATGCGGGGTGGCCTCCATTTCGCGCAAAAGCGCGTTCATTTCTTCCACGCGCATTCCACGCCCCGAACGGATGGATCCGTGACAGGCCACGCGTGACAAGATCGCCTCAATCCGAGCCTGCACCATTTGGCTTTCGCCCATATCGGCAATCTCGTCCAAAATATCGCGCAGCAGTGCCTCGCTGTTGACCGCACCCAGAATGGCAGGGGTTTCGCGCACGGCAAGTGCGCCTTCGCCAAAGGGCTCAATGATCAGACCAAATTGTGCAAGACTGTCAGCGTGATCCAAAAGAATGGCGGCATCAGGCCCAAGGGTCACGATATCAGGGATCAGCAAAGCCTGCCGCACCACGCCGTTGGTGGCCATCTGTTTTTTCAGCCGCTCATAAACCAAGCGTTCATGGGCGGCGTGTTGATCCACGATCACAAGGCCCGTGGCGGTTTGAGCGATGATGTAATTTTCATGCAGTTGCGCCGCGGCCGCCCCCAAAGGATGGCTCTTTTCGGCAAAAGAGGGCGCAGGATCAGGATCTGCTACGCGGTGGGATGGGGCGTCAAATTGGGGGGCTGTTTCAGCGAGGCCAACCTGTTCAGGCGCTTGAAACGCATAGGCGCTGCGATAGGTGCTGGGCCGCGTTTGTGGTGCCGAGTAGCCACCTTGATAGAGCTGCTGCGGCGCGCCACCCTCGGGACGCATGGCGCCCAAGGTTTCTGCGGCCACTGTGCTTGATGCGCGATGGCCCGCCTCGGCCAAGGCATGGCGCAAACTCGAGACAATCAACCCCCGCACGACACCCGCTTCACGGAACCGCACCTCCGCCTTTGCAGGATGCACATTCACATCCACCCGTTCAGGCGGGCATTCGATGAAGAGAGCCGCAGCAGGGTGGCGATCGCGGCTGAGGAAATCGGCATAAGCCCCACGCAGCGCCCCGATCAAAAGCTTGTCGCGCACTGGGCGACCATTGACGAAAAGATATTGGGCCACCGCAGAGCCGCGAGAATAGGTTGGCAGGGCTGCTAGACCGATGAGGCGGATTTCCTCGCGCGATGCGTCAATCTGAAGGGCGTTATCCACAAAATCGCGGCCCATTACTTGGCCCAATCGACTGGAAAGCGCATCAAAGAGATCCCCTATTTCGGGATCAACGGAAAACAGAGTGCGGCGGCCATCGCTGCAATCAATCAATTGGAACCCAACGCTGGGCTCGGCCATGGCGAGGCGTTTGATCACATCGGTGATTGCTTGGGTTTCGGCGCGTTCGGTTTTGAGGAATTTCAGTCGCGCGGGGGTTGCGAAAAACAGATCGCGCAACTCTACCACCGTGCCAAGTGACATGGAGGCGGGTTTGATCCGCTCTTGCCGTCCACCCGAGACAGAGATCTCATGACCATCCTCACCAGCTGCGCGGCTGGTGATGGTCAGGCGGCCAACCGCGCCCAAACTGGGCAGCGCCTCGCCACGAAACCCGAAACTTTGAATATTCAACAGGTCTGAGCCGTCAATCTTAGATGTCGCATGGCGAGAGAGGGCCATGGGCAAATCTTCAGGCCCCATGCCGCAGCCATCATCACTAACGCGGATCAAGGTTTTGCCGCCATGTGCGATTTCTACTGTGATCCGCCGTGCCCCTGCATCGATCGCGTTTTCCACCAATTCCTTGACCGCGGAGGCGGGCCGCTCCACGACTTCGCCTGCCGCGATTCGGTTGATTGCCGCTTCATCAAGCTGGCGGATCACCGGGCGCGCTACGGCTTCATTGGCATTTATGTTGTGGTCAGGCTTTCCCATGCCACTATCAGTAGCACGCGCCTGCACGATTCGGAAATGGAACGCGTCAGGGGGCGGTGTTCAGTCCTTCGGGTTGCCCCACAACCACGGTTAGCATTTTGTCAACATCCAAAAGCCGTTTTGCGACACGGGCGATGTCCTCAGATGTGACCGCCTCAACGAAGGCATTGCGGTTCGCGATATAGTCAATCGGCATCCCGCTTTGCTGCATCCCTGCCATGATCCCTGCAATGGATCCATTTCCGTCAAAGCGAAGGGGATAGGCCCCCGTCATATAGCGTTTGGCGCGCAGTAATTCCTTGTCAGTTACGCCATTTTCTGCGACATCGCGCAGGATTTGATCGACCAGTTCTAATGCTTGGCCAACGGTGGCGTTTGATGAGGAGAATTGTCCAAGCCACATGGGCTGCCAATCGGCTGTCGAGAGGCTTGTGCCAACCCCATAGGTCAACCCACGCTTCACGCGCAGTTCTTCCATCAGCCGCGCGCGGAACCCTCCCCCAATGATTTCATTCAACACGAAGGCAGGGAAAAAATCGGGGTCATCCATCGCAATCCCTTCCATCCCAAAAAGGATCACGGATTGCGGGCTTGGATAGTCAATCACGGCTTGGCGTGTGTTTGGTGAAAACCCTGCCATGCTCGGCAAAGCAGGCCCTGTCTGTGGCAGCCCCTCAAGAAGGCGGTCAATGAGATCGCCCAATTCCTCGGCAGTGATGTCGCCGGATGCGCCAATGGACACCCGTGATGTGACCAAAGCATTGCGATGGGCCGTGATCAGATCATCGCGAGTCAAGGACGCAATGCTGTCTGGGGTGCCTTCTTCGGCGGAAGCATAAGGGTGGTCGCCAAAGGCCAAGGCATTAAATGTCTGGCCTGCAATTGCATTTGGGTCTTGCGCTTGGCTTGCGAGTATTGACTGAATTTGCCCCCGCACCCGTTCAATGGCATCGGCATCAAAGCGAGGATTGCTTAACGCCTCGTGCAAAAGTGCTGCCGCCGCATCGCGATTTTCCGTCAGCATGCGTGCGCTGATGGCCACAGTATCGCGATAGGATGAAAATGAAAATTCTGCGGCCAAGCCCTGCACAGCCTCGGCAAAGCCCTGTGCCGTGAGATCACCTGCGCCTTCCTCAAGCAGGCCTGTCATCATATAGGTCGCCCCGCGTTTGCCAGGTTCATCCAAATTCGTGCCGCCCTCAAAGCGAATATCAAGCGCCACAAAGGGGATTGAATGATCTTCAACCAACCATGCGCTATGGCCATTGGGGCTGAGGACGGGCTGAATTTGAATTTCCGCACGCAGCGGTGTGACGAGGGAGATAACAGCACAAAGTGCGGCAGAGATATGTTTGACGAAATGCATGATCAATTCTCCGCCGCCTGTGCTTGGGTCAAATAGCCAGTCACGCGTGGCGCATCTGCAAACAGTGCCCGCGCCGCATCCATAACATTGTCCATCGTGGTGGCCGCAATCACATCTGGCCAGTTTTGGACATCTTCCACTTCAAGCCCTGAGGTCAGGGCCATCCCGTAAAGCCGCGCAAGCCCCGAAGCATTATCGCGCGCATAGATATCCGAGGCCTCATATAGAAGTTTGATCCGTTCAAACTGGTTTGGATCAATCCCGCGCTCTAGAAACTCTGCAATGACGTGATCCAGATCGGCTTCCGCCTCTGCAAGGGTGACGCCCGCGCTTGGCATATTGATCAAGGTGAATTGCGTGTCGTCAAGGCTGAGGCCCGAGTAATAGGCAGTCGCAAAGACCGAGCGCTGTGTGTCGAATTGCAAGGCGCGCCCCAAGACGGAGGTAGAAGGGGCACCCCCCAAGATTTCAGCCAACAGGCTGAGGGCTGCGGCGTCTTCTTGCGCGCCATGGTCGCGCTTGGGCGCGCGATAGCTGCGCATCACATAAGGCTGCGCGACGCGTTCATCGGCAAATTCAAATCGTTGATCTTGTGGAAGGGCGGCATCTTCGACCCGTGCGCGGGCGGGCAATTCTGCAGAAGCGAGCGCGCCGTAATGGGTTTGCGCCAGTCTGCGCACCTCCTCAGGGGTCACATCACCTGCCACAACAAGGATGGCGTTATTTGGGGCGTAATAGGTTTCGTAAAAGGCCAACGCATCTTCGCGGCTGAGCGTCTCCATTTCCGTCCGCCACCCGATGACCGGAATGCCGTAAGGGTGGCTTGGATAGGCCAATTGGCGGAATTCTTCGTTAAACAGCGCGCCTGGATTGCTATCTGTGCGCTGTGCGCGTTCTTCTAATATCACGCTGCGCTCTGTCTCTACCTCATCAGGGTTGAGGCGCAGATTGGCCATGCGGTCGGCCTCAAGCTCCATCATCAAGGGCAAGCGGTCAGCGGCCACGCGTTGGAAATAGGCCGTATAATCCCACGAGGTGAACGCGTTATCATCGCCGCCATTTTCTTCGACAATGCGCGAAAACTCTCCGCTTTCGCGGGTTTCTGTTTCTTTGAACATCAAATGTTCAAGGAAATGCGCGATGCCTGATTTGCCTTCAGGTTCATCTGCCGCACCGGTGCGATACCAGACCATATGCACAACGGCGGGGCTGCGGTGATCTTCGATCACAACCACATCCATGCCATTGTCCAAGGTAAAGCTCGTCACATCGCCAGAGGTTTGCGCGTAGCCTGTGCCGATTGGCAGCAATGCAAGCCCCACTAAAGCCGCAATGATCCTGCGCATAACTCCTCCTAGGTTGGCCTATGTGCAAAAACAGATAGGCCGCCGCTGCACAGGGTTCAATCAGCCGCGCGCAAGGGCGCGGTCACAAAGTGATGATCAATGCGGGCTTACTGCGGCTGCGGCTCGGGGGGTGCGGCGGGGGTGCGAATGCCCGCACGGCGCAGACGCTCAAGTTCGGCATAACGATCCAAGGAGATCGGGCGATAGGCGCGGTAATAGACATTCACGCCAAAGACCCGCTCCAAGAGCCGCCCATCATTGTCACGGCGGAAGGCCAAATCTTCCGCAGCCAATTGGTCGCGGATGCCCTCTTCAATACCAAAGCGTGTCGCGTGGGCCAAAAGGCTGTTGGTTACACCACCGCCGCGCGCTGCATTTCCGCCAAGCGCGGCAATCGCATCTGACTCAGGGGTCGGGTCGGTGCGGTTTGTGCCACCGGGTGTTGGTTCAGGCAGCGCCGCCAAATCCGTTGGGATTTCAATGGGGCGTGTTGGCAAAATGGCAAATTCATCTGGGCCAGATTGGTTGGCGCGTAAATTCATCAAAGATGGGTCGCCCTGTGAACAGGCGGCAAGGCCCATCAGGGCGCAAAAGGTCAGGAGAATATGCGGTTTGCGGCTCATAAAATCCTCCATGGCACAAAGCACCACGTCATGCCAAGGTTTCTCTCATACCTTGGGCTTTTCGTCATTCGAAAACAAGAGCAACCCGAACACACCCGCAAATATACCGATATCTGCGATATTAAACGTATAGGGGTTATTGATCCCGCAGCAGGACATGTTCAGGAAATCCACAACCGCCCCGTGATAGAGGCGGTCAAACGCATTTCCCAAAGCCCCACCTGCCACTGAGCCCGCCGCAATCGCACTGAGTTTGCTCTGGCTGTTGCGGCCCAGCAGGATCATCCACGCGGAAACCGCAAGCGCCAAAGCAATCAAACCATAACGCAGAAGGTCGGGGCTGTTGGCGAAGAGGCCAAAATTTATCCCGCGGTTCCAACCCATGATGAAATTCAGATAGGGCGGCATGACCGAGACCTGTCCGACACGATCTAGATCAAGCACCAAAAGCATGATCCATTTGCTGGCCTGATCAAGGATGATCCAAAACAGTGCGGCAATAAGTGTTAAACGGGTCATCATGCCCCCCTTAGTGACGGAAATGGCGCATTCCTGTAAAGACCATCGCAAGGCCTGCCTCATCGGCGGCAGCGATCACCTCGTCATCGCGCATGGAGCCGCCCGGTTGGATTACCGCCTTGGCCCCTGCCTCTGCAGCCGAAAGCAGACCATCGGGGAAGGGGAAGAAAGCGTCAGAGGCCAAAACTGAACCAATCGCAGGGCTTTGCGCAAGACCAAGGATGTCGGCCATATCCTGCGCCTTGCGCGCGGCAATGCGCGAACTGTCGACACGGCTCATCTGGCCTGCGCCGATGCCAACAGTGGCGCCGTCGTTGACATAGACAATCGCGTTCGATTTGACGTGCTTGGCCACTTTCCATGCGAACAGCAAATCAGTGAGCTGCGCATCGGATGGTTTGAGTTTGGTCACGACTTTCAAATTGCTCAGATCAATTTGGCCATTGTCTTTATCTTGCACCAGATACCCGCCTGAAACTTGGCGGATGGTCATCGCGGCTGCTTTTGGGTCTGCAAGCGCATCTGTGGTCAAGAGGCGTAGATTTTTCTTTGCGGCGAAAATGGCGCGCGCTTCCTCATCTGCACCGGGGGCAATGACAACCTCGGTGAAGATCTTTGTGATTTCCTCTGCGGTCGCACCATCAAGCGGTTGGTTGAAGGCGATAATCCCCCCAAAGGCCGATGTGCGGTCGCAGTCAAAGGCCCGCAAATAGGCCTCGGTCAGGCTTGCGCCGCGGGCAACGCCACAGGGATTGGCATGTTTGATAATCGCACAGGCAGGGCCGCCATCGGGCAAGAACTCGCTGACCAATTCAAAGGCTGCGTCTGTGTCGTTGATGTTATTGTAGGACAGCTCTTTGCCTTGGTGCTGTTTCGCGGTGGCAACGCCCGCGCGGCCTGTTCCATCGGTATAAAAGGCAGCCGCTTGATGTGGGTTTTCGCCGTAACGCAACGACTGCACCAAGCGCCCTGCCACAGCACGGCGGCGCGGTGCGGGATCCCCCAAAGCATCTGCCATCCAAGTTGAGACAGCCGCATCATAGGCGGCGGTGCGAGCATAGGCGGTCTGCGCCAAAGTTTGGCGGAAGCGCAGCGTGGTTTGGCCGCCTTGCGCATCCAACTCGGCCAGAAGGGCAGTATAATCTTCGGGATCGGTCACAACGCTGACAAAACCGTGGTTCTTTGCGGCAGCGCGGATCATCGCGGGCCCGCCGATGTCGATATTCTCAACGCAGTCTTCGTAGCTTGCCCCTTTGGCGACAGTCGCCTCGAACGGGTAGAGATTGACCACCAATAGATCGATCGGCGCGATGTTATGCTCGGCCATGGCGGCTTGGTGATCAGGATTGTCACGCAAAGCTAGCAAGCCGCCATGCACCATCGGGTGCAGGGTTTTGACGCGGCCATCCATCATTTCAGGAAATTTTGTAACCTCGGAAACATCACGCACCGCAAGACCTGCCTCGCGCAGGGCTTTGGCTGTGCCGCCTGTCGACAAAAGATCAACCCCTCGTGTGGCCAAGGCCGTGGCAAACTCAATCAGACCTGTCTTGTCAGAAACAGAGATCAGGGCGCGGGAGAGGGGGGCGAGATCGGTCATGGGGTTTCCTTGGCATTGGCATCAATCACGGGGTCGCATGATGCCCCCGTGCTATTGGGCGCGCAGAAAACACCATCCGATGGCGCCCCCATAATCTGCCAGCGTGGAAAAGAGAACCACCTGTTTTGTCGCGCGCGGATTTCGATGGTCGGGGTCAAAGTAAACCGAAGGGCGCAAATCCGCGATGCTGAGCCTCAAATGAACACGGCCCGCAGCCTGATGAGGTTGCGACACGGATAGGGCAGGCACCGATTGCGATCCCCTGATCGGGGGCGGGAGTGATGTCATTATGCGTATAATTCAAGCAGCTGGCCAAGCGGTCTGTCTTGTGTAGCGGCTTGAACCTGCGCTGTCACCGCTTTTGCAAAAGCGCCATGTAAAATCCGTCAATTCCGCCACGATCTTGCCAGTAATGCGGTAAGATACGCAGACCGCCTTCGGCACTGATCCATGCGGGATCAACCCCAAGCGCCTTGGGAGCAAGTGGCAAGACGGCGAGATTAGCGTGTCGTTTCAGCGCGGCTTTGATTTGGTTTTCACCCTCATTGGGCAAGAGCGAGCAGGTGCAAAACACCATGCGCCCGCCTGTGTCTAAAAGCGATATAGCGTGATCAAGCATTTGCATTTGCAGCTTCGTCAGCGCTTCCACTTCACGGGCAGATTTAACGAAGGGCAGGTCAGGGTGACGTCTTATGGTGCCAGTGGCCGAGCAGGGCGCATCAAGCACGATGATAGGCCAAGGGCCGCTGTCGAATTCTAACGCATCGGCCGTCACCATATCCGCCGACAGGCCCGTGCGGCGCAGATTGACGCGCACGCGGCCCATACGGTGTTTTGACAAATCAAGTGCGGTGACCTTCGCCCCTGCTGCTGCAAGCTGCATGGTCTTGCCGCCAGGTGCTGCGCACAGATCAAGCACAGGTTGCCCTGACACATCGCCCAAGAGCTTCACAGGAAGGGCGGCGGCGGCATCTTGCACCCAAAACGCACCCGCCTCATAGCCGCCAAGCGTGGATATTTGGGTTTGGCGCGGCAATCGGATGCTGCCCGTGGGCAAGGATTCACCTGCCTCGAAGGGGGTGCTTTGGTCGCGTAAGGTGATGTCAATTGGCGCACCTGCCTCATGCGCGGCTTCAATCGCGCGGGTTGCGGTTTCGCCCCATGCCCCCCCAACCGCTTTGCGCAACCAAACGGGCAAGGTTTGTGGGGCCAGTTGCGCCCATCTTGCGCGCCCTTCTTGATCGACCTTACGCAGGACAGCGTTGATCAAACCAGCCGCGCCGCCTGTTGCGCGGCCTTGTTTGGCGATGGCAACAGCCGCGTTGACCACGCCATAGGCTTCGGCTTCATCAAGCAACAATTCCGCAACCCCAAGACGCAAAATATTTTGGGCCAATGGGTGTGGGCGGCGCTCGAGATAGGCTGACAGCAAGGTGTCAATGCGGCCTGTGTGGCGCAGCACCGCTTGCGCCAAACGCTCGGCGCGGGCGCGATCCTCGGGGGCAAGACCGCGCGGTTGGTCGAGATGAGCAACCATCTGGCGGTCAAGATAAACCGCGCGCAAAATGGCCAATGCGGCCTTGCGGGGGCCTAAACCTTGGGTATCTTGGCGACCCTCTTCGCGTGTCCGCGCCATTTTCTATCCTTGTCTCTGGGTTTCGCTGCCGTATATCACGGGGGAGACAGAGATCAATCGCGCAGCCCTTTTGCTGTGCTATGAGGCCGCTATGAGTGAGACTAAGACGGACAAGCGCGACCTGCCCCCCGCTGCACAGCGGGCTTTGGCTGAGGCGGAAGCCCGCCGCGCTGAGGCGGAAGCGGTAAAATTGCCCAAGGAGCTTGGGGGGCGCGATGGCCCCGAACCCGTGCGCTATGGCGATTGGGAGAAAAAAGGCATCGCCATTGATTTTTGACGCGGGCCCTGCCGCCTAGCGCAGTGTCAGGTCAGCATAGATGCCCGCACCCTCATCAGCCGTAAATCGCAGGGTTCCCTCCCGCTCTTCCACCAATTGGCAATTATAGTCTAATGGCTTTGCGCCAAAGCTGAGATTGCGGCAGAAATAGCCATTTTGCCACGCCCAATCCCCCGTAACAGGGCGTCCAAAGGCGCGGCCCGTGATGTCGCCATCAGGCTCAACGGTTAAACGAATGCCAAAACGGGTGAGCTCGCGCCCTTCGATCAAAGAAACGAACCTTGCGCGATCCGTCACGGGCGTAAAGCCTTCTGCCGCTGCGGCATCCGCCAGAATCAAGACACCAAGCATTGAGCCGAGCGCCAATCTGTTCAGCATAATCTGCTCCGTAACCAACATATACTGCTGTGTTACGAAAGATAGAGCGGCTTAGATCACAGTCCAAGCACATCCAGCATAGAAAATTCACCTGGGCCTTGGTCTTGTGCCCAAATAGCGGCCTTGAGGGCGCCGCGCGCGAAAATGGCGCGATCCGTTGCAATATGGCGCAGGACAAGACGTTCCCCTGCGGCCGCAAAGATCACATCATGCTCGCCAACAATGTCGCCGCCTCGAATGGCGGAAAAGCCGATTGCGCCCGCCTCCCGCGCGCCCGTGATCCCGTCACGGCCTGCATCGCGGACATCTGCTAGGGAAACCCCGCGCCCCTCTGCGGCGGCTTCGCCGAGCATAATGGCCGTGCCAGAAGGGGCATCAACCTTGCGGTTGTGATGCGCCTCCACGATTTCAATGTCGAAATCCTCATCCAATGCAGCGGCCACCTGTTTGGTGATCTGCACAAGCAGGTTGACCCCAAGGCTCATATTGCCTGCGCGCACGATAGTGGCATGGCGGGCGGCGGCTTTGAGTTTTGCAAGCGCTGCATCATCCATGCCCGTTGTCCCAATGATATGGGCCACTCGGGCTTGGGCCGCCAAAGCGGAATGCGCCACCGTGGCTTCAGGAGATGTGAAGTCGATGATCGCTTTGGCTTTGGGCAAAATTTCAAGAAGGTCGTCCACGACCGGCACACCCATCTCGCCGCGCCCCATCGCTGCGCCCAAATCCTGACCGATCCATGCATGGCCTGCGCGTTCGGTGACGCCGACCAAATGGGTGTCGGGGTTGGCCTCTACGGTTTCGATCAACATCCGCCCCATGCGGCCTGATGCGCCTGTAATGATGATCCCGATTGACTCGCTCATGCCATCCTCCTGTGTTCCAATCCCTCTACCCCAAGTGATGCAAATCGGAAAGCCCGCGCTTGCGAGACGGGCCATGATCGCCTAGATGCGAGAAAGACTTAGGAGAGTGCGGATGGCAAAGAACAAGTTCCATGATGGGCCAGGCCCGTCACAGCGCCAGTTGCGCGTGGGCGAATTGATCCGCCGCACTCTGTCCGATGTGCTGAACCGCGGCGAAGTGCATGATGCAGAGCTTAATCGCCTGTCAATCACAGTGGGCGAAGTGCGCGCGACCCCAGACCTCAAAGTGGCGCATGTTTACGTGATGCCGTTGGGCGGTGGTCAGCGCGAGGAAGCCCTGACAGCGCTGCGGCGCAACACGGGCGAATTACGCCGCGCCATCAGTCGTGAGATGACGCTGAAATATGCACCTGACCTGCGGTTTTTGATTGATGAAACCTTTGATCGCATGGACGAGACGCGCCGTATGCTTGCCGATGAAAAAGTGCGCCGCGATGTCGAGGCCCCAGATCGCGATGACGGGGAAGATTAAATCACTGCTTTTGGGCGCCTTATGTGCGCTGGGCGGAGGCGGGCCTGCAGTCCTATGGGCGGATCAGGCGCCTGTATCTTGCGCGGATTTTCGCTTTGAGGAAACGCCCTTCACCGCTTGTGAAATTGATCTGACCCGCGCTCAGATGCGGCTCTTTCTACGCGATGGTGCGGGCGAGATTTTTGGTTCCTTTCTCAATGTGGCAGACAGCTTACCTGAAAATCAGGTTTTGGCCTTTGCGATGAATGGCGGGATGTATCACCCTGATCGCCGACCTGTCGGTCTTTATGTTGAGCAAGGCCAAGAGGAGATGCGGATCATCACATCTGATGGGCCAGGTAATTTTGGCCTTCTGCCAAATGGCGTGTTCTGCCTAAATGCAGGGAAGGCCGCGGTGATTGAGGCGCGCAACTTTGAAGCCGCGCCACCCGTTTGCGAATATGCGACACAATCTGGCCCGATGTTGGTGATTGATGGTGCGTTGCATCCCGCCTTTTTGCCCGACAGCACATCTCGATATATTCGCAACGGCGTTGGCGTTCGGATGGAGGGGACATCTGTCGTGGCAGTGATTTCTGATGCGCCTGTCACATTCCACCAATTTGCCCGCGTGTTTCGGGATCATTTCGCCATCAACAACGCGCTGTTTTTGGACGGAAACGTATCCCGCTTCTATGCGCCGCAATTGGGGCGCGCGGATTTCGGTTTGCCCCTTGGGCCGATCTTAGGGGCTGTGGTTGACGCGCAAACAGGCCTAGAGTAACGCGACCCCTCTTGGATTTTGGAAGGATCACGCATGGCACGGCGCAAACGGGGACGCGACATCTCAGGCTGGTTGATTGTCGATAAACCTGCGGGGGTGAGTTCCAACTTTGTGGTGAACAAAGTGAAATGGGCGTTGGATGCGAATAAAGCGGGCCATGCAGGCACGCTTGATCCTGAGGCGACAGGTCTTTTGGCGGTGGCGCTTGGCGAAGCAACCAAGACAGTGCCTTACATCACCGATGCCCTCAAAGCCTATGAGTTTGAAGTCACCTTTGGCACTGCGACCAATACTGATGATGTCGAGGGCGAGGTGATCGCGCGCTCTGACCTGAGGCCGAGTGATGATGATATTCGTGCGAGCCTAGCCGCGTTTCGGGGGCATATCACGCAAATTCCGCCGCAATATTCAGCTGTGAAAATAGATGGCCAGCGCGCCTATGCCTTGGCGCGGGCGGGCGAAGATTTGGAACTATCCGCACGACCGCTTTACGTTGAGACGCTTGATCTGGTTTCGCGCAAAAACCCTGGGTCTGCGGTCTTAGAGATGGTCTGCGGCAAGGGTGGTTATGTGCGCGCGATTGCGCGAGATTTGGGTGCCGCATTGGGCTGTTACGGCCATGTTGCGTGGTTGCGCCGTCTGTGGTCGGGGCCTTTTGACTTGGACGATGCTGTGAGCTTGGAACAGGTTGAATTGGCCGCAAAAACCACGGCGCTTGATGCGGCTCTCTTGCCACTCGAACATGCGTTGGACGGGTTGCCACATTTGCGCGCAACCTCAGAAGGCGCGCAGCGCCTGCGGGTTGGAAACCCTGGGCAGGTGATGGATGCTGCGCCCAATTATGGTGATCAAGCATGGGCCAGTTTTGAGGGGCGGCCTGTTGCCATTGGGCGGTATATGGAGGGCGAGCTGCATCCAAGCCGCGTGTTCAACCTGTGATCCGCCGCGCGTTCCAAAAGGGTGATGCCGCGTCAGAGGCGGTCTATTCCGATTGCGAGGCCTATCGCTATAGCCTCACGCGCATTTGGGAAGGCGCAGGCCAGCGCGTGGGGTTTGTGATGCTGAACCCCTCCACCGCGACCGAGACGCAAAACGACCCCACAGTCGAGCGCTGCGAACGGCGTGCGCGCGCGCTTGGGTTTGGCAGCTTCACAGTGGTGAATATTTTCGCATGGCGCGACACAGACCCCCGCGCGATGCGTGCCGCCGCTGATCCGATTGGGCCTGCCAATGATGATGCCATTTTAGGATGTGCAACTGCGGCGCATCAGATCATCTGTGCGTGGGGGGCGCATGGTGCGTTTTTGGGGCGGGGGGCGCAGGTGGCGGCATTGCTGCGCCAAGTTGAAAAACCGCTTTACCATTTGGGATTGTCGAAGGAAGGTCATCCCAAACACCCGCTCTATATTCCCTATTCGACCACGCCAATTTTGTGGAATTGATCTTGGAGGCACCGATGGACAGCGCGACTTCAGGTTTTGTGAAAGAACAAATCAAAACCAACGGGATCACGCTTTCAGTGCATCACGGCGGTCATGGTGCGCCCTTGATTTTGCTGCATGGCTATCCTCAAAACCATATGTGCTGGTCAAAAGTCGCGCCCGATTTGGCCCGCGATTTTCATGTGATCATCCCTGATTTGCGCGGCTATGGTGAGAGTGAAGTTGTCGCCGCCGATGAAGAACATCGCATGTACTCCAAGCGTGAGATGGCCTTGGATGTGGCGGGAGTGATGGATCATTTCGGCATCGAAAAGGCCCATATTGCGGGGCATGATCGCGGCGCACGCGTGGCCTATCGCTTTGCTTTGGATCATCCTGATAGGCTTGAGCGTTTGGCGATTTTGGAAATCGTTCCGACCGTTGATTTTTGGGCGGCATGGGATGCGGAATTGGCGATGAAGGCCTATCACTGGACGTTCCTTGCGCAGCCCGCCCCTTTGCCCGAGCGGATGATCGCGACAGATGGGCCGGCCTATATGGATTGGACATTGGCCTCATGGACATATGCCAAAGATCTAAGCGCCTTTTCTGACGCGGCTTTGGCAGCCTATCGCGCCCAAGCGGCTGATCCTGCGCGCATTGCAGCAATGTGCAACGATTACCGCGCGGGCGCATTTTTTGATCGCGGATTGGATGCAGAAGATCGGGCGGCGGGTCGGATGATCACGGCGCCCCTCTGCTTTCTCTGGGCTGAGGCAGGCTTTCCCGCGCGCACGGGTGATCCTTTGGGGATCTGGCGGGCATGGGCGGAAAACGTGACGGGGCAGGCCGTGGCCAATACAGGCCATTTCATGCCCGAAGAACAGCCCGAGGCGGTTTTGGCCGCCTTACGGGCGCATTTTCTTTAGGACGTGCCTCCAATTGCGCGCAGATGGATATTGTCGGGATTTAGGCCCGTCTTCTGACTCATCCAATTGAAGATCAAACATACATGCAGCGGCATAGCCCGCTGCGATCAAACTGATCAAACCCGTAAGCGCAAGCATCACGCACTCCCGCACATTATGCGATACCCTCAAACGATCACCGGATTTGCGTGAAGTGAGTGAACCTTGCCCTAATGGCAAAATCTGATGCTATGGCAGCAGCAGATGCGTGATGCCAAGCGCCGATGAACGGCGCATGGCGAGGCTGAAAGATGCCATAAATCGCCGAGGTTTGGATAAAAATTTGCGCTCAAGGTTAACAGACCTGTGCGGCACAGATCAAAAAAGCCTTTTCATTTTCGCGATTCCCCCCTATGTGGCCGCAATCCACGGTGCTAGCGCCGTGGGGAAATGGCCTTGCTGGACGACATCCCGGCCTGTGCTGCAACCCTCTAACGTAAAGGAGAGCCCGATGTCGATTACTGCTGAAGAAAAGAACCGTTTGGTCAAAGAATTTGCCACCAAAGAGGGCGACACTGGTTCCCCCGAGGTGCAGATCGCGATCCTGACATCGCGCATTACTACGCTGACTGAGCATTTTAAAACTCACGCCAAAGACAACCATTCGCGCCGTGGCTTGCTTAAGCTTGTTGCTCAGCGCCGTAAGTTGCTGGATTATGTGCGTGCGAAAGACGAAGCGCGTTACCAGTCGCTCCTCGAGCGTTTGGGCATCCGCCGCTAATCTTTGCCTTTATCAGTTTGAAGCGCCCGCTGATCCCGTCAGCGGGCGTTTTTCATTTGGTCATTGGATATTTCCGGCGCGATTTCTGTCTATGCTTTTCATAGCGCACAATCTGCGCTATGTGGCGCGCATCTGAGACGTGACGCAACGACCCCGGCGCATGGGATGATGAAGGGGGTCGGCGGCAATGGGGCCGCCAATGAAACGGAAGACCCGAGAAGGCTTGGGAGTGCTTCCACACAGGAAATGATGATGTTCAACGAAGTGAAAAAATCGATTCAATGGGGCGAGGAAACCCTCACCCTAGAAACGGGCAAGGTTGCCCGTCAGGCAGATGGCACAGTGATCGCAACGCTTGGGGAAACCAGCGTTATGGCAAATGTGACCTTCGCCAAAGAAGCTAAGCCAGGTCAGGATTTCTTTCCGCTGACTGTGCATTACCAAGAGAAATACTACGCCGCAGGCAAGGTGCCTGGTGGCTTTTTCAAGCGCGAAGCGCGTCCTACCGAAAAAGAGACGCTGACCGCGCGCTTGATCGACCGACCCATTCGCCCTTTGTTTGTTTCGGGCTTCAAGCACGAAGTTCTCGTGATGTGTACGGTTCTCAGCCATGATTTGGTGAATGATCCCGACATCGTTGCGATGATCGCCGCGTCTGCAGCGTTGACGATTTCGGGCGTGCCTTTCATGGGGCCGATTGCAGGCTGCCGTGTGGGCTTTGAGGATGGGGAATACATCCTGAACCCGACTGTTGACGATATGCAGGGTCTGCGCAACAACCCCGACCAGCGTTTGGATCTGGTTGTGGCGGGCACCAAAGACGCCGTGATGATGGTTGAATCCGAGGCCTATGAGCTGACCGAGGATGAAATGCTCGGCGCGGTCACATTTGCCCATGAGCAAATGCAGCCCGTGCTTGATCTGATCATTGATCTGGCAGAAGTTGCGGCGAATGAGCCGTTTGATTTCACCCCACCTGATTACAGCGCGCTGTATGAAAAGGTGAAATCCCTGGGTGAAGCGCAGATGCGTGATGCCTATGCGATCCTTGATAAACAAGACCGCGTTGCCGCTGTATCCGCCGCAAAAGAAGCGATCAAAGTGCAGCTTTCCGAAGAAGAATTGGCAGATGAAAACCTTGGTTCGGCACTGAAGAAGCTGGAATCTTCGGTTCTGCGTGGTTCGGTTGTGAAAGACGGCAAGCGGATTGATGGCCGCGCCTTGGATGCGGTTCGTTCGATTGTCAGCGAAACAGGTCTTTTGCCCCGCACGCATGGCTCGGCTCTGTTCACCCGTGGTGAAACTCAGGCCTTGGTTGTGACCACGCTTGGCACAGGCGATGATGAGCAATTCATTGATGCGCTGCATGGCAATTTCAAAGAAAACTTCCTGCTGCATTACAACTTCCCCCCCTATTCTGTGGGCGAGGTTGGGCGTGTTGGCTCACCTGGTCGCCGTGAAATCGGCCATGGTAAGTTGGCTTGGCGTGCGTTGCAGGCGGTTCTGCCTGCGCCTACCGATTTCCCTTACACGATCCGCGTGGTCTCTGAGATCACAGAGTCGAACGGGTCTTCCTCAATGGCTTCGGTCTGTGGTGGTTCCCTGTCGATGATGGATGCAGGCGTGCCGCTGAAAGCCCCTGTTGCGGGTGTGGCCATGGGTCTGGTCTTGGAAGAAGATGGCTCTTACGCTGTTTTGACCGATATCCTTGGTGATGAAGATCACCTTGGCGACATGGATTTCAAAGTGGCAGGCACTGAAGCGGGGATCACCTCGCTGCAGATGGACATCAAGGTTGCAGGGATCACCCCTGAAATCATGAAAAAGGCGCTTGCGCAGGCGAAAGCAGGGCGGATGCATATCCTTGGCGAAATGGCCAAGGCATTGTCTTCGGCCAATGCGTTCTCGGCACATGCCCCACGCATTGAGACCATGCAAATCCCAACCGACAAGATCCGCGAAGTGATCGGGTCTGGCGGTAAAGTGATCCGCGAGATCGTGGAAACCTCGGGCGCCAAGGTTGATATCAATGATGATGGCATCATTAAGATCGCAAGTGCGAACCAAGACGCCATCAAAGCGGCCTATGATATGATCTATTCCATCGTGGCTGAGCCTGAAGAAGGCAAGGTTTACAAAGGCAAAGTTGTCAAAATCGTTGATTTCGGTGCTTTCGTGAATTTCTTCGGCAAGCGCGATGGCCTCGTTCATGTCAGCCAGATCGAAAACCGCCGTCTGAACCATCCAAGCGATGTTCTTCAGGAGGGCCAAGAGGTCTGGGTAAAGCTCTTGGGCTTTGACGACCGCGGCAAAGTGCGTTTGGCCATGAAAATGGTTGACCAAGAGACTGGCGAAGAACGCAGCGAAGAAGAGGCATCGGCGGAGTAAGCTCCGCTTGAGACTAAGAGAACCCCCGCAGCCTTGGTTGCGGGGGTTTTTACCAAGGCGTCACTGACGCAAATGTTAACCGCCCCGCTGCGTGATGTTCTTGTGTCACTGGGGGCAGTTGCGGCATATTTCGGCCAGTAAATTGGCCCCATAACGATGGATTTTGCTATGGATCGCAGACATTTCCTTGCAGGCAGCGCCGCTTTTCTCGCGACCCCCGCCGTGGCACAAGATGCCGTAGGCTTTGACGAGACGATTGAGCGCCCCGAACCACAAGGCCCAAACCCGTGGGGCTTACATCCTCGGCTGATGCCGACACGGATTGTGCATAAGGCTGGCATGGTGCCCGGTCATGTGCATGTCGACCCGATTGCAAAATATTTATACCACATTCTCGATGATGGCACGGCTATGCGCTACGGCGTGGCTGTTGGCCGTTCGGGCCTACAAGCGCCTGGGCAATATACGATCCGCCGCAAGGTTGAATGGCCCAGTTGGCAACCGACAGCCGCGATGATTGCGCGCGAACCAGACCTTTATGCGGAATTTGCAAGCGGCGTCCCTGGTGGGCCAGAAAACCCATTGGGTGCGCGCGCGCTTTATCTTTATGACGGGGATCGCGACACCTATTTGCGCATTCATGGCACGCCACAGCCTTGGTCAATCGGCACCAGCGCGTCATCGGGTTGCGTGCGTATGGTCAACGCGCATGTCAGCGAGCTTTATGAAAAATTGCCGATTGGCACGGTCGTGCATCTGCACAGACCGAATTACGCCATCACAGGCAACGGCACTGCCGCGTAAAATAAAAGCCCCCAAATGTTGGGGGCTTTTTTCTGATTAGCTTGGCTGTTTCGTGGTGCGCAGGTAAGGCAATTTCACATCAATCTCGCCAAACTTTTCACGCGCTTGATTGTCATTGAGCGAGAGCGCCACAATCACATCTTGGCCATGTTGCCAATTTGCAGGTGTCGCAATTGGCTGCCCGAAGGTGGCTTGCAACGCATCCAGAGCGCGCAAAACTTCGGCAAAATTGCGCCCAACCGACATGGGGTAGGTCATGATCAATTGCACCTTCTTGTCAGGCGAAATGATGAACACCGAGCGCACGCTTGCACTATCTGCGGCGGTGCGACCATTGGGCAGGTAGGCCTCGGCTGGCAGCATATCAAAGGCTTTGGACGCGGTCAGATCAAGGTCTGCAATGATTGGAAATTCGGCCTTGGCGGAAGCAAAGCTTTCAATGTCTGATTTCCATTTGCCATGCTCTTCCACGCTGTCCACGGAAAGGCCAATAACTTTGGTGCCGCGCTTGGCCCATTCTGCGCCAAGCTGCGAGACTGCGCCGAATTCTGTGGTGCAGACGGGTGTGAAATCTTTGGGGTGGGAGAATAAGATGGCCCATTGATCGCCAATCCAATCATGGAATTTAAAGGTGCCGTGATCAGTGGTCAGTTCAAGATTGGGGACAATGTCATTGATACGTAGGCCCATGGGGGAGGTTCCTTTTTTTGCCGTTACCCCCTTGATATAGGAAAGCTACCTCGCGCCTTACAGGCCCAATTTTTAGAATTATTCTAATTTTGGCATGACAAAGCGCCGCAGTTCCTAGAACGCGTTTTTCGCACGAAAGGTCATGCCACGCCCGCCATCAGGGTGGCGCAGACGCAGGGTTTCTGCGTGCAGCATGAGGCGCGGAAAGTCGCGTGCAGGCCCAGTAGCATAGAACGGATCGCCCAAAATTGGATGTCCCAATTCCCGCATATGGACGCGCAATTGGTGCGAGCGGCCCGTTTGGGGGAACAGCCGCATCCTTGTGCTTGTCTCGTCATGACGCAAGACCTTCCATTCCGTCACCGCCGCGCGGCCCGTCTCGTGGCAGACCTTTTGCAAGGGGCGGTTTGGCCAATCCACAATCAGGGGTAGATCAATCACGCCCTCTTTGCCGTCAACTTGGCCCCAGACCAAGGCGAGGTAGGATTTCTTCATCATCCGCTTTTCGAATTGCAGCCCCAAATGGCGCTGCGCGGCGGGGGTGCGCGCGAAGACAATCACGCCTGAGGTATCCATATCCAGCCGATGCACCAACAGGGCCTCAGGAAAGGCGGCTTGCAGGCGGGTGATCAGGCAATCCTTCAGATGATCCCCCTTGCCTGGAACAGATAAAAGACCTGCGGGCTTATTGACGACCAGCAGTTCATGATCCTCATGGATCAATTCAAGAGGCGCGTTTGGGGGGCTGTAGACGACTTCGGTCATGGGAGGCTTAGGGATGATCGCGCGTGATCAAACGCCATGCTGACCAAATCGCGCTGCCCATGAAAAACCCACCCGCAATGATGCCAATTTCCGCCATTGCGGGGCCAGATGGCAGGCCACGATACGCGACAGCACCGCCAAGCGCGGCCACACCCACCAAGGAAAAGCAGAGGCGAAACCAAAGCTGGGCACGATCTGGCCCGAATTTGTGCTTTTTGCTCATGAGTTTGGCCCCTCTATCACACATCCATCGTAACCGATGATGATTTCGCCTGAGAACGCATCTGCACAGGCCGCGCGCCAGTGATCGGCGGTAATCTCAGGGTCATCTGCGGGCACAAGGTGGTGCAGGGCCAGACGCGGCACGCCAGCAGCTTGTGCAATTTTGGCAGCATCGCGGGCCTCTGTGTGGGCGCGCACAATATGCGCTTTGAGTTTTGCCCCATCGCCCGTGGTGCGGGCGACCAAGCGATCCACCCCTGCCTCAAGCATGGCTTCGTGGATCAAGAGATCACATCCGCGGGCGAAATCGGCCAAAGGCGGGAAATATGCGGTATCGGCCGAAAAACAGACTGACCAGTCAGGGCTGTCAAAGCGTAGCGCAAAGCAATCAAGAATGGGGGGGTGATCAACCCGCAACGCGCGCACCACTAGGCCATTTGGTAGATTTGCCACAATGCCCTCATCATATTCGGTGATCGTCACCAACCCGCGCAAATCGGGGCGGCCCTCATCATCAATGCGCAGATCAATGTCGAAAGCGAGAGACGCAAGGAACCCCTCCCATACTGCGCCAATGCCTTTGGGGCCGTAAACATAGACAGGGGTGGCAAGGCCAGATGTCCAAGCAGTATGGATCAATCCACCCAATTCCAAAATATGGTCTGAATGAAGATGGGTGATGAAAATCAGATCAAGCGATTTGAGCGAAAGCCCTGTCTGCACAAGCCCCTTGGACACGCCAAGTCCGCAATCCACAACACAGCTGCGCCCTGCAATCTCAAGTAAGCTAGAGGTGGGCATTGGGCCATTGGGGCGAATTGCAGGCCCGCCTTTTACACCCATAAGCACGACTTTGTTGGACATGAGAGCGCCCTTTTGCCTGTTCACGCCCCTGCCTAGCCAAGCAGGGCGTGAATGGAAAGCGGCCAGTTGATCAGATGCGCAGGAATGTTTGCGCGATACGCGGCAAGAGGCCTTCAAATTTCAGGCGCGCATCGGTGGCAATCAGACAGATGCAATCTTCGCCCGCCTCAGCCACGGGGGTGTGGTTCATGGTTTCATCGCCAATTTCGATGTCACCACGCCCGAAACGGTCGGTTTCATCACGATAGGCCCCTTGAAGCACCAAGGTCATTTCGGTTCCGCGATGTGTGTGGCGGGGCATCGCTTGGCCCGCTGGAATGAACAAAAGCCGCGCGGTGGCATCCTTGCCTTCGCTGATAATCGCCTGCTTGCAGCCCATCCCAATCGGGCGCCATTTCACATCTGCCAGATCGCACCCAATCATATCGCGCAGCGGGGCAGGGAAAATGCCATCTTCTGGCCGAGTTTGCTTTTGCGGGCTGGCCACCTCTGATGCGGCGTTTTCATTTATGCGGCTCAGGGTTTTGGAAAGGCTGTCCTGTGCAAGGGGGGCCTCGTCCATCTCGTCTAGGATGCAGCCGCCAACCGCATCAAAGGCATGCAGCCTTGCGCGGGCGTCATCACTGAGCGAGACATGAGTGGCAACAACAAGATCGAAAGCCGCAGGCAAACTGCCTGCTGCGTAGCCGATCAAAAAGTCGTCACTGATATGATGTTTTACTTCGGTCATTTGGTCGCTTGGCTCATGTTATGACGCAATCTCTCTAGCGCCAACCTAATTCTCGATTTGATCGTGCCAAGGGGCAGGCCTGTTTCTGTTGCAATCTCGCCATGGCTGAGATCCCCAAAATAGGCTTTTTCGATCAAAACTCTTTGTTTCTGAGGTAGTCTTTTGAGGGCTTCGGCCAGTTTGCGGCTC
The DNA here is from genome assembly GCF_037830295.1 of Roseobacter sp. HKCC-CH-9351. Lineage (NCBI taxonomy): Bacteria > Pseudomonadati > Pseudomonadota > Alphaproteobacteria > Rhodobacterales > Roseobacteraceae > Roseobacter > Roseobacter sp. HKCC-CH-9351. Next base: position 927,147 of record NZ_JBBLYM010000001.1, read on the forward strand.
TCTTGTTGGAGGGCAAGAACATCTTCTTGGTCGGGTTCTGCCTCTGGCCCCCATGGTAAATCTTCTGGCTCTGGTCGTGCATATTTGCGCAACAGGTCAATCTTGCGGTTCCGCGCAATGGTGAAAATCCATGTCGCGACCGAGGCCCGCGCGGGATCAAACAGATGTGCTTTGCGCCACAAAGTGGCCATCACATCCTGCATACATTCTTCCGCGAGCGCCTCATCCGCGCCTGACTTGATCAAAAAGGCTTTCACGCGCGGGGCGAAATGCCGAAACAAAGCAGCGAAGGCCGCTTGATCACGATCTTGCGCAATCGCCATCACTTCGGCGATCCATTCGCAGGACTGCACCTTGAGGGGGGGAGGGGTCAGCGGTGTTGACATCAGCGGCTCCGCATCAGCGGGGGCTGACTCATGCCGACCTTGCGCGCAATGTGCATCGCGAGGGTTACCTGCCGTCAAATTATGAACATCAAGGTCGAGCATAACACGGTTACGCGTATGTTACAGGGTTGGATCAAAAAATTATCGTGAGGGCCGTCCGCCCTTCGAATTTTGGCGCACGCTTAGAAAAAATTGAGGCAATTTTTAATCCAAGGCGCGACAGTGGGCGTAAACTTGGCTAGACAGAGAAAGAACACTAACAAGGAAAATATCCGTGCCATTTGAAACACCCCCCGCCCCCCCTCGCACTGTGGCCGTCATCGGGGGAGGGATCTCAGGGATGGGGGCCGCCTATTACCTTGCGCCAAATGCCAATGTAACCTTGTTTGAAGCGGAGAACCGCCTTGGAGGGCATGCGCGCACTGTGGTTGCAGGCCGCCACCGCGATCAGCCTGTTGATACGGGGTTCATCGTATTCAACTACGTCAACTATCCTAATTTGGTGCGTCTGTTCGAAGAGCTGCAGGTTCCTGTTGTCGAGAGTGACATGAGTTTTGCGGCCTCAATCGGGGGCGGGGCGATTGAATATGGCCTGCATTCGCTCAAGGCCCTATTCGCGCAACGCAAAAACCTTGTGCGACCGCAATATCTGCGCATGTTGGCTGACATCATGCGCTTTAACGCGCAGGCGGCCAGTTTAGCCAATGACAGCTCACAAACCTTGGGCGAGTTCATGGATGAGTTGGGTATGGGCGCGTGGTTTCGCGATTACTACCTGACCCCAATTTCTGGCGCGATTTGGTCGACCCCAAAAGAGGAGATCATGGATTTCCCCGCCCAGGCCCTTGTGCGGTTTTTCCAGAACCACAACTTGCTGCAAGCGTCAGGCCAACATCAATGGTGGACCGTGCATGGCGGCTCTATTGAATATGTCACGCGGCTTGAGCGCGCGTTGAGCGAGCGTGGGGTGACCATCGTCACCAATGCAGGCGTGGACAAGGTCAAGCGCGTGGCGGGCGGTGTTGAGATCCGCCGTGATGGCCAATGGCAGCGCTTTGACGATGTGGTCTTTGCAACACATTCTGATGACAGTTTGGCGCTCTTGGCGGATCCAACCGCGCAAGAACAAGCCGCCCTTGGTGCAGTCCGCTATCAGCCCAATGAAATGGTGTTGCACGCAGATCGCCGCGCGATGCCATTGCGCGAAGTCACATGGGCAAGTTGGAATTACACCGAGCGCGCAGGCTATAGCGGTGGCCCAATTGATCTGACCTATTGGATGAACCGCCTGCAACCCATCCCAAAATCTGACCCGCTGTTTGTGACATTGAACAGCCGTGGAGAGATTGCAGATGATTTGATCTATGACACAGCAACCTTCCGTCATCCCGTTTATGATTTGGCCGCATTAGCCGCACAAGGCACAGTGCGGGCCATGAATGGCACTGGAAACACTTGGTTCTGCGGGGCGTGGATGAAAAATGGGTTCCACGAGGATGGGTTGGCCAGTGCGATTGATGTGGTCAATGCTATGGCCGAACGGGATCGCATGGTTGCGGCGGCCTGACGGGAGAAAGCAGTGTCATCATCGGTGGATTATATCGCAGGCGAAACATTTCATGGCCGCAGGGGCGCTGTGGAAAACGCGTTTCGATATTCCATTGATTACGTGATGCTTGATGCAGAGGTGGATGATCTGATTGCCCCCGCATTGTTTGGCCGTAACAAGGGAAATCTTGCAGCCCTACGGGATCTTGACCACGGCGGTGCGCCCAAAAACGGAGCGGGGGCCAGTTGGGCACGCGCTGTTTTGGCCGCGCATGGATTGGCCGAGCAGACCCAAGGCAAGCTGATGCTTTTGGCGCAGCCGCGTCTCTTGGGCCATGTGTTCAACCCTGTCAGTTTTTGGTTGGCCTATGATACCCAAACGCGCTTGCGCGTTGTCATTGCCGAAGTGTCTAATACTTTCGGTGATCGGCATTCCTATCTTTGCCATCGCAAAGATCTCGAGGAAATCACCCGTCACGATATTTTGCGGGCAAAAAAGATCTTCCACGTCTCGCCCTTCCAAGAAATTGAGGGCGGTTATGAATTCCGCTTTGATATTCGTGCGGATCGGGTGGGGATTTTCATCGATTATGCAACGGGGAATGAGGGGCTTTATGCCACGCTGACCGGCGCGCGGCGTCCGTTGCGCAATGGCGATATCTTGCGCGCCTTATGGCGGCGGCCTTTTGGGTCGCGCAGGGTTTTGGGCCTGATCCATTGGCAGGCGCTGAAATTATGGATCAAGGGCGCGCCCTATCGCCCGCGCCCTGAGCCGCCCGAACGCGAGGTGTCTTGATGGCTAAGCGCAGCGCGCCCTTGGCGGGCTACGCAGTTTTTGCCGCCATGCTGTCGAGCGCGGGTCTGCCCATTTATATCCATGCCCCGAAATTCTATGTCGATGAATATGGCTTGGGCCTTGCGGCGCTCGGGGGCATCCTTTTCGGCTTGCGGTTATTTGATGTGGTGCAAGACCCTGCTTTGGGATGTTTGGCACGCACCACCCGCGCCTATCGGAGGGGCATGGTGGCGGGGGCTGTGACGATTCTTGCTGCCTCCATGTATGGCCTCTTTGCCATTGCGCCGCCGATTGCCCCCGTGTGGTGGTTTGCGCTGACCTTAATCGGATTGTTCTCGTCTTTCTCCTTCCTCACGATCTGCTTTTACGCCGAGGGTGTGCAAACCGCCGAACGGCTTGGAACAGATGGTCATTTGCGCCTTGCCACATGGCGCGAAACGGGGGGGTTGTTGGGGGTATGCTTGGCGTCAGTTGCCCCGATTGCATTGGCAAGTTTCTTGCCCCACCCGTTTACAGGTTTTGCGATTGGCTTTGTGGGTCTTTGCGCCCTTGCCTATGTGTTGATGCGCCCTGACTGGGGGCAGGGGGCGGCGACACCGCCAACCGCCTTTGGCACAATCTTGCGCGATCAGACGGCGCGGCGTTTGTTGGGTATTGCTTTGATCAATGCCGCCCCAGTCGCGGTGACCTCCACCCTTTTCCTGTTCTACGTTGAAGGGGTGTTGCAGGCCCTTGGATGGGAGGGGCCGCTTTTGTTGTTGTTCTTTCTCGCTGCCGCCCTGTCCGCGCCATTTTGGACACGGGCCGCCACGCGCTTTGGGGCCAAGCCTGTATTGTTGTTTGGCATGGCTTTGTCGATTTTGGCCTTCGCCTTCACCCTCGCTTTGGGGGCGGGCGATGTGGTCGCTTTTGCTTTGATCTGTTTGACTTCGGGCATGGCGCTTGGGGCAGATTTGACGATCCTGCCTGCCATTTTCTCGCGTCATTTGTCCAAAATCGCACCCGAGGCGGGCGCAGCCTTCGGATTGTGGTCTTTCGCGACCAAATTCACCTTGGCCTTCGCCGCTGTCACCCTATTGCCCCTGTTGGAGGCCGCAGGGTTTGAGGCGGGCGCGGCCAATCCCGAAGCGGCATTGTCGCGCTTGGTGCTGCTCTATGCGGCGGTTCCTTGCGCGCTCAAGCTGCTTGCGATCACGATTCTGAGTATCACACCTTTGCCACAAGAACGCGCGCGCTAGGTTTACTTTCGCGAAAGAGATGGGGTTTTTATGCGAGATTTTGTAGGAAAGACATATTGGCTTGTCGGCGCATCCGAAGGGTTGGGTGCAGCCTTGGCTGAGAAATTATCTGGCGCAGGCGCGGAGGTGATCTTATCCGCCCGATCTGAGGCGCGGCTTAATGAGGTTGCGACACGCCTAAACGGCCCATCTCGGGTTGTGCCCATGGATGTCAGTGATGCGCAAAGCGTGGCCAAAGCCGCTAGGCATGTCGGCGATATAGATGGGATGGTCTATCTTGCAGGGGTTTATTGGCCGATGCATGCCAGCGCTTGGGATAGTGACCAAGTCTTGGCGATGATGGATATCAATGTCATGGGTGCGGCGCGCGTCTTGGGCCATGTCGTGCCGCAATTCGTGGCAAAGGATGCAGGTCATATCGTCATCACGGGCAGTCTGTCGGGCTTTCGTGGCCTCCCTTCGGCCACAGGCTATGGCGCATCGAAGGCAGCGGTGATGCATATGGCGGAATCCCTGCGTGTGGATATGCGGCGCAGCAATGTCGCCGTGCAACTGGTCAACCCTGGTTTCATCCGCACGAGGCTGACCGATAAGAACAATTTTGCCATGCCGTTCATCATGGATCCCGCCCCTGCGGCAGATATTTTCTTGCGCCATATGCGGCGCAAGAAATTCAGTTGCAGTTTTCCATGGGGCTTTGGGGCGTTTTTCAGGGTCAGTCAGTTCTTCCCCGATTGGCTCTACTACCGCATTTTCTAGGCGAGATGGTCGACCACAGACAGGCTTTGGGCAAGGGTTCCCACAACCTCCATCCAGTCGCGGACAAGCCCGATATCATGCGGCGCAGCGGACACGCCCGCAGGCACGGCCCCCGTGATTGCCGCTTTGACGGCCAGTGCGACCGGGGTTGAGACAAGCCGCGCCATCGCTGTGCCGCGCGCATCGCCCCATGCATCCATCACATAGGTTTTGTGCCACCGCGCAGTCCCCGCGACCTCTGCTTTGAGAGAGACGCATAAAACAACGCGGTCTGGCTCATCTGCCTCATAGGAATTTTCGCGCCAGAATTGGTCAGACATCTCGCGCAGCCGCGCATCGCCCGCCGCCCCCTCGAGGGTTTCGATTTCGCGGAACACGGGCGCCCATGCTTCAGACCACCCTGCAAGACGCAAAGTGCCGCGCACAAAGCGCTGCACATTCCAATCGGCTTCAAACCCGTATTCGGCCATAAAAGGCAGGCTGTCGCGGTTTGGATAGACCTCAAATTCCTCTGGCGTTTCAAGGGGTGCGGTGTAGTGCGAAATCGCATCCCAAGGCCGCGAGACGTTTAATTCTTTGCCATTGGCAATGGAACGCGAAGGCGACCGCAGTGCTTTGAGAACGCCAAGCGGCGACCAGCTGAATTTGTAGCGAAACGGGTTCGCGATTTTGGGAATCCCACCGCAGTAAGAGATGAAATCATGGGCATTTTGCGGGTCAAAAGCAGCACTGTTGCGATAGTCATGCATGAGGGCATGGGCCATCAAATGGTCGATGCCCGGGTCAAGGCCCACCTCATTGACAACGCAAACCCCAGCCTTGCGTGCCGCCTCATCCAATGCGCGCATCTCAGGTGCGATATAGGAGGAGGAGACAAAATGTGCCCCTGCCGCAATCGCCATTGTGGCAAGCGGCACATGCATATCGGCAGGCAGCATTGAGATAACCACATCGCCCTTTTTCGTGGCTTCGGTGAGGGCTGCCATATCAAACGCGCGGATGTCTTTTGCGATATCCCCGACAGCTGCCTTGGCTTTGTCGACACTGCGGTTCCACACGACCACATCGCCTTCGGTTTCAATCAGATGGCGCAGGCCTGGAATGGAGGACAGACCTGTTCCACACCAATGAATTGTCATGATCTAAACTCCCTTAAACTTGTGCGATATGGTGGTCAAAGCGGGCCTTGGCGCGGCCCCACACGCCTTGGGTCAAATCCCCCAACCCGTGCAAAGATGGCAAAAGCTGCGCGGCGTAATTTTTCGAACTTTCTACCGGCAAGAGAGAGGGCAGATTGTCAATCGCCATGACATCCAATGGTGGCACATCATGCACCCGCAATGCAGGCTCCCCCCATGTGGTGACATGATCATAGACCTTGATTGGCGAGAAATCGGAACTTGGATCGCAGGCAATATCCCCAATCACGCGCAACGCGCGCGGGACCTCTTTGGCGCTTTGCGGCACAAATACAGGCACAGAAGGATCCGCGAGAATGCAGTTGAGAAACATTTCATGATCCAGAATTTCTGGGAATGGCCCGCCTGAGGCTGTTTCTGCCATGTCCCAAGCAGTCACTGGAATACCAAGTGCCGCGCAAAGATCGCGCGCGCCTGTCCCGACCCGCCCCAAGGCACCAATGATGATGGCGCGGGGCAGATCAATGGCTGTCATCTCACGCTGCAATTCGGCAATCAAAGCGTCTTTGTTGGGATAGCCTTGGATCGGCCCCATGAGTTTGGGTTGTGCAATAAGCGCCTTCAGCGACAATGCCGCGCCCGCGAACCCCGCCCAATATCCAAAGGCGGCTACACGGCGGCCATTTTCATCGACCAGATATTCCAAATCGTAAAGCGTGCCGCCGCCCGCCTTGAATCGTTTCAACAACCTTTGTCCTGCAGGTTGGCCCTTATAGGCATGTCCGAACATGATGTGGCGATGGTGCAGGGGGTGATCGGTTTCTGGCAATTCTTTGAGGCCAAAGATGATCGCATCCTGGGGCGCATCTGCCCATGAGGCAAAGGGTGCGGTTGCACAGCCTGCCTTGATATACCCCTCAACAGGGATCACGCGCGCAGGGCTTTCTTCAACCGTAATTTTCATGCCTTTGGCGATCAGTGCGGCAGCGCCTTCTGGGGTTAGTCCCACCCGCTCCTCGCTTTCGCGTTCTTCTGCGCGCAGCCAGATATGTGTCATGCTCTCTTCCTTCCAAATGCGGGTCTGTCTTTAGGCGAGCCAGCATTTTGCGGCAACCGCGCTTTTGGCACAAAAGCGCATATGCGCGGGCGAGTTGCAAGACGGCGCAGCAACGTATCTGCGGCGCTCTTGTTGTGTTTTTTATGCCTCTTTGTGGGGAATTGTGAGGCCTTTTGGTGTGCCGTGTCGCAGAAAACTTGCCCAATTTTGGCGCGGGCCGCAGATTTGCGGCAAGAGGGGTTTCTTGGGGTTTTATGAGAAATGAAGATGCGGCACATAGTGATGCTTGGGGCTTTTGGCCTTTGTCCGATCATGGCCACGGCCCAACCTGCGGGCGAGATGGAGGCGGCGCGCAAGATATTGTTAGAACTGCAAAGGCGATCTTTCGCGGAGAATCGTGAATATTGCGGCTATATTGGCCTGATGCCCGATGGCACCTATATGGCGACCGAGGCGACACGGGGGACATCGGATTCCTGTTTGTCGCGTGGGGATGAAAGCCGCTTTGTTGAAGTTACGGCATCCTTCCACACCCATGCAGGCTATGATCCTGATGCCGATAGTGAGGTGCCGTCCGTTGAGGATCTCGCGGGCGACATAGACGAAGGCGTCAATGGATATGTCGCGACACCGGGGGGGGCGGCTATGGTTCAATGACGGAGGGGATGGGGTCGCCTATCTGATCTGTGGGCCGAATTGCATGGGCCAAGATCCGCGTTATCGTGAGGATGTCTCGGATCAAATCCAAGACAGCTATAGTTTGGACGAATTAGAAGATCGCCAATCTGGTTGGTAGGCCCAAAGAAAAAAGCCGCCCCAAAAGAGGGCGGCGTTTTTCATTAGATCATAAGCTCTTGCGCTTGGCTTAGCCCTGACGGGCTTTGAAGCGGCGCTGCGTCTTGTTGATCACATAGACGCGGCCCTTGCGGCGCACGACGCGGCAATCGCGGTGACGCTGCTTGAGCGAACGGAGCGAATTCTTGACCTTCATGGGTCTTCTCCTTCTCGCGGCGCGGCGGTGCGCCTTTGTTCGTTTGGCACGGGATTGTGCCGATGGTGGGCGGTACTGGGATCGAACCAGTGACCCCTACGATGTCAACGTAGTGCTCTACCGCTGAGCTAACCGCCCGATGTCGTTACGGATCGCACCGCTTTTTCCACGCGGCCTTAAGGTACAGCCAAATGAAAAAGAAAAACGGACGTCACGAGCCAAGCCCGTTCCGCTGTAGCGCGGTCTTTAAAAGGAATCGCGGGGCGGTTCAAGGGCTTTTGGTATTTTCCAGAACTGGGCTATATCCAACACATGAGAAACGCACAAAATAGCAGTCCCGCCTATGATTTGACCTTGCCAGAGGTGCATCTGGCCCCTGTTGTTGTGGCTTCACCGCATTCTGGTGATGTCTATCCCGCAGAGTTTCTGGGCGCGATTGATATTGACCCTCAGCAAATCCGCAGTTCCGAAGATGCGTTTGTGCATCTATTGGCGGAACGCACTGCTGAATTTGGGGTTCCGTTTTTAAAGGCTCGATTCCCGCGCGCCTATGTTGATCTCAATCGCAATGCGGATGAATTGGATCCCGCTGTCATCTTCGGGGTGGCGCGGGGGGCGGCATCGCCACGCATTGCAGCAGGGCTTGGGGTGATTCCGCGCGTGGTGGCCAATGGGCGCAGCATTTATCGCGGTAAGATCACCCGCGCTGAGGCTGAGGCGCGTCTGGCGCGTGTTTGGCATCCCTATCACGCCTGTCTGAGTGATTTGATGGCTGCGGCGCGCGCGCAATTCGGCCGCGCCATTTTGCTGGATATGCATTCCATGCCCCATGACGCCTTAGGCGCCGCTTTGGTGGGCAGCAAAAGTAAGCGCCCCGATCTCATTCTAGGGGATCGGTTTGGTGGTGCCGCAGATCGTGAGATTGTTGATCTTGTCCACACCGCCTTTGAAGAGCAAGGGTTCACTGTGGCGCGCAACACGCCCTTTGCAGGGGCGTATATTGCCCAAGCCTATGGCAAGCCGAACCGCGGGCTTCATGCTGTGCAAATCGAAATTGACCGCGCTCTTTATATGGATGAGGCTGCGATTGCCCAAAATGGTGGGTACGAAGATACCCGTATTCGGGTCACAGCGGCTTTGGCGAAGGTCATTGAGGCCTTTAAGGAAACTGACGCGCAGCCCCTTGCTGCTGAGTGATCATCGCAGCGTGCGGCCCTTTACGATCGCTTGATCGCCAAATTTTTTACGAATTTCATCCGAGGCGCGTTCCGCTTGGAGGCGTTTGGCCTCTTGTGGGTCAAGCAGATTGCCTGCGCGATCCCCCTGAGCTTCGGGGATCAAATCCCCCAGCCCCAAACCGGTCAGTCGAAAGGGCGCAAATTTCAGATTAGCCGCAAGCAATTGCGCGGCTTGCGCATAAATGCGGTCTGCCATCTGCGTGCCATCAGGCATAGCGGTCTGGCGGGTCAGTGTTTTGAAATCGTGAGTTTTCAATTTCAATACCACAACACGCCCTGCAAGCCCCTGCGCCTTTGCGCGTGCCGATAGCTTTTCTGCCAGACGCCAGATATGTCCATCGAGCAAATCAGGATCGCGAAGGTCATTGGGAAAGGTGGTTTCGTTTGAGATTGATTTCACCTCGCGCGTTGCCGAGATTTTGCGGTTGTCCCGTCCGAAAGACAAATCATGCAGCCGCGCGCCCCATGCGCCGAAACGCGCGACCAATTCATCTTTGGGCCAACGGCGCAGATCACCGATTTTGTGAATGCCCGCCGCTTGCAAATTTGCCTGTGCGGCTGCGCCAATTCCCCACAGCATCGACACGGGCTTTTGAGTCAGGAAATCCTGTGTTTCTGCTTGGCCAATCACCGCAAAGCCCTGTGGCTTGTCGAGGTCAGAGGCGATTTTGGCCAGAAATTTATTATGGCTGAGGCCAATCGACCCTGTCAGTCCCAATTCGGTTTTCATTCGTTTGACCAAGCGCGCCAACATCACAGCGGGCGGGTGACCATGCAATTTGCCTGTGCCCGAGAGATCCAAAAAGGCCTCGTCAAGCGATAACGGCTCAATCGCGGGGGTCAGTTCGTTCATCAATGCGCGAATTTCGCGCGAGACTGCCGCGTAATGCGACATCCGCCCGCGCAGCACCACCGCGTCAGGGCAAAGTTTAAGAGCCTGAAACATCGGCATGGCAGAGCGCACGCCACGGATGCGGGCAATATAACAGGCAGTCGAGACGACACCACGCCGCCCGCCTCCGATGATTAGGGGTTTATCTGCTAGATCGGGATTGTCCCGTTTTTCCACCGAAGCGTAAAACGCGTCACAATCCATATGCGCAATGGATAGATTGAACAGTTCAGGATGGGAGATCACATTTGGCCGCCCGCAGTCGGGGCAGCGGCTGCCTGCCTCAAACTCGCTCAGACAATCGCGGCAGAGGGCGGGCATGGGCGGCGCCCTTAGCCAATCTCCGCCAACACGGCGCGGGCGGCTGCAGCGGGGTCGGCGGCTTGCCAGATTGGGCGCCCCACCACTATGTGATCGGCACCATCCGCGATGGCTTGGGCTGGTGTGGCAACGCGCTTTTGATCGCCAAGCGCGCTGCCTGCGGGGCGCACACCTGGGGTGACGATGAGGCGTCCTGCGGCCTCGGGCAGGGCGCGGATCATTGCGGCCTCCTGTGGTGAGGCGATAACCCCATCTGCCCCCGCTTCAAAGGCACGCGCAGCGCGGGTTGTGACCAGATCGGGAATGTCGCCTGCGGTGATCAGGCTTGCGTCTAAATCTGCGCGATCCAATGAGGTGAGGATGGTCACGGCCAGAATCTTGGTCTTGTGTCCAGAAGCCCCTTCTTTTGCCGCGCGCACGACATGGGGATCACCATGCACAGTCAGAAAATCGAGGTCGAATTGCGCAAGCCCACGCACCGCCGCTTCGACTGTTGCGCCGATATCGAATAGCTTCATGTCGAGGAAGATGCGCTTGCCGTGTTCGTCTTTCAGCTCTTGCGCCAAGGCAAGCCCGCCGCCCGTCAGCATCCCCAAGCCGATTTTGTAAAAGCTGACCGCATTGCCGAGCTTGGCGGCCAACTCTAAACCCGCCACCGCATGGGGCACATCAAGGGCAACAATCAAGCGGTCAGATGCAGCGGTCATTGGACGTCCTTATTCATGGGTTGGGCTCGCGTCCCGTGGTAGCGATGGTTGGCCCGTGGGTCAATTGCCCGACCAAGGCAGCATTGACGCGCCCTTCGGCAACCTTCATTCTCAAGATAGCTAAACTGGACGGAACGTCAGATCATGAAATTGTCGATTGAAGCGTCGCGTGACGATGCAAGGCCCGAACAGGGCCCTGCGCGTGTGGGGTGGTTTTTGACCGAAGAAAAGGGCGCAGTGCTTTTTGAGGCGCCTGAACGCGTGGCCTCTCGCGGGGCCAACCGTGCGCATGCAAAATCAGCAGCGCGCTGCCCTGCGGTGGTGCAGATGGAAAGCCGCTACTTTATGGTGCGCTGCCCCTATGATCTGCATTTAGGATTTGGGCGTGACAAAGATGGGAAGGCAGTGTTGATCAATCGCGCAGGCAAAAGCAGCACAATCCGTGGCAATAAGATTGCCCAAGTGGTGACCTTGGTGTCCGAGGCGGAATGGCGCTATGCTGATCGCCCGACCATTCAGCTTGCTCTTCCCTACTGCTTCATTGCGGATGAGCCGATCTATCTGACCCAACTGGCCGCGTTTGCCCATTACCGCACAGACCCCCTTCCGGGCACGATTTTTTGGGGGCGGTTTCCGCTGCATATTTGGCCGAGTCCGCTGATGTGGGCGTTCGAATGGCACCAAACGAAGAAAGATTTGGTGCTGAGGCGGGGGGAGCCTTTATTTTATGTCCAGTTTGAAACCCATGACCCCGCCCGTGCAGTGCAATTGGTTGAGGCGGCCCGCACAGCGGAATTGATGGGGTATATGAATGAGCTTGCCGCAGTGACAAATTAAGTCAACCAAACATTCTCCCTCTTTGAGGCGGCGGAGCGATTGAGGCCCGCAAAACTTTTGTCAGAACGCATTCGCGATTGAGCCTTAACCCTTGAACAAAGCGCGCTGACCTCCCAAGTTTGAAGAGAAGGCCCGAAAGATGCATCATGCCGCAAAGCGGGTGGTGCGAGACGGGTGCTTAGATGAAGGAGACAGACGATGAACTTTGAAAAGTTCACAGACCGTGCGCGCGGGTTCATTCAGGCCGCTCAAACAGTGGCGCAGCGCGAAGATCACCAAAAATTGGCACCAGAGCATATGCTGAAAGCCTTGCTTGACGATGAGCAGGGTATGGCAGGCAATCTGATCACTAAGGCCGGGGGCGATGCGCGCGAAGTGCGCGCCGCTAATGATGCCGCCATGGCCAAATTACCCAAAGTCACAGGGGATGCCGGGCAGGTCTATATAGACAGCCAAACCGTAAAGGTTTTGGACGAAGCCGAAAAGCTTGCCACCAAAGCGGGCGATAGTTTCGTGCCTGTTGAGCGGATTTTGACCGCGTTGGCCCTTGTGAAATCGCCAGCGAAATCTGCGCTTGAGGCGAGCGGGGTCAATGCTCAATCCCTGAACGCTGCGATCAATGACATCCGTCAGGGTCGCACGGCTGATACCGCCTCGGCTGAAGATGGCTATGAGGCTCTCAAGAAATATGCGCGGGATCTGACGCAAGCCGCGCGGGACGGGAAGATTGACCCGATCATCGGGCGCGATGAGGAAATCCGCCGCGCGATGCAGGTTCTCAGCCGCCGCACCAAGAATAACCCCGTTCTGATTGGGGAGCCGGGTGTCGGGAAAACCGCGATTGCAGAAGGCCTTGCCTTGCGCATCATCGATGGTGACGTTCCCGAAAGCCTGCGCGACAAGCGTTTGATGGCTTTGGATATGGGGGCGCTGATCGCAGGCGCGAAATATCGCGGCGAATTCGAGGAACGGCTGAAGGCAATTTTGAAAGAAATCGAGGCTGCATCTGGTGAAATCATCCTCTTTATTGACGAGATGCACGTTCTGGTGGGGGCGGGCAAATCTGATGGCGCCATGGATGCGGCCAACCTGATCAAGCCTGCGCTTGCCCGTGGCGAACTTCATTGCGTGGGTGCAACCACGCTCGATGAATATCGCAAATATGTTGAGAAAGATGCCGCGCTTGCGCGGCGGTTCCAACCTTTGATGGTCGAAGAACCCGGGGTGGAAGATACAATCTCTATCCTGCGCGGGATCAAGGAGAAGTATGAACTTCACCACGGGGTGCGGATCTCAGATGCGGCGCTCGTGTCCGCGGCCACCTTGTCGAACCGCTATATCACAGATCGATTCTTGCCCGATAAGGCGATTGACCTTGTTGATGAGGCAGCAAGCCGTCTGCGGATGGAGGTCGACAGTAAGCCCGAAGAATTAGACGCGCTTGATCGTCAAATCCTGCAAATGCAGATCGAAGCTGAGGCGCTCAAGAAAGAAGAAGACAGTGCTAGCCGTGAACGGTTGGAAAAGCTTGAGAAAGAATTGGCCAATTTGCAGGAGCAATCTGCGCAAATGACGGCACAATGGCAGGGCGAGCGCGACAAGCTTGATGCAGCGCGCAAGCTGAAAGAGGCGCTTGATCAGGCGCGGGCTGAATTGGATCAGGCCAAACGGCGGGGCGATTTGGGTCGTGCAGGTGAATTGTCCTATGGGGTGATCCCTGATCTCGAGCGCCAATTGGCCGAGGCAGAGAATGCCGAAGAAGATGTCATGGTCGAAGAGGCTGTGCGCCCCGAGCAAATTGCCGCTGTGGTTGAGCGTTGGACGGGGATCCCCATGTCCAAAATGTTGGAAGGGGAGCGGGAAAAGCTTTTGCGGATGGAGGAGGAGCTTGGCCGCCGCGTCATCGGCCAGCGCGAGGCGGTTTCTGCCGTCAGTCGTGCGGTGCGCCGCGCGCGCGCAGGGCTTCAGGATGAAAATCGCCCGCTTGGGTCATTCCTATTCCTTGGGCCAACGGGTGTAGGGAAAACCGAATTGACCAAAGCCTTGGCTGAATATCTCTTTGACGATGATCAGGCCATGGTGCGGATTGATATGTCCGAATTCATGGAGAAACACGCGGTTGCCCGTTTGATCGGCGCGCCTCCGGGCTATGTCGGATATGACGAAGGCGGTGTTCTGACCGAAGCCGTGCGGCGCAGACCTTATCAGGTGATCCTCTTTGATGAGGTCGAAAAAGCACATCCCGAGGTGTTCAATGTTCTGTTGCAGGTCTTGGATGATGGTATCCTGACTGATGGCCAAGGGCGGCGCGTTGATTTCAAACAAACCTTGATTGTGTTGACGTCAAATTTGGGGGCGCAAGCGCTCAGTCAGTTGCCAGATGGTGGGGACATTGCAGGCGCCAAGCGCGATGTGATGGATGCGGTGCGGGCACATTTCCGCCCCGAGTTCTTAAACCGCCTAGACGATATGATTGTGTTTGATCGCTTGGGCCGCGCCGATATGGGTGGGATTGTTGAAATCCAGCTTGGGCTTCTGGCGAAACGCCTCGCTGCGCGTAAAATCACCCTTGATCTGGATGATGCGGCCAAGGACTGGTTGGCCTCCGAAGGATATGATCCTGTCTTCGGGGCGCGGCCCTTGAAGCGGGTCATCCAACGCAGCCTGCAAGACCCGTTGGCAGAGATGATCTTGGCCGGTGAGGTCAAGGATGGCGCGCGGGTTGTTGTCAGTGCAGGCGCGGATGGGCTGATCATCGGTGACAGGGTGGCGGCCACAAATCGCCCCAAACCTGATGATGCCGTGGTGCATTAAGATCGAAAAAGGCCCCGCATCTTGCGGGGCCTTCGTTATGCGCAATCCGTGCTGCGGATTACATTGGAGGCATGATCACCTAATGGATGACATGGATCACGCCGTTTGACGCTTCGATATCGGCGGTAACAACATTGGCGTCATTGACCATTACACCATTATCGAGGTCGATGGTGATATCTGCGCCCTGAACGGTTGCGGCAGTCATGTTATCAGAAAGATCCCCAGACATCACCGCGCCTGCGATCACGTGATAGGTCAGGATTGCGACAAGCTGATCGCGGTTTTCTGGCAAGAGCAGGGTTTCAACTGTGCCTTCGGGCAGGGCGGCAAACGCCTCGTCTGTTGGTGCGAAAACGGTGAGAGGGCCTTCGCCTTTCAGCGTCTCAACCAGACCCGCGGCTTCGGCAGCAGCCAGAAGCGTGGTAAAGCTGCCCGCGGCTGCGGCCGTGTCAACGATATCCTTCGAGTGACCCATCGCAAAAGCCGAAGTGGCAAAAGCTGCGGTTGTGGCGAGTGCAAATGCAGTGTGTTTGAACATGGTTAGCCTCGTAATCAATATGGGGTTAAAGTTCAGCCTGCCGTCTCGCTGCGAAATGGATGTAAAAATAGAGATAACAATAGTGCAGAT